>NZ_AYYR01000053.1:0-15383 GCF_001435975.1 Secundilactobacillus collinoides DSM 20515 = JCM 1123
AAGGTCAAATGCGTTTCAAAACTCTCCACCAATACCAGTTGACAAAGAGCCCAAAAAATCACTTATTATTCAACAGTAACAGACTTTGCCAGATTACGCGGCTTGTCTACATCCAATCCCTTGTTCAGACTAGTGTAGTAAGCCAATAACTGCGTTGGAACAACACTCAATAACGGTGTCAACAATTCATCAACGTCAGGCAGAATGATGTCGTCATCCTTCTTAGCTAGACTTTCAGTGGTGATTGTGATGATCTTTGCACCACGCGCCATAGTTTCCTGCAGGTTAGAACGCGTTAAACCCGCGGTCTTCGCCTGTGTGATGATACCAATAACCGGCGTTCCATCTTCGATTAAGGCAATTGTTCCGTGCTTTAATTCGCCCGAAGCAAAGCCTTCAGCCTGAACATATGAGATTTCCTTGAGCTTCAGAGCCGCTTCAAGTGAAACGCTCCAGTCAAGGCTCCGGCCAATGTAGAAGGCATTTGGTGTGTTCAAGAAGTACTTCTTGGCCATGTCTTCCAGCTTGGATTTAGCATCAATAATGGCTTGGATGCCTGTGGCTACCAGGCCAAGTTGCTGCCGAATGTTGAACCGTTGGGCAACAATTTGGTTGTCGGATTCGCCGAGTGCCTTTGCCAAAATAGCTTCCAAGGCAATTTGTGCAGTGTACGCCTTAGTAGATGCAACGGCAATTTCTGGCCCGGCGTGTAACAGTAAGGTGTACGTGGCTTCACGAGATAGCGTCGAGTTTTGAACGTTCGTGATTGTCAGGCTTTCATAATTAGCAGCATTGACGTTAACTAAGACTTCACGACTATCAGCCGTTTCACCAGACTGAGACAAGAAAATGAAGAATGGTTTCTTAGATAAAATAGGCTGTTCGTAAGCAAACTCTGAGGAAATGTGAACTTCCGTTGGCGTTTGAGTCAGGTTCTCAAACAAACGAGCACCGACCAAGCCAGCATGATAACTCGTTCCAGCACCAACGATATAGATACGATCTGCCTGCTTCATTGAGTTCAACAACTTTTCGTTGATAACGGGTTCGCCGGTCTCGGACAGGTATACCTGGGCCAACTTGCGCATAACGTTAGGCTGTTCGTCAATTTCCTTCAACATGTAGAAGGGATAAGTCCCTTTGTCAGTTTCACTAGCATCCATATCAACGTGGAAAGTGTCCCGTTCAACCGGCTTGCCGTCTTTATCTTCAATTTTGACTTCGTTTGGCTTGATGGTCACGATCTCGCCATCCAACAGTTCCAGGAAGTCATGCGTTTCACGCAGCATTGCAGAGGCATCTGAGCAGACAACATTGAAGCCGTCGCCAACCCCAACCAGTAATGGGCTCTTGTTCTTAGCGACATACAGCGTGTCAGGGTCTTCGCGGTCCATTAACAAGAAGGCGTATGAAGAACCCTTTAAAACAGTCAAAGCTTTGACGAACGCATCATGGGCGTTTAATTTGTCTTCAATGGCAAACTTGTCAATCAACTGAACAACAACCTCAGTATCGGTTTGACTCGTAAACGAAACATCACTCAAATAATCGCTGCGGATTTCCTGGAAATTATCGATGACACCGTTGTGTACCAAGTAGAAACGATTATCTTGAGAAACTTGTGGGTGGGCATTTGCAACACTGACGCCGCCGTGAGTTGCCCAACGGGTATGACCGATACCAGTCGACCCGTGAACTTCAGGGCCCACTTCACGCTTCAAATCTGCGACCCGGCCCTTCTCCTTCACAAGATAATCCTGACCGCTCTGATCGTTGACATAGATTCCAGCTGAATCGTAACCACGATATTCAAGTTTCTGTAATCCTTCCAACAGAATCTTTACTGCATTGTCACTACCTGTAACGCCAACAATTCCACACATAAGCTTTCATCCTCGTATTATTCATTTATTTTTAATTGGTATAGACTTGCTTATCAAGATAATATCTTGATAACACGTATACTCTACAGTCTTTACGACAAGTTGTCAACACATTACATCACCAAGTGGTATAGGGTGAAAACGAACCGTTTGCCCAAACACTATAACAAAAGCGGTTTTCAGGCGATATAACCTGAAAACCGCTTATTAAGGTTTCATTAATCTTCAACGCCGACTTCTTTTTTCACAACGGCAGCGATTCGGTTCACATAACCTGCAACGGCTTCCTTCGTTGGCGCTTCAGCCATGACCCGAAGTAATGGCTCAGTTCCGCTAGGCCGAACAAGCACCCGTCCGTCGCCCGCCATCTCTTTTTCAACAGTATCAATAATGCCCTTGATTTCAGGGTTATCTAAGGCTGCTTTTTTGTCTGCCACCTTAACGTTGACAAGTTCTTGTGGATAATCCTGAACGTCTGCGGCCAGTTCGGAAAGCGGCTTGCCCGTTTCCTTGAGAATGTGCAACAATTGCAGACTTGTCAGCATCCCGTCACCAGTGGTATTGAAATCAAGAAAAACGATATGACCGGATTGTTCGCCGCCAAGGTTGTAACCGTCAGCCACCATTTTTTCGACAACATAACGGTCACCGACCTGCGTCTTAACACTGGTCATGCCATGGGCTTCCATCGCTTTGTACATGCCGAGGTTGCTCATCACTGTGGTAACGATGGTATCCTTTTTCAAACGGCCATGTTCCGACATATATTTGCCGCAGATATACATGATCTTGTCACCGTTAACAAGATTGCCCTTTTCGTCAACTGCGATGCAGCGATCACCATCACCATCAAAGGCCAGCCCAATTTGAGCGCCCTTTTCAACGACGAATTTTTGCAATTGTTCAGGATGTGTTGACCCAACTTGATCATTGATGTTCAACCCGTTTGGCGTCGTTGCGATCGTATCAAAATCTGCTGCAAGATCGGCGTACAACCGTGAAACAAGACCACTGGTTGCCCCATTAGCGGAGTCCACCGCGATATGCATACCGGACAGATCGTCAGAAATAGTTTGTTCCAAGAATTGAATATACTTTTGGCTGCCTTCTTGGTAGTCTTCAACGGTCCCCAAGCCTTCAGCAGCTGGCCGTGGTAATGTATCAGTGTCCTTATCTAACAATGTCTCAATTTCTTCTTCAAGAGCGTCTGACAACTTATAGCCGTCCGCCCCGAAAAACTTAATACCATTGTCAGCAACCGGGTTGTGAGAGGCAGTAATCATAACCCCAGCGTCAGCACCCTGTGTGCGGACAAGATAGGCCACTGCTGGTGTTGAGATCACACCCAGCCGCAGTACTTCAATACCCACTGACAGCAAGCCGGCAACTAAGGATTCTTCAAGCATTTGTCCCGAGATTCGGGTATCGTGAGCCACCAAAACTTGAGCTTGTTGTTTACCCTCAGCGTGTTCTGTCAGAACGTAGCCGCCTGCTCGGCCTAGTCGAAAGGCTAATTCAGGGGTCAATTCTTGGTTCGCGATTCCTCGCACACCGTCAGTTCCAAAGTATTTCATGTTATCAATTCCTCATTTCTCGTAATTAATCTGTCTTTTTTGTGGTGATCGACACCTTAACACTGGTTGGATCAACGCTGGTCACGTTATTAGCGTCTGCATCCAGACTGACCGTTTTGGTGGTCGATTTCTTAATATCACTGACATCGATGTCCGCTTCAAAACTTGATATATCTGCGAGTTTTGACTTCGACCCAAAGACCCGGACAGAACTAGTACTGCTCTTCAGCGTATACGTGTAGTCGCTGCTGCCATTCTTAGCCTTAAAGGTGATTGGCACCTTTTTTGAATTCTGTTTGGTTGTAATAGGCAGATTTACCTGCGTCGTGGATGGCGTCAAAATCACGTTAACGGTCCGCCCCTGCTTATCGAGGGCTTCAATAACGGCCTGGCTATTCACCGTGGATTTAGCATTCTGTTTCAGATCGACCTGTGCCACAACCCTGCTGATCCGGTCAATCTCATTTTCGGCCCCAGTTGCCTTCACACTTGAAACGTCCGAAGTTGCTTTGCCCGCCTCGTAATTGTCAGCAATACGGGTCTTGTCATAGTTAACCGTTACTGGAAACGAAACCGTTTGCCGTTTCTGAATATTGACCTTGATCTTGGCAGGATCAATTCGGTAAGACAAATCGCGATTCAAGCCCTCTTCTTGCAAGGCCACGGTGTGCTTTCCAACTTTCAACTTGTTCAGATTAGCAATCACCCGAAAATTTTGCGTATTTGCCGTGGCGGTGACCAGAGCCGCCGGACCACTCAAATGCATTTTGACTTTCTCCGGGTATCCGGTCACAAAATATTTATCCGAATTAACGTTCAACCGCAACTGCACCGTGATGGTTTTGTGCTCATTAGCCGTTAATGTCGTACTATCCGTGGTGCTATTCGTGGATTGACTAGTAGTCGTCTTCGTGCTGTTAACGTATAAAAATAAACACACAGCTAAGAATAACGAAACCAGACGAAACATCCAGCGACTATTAAAGAAAGCTTTCATTTTTGATTGCCCCCTCTAAACCGCTCATCGAGCCAATCTAAGACTGTCGTGTAAGCGTTACGCTTTTCTGGCTCCTGGTCCTTGATCAATTCATTGCGAAGAAATTTCAGGTAATCATTCTGATCCATATTACGCAGTAACTCGTTATTCTTAGTAATAGAGACCTCCCCAGTTTCTTCAGAGATCACCACTGTTAAGGCGTCAGTCACTTCTGAGATACCAACGGCCGCCCGGTGCCGGGTTCCAAGTTCCTTAGGAATCAAATTACTTTCGGACAACGGCAGATAAGCCGCTGCGACCGCTATCTTATTATCCTGAATAATAACGGCACCATCGTGCAACGGTGTATTCGGGATAAAAATGTTAATCAAAAGTTCGCCAGTGATCTCAGCATTCAGCTCGATCCCAGTTTCAATATAATCTTCCAACCCAGTATCCATCTGAATGGTGATCAACGCCCCGATCCGTCGCTTGGACATATACTGAATGGCTTTATCGAGTGCCTCGATCATCTTGTTTTCGGCTTCATTCACTTGGCGATTACGCACAAATACTGAACCACGGCCGATGTGTTCCAGCCCCCGCCGGATTTCTGGTTGGAAAATGATAATCAGGGCAATAACCCCCCAATTGATCACCTGATCCATTAACCAGGACACCGTCGTGAGACCCACATAAAGACTCACAATTTTGATCAAGACAATAAAAATGATACCACGCAGCAGTTGAACCGCTTTGGTACCGCGCAACAGCATGATCAGTTCGTAGAAGACAAACCATACGACCAGAATATCGAGTAAGTTGACGATTGTATGCCACGTCAATAAGTTACTCCAATCAAGGTTCATATTTTCCCTCCAAAAATCTATTCGGCTATCATTATAACACGCCTGCTCCCTGTTTTTAGTCCCGTTTACGAACTGAGTCTTAGCAATTTATAAATATCAGCCTAATTGCGATGTTATTCCCGCTTTAATCTGGTACTATTTATATGAAGTCTCAATAACGACAGGGGGTGGCATGATGCGAACACAGGCCAGATGGCAGATTCGAATTTTCTTTATTATATGGCTCCTATTTCTATGGACCTTTGTTAAAGCCCCTTTTACCTTTTTAATCTTAAATACGTTTTTGGGCTATATCCCAATCGAAATCAGTTTTCATATTAGAAACGATTTTCCAAAACATGGCATCTTCTTTTGGGTGCTGATCATTTTGTGGTTACTTTTCTACCCTAATGCGCCCTATCTGCTGACTGACCTGTTTCACCTCTCATTACTAAATCCGTACACGTACGATGGCCTTTTGCGGTCTACTTTACACATCTGGATCTACTTTACGATTGAACTGATCAGTGTGCTCTTCTGTGTGTTTTTAGGATTCTGGAGTTTAAATCACGTGGCAGGAACAATCACTGAACGTTATTTCAAACACGCGCGGTGGCTGGAAGTGGTGCTGGTACTTATTTTAACCTTTCTATCATCAGTCGGCATTTACGCGGGCAGGTTTCTGCGGATTCACACCATTTACCTGTTCATTTCCCCAGACCTCATTATTCACCGGCTAATGGGCATGTGGACGGAACCCATGCTCGAATTCGTCGGCTTGATGATGATCATTCAGTTGCTGGCCTATTGGTTATCACATTTAGTCTATAACCAGCAACTAGGTCGCACGTATCATGACGATAGTAAATGATTTGACAAGAACTGTTTGATAAATTGTTGGACCAAAAATCAAGAAGCACCAACCGGTTAAAAACTAGCGTAGAAGGATACATGAAAATCAACGGTTTTACTAACCGCAGAAAACGAGGGTGGGCAAAAAGCTGCTTTGCCCTCAGAATAAAGGTGCCCCTAGTTGAAAATTCCAATTTGGATTTTCAACTAGGGGCGCTTTTTGTTCGGAGCGACCGTTTGTCATACGTTTGAGAGAGCTATCCCGCCGTCACTCTAAAATATCAATTTTATTGCCTAAATGGACTTTATTCATGGCTAGATTGTAAAGTTGATTCTGGGCACAAAAGTCAGAACCGGAATATTTATGGGTACAGTCGTCTTTGTCGTACTTGCAACTGGGGTTTTGGCCTCATTGCCGAAACGACTTACGCAAGGCAAGGGACTCCTGCCTAACGGACTCTGAGCCACTCTCTACTCCTCTTCATCCGCCATCATCAACACATTTTCTGAATAGTTAATATACTGGCGTAAACGTCCCGCCATTTGCCAGGTGATATTTCCTGCTTCTAGGAGTGCCTGCACGCCGCTTCGTTGCGCACCCAAGCCCACAATCCGCAGCTTGTTAACCTGATTAGCGTACGTTTCTCTTGAGAAGCTGTCTGCCGTTTTTGCCCGTTCGATCCGGTTACGGTAGAACACCACCAAGTGATAGATGGCTTGCTTATCAAGTTCTGCAGTCGCGACGTCTTCGCGCCCCAAGTATTTCGACAACGCCTTAATGGCTGCCTTAGCACTTTCGCGATCGATCAACTGCCGTTCGTTTTCAACCTTTTGATTCTTTTGATGGCGCATTAACTGAATGATGCGGTGCACTGTATGTTTCAACCACAGCCACCAGCTTCGGATGATTAAGGTCAACGACGCGTGGTCAGCTTGATTTAACCGCCGTTGGCCACGTGCCAGCCGCTTCATTGCTAACTGGTAACCTGATTTAGAGATCTGATGATGTTCAAACAACCGCTCGATGGCTTGTCGTTCACCCGTCAAACAAACTCGGCGAAGGGCAATCTCATCATTTGCGACCTGCTGCATTGCGCCGTCATCCTTGACCTTAGCTTCCATCCGGCGAATCATGAACTGATAGTCTAAAATTAAATCATAGGCCGCTCGTTGATTTTCCTGCCGACGATGCTCTTCGATAGCGTTAATAGCCAATCGCATAATATAAATCCGCGCCTGGTCCTCTGTTAGTCGTGATGCTTGCGGCGAATCTATGTCCTCCTCTTCGTCCTCATCCAGTTCATTGTCAGCGTCCATGTCGCTCAAACTGGCACGTGTTTGCAAGGGTTGGGTGTTATCAGGCGAAACTAACGGTAACGTGATCACCGTCACCAATAGACTGATAATAATGACGCCTGCTGAAATAAACAATGCAAGTGACCGCTGCGGAAAACTAACACCGGTCGCGGTGACCATGGGCAGCGATAGCACTCCAGCCATGGTCACTGCCCCGCGAACCCCTGACAGACCAGCCAACAGCGCGATTCGAAAACTGGCCTTAGTTGTTTTCTTGCGCAACTGTGCAACGAGTTGATAAAAGTAGATCCAAACAACCCGAATAACGAGCAGCACGACCCATGCACCAAAAGCATATGCAACTGCTTGCCAGGTTTTAAACTGAGTATTCTTAATAATCTGACTAGTCGCTGCGGGGAGTTCATCTCCAAGAATCACAAACACGATCCCGTTAAGCAGATAAACAATAATGTCCCAAGTTTTTTCAGTGACAAGATGTAATTCTGGCAGGTCTTCAATCAAGTGGCTGTTTCGAGCGTGAGAGATTACTCCAGCCGTCACTGCTGCAATCACACCAGACGCATGAAAAACATCCTCTGCGATAAAGTAAATTACAAATGGTGTCATAATCTGCAGCACCGTGTTGAAAATGACATCGTTGATACCTTGGCGACGTAAAATGTCCCGCAGAAACTGAATCAGGATCATGAGAATCGCCCCGACAATCAGACCAACGATACTAATGTAAAAGAAATCACCGACCGCGTGGGTCAGCGAAAACGCACCTGTAACGGTGGCAGCCACTGCGTACTTGAAAGCAATCAGGCCGGACGCGTCATTGATCAGGCTTTCACCGCTGACCAAGTGCAAAATATTTTCAGGCAGATGAACACGCTTTGAAATCGATTGCACGGCCACGGGATCTGTCGGCGACAGAATGGCGGCCACTGCGAACCCGACCGTCAACGGCATTTTTGGCACCATCAGATAAATCAAGAAACCGCCCAGCAACGTGGTCAAAAACACCAGGAAAATGGCGTTGGCAAAGATTGGCCCCCGCAGTTTCCATAGCTCCCGTTTCGGAAACCGCCGCCCATCATTGAACAGCAGCGGCGCAATAAATAAGAGCAAAAACCAATCAGTGTCCAGCGGGATCTCAATCTCCCAAAATAAGGCCATGACAAGCCCTAACCCAATTTGAATCAGGCTAACCGGAATGAAGGTCAGGTAGTGGCTAATAATGTTGGATGCTAAAACTAAAACCACTAGTAAAATGACAGCTTCAACAATTGGCAACTAGGTACCCCCTCTTTTCGTTAGTCTTGAGTAACAGATTCTCCAATAATTCTGACTTCAGTTTCCAGATGGACGTTAAATTTTTTAAAGACAACTGCCTGCACGTGATGAATCAAATTCAGATAGTCGGTCGCTGTGGCGTGGTCAACATTTACGATAAAGCCAGCGTGTTTAGTCGAGACCTGTGCCCCGCCAACTTGATGTCCTTGCAACCCGGCGTCATGAATCAATTTACCCGCAAAATAGCCCTCGGGTCGCTTAAATACACTACCGCAAGATGGCAGGTCCAGCGGCTGCTTAGCTGCGCGTTTGGCGTTCAGGTCGTCCATCTTGGCTTGGATCACATCACCATCTCCCGGTACCAATGCATACGTTGCTGAGAGCACCACATCGTTTTCATCCTGAACCCGGCTATGCCGATACCCAAAATCAAGTGCCTCCCGATTGATAGTCTTGATTTCACCATCGCGGGTCAAAACGAGGACGCTATCAGCAACATCACTTGTCTCACCACCATAAGCGCCGGCGTTCATAAAAATGGCGCCGCCAATACTGCCTGGAATACCAGCCGCAAACTCCAAGCCGCTTAAATTGGCTGCCTGAGCATGTTTAGTAACTTCGATCATCGAAGCCCCGGCATCCGCAATCACTTGATTTTCGACCACTTTAATGCTGTTCATCCGTGTCAGGATCATGACCAACCCCCTAATACCGCCATCGCGAACAATGAGGTTGCTAGCGTTGCCGATTACTGTAACTGGGACTTGATTTTCGTTTGCAAAGGTCAGCAGGGCTTGAACTTCCCCAGCTGATTCAGGAAAAGCCAACAGGTCAGCTGACCCGCCAGTCTTCGTGTTCGTATATTTTGATAATGGTTCGTTAGTTAAAATCGTGACGTTTGGAAACTGTGTTATAAAATTCACCGTCATTACTCTTGTTCCTTTCATTTCCGACATAAAACTGCATAGTATTATTTTACCATGACTCCATGCAGGTTGGGAGGTGGTTGCCCCCGTGTTCAAAAATATTTGCTATACTAGTCATGAATCACTCTAGTTGAGAAAGGATGAATACCATGAAATTTATTTCCTGGAACGTCAACGGCTTGCGTGCCGTGGTCAAAAAAGATTTTACAACGACCTTCAACGACCTGGACGCCGACTTTTTCTGTATTCAAGAAACCAAGATGCAAGAAGGACAGCTCGACCTTGATCTGCCCGGCTACGAACAATATTACAATTACGCCGAACGCAAAGGCTATTCCGGCACGGCTATTTTTACCAAGCATCATCCGCTGGCTGTCACCTATGATATCGGCGAACCAGATTTCGACCATGAGGGCCGGGTCATCACGCTTGAGTACCCCGATTTTTATCTGGTCACCTGCTACACCCCAAATTCCGGCAGCGGTTTGAAACGGCTGGACTTCAGAATGGGCTGGGAAGATGTTTTCCAGGACTACCTCGATAAATTAAACGCCTCAAAACCGGTCATCCTTTGCGGCGACCTGAATGTTGCACACGAAGAAATCGATTTAAAAAACCCGAAGACAAATCATAAAAACGCTGGCTTTACCGATGACGAACGGGAAAAGTTCACCGCGCTGCTTGGCCGCGGCTACACGGATACGTTCCGTTACTTTAACCCGGAAGCTACTGAACAGTACTCATGGTGGAGTTATCGGTTCCATGCTCGTGATAACAACGCTGGGTGGCGGATCGACTATTTTGTTGCAAGTGATCGCATTCAAAAGAACCTTGAAAAGGCCGAAATTCGAAACGATATTTTCGGGTCGGACCACTGTCCCGTTGAGCTTGTCACAACTGGTCTAAACGTGTAAACTAGCTGATACAGCATTAACCTATACTGGAGGTGACACTTTGAATTTTGTTGCAATGGACTTTGAAACCGCAAGCGGTAAACGCTACTCAGCGTGTTCGCTTGCACTAACGATTGTTCGAAACAACCAAGTCACAGATGAGTTTTATACCCTGATCAACCCGCAAATGCCCTTCTATTGGCGCAATACTCAGATTCATGGGATTCACGAAAAAGATGTGGCAGACGCCCCGACCTTTGCTGAAGTGTGGCCTCACATTCAGTCGTTCTTTACACCAGAACAATTGGTCATCGCCCACAACGCACAGTTTGACAACGGCGTTTTAAAGCAGACATTAAACCACCACGGGATAATCGCCCCGCGGTACCTAACCTTAGATACAGTTAAAACCAGTCGCAAGTTCTATCCGTCCCTGCCAAATCACAAACTAAACACTGTGTGCGATTCGCTGGGAATTGATCTGGAACATCACCATAACGCATTAGATGACAGTCTGGCATGTGCTAACATTTTGTTATACGAAGCTAATGCGTTCGGTCCGCAAGCAATCAAGCCGTTTGTGTCGACACTTTAACAGGTAAGACAAGGTAATTCGGACGCGAAGACAATTTTTATTGCCATTTAACTTGATGTTGTATGCTGCAAGTGAGGACGTGTGAATTGCCCCCGCTATAAAGGACAAGCTGGATCATGCGGGTATCACCTAACTGCCCCAAAATTAACTGTCGATTGCTTTTTATAAAGCACCACAAAAAAAGAACGCCAGAAATTCAATTTCTAGGGTTCTTTTTTAGACTAAAATTCATGTAATGCAATGATCAATGCAGCAGATTATTCCAGTGCAATGGCCATTTCATAGGCTTCAACAAGCTCACCAACACTGTTTTCAACATGGCTGGTCGTGATCGTTTCAAACCCGATTTTTTGGTAAAGGGCTACCGCGCCGAGATTGTTTTTTTGAACCGTCAGCGAAATTTCATTATAACTGCTTTCAATTGCCGCCCAGTCCAGTGCGGATAGCATTAATTCGAGACCAATGCCCTGACGCCAATACTTTTTCAGTACTGCAACGCCTATCTCACCAGCCTTGGTGTCAACTGTGGGGGTAATCGTGGCAAGCCCAACGAGCTGATCCCCAGCCAGCGCAATGATGATCACATGATCGTTGCCGGCGTTGATTTTTTCTATTTCCTTAGCTTCCTCATCTGCGACAGGGAGTTCACCAGAAATTGAAAAGGTGGTGGTCTCTGTACCGAGAGCCTTCAACAAAGTCAGTAACGCCTGTGCATCCGTTGATTCCGCCTTTCTGAAAGTCCGCTCATCATTTGTCATTCAACTGAGCCTCCAGTTTCTTGACAATCGTCTCAAACCGCTTTCCCTTTGGCAGAAACGTCATTTTCCGCTGTTCTTCACCGGTCTCGTCCTGACGGTGAAACGCGATCCGCAAGTAGTCCTCAGGAAGTTCCGACTCAACAAATTGCGACCATTCGACAACGCTGACCCCATCACCGTTGAAGTACTCGTCAAGGCCCAGCTCATCGCCGCCCCCTTCTTCTAATCGGTAGACATCCATGTGGTACAGGGGCAGCCGGCCTTCCTGATACTCGCGAATGATGGTAAAAGTGGGGCTCTTGACGTTTCGTTTAATACCGAGACCAAGGGCCAGTCCCTTTGTAAAAGTCGTCTTACCGGCTCCTAAATCGCCGTCTAAGAGAATGATGTCCTTAGCCTGTAGGAACGGAGCTAGTTTTTGACCGATGGTCATCGTTTCCTCGGGACTTGTTACAATTTTTTCTATCGTCATCATGATTCTCCCTTAATTGAAAAGAGTCCCTGACAATCGCTTGCCTTGGACTCTTTTTGTGTCATTTCACCACTGACAGGACACATGATACGCTGTCATAGGCATTTATTAATCGTTTGCTAATGATTGAATTGCGGTAATGATTGCAACCTGGTAAACATCTTGTTCGTTAGCACCACGAGATAGGTCTGAAACCGGCTTGTTTAAGCCTTGCAAGATTGGCCCATAGGCTTCAAAGCCGCCTAACCGTTGGGCGATCTTGTAAGCGATGTTCCCAGCTTCCAAGCTAGGGAAGATGAACGTGTTAGCGTGACCAGCAACCTTCGAACCAGGTGCCTTACGTTCGCCGACTTCCGGCACGAAAGCAGCGTCAAATTGTAATTCACCGTCAATAGGTAAATCAGGTGCTTTTTCTTGAGCCAACTTAGTCGCATTGGCAACCTTGTCCACATCGTCGCCCTTAGCAGAACCCTTAGTGGAGAAACTCAAAAGTGCAATCTTAGGATCAATGTCAAAGAGTTTGGCCAACTTGGCAGATTCGACTGCAATTTCAGCTAAACCTTCAGCGTCAGGATCAATGTTGATCCCACAGTCAGCAAAAACGTAACGTTCTTCATCTTTTTGCATGATGAACGCACCAATGATCCGCTTGGTACCCGGCTTGGTTTTAATAATCTGCAGTGCAGGCCGAACCGTATCGCCGGTTGCATGAGCAGCCCCGGAAACCATGCCGTCAGCGCGATCCAAATAAACGAGCATCGTGCCCCAATAGTTAGGATCCTTCAGCATTTCAGCAACTTGTTCTGGGGTATTCTTCCCCTTCCGGCGCTCAACCATGGCATCCTGCAGCTCTTTCTTTTCAGCTGCGGGTGCATCGGCTGGGTTGGTAAGTTTAATACCTGTTAAATCAAACCCTTTTTGTGCGGCCAGCTTGGTGATTTCATCTGGGTTACCCAGCAAAATCGGTTTAACCAACTCGTCGTGAGCGAGCCGGCTGGCTGCTCCAATGATCCGAATGTCTTCCCCTTCAGGAAAAACAATAACCTTGTTCTTACCACTAATCTTTTGCTTTAAACTATCAAAAAGTTCCACTTTCTAGACCTCCAGATGTTTGAATTTCCGACTAGTCAATCCTCTTATTATGCGGTGTTACGCACGCTGGTGATTGTCGTCATCAATCTCGGCGTGTTCTGGGAGCTGCCAATCAATGGGCGTTTCTCCCAGCGCTTCAAGTGCGGTGTTAGTTTTTGAAAACGGCTTTGACCCAAAGAACCCTCGGTGTGCAGATAACGGGCTTGGATGCGCTGACTGAATCACGATGTTGGCCTGCGTATCGATCAAGTTAATCTTGTTTTGCGCTGCACGACCCCAGAGAATAAAGACCACTGGCGTTGGACGCTCAGATAGCTTGTGAATCGCTGCGTCCGTTAACTGTTCCCAGCCCTTTCCCTTGTGTGAAAAGGCCTGGCCGTTGCGGACTGTCAACACAGAGTTCAACAGGAGGACACCCTGCTTTGCCCATTTTTCCAAATAACCGTGGTTCACGGGTTGAATACCGAGATCCGACTGTAGTTCTTTGTAAATATTCTGTAAGCTCGGCGGAATTTTAACGCCTGGCAATACTGAAAAACTGAGTCCATGTGCCTGGTTAGGCTCATGATACGGATCCTGTCCTAAAATGACCACCTTCACTTTACTGAACGGCGTCCATTCAAAGGCCTCATAAATGTGATACATATCGGGGTGAATCAGCTGCGTTTCGTACTCGTGAATTAAAAAGGCATGTAAGTCTTGATAGTACGCTTTCTCAAACTCAGGCTCTAATTCAGCCCACCAATCATTATGAATAAACGGTTTCATTCCCAACACCTCAACATTTATTCTAGCATATTCATGTGAAAATTAACATTGCAGAAAATTGATTCGTTTCATGTTATCATATAGGATGATATTGAATTAAGACGAATGGGGGGCTTCCATGCGAACACTGTACGTTAGAAAAGACAGTTTGTCAGCTAAGGGAGCTACCGTTGTGCGCGATGAAGATCACCGGTCCATCTACCTATTAATCGGGCGTTGGGGTCGGCGACCAGACACGCTTTCATTGTATCAGATCAGCGGTACCCTAATGGCTGAACTCCGGCAAACAAACCTCGGTTTACTGCCCCAATTTGACATTTATTACCAAAATCAAAAAGTCGGTCGAATCGCAAAACGTTTCGGCTTCTTTAATGAATTTATTTACATTAGTAACTTGCGCTGGATCGTGGTAGGTAATTTTTTAACTGGACATTACAAAATCTATCACGGCACGACAACAATCATGACAGCAGACGCGGATGACGACCAGATGCACATTACCTGTTCACAAAAAAGTTACGAACCGGTATGTCTGTGCATCGCCGCTACACTTGACCACTGGGCAAACCGGCGAACCAAATTTAAGTTGCCCGGCCAGGCATGGCACGTCTCGTTTAACGTGCCGAATGATATGCGTGGGAACCGTGCTTGGCATTACGAGCACGCACATAAGAAATATCGCGTGTTGAAATAGACACTAGCAAAAGGCCCCTGGTTTCGCACAGCCTTTTGACCACGGTCAGCGGACAGATCAACACACGCGCTGTGCTGACGGGATGGTTAGCGCAATTGGACACTCAGAACTCGTCATAGATAACTACCAATCGTTTATGCGCGACCAAAAAAAGCCAATCGATCTCAATTTGAGATGACTGGCTTTTTGTTTTGGTGATATTCACTGTGTATAGCGATGATTTGTGTTCAGCTGGTGGTGCTAGGCTGCCATGCCGAAACGCGTTCCGCAAGGCAGGCGGCTACTGCAGAAGCAACTCTGGGCACAAAAGTCAGGACCGGACTTTTTTCTGGGTTCAGTAGTCTCTGTGGTGCTGGCGACGTGCTTTTAGGCAGCCATGCCAAAACGCGTTCCGCAAGGCAGGGGGCTACTGCAGAAGCAACTCTGGGCACAAAAGTCAGGACCGGACTTTTTTCTGGGT
>NZ_AYYR01000053.1:15424-136131 GCF_001435975.1 Secundilactobacillus collinoides DSM 20515 = JCM 1123
GGCGCCTTGCTCCATGCTCTAGTACCTCTTCATCACCCTATCAATCTGCCGCTGTTGATCTCTTCGCTTCAAGGTCTCGCGTTTATCGTACTCGTGCTTCCCTTTCGCGACGCCAATCAACACCTTTGCGACACCATTTTTCAGATAAACTCGCAATGGAATCAGCGTGATACCCTTATCAGATGCAGCATCCTGCAGTTTCTTAATTTCTTTTTTATGCAGCAGGAGTTTTCTGTTCCGCAACGGGTCGTGGTTAAACCGGTTCCCCTCGGCATATTCGTCGATGTGGACGTTCATTAACCATGCTTCGTTATTGCGAATCTGGGCGAATCCATCCTGCAAGGTGATTCGTCTTGCCCGGACCGATTTGATCTCGGTACCCGTTAAGACCATGCCGGCTTCGTACGTATCGAGGATCGCATAATCATGACGGGCTTTTTTATTTTGCGCCATCACGTTTTTATCGTTAGGCGTCTTTTTCTTTTTAGCCATCAATCCTCACCTGACTTATCGTTAAGTTTAGTTGTGCTTTCGTGGCTGGTTACGGTTGTTATTGTTGTGGTTGCCGCCATTGTTATGGTTGCGGTTATTTCCACTGCCATTACTGTTACGGTTACCGCCGCCGTGGTTATTGCCGCCACGATTGTTGCTTCCACGGTTATTGTTGCTGTGGTTGCGATTATTGTTATTACCGTTACGGTTATTTCCATGTCCAAATGAACCGCCGTTACGACCACCGCGACTGCGTGACTCACGTTTTGGCAGCAGATCAGACGTTGGCGCCTTTTCAGGGTTGACCAAGTCAAAATCAATTTGGCTTTGTTCCTTATCGACGTTGACGACTTTCACCCGAACTGGTTGGCCGATCCGGTAAGTCCGCTTCGTTGTCCGGCCAACAAGTGCCAGGAACTTTTCAACGTACTCGTAATAGTCGTCCTGCATCCGGCTGATATGAATCAAACCTTCAACGGTGTTTGGCAGTTCGATGAACATCCCAAACTTCATGACAGAGCTGACCGTGGCATCGAATTCTTCGCCAATGTGATCAGCCATGTATTCAGCTTTCTTCATAGCATCCGTGTCACGTTCGGCATCGATTGCCCGCCGTTCCATTTCAGAGCTGTGCACACCAATTTCTTCCAAAAGGTTGGCGTAGCGTGCCTTAGATTCAGCGTTGATACCATGGTCTTCGTAGTAGTGGATCAACCGGTGCACCATGGTGTCAGGGTAACGCCGAATTGGCGATGTAAAGTGGGTGTAATACTTAGCTGCTAACCCAAAGTGACCCAGGGATTGGTCAGTATACTTGGCTTGTTTCAAACTCCGCAGCATCATTACTGAAACAACGGCTTCTTCCGGTTGGCCGGCAACGCCCTTTAACACGTTTTGCAGCATCTTTGGCCGCAAGTGATCTGGATCACCTTTGACGTTGATACCAAACGCCGTCAGGAACTCAAAGAAGCTCTTCACACGTTCGCCATCTGGCGTTTCGTGGACCCGGTAAATAAATGGTGCTTTGGCCTTGTTATAGTGTTCAGCAACGGTTTCGTTTGCAGCCAGCATGAAGGATTCAATCATCCGTTCAGCGACACCGCGGACCCGCAGCTTAATATCGATTGCGTGGCCCTTGTCGTCAACAATGATTTCTGCTTCGGTGTCATCAAAGTCAATCGCACCACGGCGTTTACGAGACTTGTACAAGATCTTGTGCAGTTCAGCCATTTGGTCAAACATTGGCGTTAATTCGCCGTAGCGGTCACGGGTTGCTTCATCGTGGGCTTCCAGTATCTTGTTGACATCGGTGTAGGTCATCCGTGCTTTAGACTTCATCACACTAGGATGGATGCGGTGGTTAACCACGTTCCCCTCAGAATCAATTTCCATTTCGCAGGACATGCAAAGCCGCAGCACGCCTTCGTTCAGCGAGCAAATACCGTTTGATAAACGACGCGGGAGCATTGGAATCACACGGTCGGTCAAGTAGACACTGGTACCTCGCTTGTAGGCTTCCTGATCAAGCAGTGTGCCCTCTTTAACGTAGTGCGAAACGTCAGCAATATGCACCCCTAAGTGGTAGTTGCCGTTGTCCATTTTCCAAACGGTAACGGCATCATCCAAGTCTTTTGAGGACTCGCCGTCAATGGTGACCAAATTCTGGTCAGTGACGTCTTCGCGTCCCTTTAATTCTTCATCAGTAACATGGTCTGGAATCGCGTCAGCTTCTTCCAAAACGTCTTCTGGGAATTCAGACGGAATATCATGGGCGTATACGATCGACAGAATATCAATGCCGGGATCGTCCACACTCCCAATGATCTGTTTTGCGATTCCCACCATAGCCAGTGGGTGTTCCGTAGTTGGAAATTCAGTGATTTCCGCTGTGACAACTTCCCCTGGAGTAGGCTTTAATCCGGTATCTACAACGTAGAAACTGTACCGTTTCAACTTCTTGTCAGTTAACCGAACCTGACCGTAATAGCCCTTATCGTCATCCGTCTGCAAGAATTCACCTACAACTTGGGTGTAGTGGTGGGTTGCAATACCGGTAACTTTTCCTTCAGGACCGCGGTCAGAACGCGGGTCAGCTGGACGTACGATCTCCATCTCAACTTCATCACCGTTCAGCGCTAACTTCGTGTTATCTGGTGCGATGTAAGCATCTGGCAAGTCATCATCGTAAGCAACAAAGCCAAAGCCCTTGTCGTTACTGTGAAAAATCCCAGTCAGCACGCGAGCCTTCGGGTCTAATTGAAATTCAGAGTCGCCGGTGACCACTGCCACCTTGTCACGTTCGAGACGTGCGAGTTCCTGCACGATCAGTTTAAAAGCCGCTGAGCCGTGATAGTGCAGGGCGTCAGAAACATCTTCAACGCGAAATTTTTTGGTTGGATTTGCGCGCAGCAGATCCTCAATTTGTTGCTTTAAGTTGTTATCTTCCAAAGTTTATTCCTCATTTAATTATAGATTGTCGTTAAGTAAGTATCTAAATCTGCCATGAGTTCATGGCGGGCACTGTTGACCGTAATGACGTGGCCAGCATGCTCATAGTAATGAAAGTCGACCTGGGCGTTTGTGAGCGCCTTTTTCAGGTCGTAAGCACAGTTAGCGTCGATGAGTTCATCCTCGCCGCCCTGCGCTACAAAAACGGCCTTATGGATGGCGGGCAAATCGTCCGTTACCGTTTGGGCAAACGTGTTCACTTGCGCTAGTTGAGCTGGAACATTGGCCCTTAACCAGTCCAGATCAGCGTTAATCTCATCCTGAGTCAAATCAGTGTACTTGTAAGTTGCCGCGGCTAGCTTGATGAATTCCGGTACCAGGTTAGACCCCCGGGAACGGACGACTGGGGAACTAAACGAGCCGCCGCCAATGAGATCCGGATCAGTTTCCAGTGCCTTCATGGCAAAAATGCCGCCGAGTGACAACCCAAAGATACTGATCTGCTGATACCCTTTGTCGCGTAATTGTTGAATGGCAGCAAGTGTGTCTTGCCACCAAGCAGCAGGTGAACCCTGGGTCAAAATATCCTTTGGCTCTCCCGTTGCGTGACCTGTAAACATGGATGCTAACACGGTGTACCCTTCACTCTGCAAATGACGACCTAACATCCGGACATCGTTACTGCTGCTAGCATATGCATGCATCAAAACGATGGCTTTCGGGCCGTCGTTTTCAAAGAAAAACGGTTTTGGCATTTGAATCATGGTGTTCACCTCCAATAACAACTACGCCAAAGATTCAAAAAATTCACAAAAATCCTCCTGCGAATTCACAGGAGGATCCAATTGCTAGTGTGATGATAAGTAAGCTAAAGCCAACGCTAAAACGAAGAAAATAACACCTAATACGACAGTTACCCGTTGCATAAAGGCTTCAAATCCACGTGCTTTTTGTTGTTGAAAAAGATCCGGTGAGCCACCACTAAGAGCGGACATCGCGTCATCTTGCTTAGAAGGTTGCATCAACACAGCGACAATGATAAGGACACTATCAATCATCAGTCCTGTTAACAATAAATTACTCAAGAAATTGCCTCCTATATTACACATTTCTCCGACAATACCTTTATACAATTTATCATAAAACGCAAGTAATTACCACCCGTGCGCGCAGAAGATTTAACTGCCATTCATTTTTAACAGCGCCTGACGTACGTTTTCATGTTGATCTAACGGCGTATGGACGATTAACAAGTCGCCCACTCGAACCAGGGTATCCCCCCGCGGTACGATACGGCGTTCGCCGCGCTGAATTTCCGTCAGCAACGCACCCTGTGGCCAATTGACTTCCCGCACCTGTTTGCCATCTAAGACCGAATTGGCAAACACAGGAATCTCCATGTGCCCCACCTCGTCAGTCAGATGCCGTTGCGCAGGCGTCTGCATTTTCTCCAACATGGCCGCATAGACGGGTGCCCCGTTTAACAGGTCCACTGTCATGTAGGCAATCAGTGAGACTACAGCCAACGGCATCAAATGGTGGAGTGACCCCACCATCTCAGTAATCAATAGGATTGCGGTAAAGGGGGCTTTACTAATGCCCGCAAAGTAACCCGCCATCGCTGCAATAATGAATATTGGGACGTATTCCGGCTTCGTCAGCTGCCAGAGCACCATCAATTTACCGAAAAAGGCGCCAAATACCGCTCCCAGGGTCAAGATTGGCAAGAAAATGCCACCTGGCAGCCCCGTCCCATAAGCAATCATTGAATAAACAAACCGTAGCACAAAGATACCGAGCAAAATAAGTGCGGTCGGGGTATGCATACCTAAAGACACGATCAGCCCGTTCCCACCGCCGAGCACGCTAGGTAGATACCAAGCAACCGGCATGAGCAAAATCAACGCAATAATACTGTAATACTGGTCGGGGAGCCAGGTTATTTTATGATACCAATCCCCAACCCGCAGGACAACGCTCTGGTACAACCGTCCTAAAAGCCCCAGGGCAATGCCAAGAACGATTAACAAGCCATATTGTCTGAGCGGTAACGAGGCAAAGTAACTAATATGTAAAACCGGTGTGAGGCCAAAAACGGCCGTCGACACGAAGTTGGCTGCAAGCGCGCTAGCCAACGCCGATAACCAGATCAACGTGGAAAAGTTATGATAAACCTCTTCTAGGATAAATAAGGTACTGGCAATCGGTGCGTTAAAGGCCGCTGACAAGCCAGCCGACGCCCCGCTAGCAATCATCAGTCGCCGTTGACTGCCGGTGTTATGCGTGACCGCAGCCACGCCCTGCCCAACTGTTGCACCTAACTGAATCGAAGGGCCTTCCCGTCCTAAAAACAGTCCGGACCCGATAGCTAAGACACCACCGACGAATTTTTTCCAAAGAACCGGCCACCAGTGATAATCAAGTTCCCCCATGAGCTGCCCTTCAACTTGTGGGATCCCCGAACCCTTAATTTCCGGGGTTTGTTTGATAAGAACGCCGGTAATTAAGGTCAAAGCGACACTAATCATGACCCACACGCCTAACAGCCACACATGGTGGTGTGCCTGACCAAAGAACCATTGCACCAGCAGCAAGCCATTCATGATCAGTAACCGAAATAAACTAATGACAACACCGACAAATAATCCGATCACAAGTCCGCGGCCCACGGCAGCCAACCGCGAATAATCCCGCTGTCTTCCCTCTTTTGATTCCATTACATAACCTCTTTTTCCGCAAAATACTATGGTTAAGTTTAGCATATTCAGTGCCTTGTGAAAAATCTGAATGTGGCGGGGAACAATGCTTAGCTAAGCAATCTGTCTCACAGTTCGATTCTGGGCACTGAAATTCAGTCGCAAAAGAACCAAACAAAAACCGCCCAGCATAACTGGACGGTTTGATAAATCGAGATTTAATGTCGATTATTATTTTGCTTGGATAGCATCCCGAGCTTGTTCGCTCAAGTTGTAAAAGGACTTGATGCCCTTGTAGTCTGCAACTGAACCAAGTTGGTCTTCGATCCGCATTAATTGGTTGTACTTAGCGATACGTTCGCCACGGCTCATTGAACCAGTCTTGATTTGGCCGGCGTTCAATGCAACAACCAAGTCAGCGATAGTGGTATCTTCAGTTTCACCAGAACGGTGTGAGATGATAGCAGTGTAACCTGCTTCCTTGGCCATTTCAACGGCTTCAACCGTTTCAGTCAAGGTCCCGATTTGGTTCAACTTGATCAAGATAGCGTTGGCAACGCCCATCTTGATACCCTTTGACAAGTAGTCAGTGTTGGTAACGAACAAGTCATCACCCACGATCTGAACCTTCTTGCCAAGGCGTTCAGTGGCCATCTGCCAGTCTTCCCATTCGTTTTCATCCAATGGGTCTTCGATGGAAATAACCGGGTACTTGTCAACGATACCTTCAAGTAAGGTAACAAATTCGTCAGCAGTGTATGACTTGCCATCACCAACTAAGTCGTAAGTCTTAGTTTCAGTGTTGTAGAATTCTGATGAGGCACAGTCAAAGGCGATAGCAACGTCCTTGCCTGGCTTGTAACCAGCCTTCTTGATAGCTTCAACTAAGATTTCGAATGGTTCTTCGTTGTTCTTCAAGTCAGGAGCAAAACCACCTTCGTCACCAACGGCAGTAGAGTAGCCGCGGTCGTTTAAGATAGCCTTCAAGGCGTGGAAAGTTTCTGCACCCATCCGAATAGCTTCCTTAACAGAAGGCGCACCAACAGGCATGATCATGAATTCTTGGAAATCAACCTTGTTGTTAGCATGCTTCCCACCATTGATAACGTTCATCATTGGCGTTGGCAGTACGTGGCCGTTAAAGCCGCCAAGGTAGTTGTATAAAGGAACTTCCAATTCATCGGCAGCAGCACGGGCTGCAGCTAATGAAACACCCAAAATAGCGTTGGCGCCTAACTTACCCTTGTTAGGGGTACCGTCCAAGGCAATCATAGCTTTGTCGATAGCCACTTGGTCAGTGACGTCGTAGCCAACGATTTCCTTAGCGATGATGTTGTTAACGTTGTCAACAGCCTTAGTAACACCCTTGCCGCCGAAACGGTCTTTGTCGCCGTCACGTAATTCAACAGCTTCGTGTTCACCAGTTGAGGCACCTGAAGGAACGATACCGCGCCCAACTGCACCGGCCTCAGTGTAGACTTCGACTTCAACAGTTGGGTTACCACGTGAATCTAAGACTTCACGTCCGTAAATATCAGAAATAATTGACATTATATTCTCTCCTTATGAAAGTTTTACCTAACGGGAAACAATTTTCCCCGTGTCTATTTTATAAGTTTACTCTTGAACTTGCAATTACTATTTCACTTATTTTTGGTAGTGTACCAATTGCAAATAAGTTTCGGCGTTCAAACTGGCACCGCCAGCTAACACACCGTCAATGTTTGGCTTAGCCATGATTGAATCGATGTTTTCCGGATTCACACTGCCGCCGTACAACACCCGCATCTCATTGGCGACGTCATCGCTGTATAAATCAGCAACCGTCTGCCGAATGAGGTAACAGCCCTCTTCAGCTTGTTCAGCCGAAGCAGACTTGCCGCTGCCGATTGCCCAACTGGGCTCATAAGCAATGATCAACTGCCGTGCCCGTTCTTCTGTAATGCCCTTCAAGGCGCCAGTCACCTGACTAACGACCCAGTGGATCTTCTCACCGGCTTCTAAACGGCCCATCGTTTCATCACAGCAAAGAATCGGCGTCATCTGGTTACGATACACAGCATGTACCTTGCGATTGATAGTGTCATCAGTTTCGTTGAAGTAGGCTCGCCGTTCAGAATGACCCACAATAACGTAGGTGATCTTCATTGCAGCCAGCGCCTGGGGACTCGTTTCTCCCGTAAAGGCGCCAGAGTCTTCCCAGTAACAGTCTTCAGCTGCGATTCGCAACCTGTGACCCGGATTATTGGCTAACATGGTGGACAACAGAATGGCCGGCGCGGCAATTGCCGTTTCGACTTCTGCCGGATCAGTCACCTGGTCCGAGACGGCCTGCATGAAGGCCTTCGCCTCATCAATCGTCTTGTTCATTTTCCAGTTACCCGCAATTAGTGGTATTCGCACAGTTGAACGCTCCTTTTTAAATCAATTTCACATGACCTATTCTATCGAAATGAAACCGGTTTTACTAGTAAACACCATTTTCAAATCTTATCATGCTGATGAAACTGATAGTAAAGAAGCCAGGACACACGGGCCCCAGCTTCAAAAAAGTTTACTTATCGCTGATTGCAGCAATCCCAGGTAAAGTCTTACCTTCGAGGTATTCAAGGGAAGCACCGCCACCAGTTGAGATGTGGGTCAATTGGTCGCCGACACCTAATTGTTGAACAGCAGCTGTTGAATCACCACCACCAACGATGGTTGTCGCATTGCTCAAAGTGCCTAAGAACTTACCAATTTCGAGGGTTCCTTCGGCATAGTTGGACATTTCGAACACACCCATTGGGCCGTTCCAAACGACTAACTTAGCATCCTTCAAAACATCCTTGAATTCAGCAACTGACTTAGGGCCGATATCAAGCGCCATGTAACCATCAGGAATGTCGCCATCGACAGTCTTGTGGTCAGCATCGTTATCAAACTTAGCCGCAACAACGGAATCAGTAGGCAGTGCCAGCTTGTCGCCAGCCTTTTCCATGATTTCCTTAGCTAAGTCGATCTTGTCAGTTTCAACGAGTGAGTTCCCAATCTTCATACCCTTTGCGGCGTAGAAGGTGTAGGTCATCCCACCACCAATAATGACTTTGTCGGCTTTGTCCAGCAAGTTATCGATAACACCGATCTTATCAGAAACCTTGGCACCACCTAAGATGGCAACAAATGGATGTTCTGGGTTAGAAACGGCACCACCGATAAACTTGATTTCCTTTTCCATCAAGAAGCCAGCAGCGGTCTGCGGCATGTTGGAAGCAATCCCAACGTTTGACGCGTGTGACCGGTGAGCAGTCCCGAAGGCATCGTTAACAAAGACGTCACCAAGTGATGCCCAGTACTTGCCTAATTCAGGGTCGTTACCTGATTCGCGCTTAACGTTTTCGCCGTCCTTAACGTCTTCATAACGGGTGTTTTCCATTACTAGAACGTCACCGTTGTTCATCTTATCGATGGCGGTTTCAAGTTGTGCACCTTCAGTTACAGGCACGAAGGTAACCGGCTTGTTCAACAAGTTAGAAAGACGTTCAGCAACTGGACGCATTGACAAGGCAGGCTTGTCTTCTTCCTTCTTGATCCGGCCTAAGTGAGAGAGCAAGATGGCTTTGCCACCATGTTCGATCACGTATTTGATTGTTGGTAAAGCAGCCACGATCCGGTTGTCGTTACCAATAACGCCGTCCTTGATCGGGACGTTAAAGTCGACACGCATGAGGACTTTCTTACCATCTAAGTCTAAATCAGAAACAGTTAATTTAGCCAATTCTAAATCCCTCCTGGGTACGAGTGGGTGTCGTTTCAGACTGAAACAACACCAAATTTTAAGTGTTAATTGCGAAAAATGATAAAAGGCGGAAGAAGTATCCTCCCTCCGCCTTTTATTTGGTTCAACTATTAACGTTTAAGGTTAATCTTAAAGTGAAGCGAAGTGCAACAATGTACGTACCATGTTGCAAGTGAAGCCCCATTCGTTGTCGTACCAAGCAACAGTCTTAACTAATTGGGCATCGCCATTAGTTGTAACTTCAGTCTGGGTAGGATCGAATACTGAGCCATGAGGGTCATCAATGATATCAGTTGAAACGATTTCGTCATCGTTGTAACCAAAAGCATCGTTGTTTTCAGTGTGCTTCTTGATTGCTGCGTTAATTTCGTCAGCTGAAACCTTCTTGTCAAGAATTGAAACTAATTCAGTTAATGAACCATCAACAACGGCAACACGTTGTGCATGGCCTTGTAACTTACCGTTCAATTCTGGGATAACCAAACCGATAGCCTTAGCAGCACCAGTTGAATGAGGAATGGTGTTGATGCTTGCAGTACGGTTGTTACGCATCTTCTTGCCGCGAGGGCCATCAAGAATTTGTTGAGTAGCAGTGAAGGCGTGAATGGTAGTCATAGTACCGGCCTTGATGCCAAATTCTTCGTTCAAGAAGTAAGCCATAGGTGCTAAACAGTTAGTGGTACATGAACCGGCAGAAACGATCTTGTCGCTAGCTTGTAAGGTATCCAAGTTAACACCAGGAACAACAGTCCGGACATCACCAGCTGGAGCTGAAACAAGGACACGCTTAACGCCAGCGTCCAAGTGAGCTTGTGACTTTTCTTCTGAAGTGTAAAAACCAGTACATTCAAGAACGAAGTCAACGCCGTCGTTCTTAACCCAAGGAATGTTTTGAGCCTTTGGTTCTGCATATACAGGGATTTCCTTACCGTCAACAACGATACCCTTATCAGTAGCAGAAACTTCGCCAGGGAAACGACCATGGGTTGAATCATACTTCAAAAGGTAAGCTAACATTGAAGGAGTAGTTAAATCGTTGATAGCAGCGACTTCAATGTCGTCAGAATGTAGTTCATGGATCCGTTTGAACGCTAAACGACCAATGCGTCCGAAACCATTAATACCAATTTTTACAGTCATACTGTGATTTCCTCCTTTAGGAAATAAAAAAATATATTTTAAGCAGTAATACCAGATAATATAGTATCACTTCTTTAAAATCGTGTCAGCAGTTCCCTCGTCAGTTACCAAAAATGTTGGTGCCGGCGGGAGTTTGAAATAGGCCTCGATGGCGGCTGCCTTGGTGTGACCACCCGCAACTGCCACAACCAGATCCATTCTCTCTAGATCTGAAATGGAGAGCCCAAGTTTTGGTACCTGGTAAACAATTTGACCATGCTCGTCAAAAAAGTCACCAAACGCCTCGCCTACCGCGTGTCGTTCCCGTAAGGTTGCAATCACGTCGGCTGGCATTTGACGCCGCTTTGCCATGGCCATCGCATCGCCCACACAGTGCAGTGCTACGTTGGCTTGATCAACGGTTGCCAGTGTTTTAGCAATCATTGGTTCAGAACGCAACGTAGCGTATGTGGAACCCGAGGCCAACTCCGGCAAGTACAGCGCTTGAAACGTACTATCAGTTCGCGCAGCCATTTTGGCACAAATGGTATTCGCCTGAATGTCAGGTGACTCTCCCATGCCGCCACGAGCCGGCACAAACGTCAGTTGGCGCTGTTCCGACAACTCCTGAGTCAGTGTTGAGGCAACGGCCGCCATAGTGGTACCGCCCATTACAGCAACGATACTTGGCCCCAGCGGCATGTCTGCCTGCATTAACTCATTTGTGAGTTTACCCATGGCTGTTTTGATCTCCGGCTGATTATCAGAATCACCGCTCACGATTCGGCAGCCCTTCAAACCAAGTCTGGTTTTCAAGGCTTCCTCTTTTTTATGAATCCCGGTAAGATTCTGGATCAGCGGCAGCAGCTGGTCCGCGGCACGCTCGCCATCAGGCGTTAACACAACCCCTTTTGACTGCATCGCCACCAACTGGCTGCCCTCCAGTGCCTCCAAGTCGGTCCGAACACTCCGTTCAGAAACCCCTAATTTTTCGGCGAGAAGCCGGCGACCAACCGGCTGCATCAAATTGATAGTTCGTAACAACGAGTAACGGTCGATTAGTTCCTGGGTCATTTTTGGCACGACCGCATTAACCCATCTCCACTCGATGTTCATCTTCTAACCAACTCTCTTATGGTTGCTGGGACAGCAATTGTCCCAGCGATGCTTATTGTGACCCATCAAGGTCAAAAAACAATGGGTTTTCACCCACAAGTGCATTATAACAGGCACCTTGTGCCATTGCAAACGGTATGCCGGTAAAATATTGGTAAAGTTATTTTACAACCGATTTTCAGAATATTTTGGTTTTTCCCTTGTATTATTATCCAATTTCAGTTATAGTAATTTAGTGTTCGAAAGGACATATTTGCTTTGCGCCCGTAGTGTAATGGATCGCACGTAAGATTCCGGTTCTTGAAATGGGGGTTCGATTCCCTCCGGGCGCATAAGAGAACAAAGCGGTGCAAGGGAGCTGACCAGCTGGTCGGCTTCCTATTTTTTTGGTCTTAATTAATGCATTTGGTTTCGAATTCAGCGCCCCGTTATGAACAGACGGCAGCTTGCAGACAATTATCATTTTATTCAGTAGCAACTAAACAAATCACCTAACCGTGCCAAATTACAAACCCGAAAAATGAAAATAAAGGCCCTTCGTTTTAATCAATTGAATTATCAAGTTAATTAAATCACAAATTGTTATAACAAAAAAGAAAGTCTGTGAGCGGCAGGCTTCCCTTCAGAAAAGTGTGTTATAGCAATGCAATCAACATATAAAACCTAAATTGATTATCCTTGCGATGTCGTTATAATAACTGATTTTGCACACCAAGTCAAGAATATTGTTATCGTTTTCACTAATTTGTTTTTAATTTGTAACATTGCTGCGTCCATTTCTAATTCAGACTACAAAAACGGGTAATTATGTTTACCAATGCCTTTTTAGATAAGAATTGCAAGACGTTTCTCATACCAGCAAAACCGAAAGGGACTCTGTCCTCGAGGGGATTCCAACCCCCAGACTTCCAGTTTTTATGGTATTCTAGAATTAGCTGGTTTAACCTTGCTGATTGTTGGTTAAAAATCTGAGGCCTTTTTGTTTGACCTTTTTTGACCATTGGTTTAAACTACAATTCAGTTAGCAAAGTTATACTAACAATAAAGCGAAATAAGGAGGCTGCAAAGCTATGAACTTAGTCCCAACAGTTATTGAGCAGTCCAGCCGTGGCGAACGTGCTTACGACATCTACTCTCGCCTATTAAAGGACAGAATCATCATGCTTTCCGGTCCAATCGAAGACGACATGGCCAACGCCATCATCGCCCAACTTTTGTTCTTGGACGCGCAAGATTCAACGAAGGATATTTATCTTTACATCAACTCTCCTGGTGGTGTGGTTACCTCTGGGATGGCCATTTACGATACCATGAACTTCATCCAATCTGACGTTCAAACCATCGTTATGGGTATGGCCGCTTCAATGGCCAGTGTCTTAGCTTCATCAGGTACTAAGGGCAAGCGGTTTGCTTTACCGCATTCACAAGTCCTGATTCACCAACCATCTGGTGGTGCCCAAGGTCAACAAACTGAAATTGAAATTGCAGCTACTGAAATCTTGAAGACTCGTAAGTTGATCAACCAAATTTTGGCTGACAACTCCGGTCAACCAATTGAACGTGTCAATGCTGACACCGAACGTGACCACTACTTATCTGCACAAGAATCCGTGGATTACGGTTTGATCGATGCCATCATGACCAGCTCAAAAGAACGCAAGTAATTGCAATCTTTAGCGATTCAGACAATTGTCTGAATCGTTTTTTTGTGGCAAAATCGTCACTTCCCAGCAATTGGGCAGCATCCCCGTTTGCTTGCCTTTCAGGATGTGGATCATTTTATTCATCCCGTTACCATAAAAAAAGATGATTCAGCTGACTGCTGAATCATCTTTTTTTAGTTACATCGCTTCCGCACCACGCAGATTATCAGCATATTCGTTGATCTTACGCAGTCGGTGATTGATGCCTGATTTGGAGATTGTTCCGCTGGGAATCATGGTACTGAGTTCCTTTAAGCTGACTTCCTTGTTAGCTAGGCGCACTTCGGCGACTTCACGTAACTTTGGCGGCAGCTGGCCCAAGCCGACCATCTCGTCAATAAATTTGATGTTTTCGATCTGTTTACTAGACGCGTTCGCCACTTTATCCAGGTTGGCATTCTCGCAGTTCACTAAGCGATTAACCGAATTACGCATGTCGCGCATGATTCGGACATCTTCGAACTTCAGCATGGCGCTGGTCGCTCCAATCAGTGAGAGAAAATCAGCGATTCGTTCGCCCTCTTTAAGGTACGTAATAAATCCGCCCCGTCGTGCGGTCGTCCGGGCGTTGAGGTCATACTTGTTAATCATGTTGGCAATCATTTCATTGTGTCCCTCATACAGAGAGTATATTTCCAAGTGGTACCGGGACGTCTCCGGATTGTTGACGGACCCACCAGCGAGAAAAGCGCCACGAAGATAGGAACGAACCTGTCCGTCGTTTTCAAATAAACTGGCCGGTACTTCTTCTATCAGTTGACCGTCCTTGAAAATACCCAGGTCCTTCAAGACCATTTCTGACCCCGCGTTGACCCGCACGATGTACAAATTGTTTTTCTTCAGCTTCATCTTGCGCCGCACCAGCAGTTCACTCTCCAAATCATAAAACTGTTTGAGCAGCTGGTAGATGCGTCTGGCAATGGCAGGATTTTCCGTTTGAATATTCAAAACGAAATGGTGGTTTGCAAGCGACATGGCGCCGTTCATCCGAATCAAAGCAATTAACTCTGCCTTGGCGTTTTCCCGGTGAACTTCCAACATCGTCAGTTCTTTTTTTACATCACTGGCATATGACATGGCGTTACCTCCCCTCGGTATTTCGTGAATCAACCTGTCCCAATAAGTTCATTAACTCATTAACGACTAATTCGCCGTTATGAAAGGCCCCGTTGTCGCGCAATTCCAGAAAATCTGCGGAAACAACCCGGCAGCCCTGTTCACGCAACCCTTTGAAATCGTGGTTGACCTGCCGCGACATTTCATTCCAACGTTGATAATCAATGTATTCGTCAGGGACCTTTTGTGTGTTGACTAATACCGTGTTAATGACGTTTTGCTGCAGGTGTTCATTAAGCACCCGAACGTGGTCGGCGTCGGTAAATTTCTCAGTTTCACCCTTTTGGGTCATGATATTACAAATATAGATAACTTCAGCGGGTGTTCGGCGAAGCGCATCACCCACGTTGCTGATCATCAAGTTAGGCAAAATACTGGTAAACAAACTCCCAGGTCCAAGGACGATCTGGTCGGCCGTCATAATGGCATCAATGACTTCTTTAACAGCTTGAGGTTTCTGGCCATTCTTATCGCTGGGTGTCACCCACACATGTTTGATCAGCTTATGGGCAGCCGTAATTTCTGACTCACCTGTCAGCGTAGACCCGTCTGAAAATTCAGCGTTAAGCTCCAGTGGTTCATTGGCTGCCGGATAAATATGCCCTTCCACTTTCATAATTGATGACAGTTCCTGTACGGCACCAAAAATACCGTTTCGCATCTCTGATAAGGCGGCAATAACTAAATTACCGATGGCGTGACCGGCAAAGAATTGATCACTGCTATCAAAACGGTACTGGAAAAGATCCAGGTCCACTTTTGGCAGTGCGGATAGTGCCACCATGACGTTTCGAATATCGCCAGGCGGGACAACGTTAACGTAATTTCGAATAATGCCGGATGAACCGCCGTCATCCGCAACGGTGACCACCGCTGTAATGTCGACGTCCTGATCCTTAAGGTTGCGCAAGATGACGGGCAGTCCTGTCCCACCACCCATGACGACAATCTTAGGCCGGCGTCTTTCCTCTGTTCTCATCTAATGTGATTCCTTTCGTTTATCAATGTCACGGTGGGTCACGTGAACGGGATATTGTTCCCCGAGATCATTCCCCAAACGCTCCGCGAGTGCAACGGAACGGTGCTGGCCACCGGTACAGCCAATGGCGATGGTCAAATTGGTCTTGCCCTCGCGCTTGTACCCGGGAACCGTTGTCTGAAGCAACCCTAAAAATTGCGTGTAGAACTGCTCAGTTTCGGGTTGCGCCATAACGTAGTCATAGACGGCTTTGTCCTTCCCGGTTTGTGGCCGGAGTTCCGGCAAGTAATAAGGATTCGGCAGAAAACGGACATCCATCACAACGTCGGCATCAATCGGTAATCCATATTTAAAGCCAAACGACATCAATTCAATGTGGAAAGTCTCCGTATCACCCGTCTCAAAGTTGTGAAAGATTTCTTCCCGCAGGTTACGCGGTGTGAGCTTCGAAGTGTTTATCACCAGCTGAGCCGCCTGTTTAAGAGGTGCCAGCAGTTTGCGCTCAGCCTTAATACCATCGACAACGCGGCCGTTTCGGGCAAGCGGGTGTGACCGCCGTGTCTCCTTGTAACGTGAAACCAGCGTCTCATCGTCAGCTTCCAAGAAGACCACTTGACCAAGGTCGGCATTCGTCAGGTCAGAGATATCATTAGTCATCTGCATGATTTCATCATAAAAGGCCCGCGACCGAAGATCGATCACGACCGCAACCTTCTTTATGTTGCCAGATTCTTGAACAAGTTCCCAAAACTTGGTCATTAACGAAGGCGGCATGTTATCAATACAAAAGTATCCTAAGTCTTCAAAAGCCTGCATGGCAACGGTTTTCCCGGCACCACTCATCCCTGAAATAATGACTAATTTAATTTTTTCATTATCGGTCATGGCATTCTCCCATCAATTATCTTTCTGCACTAAGACTTACAGTGTAACATACCTGGTGTGCCATTTACAATAATTGCCGGGTGTGTTGTAAGAGAGTGTGGAGAAAGGCGCATAAGGGGCGGAGCGTAAACAACTTTTGGCATAAAATCCCGGGCCTGGATTTTGTGCCAAAAGTTGTTTACGCAGGAGCCCCTTGCCTTTCGGAACACGTTTCGACGCCAAATTAGCAAAGCGCCTCGGTGGACGGGGCCCTTAGAAAATAAAACCGAGCCGAGTTAACCAGTGCCGCCCCACTAAGCCGATAGGTCAAATATATCTGACCGCAATATCCCCGGTCTGGATTTCGTGCCAAAAATTGTTTACGCAGGAGCCCTTTGCCTTTCGGAACACGTTTCGACGCCAAATTAGCAAAGCGCCTCGGTGGACGGGGCCTTTAGAAAATAAAAGAGACCCGAGTTAACCAGTGGTGTACCACGAGTGACCGGATCTTTGAAAAATTAAAATAAAGCCGAGCCACTCGGTAGACTAACCCCTATACAGTTGGAGCTAATCAAACAAGAGTGACACAACAAAGTAAAACCCGATAACCACTGTGTTCGATATGCAACAACAATCCCGAATAAAATCAGCCTAAAAACCAAACAAAAAAAAGCCCAGCCTATTCAGCCAAGCTTCAAATCATGTCAGTCACTCGCTTACCGGCGTGCAAATGCCAGCACGATTGCGTTCACGCCAAATATAATCAGGTAGATTGCAATCATCCAAGTCATTGATATTGCAGCTACAACGGGGTTGACTAATAACAGGACTCCCAGCAGTAACGACAAAATATCCAAAATCAACGACACCCAGTAGTACCCGGTTCCAAACTGCCGCAGGTGACCAATCACCAGCAACCGTTCAATGGAATCCAGAATAAACCAGAAGGCAAACAGATACCCGATGGTCATAATGCCGCTGGTCGGTTTGATAATAAATAATAGCCCGATCAATAAATCGATAATGCCGATCACCAGCGCAAAGATGGCAACGTTACCCACAAGATCACGCAGTTTCGAAAAACCCGAAATCGTTGTTAACCCACTGATGATGGCTACAAAACCAAATACAATGGCTAGTGCAGTCACTCCGACATGCGGTTCAAACAAGAGTACCAGAGCTGCCAAGATAAACAGAATTCCAGTAATCAATTCATGCCAGTCAAAGCCCCATCTAGGACGCATACTAAACATGACACTCACCTCATTTTCTTTACCTATTCTGAATCCATCATACCGATTTAAAACTGTTAACACAAGCTATGGGATCAGCATTAAACTGAATTTTTAACAAAGCAACAATCACTTAAGATTTGCCGATTTTAATGTGTTTTCAATCAGGACTCGCAGTTCACGCAACGTTGCGTTTGGCTGCTGCTCAAGGCCAATCAAGTAAAAATTGCGGTGAAAGGCCGCCCCAATTTCCGTATACGGCACACCACTTGGGACTAGTGCCTCTGAAAAAATGGTTTTCCCAATGCCTGCCTGTAATAACCCCATGATGCTCTGATTGGTATCAACCACCAGACTGTGTGCGGGCGTGATGCCTTGCTGACGCAGGTAGGCATCCGTATAGTGCCGCACTCCTGAACCTGGTTCACGCAGTAACCAGAGATCTGCGTTCGGTTGCCCCGCCAAGACGAGTTGATCGCCCGGCAGCTCACTTTGACTGACGGTATCTGCTAGCATAGGTTTTTCAATTAACCCAAAGGCCAATTTATGGCTCACCACACCGTTTAACACAGCTTCTGAATTCATCGTCTGGACATCAAACTGGTAGTTGGTATGTGGTAATAATATGGCCATCAACGCAGGCATCACGGTCACGGCTGTTGTCTGAGAAAATCCGAGCGGTGCCGGCATTTGCGGGTGCTCACTCAACTGTTTGATTGCCATAAACGTTTGTTGCCATTCGTCATTGAGACGTTTATAGGCAAGATAAAGTTGATCTGCAGCCGGTGTCGGCTGTACTTGACGTCGGCCGTTCCTAACAAACAGCGTCATATCCAGTGAATGCTCCAGACGATTGATTTGCACGGAAACGCTGGGTTGGGAAATAAACAATTGTCGAGCAGCCACCGAAAAATTGCGCGTCTCATACACTGCCATAAATGCTTGCACATCTTTCTCCATCAACTCACTCCTTTCAATTAAAAATATTAATAGTTTTCATTATAAATCAGTATTTCATTAATGGCAAATAAGCCGGTATACTGATTGGGTGCTTAAAAGAGAGAAACGATAAGGGAGAGATGATTATGAAACCTGTTCGTGCCGTATTGCCGGGATTCAGCTTAAGTTTTTTAATTGCCATCATTAGTCAGTGGATCAACGCCGACTTCATCAAAGGCATCGGTGCCCCCACTGTTGCCCTGCTGATTGGCGTCTTGCTTGGAAATACGATTATCCGTCAACCTCTGTGGTATAGCGGAACAGCTTGGTCAGAGAAACGGTTATTGGAATATTCCGTGATGCTGCTGGGTGCCACCATTACATTTCAAACGATTCAACAATTAAAAGGCAGCGGGATCGTTTTTATCCTACTTCAGATGACCATTACCATTGTGTTTGCCCTATTACTAGGCAAACGACTGCACTTTTCGGAGGGCATGACCCTCATGATGGCTGGTGGTAACGCCGTTTGCGGCTCCTCAGCGATTGCCGCCATTGCGCCGACCATTGAAGCCAAGGACGATGACAAACGACTGGCCATCACCCTGGTTAATTTAATGGGAACGGTTCTCATGCTCACCCTGCCACTGATCAGCCTGCTGGCGTTCCACCACGATAACTTCCTTCGCGGTGCCCTCATCGGCGGCACCGTTCAGTCCGTTGGCCAAGTCATTGCTAGTGCCACCATGGTCAATCAAGAGACCACGACCTTTGCGACACTGTTTAAAATTCTACGGATCATCATGCTGATTGCTGTCGTCCTGATTTTCAGCCAAATTCACCGTCGCAACCAGCCTCAGGATCATCAAAAAATCAGTATCGCTGATAGTGCCAAGCGGGCGTTACCATGGTACGTTGTCGGTTTCGTTGCCCTGTGTGCACTTAACTCGTGGCTAACGTTTAACCCAATCATATCAGACGGCGCCCACCTGCTTAGCGGCTGGTGCGAGGTAACCGCATTAGCTGCCATCGGTCTGCGGTTAAACTTTGCCGCCTTTATCAAGGCCGGTCGTAAACTTGCGTACTTTGGCGGTGGGGTGCTGATTGTTCAGGTCGCCAGTGCGTTGATTCTAATTACGATACTGTTGTAGTCGGCTGCCATGATTTGTCAGCATTACTAAATGATTTTCATTCGCAAAAAGAGGTCCCATTGACAAAATGCCAAGTTGGCTTTGTCAACGGGACCCAATTTTGTAGAAATCGTGGTGCAACTCATTTAAATATCATATCGTTACTTGTCTATATCATGCGACCATCATACAAGACTCGCAAGCGACTAGTGTCCTTAAAGTATCAGGCACTACACATGGGAAACAGTTTTTCCAGCAGCCCGCGCCTTATCCCGTTCCAAAATGGGGCCAAGGTATTTCCCGGTATAACTGCCCTTTGCCGCGGCTATCTCCTCAGGCGTTCCAGTCGCGACCACTTGGCCGCCGCCATCACCGCCTTCAGGTCCAAGGTCGATCAGATGATCAGCCGTTTTGATAACGTCCAGGTTGTGTTCAATAATTAAGACCGTGTTACCGTTGTCCACTAGCCGATGCAAAACATCCAGCAGTCGCTTAATATCATCGACATGCAACCCAGTCGTTGGTTCATCCAAAATATAGAAGTTCTGGCCGTTAGCCTTCTTCTGTAATTCAGAAGCCAACTTCATCCGTTGAGCTTCCCCACCAGACAAGGTTGTGGCTGATTGTCCCAATGAGACATAACCCAAACCAACATCATGAATGGTCTGCAGCTTGCGGGTGATCTTTGGAATGGCACTGAAAAAGTCCAATGCTTGATCAACAGTCATATCAAGGACTTCAGCAATATTCTTCCCCTTATATTCCACTTCAAGGGTCTCAGAATTGTAGCGTTTACCATGACAAACCTCACAAGGCACATAAACATCAGGCAGGAAGTTCATCTCAATTTTTAGAATCCCGTCACCATGGCAGGCCTCACAACGACCACCCTTGATGTTGAAACTGAAACGGCCCTGTTGATAACCACGCAGTTTAGCCTCGCTCGTTTGCGCAAATAAGCCGCGAATGTCATTAAACACGCCGGTATAGGTTGCAGGGTTGCTACGTGGTGTCCGGCCAATTGGACTTTGATCAATATTGATGACCTTTTCAATGTTTTTAATACCGGAAACTGACTTGTATTTTCCGGGCTTTTCAGAATTATGATTAATTTTTTGGGCTAGAACCCGCTTCAAAATCGTGTTAACAAGCGTTGACTTGCCAGAACCAGAAACGCCGGTAACCACCACAAATTCGCCCAGAGGAAAATCAACGTCAATGTTCTTGAGGTTGTTTTCGGCAGCACCTTTAATCGTGATCTTCTTGCCGTTACCCTTGCTTCGCGTCGTCGGAACCGGAATAAACTTTTTGCCAGACAGGTATTGGCCGGTAAGTGATTTCTTGGTTCGGATCACCTGCTTAGGCGTTCCTGCCGCCATCACTTCACCACCATGTTCACCGGCACCGGGTCCAATATCAATCAAATAGTCGGCAGCTTTCATTGTATCTTCATCGTGTTCAACCACAATCAGCGTGTTCCCGAGATCACGCATTTTTTTCAATGAAGCAATCAACCGATCGTTATCGCGCTGATGCAACCCGATGGATGGTTCGTCTAAAATGTAGAGCACACCAGACAGATTTGACCCGATTTGCGTGGCCAACCTGATCCGTTGTGCTTCACCACCAGAAAGTGTCCTGGCGGCCCGACTCAAGGTCAAATAATCCAGACCAACATTCTCAAGGAAGGTCAACCGGTCACGAATCTCCTTCAGAATCGGTTTCGCAATCGTTTGATCCTGGTCACTGAATTTCAGCTGGTCAAAGAATGGCAGTTCATCACCAATCGCAAAGTTCGACACTTCGCCAATGTGTTTGCCGCCGATTTTAACTGCCAACGCCTTGCGGTTCAACCGGTAGCCGTGGCACGTTTGGCAGGTCAATTCACGGAAGTATTGCTGCATCTGACCCTGTGTAAAGTCAGAACCATTGTGGTAACGCCGGTCAACATTGTTAATAACGCCTTCAAATGCCGTATCCGTTTCCCGAACACCGCCAAAATCACTGTTCAGTTCAAAGTGCATCACTTTTGATGAGCCGTACAGCACAAAGTGTTGATCATCCTTTGATAGGTCTTTCCAAGGTGTGTCCATGTCGATATCGGCCTGGGCGCAAGCTTGAGCCAGCATGTCCGGATAGTATTTCGAGCTGGTTGGGTTCCAGGGCGCAATTGCACCTTCACTCAGTGTCTTCGTGTCGTCTGGCACAATCAAATCAGGATCTATTTCAAGCTTCATACCCAAACCATCACAGTCAGGACAGGCGCCAAACGGTGCGTTGAATGAGAATAAGCGCGGTTCCAATTCGCCAACGGTAAAACCGCAAACTGGGCAAGCATAGTGTTCTGAAAACAGGATTGGTTCGCCGTCAATCAAATCAGCAACGGCATATCCGCCGCTCAACCGCAAGGCCGCTTCAAAAGAATCAAACAGACGTGACCGAATGCCATCTTTAACAACGATCCGGTCCACAACGATATCGATAGAGTGCATCTGATTCTTGTTTAAATCTATTTCTTCGTCAACATCATGAACTTCACCATCGATGCGAACCCGAACAAAACCTTCGCGCTTAATTTTATCGAAGACTTTCTTGTGCTGACCCTTTTTCTCACGCACAATTGGCGACAAGATCTGCAGCTTCGTGCGTTCCGGTAGTGATAAAACTTTATCAACCATCTGTTCAACACTCTGACTGGTGATCTCCGTCCCGTCATTGGGACAGATTGGCGTGCCGACCCGTGCCCACAGCAGCCGCAAGTAATCGTTGATTTCAGTAACGGTTCCCACAGTTGACCGCGGGTTCTTGGAGGTCGTTTTTTGATCAATGGAAATCGCTGGTGAGAGCCCTTCGATCGAGTCCACATCCGGTTTATCCATTTGACCCAAAAATTGCCGTGCATAGGCAGAAAGACTCTGCACGTAACGGCGTTGGCCTTCCGCGTAAAGGGTATCAAAGGCTAGGGAGCTCTTCCCTGACCCTGATAGACCGGTCACAACGACCAGTTTGTTTTTTGGAATCTTAACATCAATATTTTTTAAGTTGTGCGCTCGGGCACCATGGATATCAATATAATCGTTTGCCAAGAACGAATCCTCCTTCGGTATCAGCAATTGCCGCGGGTCTGCCGCTAAGCGTCCATTTCTGCTTTCAGTTCAAGTACGGTATCACGCAGTGTGGCAGCGTGTTCGAAATCCAGCTTCTTGGCTGCTGCCCGCATTTCGTCTTCCAATCGGGCAACCATGGCCGTTTGATCTTTTTTACTCATGGCCTCAAAGTCGCTTTCGACAAAGTCGTCCTTTTCACCGCTGTGCTCATCGGTTTTCGTCACACTGATCAGGTCACGAATTTCCTTCTTGATGGTCGTTGGTGTGATGCCGTGTTCCTTATTATATTTATCTTGAATTTCACGACGACGGGCCGTTTCATCCATTGCCTTTTGCATGGAATCCGTTACCGAATCGGCATACATAATAACCGACCCGTGCACGTTACGGGCCGCCCGTCCCATAGTTTGAATCAAGGACCGTTCGTTACGCAAGAAGCCTTCCTTATCGGCATCCAAGATGGCAACTAACGAGACTTCCGGAACGTCGATACCCTCACGTAACAGGTTAATGCCGACCAGCACATCGTACTTGCCTAACCGGAGATCTCGCAAAATCTGCGTTCGTTCCAGCGTCTTGATATCACTATGCAGGTACGCGACTTTGATACCGAGGTCCTTAAGGTAGTCGGTCAGATCTTCCGCCATCTTCTTCGTCAACGTCGTGACAAACGTCCGCTCGTCGGCATCGATACGCTTATTAATTTCACCAACCAAATCGTCCATTTGTCCCATGATAGGCCGAACCTCAACGGTGGGATCCAGCAGTCCAGTTGGCCGAATAATTTGTTCGATGACATCCTTCGTCTGGGCCATTTCATAGTCCCCGGGTGTTGCTGACATGTAAATCACTTGGTTAACGTGCTTCTCGAATTCATTTAGTTGTAACGGCCGGTTATCCAACGCGCTGGGAAGCCGGAAACCGTAGTCAACCAGCTGTTGTTTCCGTGACCGGTCACCCTTATACATACCGCGCACTTGCGGCATCGTCACGTGCGATTCGTCCACGATCAGCAAGAAGTCCTTTGGAAAGAAATCTAGAAGCGTATAGGGCGGTTCACCGGGTTTTCGACCATCCATAAACCGTGAATAGTTTTCGATACCGTTGGTGTACCCCATCTCCCGCAGCATTTCAATGTCGTAAGTCGTCCGCTGCTTGAGCCGCTGAGCTTCCAGTAATTTACCTTCACCCTCCAGTTCGGCAAGACGCGACTTCAGTTCATCCGCAATACCATCAATGGCGTGTGACATAATATCATCATTGGTCATAAAGTGGGTCGCCGGAAAAATGGCCACGTGGTCACGGTCACCGATAATTTCACCAGTCAACGCGTCTACTTCACGGATCCGGTCAATTTCATCACCAAAGAACTCAACGCGTAAGGCGCGTTCATCACGAGACGCCGGGAAGATCTCCACAACGTCGCCGTGTACCCGGAACCGGCCCCGTTGAAAGTCGATGTCGTTGCGCTCAAATTGAATATCCACTAGTTTGCGCATAAGATCATTACGTTCCATTTCTTGACCCACGCGTAACGAAACGGTGTGGTTTTTATATTCGCTAGGATCCCCCAAACCAAAGATGGAAGAGACGGATGCCACTACGATCACATCGTTTCGTTCCAACAAAGAACTCGTAGCCGAGTGCCGCAATTTATCAATTTCATCGTTCACCGATGAATCTTTTTCAATGTAGGTGTCACTTGACGGCACGTACGCTTCTGGTTGGTAGTAATCGTAGTAACTCACGAAATACTCCACCGCGTTATTCGGGAAGAATTCCTTAAATTCACCATACAGTTGGCCAACCAGCGTTTTGTTGTGTGACAGAATCAGGGTCGGTTTATTGACATTTTTAATCACGTTTGAGATTGTAAAGGTCTTCCCGGTCCCAGTAGCCCCCAGCAAAATCTGGGCTTTCTTGCCAGCCTCAACACCCTTGGTCAATTTTTCAATGGCTTGCGGCTGATCACCAGTCGGCTGGTATTTTGACACCAGGTCAAACTTTCGATCTTCTTGACGTTCGATCATATCCTAAATCCCCCTTTTTTAAACACTCAAAAAGTAGGAAAGCAACTGCCTCCCTACGCAATGCTTGTCTATTCTAACACACCGAACATAGTTTCGCCACCAAGGACATTTACGATAATTGCCGCTGGTAAACGACCACGTCAACACTGCTCCCAGCCAACGGCGCTTTAGTTTCTGAAACGGTCTCAAATTTTAATCCTTCATAAAATTTTTGACCAGATTTATCACGTTTTGGCAAAATTAACTGAACGGTTTGCGCAGCAAGTTGCCGCAAAGTTTCCAAAACCTGATTGAGCAAGTCTGTCTTCTGCGCGTCTGTCAACACTGCTTCATCCGTCAAATACTGCCCGACCCACACGATTTTGGGTCCTGGATAATCAATGGTCAAATCCAAGCTCGCAATCAGTGTATCACCGTCAAAAAAACCAAGGTAGTGTTTTTGTTCCTGCTTTGCTTGGGTCGCCACGTTGTCCAAATCAGCAACGGCCTCTTTTTGAGTCAAATGATGATCCATGAACAAACTAAAGAACGCTTGATTTGCCTTTTGAAGTGCGTATATTTGGTCATCGTCTTCGTGGGTCAAAACGCGAACTTGATAAGCCACCTGCTGATTTAATGATGTTGCTAACTGAGATGCCATTAGAATACCTCGTTTCACTTTTCTTTATCTTCATATTATAGTGCCCGAACAGGTGGTGAGCAAACAATCAATGTTCTGCACTGATTAACTGTCACTACTGAACGACCGAATAACGCTAGTGTAATGTGGGTGTCAGTCAACGAAACCAGCTCCCGAATGCGCAAAAAACCAAATAAAGGGTCTGTTGTTAGATAGCGGAGCGCCCTCAATAACGACACGGCCCAAAGTCACTGAAGAAAATGACCTGTATCAGGACAAAAAAAGTCCACACCTCACCCGGTGTGGACTTATCTTTTTTATGCTTTAACACCTGTGTCGCTGAGTGATTCAATGTACTTGAACACTTGTTGTCCCGCAACACCGCCATCGCCAACAGCGGTAGTAATTTGACGAAGATCCTTGGCGCGGACATCGCCGATGGCGAAGATTCCGGGAACCTTAGTTTCCATCTTGTCGTTGGTTGCGATCCAGCCATCTGCGTCAGTAACACCTAAGCTGGCAATTTCTTCCGTCTTAGGCAGAATACCAACATAGATGAAGACGCCACTGGCATCGATAACTGTTTCTTCATTTGTTTGGTTGTTGACCACCTTAACACCGGTGACTTTTTGATCATCACCTAACACTTCGGTGACGTTGCTGTTCCAAACAAAGTTCATTTTGTCATTAGCAAAGGCCCGATCTTGAATGATCTTTTGAGCCCGTAATTGGTCGCGCCGATGAATAACGGTCACTTTTGAAGCCAGCTGGGTCAAATAAAGGCCCTCTTCAATGGCGGAATCACCACCGCCGACCACGATGACTTCGCGGTTCTTAAAGAACGCACCATCGCAGACTGCACAGTAGGACACACCCCGGCCACCGTATTCTTCTTCGCCGGGTACACCGAGTTTCCGGTATTCAGACCCCATAGCGAGCACAACTGCCTTAGCCTCATAGGTCTCAGTGTCGGTCGTGACGACCTTAACGGCGCCCTTGTCTTCAATACCCTGAACGTTGCCGTAAGCATATTCAGCACCAAATTGCGTGGCACCATCGTACATATCCTTAGCTAAATCTGGGCCAAGAACTGATGAAAACCCAGGGTAGTTTTCGATAGCGGCCGTGTTGTTCATTTGGCCGCCATAGATCCCACGGTCGAGTAAAAGCACTGACAAGTTAGCCCGGGATGCATAGAGAGCACTCGTCATGCCGCCAGGGCCAGCCCCAACAACGATCACATCATACTGTTTTGCCATACGTTTTCCTTCTCTCTTAGCCAACGATACGAGCTGGCAAATAAAATCTTTGACTAACTTACTATAAATCAGTAAAAATGTCTAGTAGTTTGTTTCTATCACTAAAATTCAGAACGCCCTTCACGTTGCATCAGGTCGGAGATGGCTTGACGAATCTCCTTACCTTCATACAGGACTTGGTAGATGGCCTCGGTGATCGGCATATCAACGCCGCGTTGTTTAGCTAATTCATACGCCGCCTTTGTCGTGGCAACCCCTTCAATGACCATGCCCATGTTTTTGATAACTTCGTCTAGGGACTTGCCCTTACCAAGTTGATCGCCAGCGCGCCAGTTTCGTGAGTTAGAGCTGGTCCCAGTAACGATAATGTCACCGACACCGGCGAGGCCCATAAAGGTTTGCGGGTTGGCACCAAAAGAACCGCCTAACCGGGATACTTCAGCTAATCCCCGCGTCATCAACGCAGCCTTAGCGTTGTCGCCGTAGCCCAGCCCGTGTAAAGCACCGGTACCTAACGCAATGATGTTCTTCAACGCCGCCGCAATTTCCACGCCAATCACATCACTGTTCGTGTAGACCCGGAAATAGTGATTCATGAATAGGTTCTGTACGTGTTTAGCAGCGTCTAAGTCGGTGCTGGCAGCTGTAATCAACGTGATATCCCGTTTTGCAACGTCCTCCGCATGACTCGGTCCAGAAAGCACCGTGATCGAACTGCGGTTTTCGGCCGGGATTTCTTCTGCTAAAATTTCGGAAACCCGTTTGTAGGTGTCCTGTTCGATTCCCTTGCTGGCATGAATCAATGCTGGCTTAGCATGTGTTTCTGCTAAAACGGCCTTCACTTGGCCTGCAACAGAACGAACCGCCTTAGTTGGGACGACAAACAGGATCGTGGTTGCATCAGTCAATGCTTCTTTAAGATCCGCGTAAGCAATCAAAGTTTCGGAATAGGTAAAGTCTTTAATGTAGTGGGTGTTGGTGTGCTTGGTGTTGAGTTCTTCAACCTGCTTTGGGTTGTACGACCACAGAGAAACCTGGTTGCCGTTTTCATCGAGTAAGTTTGCTAAAATACTGCCCCAAGACCCCGCACCTAAAACTGCAATTTTTTCAGACATAGTGATTACTCCTTATTTTTTTGCCACTTGGGCTTTTTTGCGAAATGGATTACCGTCAAGATACATGGGCACTTGATTGCCCAACCGTCGCCGGTAAATGATAATAACGATGGCACCAATAAACAAAATGACTGATAACAACTGCGACACTCGAATGTTGCCAAACAGCATGAGACTATCTGTCCGCATGCCTTCAGTGAAGAACCGGCCAAACGAGTACCACATCACGTAGCCCAAGAAGACTTCACCCTGCTTGAACCACCCTTTTTGATGCCGCAGAGACATCAGGAAGATGAATCCTAAAATGTCCCATACTGATTCATATAAATATGTGGGCTGGCGGTATGCGCCGCTGATGAACATTTGGGAGATCAACCAATGAGGTAAATGCAACCCTTGCAAGAAACTCAAACTGGTCACTTGACCAAAGGCTTCCTGATTCATAAAGTTGCCCCAGCGGCCGATTCCTTGCGCCATAATGACGGTCGGTGCAGCCACATCCAACATCAGCCAAACCGGGATAAACCGCGATCGACAGAAGAAGTAGACCACCAGACCTGCCCCGATCAACGACCCGTAAACGGCTATTCCGCCGTCCCAGACCGCAATTATTTCGTTCAAATGCTGTGAGTAATAGGACCACTCAAAGCCGACGTAGTAAAGCCGCGCCGCGATGATCGAAGCGGGCAGTGCCCACAGGATCATGTCATAAATATCGTCGGGATCGATGCCCCGACGTCTTCCTTCACGCACAGCCAGGGTGACTGCGATCACAACCGCACTCGCGATGAAAATGCCGTACCAATGCACCTGAATGGGGCCTAAATGAAAGGCGATTGGATTAAGTGCAGCTAACATTCCCCTCAAGGTTCCACCCCTCACTTGTTATTTTTTGAATTTTGTTTGATTAACCGGTTCAGATTATCATCAAACACCTTCGTCGCATCGTAACCCATGGAACGGGCTCTAAAGTTCATGGATGCAGCTTCAATGATGATGGCAAGGTTCCGCCCAGTTTTAACGGGAACGGAAATTTTTGGCACGATGACGTCAAAAATCTTCTGAGTCTCATCACCGTTGCCCAACCGATCGAACCGCTTTTCGGGAGACCAGGACTCCAGGTGCACAATGAGGTCAATATCGGTCTCACTGCGGACCGCGCCGGCACCAAATAGATTCATCACATCAATAATTCCGATGCCGCGAATTTCCAACAGGTGCGCTAAAATTGCGGGTGCTTGACCCACTAACGTCTGTTCATCTTGCTGGTAAACTTCGACCCGGTCATCGGCAATCAACCGGTGGCCCCGTTTAACGAGTTCCAACGCAGTTTCACTTTTGCCGACACCTGAGTCGCCGGTAATTAAAACGCCGACCCCGTAAATATCCACCAGAACCCCATGCAGGGACTGGCGTTCGGCCAATTGGCCTTCAAGGTAGTTGGTCATGTTGCTCAGAACACGAGAAGTCGTCATTTTCGTCCCCAGCACCGGAATCTTAGCTTCCTGGGCTGCTTGCAGCAACTCTTCCGGCGGTTCAAGCTGCGTCGAAATCACAAACGCCGGTGTCTCTGGTTGACACATCTGACGCATGACCTGTAATAATGTTTCACTTGTCATGCCCTTCGCAAAGGACGTTTCCGTAATCCCGAGTAACTGGACCCGTTTGGCTGGATAATAGTTAAAATACCCCGTTAGTTCCAGGCCGGGCCGTGAAATGTCGCTGGTAGTTATCTTGCGGTCGGCCAGCAAATTCTCGCCGTACAGCACGTCCAGCCGAATGTTGTCGACCAGATCAGCAACCGTCACGCTATCTGCCATTTGAATCCCTCCTTGTCACACTATTGAGTCTAGTTTATCACTTATAACCCCTTTTATGATAGCTCTTACATTAATCACTTGACCGGCCGCCAAAGTAACTGGAGATAATGGCGTTACAGAGCGACATGATGACCGCGATCAGCATTGACATGCCAAACGAGGAAAAGTGAAAATTACTGCCGACAAAAAAAGCGGTCAGCTGTAAGAGAAAGCCATTAATCACAATACTGAACAGCCCAAGGGTCACAATATTGATTGGCAGTGACAACAGGATCAAAAATGGTTTGACCGCTGCGTTCAGTATCGCCAAAACGACGCTTGCCAGCAACGCCACCCAGATACTGGCAACGTAAAAACTACTGTGAAAGAAGCCGGCTAAGGCGACAAATAAAACAGCGTTCACGAGTATACGTACCCAAAATTTCATCTACCACCACTCATCTTTCATCAGAATCTTCTTCAGATACATCGTGAAGTGTCTTGCGCGGTTGTTTACCAGAACCGCCGCCAAAACCGCTGAACGGGTTATGGGGCTGGTTCGAACCATGATGATCCGTGTCGCGGGGAATCAGGGTCATCAACAGCAGGTACACCAGTAACCCAAACAAAATATGTCCAGGGTAAATCGTTAGAATGACAAAAACCACCCGTAAAATGGTTGCACTAAAACCGAAGTACTCAGCGATCCCGCCAAGCACCCCGCTGATAATTTTATTGGACGACCGTGTTAAACGTCGACGTTGACTCATTTGTCCACCTCATTTCTAAAATGGGTCATACAGAAACTTTCTGTTACCAGAATAGAGAAAAAAAGGGCTGAAATCAAGCTTCCAACCCCGATGAATGATTTAATTTTTGGTAATAATTTGCTGCCATGACTGTTTACTGACAAAACTGTTAATCAGTCTAGGCAAACTTGGTTCATTGTTGTTAACAATGTTCAGGCGTCCACGTTGTTGTGGATGGCAATTCGACTCGCCAAATAATCGGTTCAGGGTCTTGTCAAAAGTCTTGTCACCGGTTTAATCGTTATTTTGCATCAACTTCAATTCAACAATCTGACCCGTCTTAAGGTAGACGATCCATTCGCCAACGTTGATCATGTAGTCGGCAATCCGTAACAAATCCGCTGCCACAGCGCTATACTTCATTGCTGCAAGAATCACATTGCTATCGGCCTGTGCCTGATTATAGACCTCGCGCAATAGCCGCTCGTTAATGGCTGCAAGCTGGTTGTTGATTGCCACTAGATCACGGGCAGCTTGTTCATCCTTATTGACATAGGCTTGAATGGCCTGTTTCACAATTTCCGTGGTCTGCTCGCCCATGGTTGCCAGTTGGCTCTCCACTTCTGGGGACCGGTGCTGGCCCTTCACTTCAATGGTTGCGTGGGCAATATTACGGGCGTGGTCGCCAGCGCGTTCCAGATCTGACACAGCCTTTAATATTGTGACTACTTCCCGCAGATCAGTCGTCACTGGCTGGTACAGCGCAATCATTTCAAAGGATTTTGATTCCAAGTCAATCTCTCGGTCGTTAATCTGGTGATCCTCAGCAATAATTTGCTGGGCCGCTTCCCGGTCGTGGTTGATAAAGGCCGCCACGGCTTTTTGAACCGTGTGGCTAACCAGGACCCCCATTTCGGTAAAGCCATTATCCAGCTCATCTAATTCATCATCAAAAAGTCGTCGCATATCGTATGCCTCCTCCGCTAGCCGAATCGGCCGCTAATATAATCCTCGGTTGCCTTCTTGGCTGGGTTCATAAAGATTCGCTTTGTGTCGTCAGCTTCCACCACTTCCCCGTTCATGAAAAAAACGGTTCTGTCAGCAATACGAGATGCCTGCTGGAGGTTGTGGGTCACGGTAATAATCGTGTAGTTGGTTCTTAATTTTAGCAAAGTTGCTTCGATTTGACTACTGGAAATTGGGTCAAGGGCGCTTGTTGGCTCATCTAACAAAATAATTTCCGGTGACACGGCAAGCACCCGGGCAATGCAGACCCGCTGTTGCTGGCCGCCAGATAACGACAGCGCACTCTCATGCAGGTGATCCTTGACCTCGTCCCAAACCGCTGCTTCCTGCAAACTCGTTTCGACAATCTGATCCATTTCTTCCTTGCTGGTTTTACCGGCAATTTTTACACCGAACGCCACGTTGTCATAAATTGAAAACGGGAATGGGTTGGGTTGCTGGAACACCATGCCGATCTGTTTGCGTAAATTTACCATGTCGGTTTGGGGCGCATAAATGTCCTGACCCTTAAAGGTGACTTTACCCGTAATCGTCACGTTTGGAATCAAATCATTCATCCGGTTCAGCGTCCGCAAATAAGTGGATTTGCTTGAGCCTGAAGGGCCGATCAGGGCTGTAATCCCCTTTGCTGGAAAATCCAAAGTAATACCCTTCAAGGCTTCATTGTTACCATAATAGACGTGCAGACCCTGAGTTGAAATTAATGCTGTCACTTGTGTAGCCCCCTATCCGAAATCGCCGGCAACGTAGTTATTCGTCAACTGTACCTTTGGCGAGGTGAAAATTCTTGACGTCTCATCATATTCAAGCACCCGGCCTAAGTTGAAGAATGCGGTGTAATCGCTAATTCGTGCCGCCTGCTGCATGTTATGGGTGACTATGATGATGGTATAGGACGCCTTCAACTTGAGTAACGTATTTTCCAACTGACTGGTTGATACCGGATCCAATGCACTAGCCGGTTCGTCCAGCAGTAAAATATCCGGCTTTACCGCCAGTGCCCGCGCGATACACAACCGCTGCTGTTGGCCTCCGGACAATGCAAGGGCGCTTTGATCGAGTTTATCCTTGACTTCTTCCCAAATGGCCGCCTGTTTAAGACTGGTCTCCACGATCTCGTCAAGCTGCTTCTTATCAGTCATGCCCCGACGTCGCAGCGCAAAAACAATATTTTCGTAGATTGATTTTGCAAACGGATTAGGTCGTTGAAACACCATTCCGATGCGTCGCCGCATTTCATAAACATCAATGTCGGGCTGGTTGACATCCACGCCGCGATAGAGAATCTGACCCGTGACCTTCGCCACATTGTCGTTCATCCGGTTCAGCGAACGCAGAAAAGTTGATTTTCCCGAACCACTGGGGCCGATAAGTGCCGTAATTTGATGTTCCAAAAACTGCAGGTCGCCCTCGTACAAAGCTTCATTGCCGCCATAATAAACGTGCATCCCCTTAGTTTCCAGCACAACGGGTGTTTCAGCGGTTGCTGCCGGTGCCACAATATTGCGGTCAAGCCACGCCGTATTATCGTTATGCTGATGTTGACTTGTTGGATTAATGAACAATTTAGGTTCCCCGCTTTCTGCAGTGTGAAATACGTTGCTAACAATACTCGGCTTTAATCAGCCGCAGTTAATTTTTTAAACAACCGTCGACCAATGTAACGCGCAGATAGGTTGAATAGAAGCACAGCAATGACAAGCACTGCTGATGCCCCCGATGAGACAGCTTTCGCATCCGGCATAATGCCCTCAGAATTAATTTTCCAAATATGGACCGCTAACGTTTCTGCCGGCCGCATCGGATTGAGCGGGCTGCTGATGTCAAACGGGTTCCAGTTTGCAAAGTCCAGTGCAGGAGCGCTTTGACCCGCTGTGTAAATCAAGGCAGCGGCTTCCCCAAAAATTCGGCCCGCGCTGAGAATAACCCCAGTCAAAATGCTTGGCAAAGCTGCTGGTAAAATGATATAAATCACCGTTTCCCAGCGTGAAAGGCCCAGCGCAAGCCCACCTTCTCGTTGTGTCTCCGGCACTGCTGCAAGTGCCTCTTCAATACTTCTCGTCAGCAACGGTAGGTTGAAGAAAGTCAGTGAAAACGCTCCGGACAGAATCGAAAATCCGAAACCAAACTGAACAACGAAGATCAAAAATCCGAACAACCCGACAACAACGGATGGTAATGAACTCAGAATTTCGATAGCTGTTCGAATCAGACTCGTGAGTGCGTTTTTGGGCGCGTATTCGTTCAGATAAATGCCAGCCCCCAACGCGATTGGAAACGAAATCAACAACGTTAATACTAATAGGTAAAAAGAGTTAAACAATTGAATGCCGATCCCGCCGCCAGCTGTAAAAGCCTTGGAGGGCGACGTAAGAAAATGCCAGCTGATATGCGGCAGACCGGTCACGATGATGTAACCCAATAAAGCGGCCAATATTAAAACAATCGTTCCAGCGGTACCATAAAGGACACCCGTGGCAATTTTGTTTGCGGTTTTCGGATTCATTTATGCATCGCTCCCTTCCGGCCTATCAAGCGGACAATGAGGTTGAAAATCAGTGACATTACCAGCAGTACCAGTGCCAACGACCAAAGTGCGTTGTTGTCCAGTGACCCCATGACCGTGTTGCCGATGCCCGTTGTTAGCACTGACGTCAGGGTCGAAGATGGTGACACTAAGCTACTTGGCATCAAAGCTGCATTACCGATCACCATTTGAACGGCGAGCGCTTCGCCGAACGCACGCGCCATCCCAAAAACAATGGCGGTTAGAAGGCCGGGTGTTGCAGCCCGCAGAATGACTTTGTAAATCGTCTGCCAGCGGGTCGCGCCTAAGGCTAAGGCAGCCTCGCGATAATATCTGGGAACCGTTTTTAAAGCGTCGACACTCATTGACGTGACCGTTGGCAAAATCATTACAAACAGGACAAAGGTTCCTGCCAATATCCCAAAACCGCTGCCCCCAAAGATCGTCCGAATAACTGGTACGACCACCGTAAGACCAATAAAGCCATAAACAACGGAGGGTATCCCAACTAATAGTTCAGTGACGGGTTGAAGGATCCGTGCCCCGCGTCTAGGTGAAATTTCCGTCATAAAGATGGCTGTTCCAATGGCAAACGGTGTGGCCAACAACGCTGACAGGAGTGTGACCACAAACGAGCCGGTGATCATTGGCAAGGCGCCGACCTCTGGCTGACCACTTTTATCTGTAATTGTCGGGTTCCAATTCTTGCCCGTTAAGAAATTCCAAAAATTCACGTGGTTATCAAAGAACGTTGCCAACCCCTTAGATGCCACGAAAATAATAATGGCAAAAACGGTCAGCGTAATCAAAGCCAGTGCCGAAAAACTGACAATTTTTCCGATGCGTTCCAGCCACGCGGCTTTTGACCGTTTTCGTAACTGTTCTGCTAACTGCTTATTCATGGCTTCCCTCTACTTTCCGCACATGTCCCTGAACAGTTCTTGTGACGTCCATTTGATCCATACTGATGTAGCCTAATTGGCGCACCAGCGTATGTTGTATTTTGCTGGATTGAACGTATTTAATAAATCGCCGAGTCAGTTGATTGGCATTTTTTTGAGTATACATGTGTTCATAAGACCAAACCGGCCATTTATTCGTTTCAACGTTCTTGTCGGTTGGGGCAACGTTGTTGATGTTCACCGCTTGCACCGTCTTATTGACGTAAGAGAACCCAACGTAGCTGATTGCGCCTGGAGTCGTGCCGACAATTTGCCGAACCATACCTGACGAATCCTGCTCCTGCGCAGGTTCACTTTGATGCCCGTTCAGCGCCCATTTTTCAAACGTGGCCCGCGTACCGCTTCCCTGTGCACGGTTGATGATCACGATTTTCTGATTGTGGCCGCCGACCTGTCGCCAGTTGGTGACTTTACCGGTAAAAATGGCAATCAGTTGTTTTGTTGTTAAATTTTTGATTCCATTTTCTTTATTGACGATTGGCGTGATACCGACTACGGCGACTTTGTGGTCCACCAGTTTAGCGGCATTGATCCCCTTTTGTTCCTCTGCATATACATCGGAGTTACCGATTTCAACGGCGCCTTCTTGGACCTGACTCAAACCAGTACCTGAACCGCCACCTTGAACGTTAATAAAACTTCCAAGCTGGGTACCGCTATAGTCTTCACCGGCCGCTTCCACCAGTGGTTGCAAAGCAGTTGATCCCACTGCAGTAATGGACATATCGGCTTTAGTGACCTGGCGATTCTGGTACCCAACAACGCCTAATACGATCAAAATGACAACCAGTAACCCTGCTAGCCACCGTTTTTTCATCTCCGCGACCTCCCGCTCTTTCTTTCATTCAAGATTAAGTATATCGGCACTTTGTAAATGTCTACTACATATCTATGTAAAGGTTGTGTAAAGATTTTTGAGAAGTAGTGAGCATACTATTGCTGAAAGCACTGTTATAGCGGTATTTTTGCCAATAAATTCCATTTTTGAATCCTTCATCTGCTAAAGAAATAAAACCAAATTCAGAAACTCTTTCGTAACCTGTGCTTTACCATCAAGCAAAACACTGCAAATTCGTCGCCAAAAAAATGCCACCATTGAGGCGCCTGAATCGGGGCTCAATGACAGCATGTAAAACGGTTATTTGCTTTAATTTTTTTATCTGGGTGATCCCAGTACGCAGTCACCATCGGCCACTATTTTGACCCATTATTCGGCATCTCAATGGTGAAGGTGCTCCCAACACCTCTTTGACTCTTCACACTGATCTGACCATTCATCGCAGCGACCAGCTCCGCTACGATGGCTAAGCCAAGTCCAGTACCGCTAACGACCTGCTTGGTTCTTGAATCATCCGCACGGTAGAAACGTTGGAAGATGCGGCTCTGGTCCTCTTGACTAATGCCGATCCCAGAATCCTTAACGTGGAGCTGCCAACTAGTGGCCGACTGCTCAAAAGTCACCACAACTTGGCCCGCATCCTGATTGTATTTAATCGCGTTGGACAACAAATTTTTTAGCACTTCGACCATTTTTTTCTGATCGGTTGTGACTTGACTGTCAGCGGGAACCTCATTGTGCAACGTCACTTGTTTAACGCCAGCAAGTTGCTGCAGGACCGCTAACTGGTCGTCAACTAAATCGGCCAGGTTGACTGAAGTTAAGTCGTGCTGGGTCACTGACTGAGATTCAATGCGCGATAATGACAAAATATCCTGAACCAATTCAGAAAGCTGCTGGCTTTCTTGTTGAATAATATTCAAAAATTGGTCCAGTGTTGCCGGATCATTTTTGGCACCTGCCAATAACGTTTCAGCAAACCCGTTAATGGCTGTCACGGGTGTCTTCAATTCATGCGATGCATTTGTTAAGAAATCCATTTGCATTTGTTCGACGGTCGAAATTTCCGTAATATCATACAGCAACACGAGAATCTGAAAGAAATCTTCACTAGTCGACGTGTAAACGACTGTGGCCTCCACCCGTTTCTCAGTGGGCATGCCCGGTAATGTAATGACCTGCCGGCGCGTAGTCTTATCTTCAAAAACTTTGTTGATCAACGCCACCAATTCAAATTGTTGAATGTCTTGGACAAACGGGTGACGATGGCTGCTGATTGGCGTTTGCAACAGTTCTGCCATTGCCGGGTTCGCCAATTCAACTTTTCGATAGTTATCGATCACCATGACACCAATCGGCAAGTAAGATAATAGGAGCTTCAATTCTTCGCCCTGTTGCGCTTTTGCCCGGAGTAACTTCTGCTGGTGCGTTTGTAACTGATTAATGGCCATCGTCAGCGCGTAGTACTCATCCGTTTTTTTCAATAAAATATGTGCCGGTTCTTCGTTTCGGAGCATCCCCTGAACCTTGCGCGTCATGGCGGTAATTTTTAGTTCTCGCACGTGCAATATCCGGACTGCACCAACCATTTCGATAAGGGCAATCACAAGGTTGATTGCTAATATTTGGCCCCACTCATGCCACGTTAAGTGTTCACGAAGGACCATACCGATAATGAACCAGCTGATAATCAAATCGCTGCCTAGAAAAATAGCATAGGCTGCTGAAATGCGCTTAATCATTGTTAGGTGCCTCTAACCGATAACCAAAACCACGCACCGTTTGGATATAGATGGGATTTTTCGGATCCGGTTCCAGCTTGTCCCGCAAGTGTGACATATGCACATCCACCATTCTAGTTTGCCCAGCGTAATCAAACCCCCAAACCCCTTCAAGCAGTTGATCACGTTTAAGTACTTGATGGGGCCGCTTTGCCAAGTACAGCAAGAGCTCATACTCTTTAGGGGTGAGTTGGATCCGTTCACCGCGGCGGCGAACGGTCACCTTGGATTGATCGATGACAATGTCACCAATTTTAATCATTTCAGAGGACAAATTGGCGGCTTGATCATCAGGCACATTTTGATAACGGCGCAGTACTGCCTTAAGCCTAGCAACGACCTCTCGGGGGCTGAACGGTTTCGTAATGTAATCATCGGCCCCAATTTCTAATCCAAAAACTTTATCAAATTCATCTGTCTTAGCCGTAATCATGATAATTGGCGTTGCAATCCGTTCCTGACGCAGTTTGCGAGTGACTTCAACGCCATCCATTCCTGGCAACATTAAGTCAAGCAGGATTGCATCAAAGGATTGACTGGTCGCCAGTGCCAAAGCATCGTTTCCGTTCGTCGCGGATTCAACGTCGTAGTTTGCTTGCGTCAAATTATAACTGAGCAACGTCACAATTGCCGGTTCATCATCAACAACTAAAATTTTCTGCATAAGGGCCCTCCTAGGCGAAATTCCTAAAAAATCAGTTTTTGAATCGACACTACATATCTATTCTAATAAGTCTTATCTCGAAAAACAACGATACCGATTTCATGTGGCGACCCAGCAAAAATAGCGGTTTCGGTAACTTTCAAATCCCCATTTGGCGTTTGCAGTCGCAGATGACAATACGTTGAATTACTTAACAGTGCTTCGTAAAATTCTGTTTCAGAGTTTACTGACTCGTGGTTGCATTCAATAATGATGTCACCTGTGTCAATTTCCATTTTAGCTGCTGGCGTCTCAGGTTTTATGCCAAGCACCCGCACACCCCGATCCACTTTAGAAAACCAGAAGGACTGGTGCCGGTCGTGCCACCGTGTCCAAACGATGAGCAGTAAATAAAACAGATAAAGACCGACGATTGCCGGTAAAAAGGCTGCTGGGTAAAAGTAAGTTAGAATCAGCATTAAAACGCCCAAACCGCTTAACATGAGCACCCATTTGGCCAACCGACCAATGGCAACGCGCTGCATCTGTTTAAAAATAGTCATCCGTAACCCTATCAGCAACGGTAAAAACAGAAAAGTCACTGACTGGTGATTGATAGTTAAGACCGGCCAAAACGCAAAGTGGCTGGTAAACCAGTTACCGGGTACTAGAACCAGCATCGGGACGACCAATAATTCATTAAAACGGTAACCCGCAATCAGTTTACCACGCCGTTGCGCGTAAATGCGCGGTGCCTCAAAGCGACCACCGATTCGGCGCAACCACAGGCCGCCAATGAACAGGCTCATGACCATCACTGCTAATAATCCAATCATCGGGGTACTTGCAGTGCGAATACCCGCATCTCGCAACGTGCCGCTAATTCCTGAAAAATGTTTGACCGGATCAAAGACTTGATAAATCAAAACCGCAAGTGTCATCACCGTGACCGGCACCCCCGCCGCCGGACCTATTAACACTGCAATTGCGCTCAAGACCACGTAACCCAAAGCCCAGCTCAGCGGAATCGTAATGCCTAAAACGACTGAAATAACAGACGCTAAAACACCGTAACTCAAACTGAGTAAAACAAAGTGCCGCACTTCAAACTTATCCTGATAAACTGCGCTCCCAAAAAACCGACGTTCAGCGGTAAGCCGCCGATCCGCCGTAAACCACTCCCGAATCAACCCAAGCCACCAAACGGGCTGGGCAACTAGGGTCAAGACTAGTAAAATTATCCTCATCACTGACCACACCTACATTTTATTTAAGTTATGTTATTGCCTATACCACATCATGATACCAGTAAATTGAGGGGGAACCAAGTGCAGAGTGTGGAAGGAAGCGTTTGGGGGGCGGAGTGTAAGAGCCTTTCGGCAGAAATTTCTGGGCTTGAAATTTGTGCCGGAAGGCTCTTACGCGGTAGTCCCCTGCTTCCTGGAACACGTTTCGACTATTGATATTAAGTGCGGGATAGCTGATGTTCTTGCTATGTTGAAATAGTCTGCAGAGTGTGGAAGGAGGCGTTTTGAGGGCGGAGCGCAAGGCAACTCTGGCAGAAAGCCCGGGTTCTGGCTTTGTGCCAGAGTTGCCTTGCGTGGTAGCCCTCAGCCTCCTGGAACACGTTTCGACTATTGATTTAAAAAGCGGGATAGTTGACGAATTAGCTTAAGTTCACGAGCCACGCAGAGTGTGGAAGGAGGCGTTTGGGGGCGGAGTGTAAGGGTCTTCCGGCAGAAATTTCCGGGCTTGAAATTTGTGCCGGAAGACCCTTACGCGGTAGCCCCCTGCTTCCTGGAACACGTTTCGACTATTGTTTTAAAAAGCGGGATAGTTGACGAATCTTCACAAGTTAAATTAGCAAAACCACTTCATCATTGAAATCTTGTAGAATACTTCGAGCAACCAACCAAACAATACCCACCAGAATGGATACAGATAAAAAACACTCCCGCAAAAACGTCTATCAGCGACGAAAATTGCGGGAGTGTTTTTCTGATTGGCTATTATTAAAGGCTAGTTTATTACACACATGTTTATATTTGTGGGTTGGTGCTCTTAAACCGAAAGCAGGTTTCCAAGCAGTGGCAGTGGTTAGGCTTGAGTTTCCCTACACCCCCAAACGCTTTCCTTAATGCTCTACCTCGGGTTATCCTTTTCCAACTGATACTGCAAATAAGCATTAATAAACGGATCCAGATCTCCATCCATCACAGCCTGTCCATTTCCAGTCTCATAGTTGGTTCGGTGATCCTTGACCATCGTATAGGGATGGAAGACGTATGACCGAATTTGTGAGCCCCAGCCAATGTCCATTTGGTCGCCTTCCAGCGCCGCTTTTTCCTTGGCTTTTTTCTCTTCTTCACGTTCGTACAACTTTGCCCGCAACATGCCCAATGCCGTTTGCCGGTTTTGGAGCTGCGACCGCTGGGCTTGGCTGGCCACCACGATGCCGGTAGGCAGGTGGGTGATTCGAACAGCGGAGGAGGTTTTGTTGACGTGTTGCCCGCCGGCTCCGCTAGCCCGATACACATCGACTTTTAAATCTGCCGGATTGATATCAATATTGACCGAGTCGTCAAGTTCCGGCAACACATCCACGGATGCAAATGACGTGTGCCGACGACCTGCCGAATCAAATGGTGAGATTCGTACCAGTCGATGAACGCCCTTTTCTGACCTCAAATACCCATAGGCATTATGACCGGAAATCAGCAACGTAACGCTGTTAATACCGGCAACGTCACCAGCTTGATAGTCCAGTGTCTCGACCTTGAATCCGTGTTGTTCGCCCCAGCGCGTATACATCCGCAACAGCATAGAACCCCAATCTTGAGATTCAGTGCCGCCTGCGCCCGGATGAATTTCCAGAATGGCATTGTTATGGTCGTATGGTCCGTTTAACAATAAGCCTAAACGATATTGCTGCTGATCGTGCTGCAACTTTTTAAAGCTCTCATCAAGCTCCGCCTTCATATCCGGATCTGGGGTGGCTTCATCTTCTAATAACTCAATGGCTACCTGGATGTTCTCCAGCTGATCCGTCAGATCATGGTACGCATCCACCTTGCTCTTAAGTTGATTATTTTCATCAATTAATTTTTGAGCAGCCGCTTGGTTGTCCCAGAAGCCGGGTTCGGCCATCTTTGATTCATTGATCGAGATACTCTCATTGAGGGCATCTAAGTCAAAGCGACCTCCCAAAGCCGGCAATCTCGTCTGCCATGGCTTTTAATTCGCGTTTAATGTCGCTGATTTCCATGTGTTGTCACTCCATTATTCAATAAAAGAGGTTGGCGGCCTTGTTCAACCTGCCCAACCCCTTCTTGTTTAGTCTGTCGTCTTATTCACGGGTAATATTTTGACGAATTTCTGACTTCATGAACAGCCGTGTACCATCATAATCGATGTCGGCAATCATTTCTTCAAACATCCGGTACCCATCTTGTTGGTATTCAACCAGTGGGTTCAATTGGCCATAACCACGCAGTCCAATTGAAGTACGTAATTGGTCCATGACATCAATATGATCGGTCCAGTGTGCGTCGACCACCCGTAAAATAACAACCTTTTCGAATTCCAGCATCTGTGCCGGATCGTAAAGTTGTTGCTTCTTTTCTTCGTAGACACCTTCAGCTAAGCTCATCAAGAACGCCTTGATCTCATCGGCCGTCTTACCCTTCAGATCATCTAACTTGATCTTATCAGGACTGACCAAAGCAGAAATGGCGAAATCGAGAACCGTGCTTAAGTCCCAATCCTTGTCTTCACCCTGTGTATGCAGGTTAACGACCCGGTCAATCGTCCGCTGGAACATTGGCATCATGACCCACTTCAAGGAATCCGTTTCGTCGATGACTTGCTGACGCTGGCCGTAAATAACTTCACGTTGTGCCCGCATTACGTCATCATACTGTAAAACGTTCTTCCGGGAATCATAGTTGTTCCCTTCAACACGTTTCTGCGCAGACTCAACCTGACGACTGATCATTCGGCTCTTGATAACTGCATCTTCGCCTTCCACGTTCATGTGTTCCAAGAACGCCTTGACCCGGTCAGTCCCAAAACGCCGCATCAGATCATCTTCAAGTGACAGGTAGAACTGGGTCAAACCAGGGTCACCTTGACGGCCGGAACGGCCACGAAGCTGGTTATCGATCCGTCGTGATTCATGTCGTTCAGTCCCCAAAACAACGAGACCGCCAAGCTCACGGACACCAGGTCCAAGCTTAATATCAGTCCCACGACCAGCCATGTTGGTGGCAATCGTAACGGCGCCGCGTTGGCCGGCGTTCATAATGATGTCGGCTTCTTTGGCGTGGTTCTTGGCGTTCAAAACAACGTGGTCGATACCCGCCTGATCAAGCTGGTCAGACAAATATTCAGACGTTTCAACGGCAACCGTCCCAATTAAGATGGGTTGACCCTTTTCGTTAAGCTCACGAATACGGTTAACAACAGCGTCGAATTTTGACTTCAACGTTGGGTACAGCACGTCAGGTTCGTCAATCCGCACAACGGGTTTGTTGGTTGGCACTGAAATAACTTCCATGTTGTAAATTTCCCGGAATTCTTCAATTTCTGTCCGAGCGGTCCCGGTCATCCCGGCAAGTTTTTGGTACATCCGGAACATATTTTGATACGTAATGTTCGCCATGGTCTTTGACTCTTCTTGAATGTCCACGCCTTCTTTGGCTTCAATAGCTTGGTGCAAGCCATCAGAATAACGACGGCCTTCCATCACCCGGCCAGTAAAGGAATCAACAATTTTAACTTCGCCATCATCAACCACGTAATCCTTATCACGCAACATGATAAAGTTGGCACGCAACGCCTGATCCATGTGGTGGGTCAGGGCAGTGTTGTCCGTGTCGTACAGGTTATCCAAGTTGAAGTATTTTTCAGCCTTCTCGATACCTTGTTCAGTCAGCGCAACACTCTTTGATTCCAAGTCGATCTTGAAATCGTCATCTTCATGAAGGGTCTTTGCAAACCGGTCAGTTCGAATGTAGAGCTGTGAAGTACCTTCTGATTGGCCAGAAATGATCAGCGGTGTCCGGGCCTCATCGATCAGAATGGAGTCCACTTCGTCGACAATGGCAAAGTTTAATGGTCGTTGAACCATATCTTCCTTATAGACGACCATGTTATCACGCAGGTAATCAAACCCAATTTCTGAGTTGGTTGAATAGGTGATGTCACAATTATAGGCGTCCCGCTTTTCTTCGGGTGACATTTCAGTCAGGTTCAGCCCAACTGTCAGACCTAACCATTTGTAGAGTTCACCCATTTCAGTGGCATCACGTGAAGATAGGTATTCGTTAACCGTAACAACGTGAACGCCTTTACCGGAAATGGCATTCAGGTAAACGGGCATGGTTGCGGTTAAGGTCTTTCCTTCACCAGTCTTCATTTCGGCAATGTTACCTTCATGAAGAACGATTCCACCCATGACTTGCACGTGGAATGGATAGAGGCCTAATACCCGCTTAGCGCCTTCACGAGCAACGGCGAAAGCTTCTGGTAATAAGTCATCCAACGTTTCGCCATCTTGATAGCGTTGTTGGAATTCAGGGGTTTTTGCTTGTAGATCTTCGTCAGAAAGTGCTGCGTACTCTTCAGCATGGTCATTGACTTGGTCAGCCCATTTGCTGATTCGCCGAAGTTCGCGCTTATCACTTTCGACCCATTTTTTTAAAACGTTAGGCATATTAAGTTCCTTCCAAAATTAATCTCGTTTTTAACTTATGTTGTGCTGAATTTGAGTTTTATTGCATACTAGCAATAAGTTTAACATTTATAGCCCAGATTGAAAACTCATCTGGATTAGTTTGTAAGATAAATTTAATGTCAATGAGTGAAAGAAAGCGCTTAGCATACGACGTTTGGGGCATCTTCGCAGACTCATACTTGGCCCCATTTTGTCACCCCAAATTTTCTCTTTGGCTGTAACGTCCACCCCGTCACAAGTCACCGGCGAGTTCTATGCCGTTTGGGCTGAACGGTGATACCAAGCCATGACGCTGCGTGCAAACGGCTGGGCAATAAATCCCTCAACAATAAACGCAATCGTGAAATTTCGTGGCCATTTCGCAAAAAAATGAACGATTGGCGACACTGTTATCGCGCCGGTTCCAATCCAAGTACCCACGATGGTCAACACCAGTGACATCAAAAAGACGTTGCATAGTGCGGTGATCAGCATGGTGGCCTTAAACCCATCATTGCGTTCGAGCAACAAACCAGCAAGTCGTTGGGCCGGTCGTTGGGTCACCACCACTAAAACAATCACACAGAGCCACAAAAGCGGCAGCTGACGTAAAACCATCAGCCAGTGTGCAAGTGAAAACCCAACCTCGAGACCGGTAATGACCGGCGCAATCAGATTGACCGAAATCAGAGAAATGATGCCCATAAATAAAACTGTTTCTTTGCCAGTTTGCGGCAAACGTTGTGTGTAACTCAAATAACTCATCCTTTCATTTGGCGGCAAAAAAATCAGCGCGAGGACAATAAAGTCCCCGCGCTGATCAGTTATACGCACGTTGTTGTTTTAAGATATCATATAATTGGTTAGAAAATCAAACAAAAAAATTTGCTATTGGTATCATGGATACAAGCTTGCATACAGCGAACATCTGTCGTTGATACCGGGTTTCACGCGCTAAAAAAACACCCAGAACAAATGTCCTGAGTGTTTTTCGTTAACAATTATTCATTATCGGCTTCAATCAAGCCGTAGCGCCCGTCGTTACGACGGTAAACAATGTTGACGCCATCGGTCTCAGCGTCTTCATAGATAAAGAAGTCGTGCCCAAGCATGTCCATTTGCAGAATGGCTTCTTCGTTATCCATTGGCTTCAAAGAGACCCGCTTCGTCCGAACAACTTCTAACTTGGATTCTTCATCCTTGTTATCAGTGTCGGCTGCTTCACTTGGTGTAAACTCAAAGTTCTTAAAGCCCTTTTCACGAGATTTGCGGTTCACCTTGGTCTTGTACTTGCGAATCTGACGCTCAAGTTTGTCGGTGACCAAATCAATGCTAGCATACAGATCTGGTGAAGTTTCTTCGGCTCTCAGCGTTAAATAAGGTAGTGGAATTGTAACTTCCACCTTCGAATCTTTATTTTGATAAACCTTTAAATTAACGTGAGCAGTCGAATCAACGCTTTGCTCAAAATACTTTTCGAGTTTACTGATCCGTTTTTGAACGTAGTCGCGAATGGATTGTGTAACCTCGATGTTTTCTCCACGAATATTGAATGTGAGCATAGAACTTCTCTCCCTTCCACACAAACAAAAGCTAATTTAAGCAAGTATGTTAACTCAGCTTAATGTTGTTTTGTTATATTTATTATAAATGAAAACGCTACAATTAACAATGAATTGCATAAAAGTTTATCCGTGGGCAAGGGTCAATCCATGGACCTCGAGGCTACCTGCTTGACGTAAGATATCGGCTGCAAACCTTATTGTAGTACCGGTTGTGTAGATATCATCGACCACCAAAACACGCTTGCCAACACATATATTTTTTTGCTCATCTTTTAATTTAAACGGCTGAGGCGTCACCAAACGATCCGCTCGTTGCTTACTTGACTGGGGCGTTTGCTTTATTTCGGCAACCGTTGTCAGCATATCACGCCAAGACACACCTTCGAGAAATCCCGCAACTTGGTTGAAACCACGTGTACGTAATGTATCTGGGTGCACAGGAATGGGAACGACCAAGTCTGGTTCAAGTGTTTTAACAGCATCGATGAACGCGGACTGAAAAACCCGCCGTAACCGATAATCACCGCGAAATTTATACTGAACCATGAAGGCTTGCATGACCTCATCGTACGCAAAGAGCGCCCGATTGACAAAACCGTCAGTTCTCCCCCACCGCCGGCAGTCCGAACATTGCGTTGTGCCCGACTGTTGCCGACCGCATTCTGGGCAGCAATGTGTTTGTTGAATCGGGGTAAATTTTTGCCAGCATCGCTGACAGGTTTCCGATTTCTGTAACGGACAAAAGGATAACAGCACTCGTAAATCAATCACTGGCATCAGTTGGCTGCCGCAAAGGAGACAACTCGTCATATTTGCCCCACCTCCGTCAGTAACTTCCGCGCTTTTCTGTTAACAAAGTCGATTTGCTGTTGAGCATGGCGAATCGTGGCCGTTTTTGCGGAAACGTAAAATTGGACCAACCCCTTTGGTGCCTCGGCGCTCCGTCCGACCCGACCAGCGATCTGCACCAGCGCAGCCGTCGAAAACACCCGATTATCGGCGCCGATTACAAGCACGTCAATGTCTGGAAAAGTCACCCCGCGTTCTAGAATCGTAGTTGTCAGCAAAAAATTGATCTGCCCGTCTCGCATCCGCTGCACCTTTTCATGCCGATCCGGATCAGCAGAATAGACAGTGGTCGCCCGCTGTCCTTCAAACTGTGCTTCAATAGCCTTCGCAATCGGGTCCAGATCACTGATGTGCGGGACAAATATCAAGAAACGCCGGTGACGGACAAATTCCTGCTTTAGTTGCCGCATCACCGCGTTTGGCAAATGGTGCTTGGCCAATTTCTGACGCCATTGTCCCACTGATGTGACGCGAATAGTAGGCAGCAGATGACCATGGTAACGCATCGGCAAGTAACTGACTGCTAACTCATGTCGTTTCACCTGACGCAGCAATTGTCGACTGGGAGTGGCGGTTAAATACAGAGCAGCACCGGTTAGCTTTTTGGCTTGTTCAACTGCAAAATGCAATCCTGGGTCTGCTGCAAACGGAAAGGCATCCACTTCATCGATCACTAAAACATCGAAAGCATGGTAAAATCGTAGTAGCTGGTGTGTTGTACAGATGGTCAGTTGGCAGTAGCGGTACTCATCCGGCATGTCGCCGTACAACACGATTTGATCAGTTTCTAAGAAAGCTTGTTTTAACCGTGGCGCTAACTCCAAACAAACGTCGACTCGCGGCGAGGCAATCGCAACGCGCAACCCGTTAGCGATTGCCCATGCGATGCCCTCAAACAGCATTTCTGTCTTACCCGCACCGGTTACCGCCCACATGAGATGGTCCTTTTGCGCCTTGAACTGGGCAACAATCTGCCGACTGCACTTAGCTTGTGACGCTGTCAGCTGTCCCTTCCACGTGAGCGGCGCGCCATTTTGCGGGAATAAATTTGGTTCCGGCAGCGTACAAAGCTGTTCAGTTGACCGCATCCGACCCAATTGGATGCATGCCGCACAGTAGCAGCTGCCATCTGGCAATAGCGTTTCCCGGCGCTCAATCAGCTGACCACAGCGCTGGCACTTAAATTGTTTGCCGACGTTAATGACTGCAGGCCGCCGCTCAAGCTGGGGCAAAGTGCACATCTTCGGGTGCAGATCCGGTTCTGGCAGTTGTCTGCCGTATAGCTGCTCAATATCTTGAATTAACATAAGTTCCTCCTTGATACCAATAACTATGAAAAAAAGAGGTTTTGTTTCATGAGTTCAGATTATTTAACGATTAAAGCTTCTGGCCAACATGAAATTGAAATAAAAAAATCACAATTTATTTGCAGTCTTGAACGCGTTACCAGCAAAGAAGCTGCGGATGCGTTCATTCAAACCGTTCGGGATGACAATCCAAAAGCCAATCACAACTGTTTTGCGTATATGATCGGACAAAAAGATGAAATTCAACGTGAAAGTGATGATGGCGAGCCTTCAGGAACAGCGGGCGTGCCCATCCTAGAGGTTCTTAAAATGATGCACCTGCACGATGTCTGTGCTGTTGTGACCCGCTACTTTGGCGGCACCAAGCTTGGCGCAGGCGGCCTGATTCGGGCATACAGCAACGCAACATCCAGGGCAATCGAACAAGTCGGGCTCGTAAAAAAAGTGATGCAGCGTGACCTAACAGTGACGGTCTCCTATGCTAATTTTGATAAACTTTCTTACTTTTTGACGCAGCAAGACTTACCGACAGCTAGTACCGAATACGGAACAGATGTCACCGTCCACATTGCCATCAACCTTGACCAGCTTGAAACGGTTCAAGCGGCGATCACCAATCGTTTGGCCGGTCAGGTTCTTATTGAACTGGGTGATATGCGGTATAATGAGGTGGCCGTCCCCGTGTATCGGGACGGCCATTAGTGCGGCAGAATAAAACCATATTCGAGAAGAAATTGTCATGTTCATCGTATAAACTATTAAACTATCCCGTTTAGACGTTGGGAAATCCAGAACCAAATTAACGCACCCACTGAAAATTGAATCGCAATTTTCAGTGGGTGCGTTACGCTTTTACGCCACGTTCTGTTGATTATTCTTACCGGTGTTGTGTTAGCGCACGCACGAAAATATATCGTTTTAAATGACAGAGTCCCCTTTCATTTCTGGAACAAGGAATGTCCTTTAAAGCGTTCAAAAAGAGCACGTCACCTATTCCTCATCATGAGGGGCGTGGCGTGCTCTTAGTGCGAATTTTTAGAAGTCGTATTTTTAACCATTTTATTGATCCAGTTCAGCAGCGGCTGACGGTTTTTACCCACCAAGCCAATTGCTTCAACAAACAACTCCAAGCCAACCAGACTGGCAATTGTCAGCAGGATGGCACCCCACATTGGGGAAATGGGGTACAGTAATGAAATGAACGCGAAAATGAGCGCGATACCGTATATGACCATCACCGTTTGCCGGTGAGTCAAGCCTAACTGCATCAGCCGATGATGCAAGTGATGCTTATCAGCATGCGAAATCGGCTGTCGATTCAACATCCGTCGCAGGATGGCATACACCGTATCCGTAATTGGGACACCCAAAATGATAACTGGAATGATGACTGAAATAAATGTGACATTTTTCAAGCCGTAGAGTGAAAACACTGAAATCATAAAACCAATGAATAGTGATCCCGTATCGCCTAAATAAATCCGTGCCGGAAAGAAGTTATATGGCAGAAAACCAACCATCGCGAACACGAGGGCAAAGATACTGATGCTGACAAATGTATTGGCAACATTTAAAAAGAAGAACCCAGTAATACCCATTGTCGACAGCGCAATGATGCCGACCCCGGTTGCCAACCCATCAAGTCCATCAATCAGGTTGACGGCGTTGGTAATGGCTAGAATCCAGATCCAAGTGACGGGTAAGCTTAACCAGCCAAGTGAAACATTACCCAAAAAAGGTAACGTAACGTGTGCCATTTTTACGCCGGCCACAAAATAAACCTCTAAAGCAGCAATTGAAATGCCTAGCACTTTTTGCCGTGGTTTCAATTCAAAAATATCATCAATGATCCCCGTCAAAATAATGATACATTCGCCACCGAAGACCCCCCACAGTTGTTTAGTAGGAATCTGTTGGCGCAATAAAAACACGGTTGCAAAAGTGTACGCCAGGAAGATGGCTAAGCCCCCCATTGTCGGCATGGGTACCTTGTTGACTCGGCGGGCGTTAGGTTTATCCACCGCCCCGACCCGAAATGCCAGTTTACGAATGAACGGTGTCAAAATGGCAGCAAAAATCATCGTTGCCATCAAACTGACAATAATCTCGAACTTCATAGCGTCTTCCTTTCTGTGAAATACTGTCTCCTATTATACAAATCGCTTTCAGTAAAGACAATCTTCCAGTCAATAAATCTTATTTTTGTTAATTATGTTTTGAGCAAACATGTTGATATAGCAACCTTTTTCACAATTGAAATTAGTATCTTTGTTAACTGTTTATCACTATCCCCTTGCCTTTTTAACGAAAACTTATTATAATTTACCTGTGAAGTGAAAACGCTTTGCAAGTTTGTGAAAAGTGTTTTATATATTTTTGAAAGGAGTGTTTTTCCATGGCAAGCAATCAACAAAGTGCCAAGACAACGGAGGCTGAGCACGAACCAGCACCGATCTTACAACAAATGGCGATTTTCGCCTGCGTTCTGTTTGTGTCATCATTAATTTCACCATTATTCCCGGCATCGTTCCCTGTTCCAACACCGGTTATTGGTTTGGTTCTCATGTACGTTTTATTGGCATCACACGCGATTAAGCTTTACCAAGTTGAAAAGATGGCTGATTTCTTAATTAGTTTAATCGCCTTCTTATTCGTCCCATCTGGGGTGCAAATGGCTAATTCCCTTAACGTCTTCACCGACGACGGTGCTTTGACTGGGGTTATGTTGATCGTTGTTATTGTTTTAGCAACCATCATCTTGTTAGTCGTTATCGCTTACACTACTGCATGCTTTATGTGGATCAGCCGGAAGGTCTTCCACAAGAGTACTGATGTTCAGTAGTTTTTCGATAGCTCTCAATATAGAAAGGATTGAGTTAAATGACTTGGGTTAACTTTTTCGGTAATGCCTTAGACCCGAAAGTCGGTGGGATTGCTTTCTTCGGTATCTTCCTATCGCTCGTTGTCTTCTTAATTGGGCAATGGTTGTTCAAAATTACTAATGGTTTCTTCTTATGCCAACCTTTGTTCGTTGGTATGGTACTTGGTATTTTTATTCTGTGGCTGTTATCAAAGTGGTTCGGCGTTTCACTGCCAACCTTCTATCAAGCAGCTTACAAACCAGGTGGTGACATCCTGTTCTGGTTCTTGAACCCTGCCACCATTGCGTTTGCCATTCCGCTTTATCGTCGGAACGATGTTTTCAAGAAGTTCTGGCTTGAAATTGTGCTATCATTAATCGTCGGGATGGTTATTTCATTGGTCGTTATCTACTTCGTTGCCAAGGCTGCTGGTCTGAACAACGCAATGATTTCATCAATGTTGCCACAAGCTGCTACTACCGCCGTCGCAATGCCTATTTCCGCCGCTGTTGGTGGGAACTCAGCCGTTACCGCGATGGCATGTATCTTAAACGCCGTCTTGATCTACGCCTTAGCTGACGTTTTGATCAAGGTCTTCCGTTTGAACAGCGACCCTGTTGGTGCTGGTTTAGGTTTAGGGACTGCCGGACATACCGTTGGTTCTGCCAAAGCCGTTCAATTAGGTTCTGTCCAAGGTGCCATGGCTTCTATCGCGGTTGTTGTTATTTCAATCGTTGTTGATATCGTGGTTCCACCATTTGCATCAATGATGCACCTGTTCTAAAAACGCATTTATTTGAACGTCATATTAGCCTCGGACTTCGGTTCGGGGCTTTTTTATGTTCCCCTATTTATGTATGTTTCCCGCTGTCCTGATCCTGTTTCAGGATACCGAGACTACCTTAAATGGAGCATAAAAATGCGTTACGCCCACTTCATTGACTTATCAGATTGGTCAGCCCAACGATTCTCCCGGTGGTCGTACACGGCCGTAATCAGCCTTTTAAGTATTAGGTTGTTGATACTGACAACTAGGGCCTTGTGCAAGGAACTGGTTGACCTGTCTCATCTCAATATGGCTAGAATCAACCACACTTGTCTCAACCGATCGGCTCGTCTTACAATCACCGCTTTCAAACTATGTGATGGTAACGCGTTCCATTCATTTTCTCAGTGTATTCCCCATTAAACGCTGCAGACACACCGCACTCCTGTTTAACCCACTGACCGTGTTAAATTAGTTGACTCCCCAATTCAGTCCATAAAAAAGCTCTGGATCAGCTGATCCAGAGCTTTTTTGCCAAACAACTATCGTTTCAGGTGATAACTATAGGTAGAAACAATAATATTTTGACGTGTATTTAAAGCACCACGCAGACGCAGTGCGGTTTGGTTATGCAAAACATTTTGCCATGGGTGACGCGGCACGAACTGCGGGACGAGAACCGTTGTCGTAAAGTTTCGCTCAGCGGCCCGTTTTGCGATCACATCACAGAACCGCATGGTCGGTGTGACAATGGACCGGTAAGAAGAATGAATGTCCACAAAACGAACGTCTGGGAACTTCACCTTAAACTCCTGAGCCGTTTTATGTTCCTTACGCGGATTTTCATCGAAGGAAACGTGCATGGCAATCACGTAGTCGCCGACTGACCGCGCGTAATCGATCGCGTTGGCGGTCACTTTCGTCACGTTGCTGACAAGGACGATCACAGTTGCCCCATCATAGTGGTGATTTTCAGGAGTAAATTTCTCGCTGACTCGAAGCTGATGCGCCACGTTATCGTAATGCAAGTGGATCCGGTAGAACATGTAGTAGAGTAATGGCATCACGATCAGGTAAGGCCATACGTTGCCGAAATGCAGGAAGAACAGACAAACAACCAGAGAGGCTGAGATAAAGGCCCCAAGGAAGTTGATCATGGCCTTGACCTGCCAAACACCCTCACGAACGCGGAACCAGTGCTTGATCATCCCTGATTGTGAGAGGGTAAACGGCACAAACACCCCGATGGCATACAGCGGAATCAGCAAACTCGTTTTCCCATTAAAGATAATAATCAAAACGATGGCACCGACCGCCAATGAAATAATCCCATTCGAATAGCCCAAACGGTCGCCACGATCTAAGTAAGCATGCGGCAGGAACTTATCCTTTGCAAGATTGTATGCAAGAATCGGAAAGGCAGAGAACCCGGTATTGGCAGCCACCGCTAAAATCAGGGCGGTAGACAGTTGAATCAAGTAATAGATCAACCCGTGTCCGAACACCGTCTGTGCGATTTGCGATAGCACGGTGTTGTCAGCCACCGGCCGAATTCCTGTGTAGTAACTTAAGTAGGTAATACCGGCAAAGAAGAAGGCCAAGATGGTCGCCATAATGGCCAAAGTGGCGGAAGCATTGTGACTCTTTGGCTTCTTGAAGTTTGGTACCGCATTACTAATGGCTTCGACACCGGTCAAAGAAGATGACCCGGATGAGAATGCCCGCAGGAACAAAACAACAGACATGCCGCTAACGGACGTTGTCAGCCCCGCCGAAGCATGGTATGCAATCTGCCCAGTGGCAATCCGGAACAGACCCCAGACGACCATGCCAATGATCATAACGATAAAGAAGTAAACTGGGAACGTGAGGAAGGAAGCAGAATCCCGCATCCCTCGCAAATTAATGGCCATGATACCCAACACAATAATAATGGCAACAATGACTTGATAATGACTCAAAGCCGGTATCGCAGCAATTATGGCATCAACACCAGAGGTGACAGATACCGCCACGGTCAGCATGTAATCAACAAGCAGCGACCCGCCGGCCACCAAGCCAGCCGAAGTCCCCCAGTTAGTTGACGCAACCACGTAAGCCCCACCACCAGATGGATATGCGTGAATGATCTGTTGGTAAGACAGTGTGATAGCAAACAGTAAAACCAGCACTAACAGTGCAACCCACATTTGATACATTAAGGCTGCAGCGGATAATGTGATCAGAACTGTCGTAATTTGTTCGGTCCCATAAGCCACTGATGAAAGTGCGTCAGAAGAAAGTAATGCAAGAGCTTTGAACTTCGTCAAAGCCTGACCGCCTTCATCTGTGGTCTTTAACGGTTTCCCAATTATCAACCGTTTCAAATAACGCCACATTTTCTTTACTCCTTTTCCGACTAATAAGAGCTATCAACTACAAAGAAGCATAACTGATAGCTTTTTTAATCCCCAATATTCGATATCTATTATTTCTGCACGAATAATAATCACGCAAAATCATTAGGTATTGTACACCATTCCACCATTAATTACTATTTATTTTAAAAAGAATGGGAACCATATGAGAATTTGTCAAAGATAATAACACTAAAGCCCGCTATATCGGCATTTTGAGTAAGATGCTCATACGCAAATTTTACCACTATCCAGTCCTAAAAGGGCAAGAAACCGGCTTCATGTCTGCTTCTTTTTGGTTATCTTTCAAAAAAAAGAGACGCGGTTTTAAATTTATCAAACATCCGCCTTCAACTTAACAAAACTGACGGGTAGCTTCAAGTCTTTCAAGGGCTTTACCGAAAAAAAGCCTCTACGGGACCGTTAGTTTATTGACGGTACCGTAGAGGCTTCCTAGTGCATTTTATTGTGTTAAATTAAAGTAAGTGAATATTTGCCGCGTCACACTGGTCCAACATAGACTGTGGCCAAACACTGGCTTGAACTTCGCCAACGTGTGCCTTGCCTAATAGCAGCATGCACAGCCGTGATTGACCAATACCGCCGCCAATGGTGTATGGCAGTTCACCAGCGAGCAGTTTTTTATGGAATGGCAGGTTGACGCGGTCTTCAGCGTCAGCTGCTTTCAGTTGAGCCTTCATTGCTGTCTCATCCACCCGGATACCCATACTTGAAATTTCAAGCGAACAGTTCAACGGTTCATACCAGAACAGAATATCTCCGTTTAACTTCCAGTCATCGTAGTCAGGTGCCCGGCCATCATGGCGTTTGCCAGACTTCATCGGGCCGCCGATCTGCATCAAAAAGACTGCCCCGTCTTCTTTACAGATGGCGTCCTCGCGCTCCTTAGGGGTCTTATCAGGCCAGCGGTCTTCCAGCTCCTGTGTCGTGACAAATTTAATGTCATCAGGCAGGTGATGAACCGCCTTTGGGTACTTATACCAAACCTCGTCTTCCATGTGCTTAATGACCTTAAAAATGCGTCGCACAGTGGTCTTCAACGTATCCGTATTGCGTTCTTCTTTAGCAATGATTTTTTCCCAGTCCCACTGGTCCACGTAGATCGAATGGAAATTATCCAGATCTTCGTCCTTCCGAATGGCGTTCATATTGGTATATAGGCCTTCGTGCATCTTAAAACCGTAACGGTGTAATGCCATCCGCTTCCACTTTGCGAGTGAATGCACGATTTCCATCGTTTCACCCGGCACGTCCTTCATCTTAAACGAAACCGGTGATTCAACACCGTTCAAGTTGTCGTTTAGTCCGGTTGATTTTTCAACCATCATTGGCGCGGACATCCGTTGCAGACCCATTTCTTTTCCAAATTCATCCTGGAATGTTTCACGAATGTAACGAATAGCAGCTTCAGTATCTTTAACAGATAATTTCGGATCATAATCCTTTGGGACAATCAAATGCATAACAAAAAACTCCTTTGAAATTTTGTACGACACTGGGAAACGAAAAAAGCCTTCCGTCCCCAGCTAAAGGGACGAAAGACTTTTCGCGGTACCACCCAGTTTGTCTATTTTAAATAGACCACCTTACGACGCACAATCATGCGCCTCCGGACAATAACGGGCCGGTCACGTCTACGCCTACTTTGGCAACGCCATTTGGGGTAGCAATCTCAGAAAGTGTTATTCAGTTTTTTCGATACCTCATCGGTTTTCCACTAACCCCGATTCACTGTCAGGTCGAAAAGACTTACTTATCCTTCTGTTTTTTCGTCTGTTTCGTATGTGTCTCTACTGTATCATGTAAATGAGAGTTTGAAAAGAGCTAAATTTACACCGAGATGTCACATTATGTTTTCGATAACGCTATCAATTGCCAATTCATACGGAAAGTATCATGCTTGGCAGTACCTCAGAATTCTCTCACAAACAACTTCCAAAATCCCCTCATCTCATTATTCACTGAAATTTCGGCTGAAGTTATTTGGCGCCTAAGAAACGCCAACCATGGTCTGAGTATACAAAAAACGCTGCGAAGTTGTAATCAACTCGCAGCGTTCTAAAGTCAATTTAATTTAGGATGAGACAAGATTACATCATGCCGCCCATGCCTGGTTGGGCTGGTGCTGCAGGTGCAGCTGAATCATCTTTTGGTTCGTCAGCAACAACGGCTTCAGTTGTCAACAGCAATGCTGATACTGATGAAGCGTTTTGTAAGGCTGAACGAGTAACCTTGGTTGGGTCAACGATTCCGGCCTTAACCATGTCTTCGAACTTGTTTGTAGCGGCGTTGTAACCAACACCGGCTTCCAAGCCCTTCAGGTGTTCAACGATAACAGAGCCTTCAACGCCGGCATTTTCAGCGATTTGACGCACAGGTTCTTCCAAAGCACGACGGACAATGGCAACACCAGTCGCTTCGTCACCTTCGGCTTCAACCTTATCGATATCACCGATCACGTTGATGAATGCAGTACCACCACCAGCAACGAAGCCTTCTTCAACGGCTGCGCGAGTCGCGTTCAAGGCATCTTCGATCCGGTACTTACGTTCCTTCAGTTCGGTTTCAGTTGCAGCACCGACACGAACCACAGCAACACCGCCGGCCAACTTAGCCAAACGTTCCTTTAACTTGTCACGGTCAAAGTCTGAAGTAGTGGCATCGATCTGAGTCTTAATTTCGGCAACACGTTCCTCGATTTGTTCCTTGGAACCAGCGCCTTCAACGATCGTACTGTTGTCCTTAGTGACGTTAACCTTGTTAGCTTGACCTAATTGATCAATGGTAGCGTCCTTCAGGTTCAAGCCAAGGTCGTCGGTGATTACAGTACCACCGGTCAATACAGCGATATCTTGTAATTGCGCCTTACGACGGTCACCAAAGCCAGGTGCCTTAACAGCAACCACGTTGAACGTCCCACGCATCTTGTTCAAAACAAGGGTAGGCAGTGCTTCACCAGTGATGTCATCAGCGATGATCAACAGTGAACGGCTTTGTTCAACAACGGATTGCAGCAATGGCAAGATATCTTGAATGTTTGAGATCTTCTTGACAGTGATCAGGATGTATGGGTTATCAAGGTTAGCTTCCATCTTATCGTTGTCAGTAACCATGTATTGTGACATGTAACCACGATCAAATTGCATCCCTTCAACAACGTCAAGGCTGGTTTCAACACCACGTGATTCTTCAATGGTGATAACACCATCGTTACCAACTTTTTCCATGGCGTCAGCAATCAGCTTACCAGTATCTTCACTTGCTGAAGAAATGGCAGCGATTTGGGCGATATCGTCCTTAGTAGCAACCTTGTGGCTCATCTTGTGCAATGCTTCAACAGCAGCATTAGTAGCCTTTTCGATCCCGCGACGAATACCAACAGGGTTGGCACCGGCAGTAACGTTCTTCATACCTTCGTTAACGATTGCTTGGGTCAAAACGGTAGCAGTAGTTGTACCGTCACCAGCAATGTCGTTCGTCTTTGAAGCAACTTCGGCAACTAACTTAGCACCCAAGTTTTCAAAGTGATCGGACAATTCAATTGCTTTAGCAATCGTCACACCATCGTTAGTGATGGTTGGGTTGCCGTATGATTGTTCCAAAACAACGTTACGACCCTTAGGACCAATGGTGGTCTTAACAGTATCTGCCAATTTATCTACACCGCGAAGCATTGCGCCACGGGCGTCTTCAGAGAACTTTAACTCTTTAGCCATAATTAATTTTTCACCTCATATGATTAATTGTTAATTTTTGTTTGGTGTCTGCCTTTTTCAGGCTGACCAGTTTTAGTCTACAATTGCGACTAAATCTTTTTCGTGAACGACAAGGTAAGAAGCATCTTCGTACTTAACTTCAGTCCCTGAGTACTTGTCAAACAATACGGTGTCGCCTTCCTTAACACTTGGGGCAACCTTTTCTCCGTTATCAAGTACACGGCCATCGCCAACAGCTACAACCTTTGCAGTTTGCGGCTTTTCTTGAGCGTTACTTGCTAATACGATACCACCAACAGTGGTTTCTTCTTCTTCTTGAGCTTGTAAGATCACACGGTCTCCTAATGGTTTTAACACTTGAATCCCTCCAATAAATCTAAAGATTTAGCACTCTTAGCACTCATCTAACACAAGTGCTAATCAACAATTAATACTATAAAATTAATCTGGGTAAATTGCAAGTTATATTGACTAGAAAGTTGAAAAGAGTGTGGTGAAAAGCAGTTAAATGGTTGACGCTTAGGTAAGCTTGACTAAAAAATCGGTTTTGTCTTTGGAGTTGAAGCCATTAATGGAGGAGTTCTTCGTTTTTCAAACACATTTCGAAAGTTTTTTTGCCATCACACTTGTTTCGAAACATCTATGAACGATGTCAAAGAGGCATTTGGTAAACGCAAAAATGTCACTCTTTTTCTTTTTACTCTTTTTCTTTTTGTAGAAGCAAACGACACTTTGGGGATTGTCTTCAATCCTCGTTTTCATTTATTGGCACCAGATGTTATTTATGTAATGCGCACGTTTATGAAGTTTTCTGATGCAGCGGGCCTTTTCCCTGAAGATTTCGGTCCATATTGTGGGTGCCCTTCTCTGGCGTCGAAACGTGTTTTGAAAGGCACGGAGTTGCACCTAGTGGACTTCGACCACTTTCCCTAAAGACCCCGGCCAACATTGTGGGTGCCCTTCTCCGGCTTCGAAACGTGTTCCGAAAGGCACGGAGTTGCACCTAGTGGACTTCGACCACTTTCCCTAAAGACCCCGGCCAACATTGTGGGTGCCCTTCTCCGGCGTCGAAACGTGTTACGAAAGGCAAGGAGTTGCACCTAGTGGACTTCGACCACTTTCCCTAAAGACCCCGGCCAACATTGTGGGTGCCCTTCTCCGGCGTCGAAACGTGTTACGAAAGGCAAGGAGTTGCACCTAGTGGACTTCGCCCGCAAAAGCCAGGCCCGGGCTTTTGCGGGCAAAGTCCACTAGGCTCCACTCCTTAACCACCTTTCTCCACACTCTAAAAAAACTGACCAATCACATCAATGTAATCAGTCAGTTCTTATTATGCTTCTTCGTTGTAGTGATCTAAGAAGTAGATCAATGTTTGCAATTCGTTAGTCAAGTCGACGTTTTGCACGCGAACGTTGTTTGGGACGGATACGCGCAATGGCGTGAAGTTCAAAATGCCGCGAATACCGCCTGCGATGGCTTCATCCGTTACAGATTGAGCCACGTCGGCCGGCACCGTAATAATCGCAACCTGGATCTGCTGGTCCTTCAATTGCTTTTCGAGTTCGGCCATTGGATAAACTGGCACGCCGCTCTTCACCGTGTTGGCCAAGTCTGACTTCACATCAAATGCTGCGCTAATGCGTACATTGCTGTTTTGATGGAAGTTAAAGTTCAACAGCGCGTTCCCAAGATTCCCAACCCCGATCAATGCGGCGTTAGTCAATTTATCCTGGTTAAGGATCTTCTTGAAGAATTTCAACAAACTATCAACATCGTAACCGTACCCCCGCTTACCCAGGGCACCAAAGTATGAAAAATCGCGACGAATCGTAGCTGAATCAACCTTAACGGCTTCTGATAATTCAGTTGACGAGACACGGGTCTTGCCTGCATCTTTTAAGATGTTTAAGTAGCGGTAGTAGATCGGCAAGCGTTTAGCAGTTGCCTTTGGAATCTTTGTTTCTGCCACAGTAACTCCTCCTTGTGAATTTTAGTAATGTGAATGAATTGAATTAGAATAAGTGCGTGTATTCTACTCTTAATTCTGGGGCTTGTGAAATAGCCATCCACGTTCATTATAGCATAATGCCTTATCTTGTGAAATAATTTTCAATAAAAAGACTGTGAAAACTCTTATTTACCGGTTTATCAACGCCTATTATGGTAAAATAGTTTCACGAAGAAAGGTAGAGTGATTCGTATGTTATTACAAGTCCAGCAAGTGACGCGGCGCTTTGGTGCTGAAACGCTCTTCGCCGACGTCAATATGGATATCCCGGATAATGGCCGGGTGGCACTTGTTGGTCGCAATGGTGCCGGTAAATCAACACTGATCCGCATCATTGCCGGAATTGATGCTCCTGATGAAGGCCAGATTGTAACCCGTAAGAAATTGACCATGGGTTATTTGGCCCAAGATACAGGACTAGATTCCAACAAGTCAATTTGGGAAGAAATGGCCAGCGTGTTCGCCGCTTTACAAGCTCAGGAGAATCAATTGCATGAACTTGAAGCACAAATGAGCGACCCTGACATTATAGCTGATACTGAGCAATTTGAACAGGTTACAACAACGTATGATCGCCTGCAAAGTGATTTCAAAGCTAAAAACGGGTATGGTTATCGCGCTGAAATCCGTGGTGTTCTGCACGGATTCGGCTTTAATGAACCCGATTATGACCGCTCTGTGAATGAATTATCCGGCGGCCAAAAAACGCAACTTGCATTAGCTAAATTATTGTTGGAAAAACGGGATCTTCTGATTTTGGACGAACCAACGAACCACTTGGACGTTGAAACGTTAACGTGGTTGGAAGGCTATATTCAGTCCTATAAGGGTGCCCTGCTGATTGTTTCTCATGACCGTTACTTCTTGGACCGCATCGTCAACGAAGTCTATGACATGTCATCTGGGACGCTCACCCACTACCATGGCAACTACTCAAATTACGTGGATCAAAAAGCCGCTAAGTTAAAGCGTGAGTGGAAAGAATACGACAAACAACAAGCCAAGATTTCCAAACTTGAAGATTTCGTGAATCGCAACATTGTTCGCGCGTCAACAACAAAACGGGCGCAAGCCCGACGCAAACAACTGGCCAAAATGGACCGGGTCGACCGGCCAGAGGGCGCGGATAAAGTTGCCCATTTTGAATTTGTCCCCAAAAAGGAAAGCGGCAATATTGTTTTGACAACGACTGATCTCGCGATTGGGTATACGCCGGATAATATTTTAGCGCAGCCCGTGAACTTGGATGTAAATAAGCATCAGGCAATTGCCATTGTCGGACCAAACGGGGTCGGCAAGTCCACCCTGCTTAAAACAATCCTGGGTAAAATTCCAGCAGTCAAAGGTGAGGTACGTTTCGGAACCGGCGTTGAAACTGGCTATTACGATCAAGAGCAAAAATCACTGCATGGTGAAAAAACCGTTTTAAGCGAACTCTGGGATGATCACCCAACAACCCCGGAAGGCGATATCCGCACAATCCTTGGCAGTTTTCTGTTCACCGGCGAGGACGTCGATAAGATGGTTCACAGCCTAAGTGGTGGTGAAAAAGCCCGCCTGCTGTTAACAAAACTGGCAATGTGCCACGATAATTTTCTAATTTTGGATGAACCGACCAACCATTTGGATATCGACAGTCGGCAAGTGCTGGAAAATACGTTAAATGATTTCGAGGGCACCGTGCTTTTTGTTTCCCATGACCGGTACTTTATTAACCAAGTTGCGACTTCGGTAGTTGAACTCTCGGCAGCGGGTTCCGAGCTGTATCTAGGTGATTACGACTACTACATCGATAAAAAAGAGGAACAGGAAGCACTTGCTGCCCAAAAAGCTGCAGAAGAGGCTGAAGCCGCGGGTAAACCACTCGATGCCCCAACTTCAACGACCAGTCAGAACAAACAGCAATACCAGCAGTCAAAGGACCAGCAGAAGAAGGAACGGAAACTCTCCCGCCAAGCCGATGCATTGGAGCAGCAGCTGACTGAGTTATCCGATAAAAAAGATGAATTAGAGACCACCATGACGCAACCGGATGTCTTCTCCGATATCGAAAAACTCACCAAGCTACAAGAACAGCTGACTGATGTTAATGACAAAATCAGTGCCACGGAAACTGAGTGGGAAGAAGTCTCGATGGAACTTGAAGAAATGCAGGGTTAGCCGTGAAACAGGTACCGTCTTGTTTCCCTGTGCACCGTTCGTATCATCACACTTTCCAACTAAAAAAGCCATCGCTTATCACGGTGGCTTTTTTGATGTTATTAGATTGTGTAGTTAACCTTCGGGCTTAGACGGTTGCACCGCTTGCTAGCCAATCAAATTCCAAACTAGGATCGGCATTCAAGCTGGCATCCCCAAACTTCTGCTGGTTATAAAAGACGTAGCCAGCGGCACCAATCATGGCCGCGTTGTCACCACACAGCTTCAGCGGTGCTAACAACAATTCCGTTTGGTCAAAAGCTTCAAGTTCCGTCGTCAAGCGTTCGCGAAGACCAAGGTTAGCAGCGACACCGCCGGCCAGGATCAATTGCTTAACCGGAAATTCACGCAAGGCGCGCACCGTTTTGTCTGCTAAAACGTCCACGACCGCTTGTTGAAAACTGGCGGCGAGGTCTTCTCGACTCAGCGTTTCTCCAATTTGGTCAGCGTGGTGAGTTGTATTGAGGAAGGCACTCTTTAAGCCACTGAAACTGAAGTCAAAGGAATCGTCCTGATCCATTGCCCGTGGAAAATCAAAGGTATCTTTTCCAAGGTGAGCCAACCGATCGACTTCTTTTCCAGCCGGATAGTTGATGCCCAGTACCCGCCCAATTTTGTCATAAGCTTCACCGGCAGCGTCATCACGGGTCTCCCCAATGATTTCAAACTTCCCGGGTTCCGCCATGTAGACGAGCTCAGTGTGACCGCCGGAAACCAGCAGCGCCATAGCTGGAAATTCAATGGGCTTCAGAAAACGGGCCGCGTAAATGTGACCGGCCATGTGATTTACTGGAACGAGCGGTAAATGATGGGCAAACGCCACCGTCTTTGCTGCGGTGACACCGATCAATAATGCGCCGACTAACCCTGGCCCATACGTGACCGCAACGGCATCAAGGTCGTCATAGCCAACCTGGGCTTCAGTCAAGGCATCTTCAATACAGCTTGTAATTTGTTCGATGTGATGACGACTGGCAACTTCTGGTACCACCCCGCCAAAGCGTTGGTGGCTTTTAATCTGGGTCGCCACAATGTTTGATAAAATATGGTCGCCATTTTCAATGACGGCCACGCTGGTTTCATCACAACTGGATTCAAACGATAAAATTAAATTGCGTTCCACGTGTATGAGATCCTTTCTAATCGCCGCTAATGACGGCTTTCATTAATAGTGCGTCTTCCACTGGGTGTGTGTAATACTCTGGTCGTACGCCGATTTTTTTAAACCCAAGTTTACGATAGAGACCCTGGGCCGGTACGTTTGAAACGCGTACTTCTAAAAATACTTCGGTGGCTGATTCAAGCGTTGCTAAAAAGGCGGCCATCAGTTTAAATGCGAGCCCGCGCCGCTGCAGCTCAGGATGAATCGCGATACCCGTGATGTCAACCTGGTCGAGCACCTTAATAGCACCGAGGTACCCCACCAGCCGCCCCTCGTAATAGGTCAGCGCATACACGCGCTTTTCCGTCGTTAGATCCTGGGCAAATACTGCTTGTGACCAGGCAGCATCCTTTGGATAAGCAGCCTGCGCGATAGCCGCACACCGCTTCGCTAAGTCAGGCATCTGGCCTAACTTCGGCGCACTGATCACTTGTGTTTGTGCATTAGTCATCACTTGACTCCGCTCCGGTCATTAAGACCATGTCAACAGCGTCTTCGTGATCACCAAAGTAGTACCCCTTCTTGAGACCCTTTTTTTCAAAGCCCAAGTCCTGGTAAAGTTGTTGAGCCCGCGTATTGCTGGCTCGAACTTCCAGTGAGACCTGTTTCAATGACAGATTGCGCGCCTTTTTGACCATGATGGCAATCAGGTAGTGTCCCAGTCCACGACTTTGAAAGTCTGGTACAACCGCGATATTCGTAATGTGCGCATCACTTTTGACCTCATTAAAGGTACAGCCAATAAACGCCAATAAGCGGTCATGCCGGCGAACAACTAAGTACAGGCGATCCTGTCCGCGTTTCAGTTCACTGGCAAACGCCGAAGAATCCCACGGCGTCTTACCGCCGTATACGGCACGTTCGATCCCCAGCATTTCTGGAATATCCGTAAATTGAGCCTTCGCCAAAAAATAATCCACATCCTGAATCGTGACCTGGTGGTTTTTAATATCTAAAATGTCTTGGTACTTCGCCTCTTGAACCTGAAAGAGTTGGCGGTACCAGTGCTTAAACTTTTTCAACATAGTTGCCACTATCCTCTTCTGGATGCTGTTGGCGCCAATCCGCCTCAGCCTTGGTCAACCGGAGATACCGGGGGACGAAACCGTTAATATTCGCAACTGGGGTCATGTTCAATCCTAGCCGCCCAATCTGTTGTGCTTGCGGGATGCTCATGATCGCCGGCAAGCTCATAAAGTTTGTTTTCAATTCGGCTGCTAGCCGATCCCGAAAATTAGCTAAATCACCTAAAACAACGACCGGTTCGCCAGTTGCCGCTAATTGTGGTAACCATTGGTCAAATGCCGTATGCTGATCGGCAATGACTTGAACTGGTACCCCATTTTGAATGCGATACAGCCCGGTAAAGACTTTATCATTTCGACCGTCAAACAACACGGTCACAAGTTGCCCTTCCGTGAAGACATTTGCAGCAATAGATGCAATGCTGGAGATGCCAACCAGATCAATATTTAAGGTTGCTGCCAGCGTCTTTGCAGTAGTCACTGCCGTCCGCAGACCCGTGTATGAACCGGGACCATCGGCTACAACAACGCGGTCCAAATCTTCTGGTTCAAGGTGCACAGAAGTCATCAATGATTCAATAATTGGTTGCAAATACGACGCGTGTTTCGGGTGAACCGTCACTGTGGTCTGCGCCAACAGCTGATCATCATCCATTAGTGCCACACTTAACGGTTGATTGGACGTATCCAATGCTAATAGTTTCATAGTTAGTCGTTAAGTCCCTTCGTTTCTTGTAATTATCCAGCCACTATCATACCACCCTGCCTAGTGGGAAGCAAAGAAGAGTACAGCCGGCAAGCCGGTGGATGCCATAATCCACTACCTATATGCTAATGAAAGCATCCGAGCTGAATGCCGTTTCTGACACCCACTGGCTAAGTGCTTTCTGGACAACGGATGCCAGATGATAAAAACCGCCGTCCCCCATCTCTGGACGACCGCGACTTTAACAAGTATTAATTCATAATCGGCTGCCAATGACATTCAGCCTCAGTCGCCACGTCACCATTATCCAGCAGGATGTGGTGCTTAGTAACGATCGGATCATTACTATCAGTGACCAGCGCCGCTTCGCTCTTCACATCATGGTGATACTGAGCTTCGTTTTCAAAGCGAATGTTCATTGAGACCAAGCGATGACGTGTCAGGAAACTCATCGGCAACGCGTCCAATAACCAGTCAAAGTACCGTGAATTATTCACGTGACCGTTGCCATCAATGTCGAAAAAACGGACCCGGTAATCTTTGGTCATTAATTGATCGGCATCGTCCAAACGCTTAGGCCGACCAAGCCGGGGAATCATTTTGACCTGCTCCGTTTCAAACGGCGTAATAACCTCTTCCGGAATCGAAACGATTTTTCTAGTATGGTGATTCATCGTCACCCAGATACTCTCAATGTGAACGCACTCGGCACCTGAGGCATCATGCACCCAGAATTCCCGAAAGGCAAAGTAGCGGTTGTAACAGCTTGCCTGGGTCTTTAATTTGATGGTCTCATCAATTGTCGGCATCCGCGTAATATCAATTTTGTACTGCGTGACCACCCAGCCAATGCCCAGTTCCGTGACCATTTTTGCACCAACGCCCAATGAGTTGGTCTGGTCCTCAGACGCCAAAATAATCATGTTGATCAGCATAGCTGGTGTTACCGTATTTGTAACATCCGTTTCATAAAAAGTCACGCGGTGTGTTTCTTCAAATTCCTTAGCTGGCATCTGATTTCCTCTACTTCTTTTCGATATGGTGGTACGTGTTGTAAACATCTTGCTTTTTTAACTGACGTAAATGAGCCACCTGTTTGATTGCATCATTTGTGCGTAACCCGCCATCAATCAGTTGGTCAACGTGTGCTTCAATCGTGAGCTGACTAAAATCATCAGCTGGCGTTTCGATTTCCGGGTTCGGATTGCCGCTGACAATGATGACAAATTCACCGCGGACCTGATCAGTCGTTGCCCAAGTTACTAGCTCTGAAAGCGTCCCGCGAATAAATTCTTCGTGTTTCTTGGTCAGTTCGCGACACAGTGCAGCGGGCCGCTGTTCACCCAGTGATTGGGAAATGTTAGTCAATGTTTTGGCCAAACGATGCGGTGCTTCATAAAAGATCAATGTTTCTGACCGGTTGACCAGAGCCGTCAGCTCCTCACGTTGCAGCTTGGGTTTACGGTCTAAAAAACCATAAAAATAGAACGGCTGCGGCGTGATTCCCGAGGCAATCAATGCCGTTAGCCCAGCATTGGCACCAGGCAGCGGAACAACAGTTAAATTAGCCGCCACACAGGCCTTCACAAGTTCCTGGCCGGGATCGCTGATTGAAGGCATGCCAGCATCACTGACCTGAGCAATGTCTTCCCCCGCTCGAAGTTTGGCAAGCAACTGCGGGATGCGCTCCTGCGTGTTGTGCTCGTGAAAACTAATTTGGGGTGTCTCGATTTCGAAGTGGTTCAGCAGTTTTTGCGTGTTTCTTGTATCTTCCGCTGCGATGAGCGCCACGTTCTTCAGCGTTTCAACGCTGCGATAGGTCATATCGCCTAAATTGCCGATTGGTGTCGGCACCAGAAAAAGCGTCCCGGTGTCGCGTTTTTGAAAACTTAATTGTGACTGCAAACCCCAGTCTCCTTCCCTATCGTTCACCATAAATGACTTCCACACAAAACGCGCAGGGTTCGTTATTTTCTCGCCGCTTGCCATACTCATAGTTGCAGACGTGGAATCCCTCTTCGTATAATTTTTCTAGGTTCTGACGCGATTTTGATAACTGCGGTTCTTTCCCATTTTCAGTGAGTGTTTCAGCATCGTGGGTCGACTTGATCAAATCTCGCAAATGCTGATTCTCAATTTGCAACTCTGCATTTTGTTCCAAAGTTGCTGTCACTTTATCCTGCAAGTCCGCGAATTTAGTGGTCATTTGCGCCATTTCGGACTGCATATTTTTCATGTAATCATAAACATCCTGATTTTCCAAATTGGCACGCTCCTTTATCATTCGGCTAAATCGTCCAGTGCAGATAATGATAGTGTTTCAACAATACTCTGAAAATTCATGTTCCCATTCAACGCCTTTTTAGTTGCCAGCGCCTGGGTCACAATAGCTAGCAGATCTTGTTGGGTAATTGATTGCGCCACCGCTTCCATATCCGCCTGACTGTCCGGAAACGGCTGATCCAGATTGGGTTGCTGGTACTTCACCATTAGCGTTGTCTGCCATAAAATAATGATTGCATCGAGAATGATGCCTTGTTTGTCGCGATCGGGTCCCAGTGGCATTAAGCCGGTTTGAACCGTCACAAACGCTGTTGCATCCCGTTTAGCGAGTTGCGCAAACCATCGTGCCAATTCGTGTTGCAAGTGCCCCAGCCAATCATCCGTCGTCAATAGCTTAGCCTGTTCAAGACTATTGGTTAATTGACTCAGCAGCACCGTTTGTTTTTGGGAAATGCCCTCGCTGGCCAACTCAGTCGCAAAAACATCAGCCGGAACTGGCGAAAATTCCACCAGTTGCGTCCGCGAGATAATCGTCGGCAAAATCAGGCTTTTATTCGTTGTCAGCAAAAAAATCACCCGGTTTGCGACTGGTTCCTCGATAAATTTCAGCAAACTGTTGGCCGCATTGGTGGTCAAGGTATCAGCACCTTCAATAATGAAGATTTTCATATTGCCCTCAACCGGACTTTTGGCAAATTCATCCTTAATATAACGCACCTGGTCAACCTTAATACGTTGACCATCCGGGGCAACCATAACCACATCCGGGTTATCACCAGCTAAGATTCGCTGGCATTCTGTACATTCGCCACATGGCGCACCATCGGCACCTGGATTCTCACAAAACAGCGCCATGGCAACAACTTGTGCAACTGCCTTTTTGCCGCATCCCGCTAGTCCCGCAAACAGATAAGCGTGACTCAGCCTTGTCTGCTGAACGAGATGCAGGAAGTGAGAATAGAGTTTTGGTTGTTTTTCTTGTGCTTCGTTAATCGTCGTTTTTGTAATCACAACGACCCCCTACTAAAATTGGTGAAATTGGTCAACTGGCACGACAAAGACAGTGGCACCGCCAACTTGAACCTCTACCGGATAACTGGCCGTTGTGTCTTCAGCATCCAAGTTAACCTGTGGGGTCATGAACTGTTGCCGCGTCCGTGACGTTTCGTGAATAATATCAAGTACTTCTTGAACTCGGTCATCCGCAATCCCAACCATGTAAGTTGTATTACCAGACTTCAGAAAGCCGCCGCTCGTTGACAATCGTGTAGCCCCAATGTTGGCTTTAATAAATTCATTTCGAAGACGGTTTGAATCTTTGTCTTGAACGACTGCAATAATTAATTTCATATTCGTTCCTCCTGTGTTAGCGGCTCGCGATTGCCCGGTTGACCAGATCAGTAGCGGTCTGAATAACAGTATCCAGCGGTTGCGTTGCATCGACAGTCGTGATCCGCTCTGGATCAGCATCGCGTAACCGTAAGTATCCTGCCCGCACTAATTTATGAAAAGCAAGTGCTTCTTGATCTAACCGATCCACATCGTTTTGCCGGTGCGCCTTGATTCGCGCAATGCCGACCTCCGATGGGACGTCAAAGTAAAGTGTTAAATCAGGTAACAGCCCATTGGTCGCAAACGTGTTCATGTCGTAAACGGCTTGTTCCCCAATTTGACGACCGGCGCCTTGATAGGCCACTGAACTGTCAACGTAACGGTCACAAAGGACAACCTTGTTCTGCTTCAAAGCCGGTAAAATCGTTTCAGATAAATGTTGACGCCGAGCCGCCGCGTATAATAACGCCTCAGTCCGCGGGTCCATTTCCGTATTTTCTGGGTTCAAAATAATTTGACGAATAGCTTCAGAAATTTGGTTGCCGCCAGGTTCACGGGTAACCAGCAGCTGGTCCCCTAACTGGGCACGAACCGTCTTGGTAACGGCCTCTAAAACGGTGGTCTTCCCCGCGCCGTCTGGGCCTTCAAATGAAATAAATAATCCGGACAATGGTCTTAACTCCAATTTTTTGATTTAGATTTATTGTACTTGATTGGGGGGGAGAGCACAACTGGAGAGTGTGGAGAAAGGCGCTTAGTCGCCATAGGCGCAAAACACCAAGGAAGACGGGCTTTTGGCACAGGAAATCGAGTCCAGAGAGTGTGGAAGGAAGCGTTTAAGGGGCGGAGTGTAAGTAACTTTCGGTTTAAAATCCCGTACTTGGATTTTGAACCGGAAGTTGCTTACACAGGAGTCCCTTGCTTCCTGGAACACGTTTAGTCGCCATAGTCGCAAAACACCAATACAAATTGGGTCTTTTGCAAATATAACCGAGTCAGACTAATGTGCAAAAAGGCGGTTAAGCAATGAAGCATAAACCCCAGATCAGACAGTCCGAAACCGCCTCTTATCCTTAAACCAGCTCCATCGTAAAGCACGCCCCATCAATTCCAAAGCAAACAATAAGACCAACCCCCGACGGCAACTGCATCACCGGAGCTTGGTCTTACTGTGGATTTTTGTGTGTTCATAAAGTTACAGGACAGTTTGGCATCTAAATAAGCGAACAATGACTCCCTAGATTTGCCCAGCCCGGTGTTAAGCAGTTCAACTCAATATTAGTCAAGATTAACCATACAACGAGTCGATGCCACCTCTTAAGCACCTTGTCTCAGTCTCTTAGTGGTCAAACACCGATGACTGAATATGCTGACCATGCACCTGCCGCAAACGGGCTTCCCGGTATAGAAACAGGTACTTTTGGCGCGCTAGTACTGTCTGAGCAGTAATTTCTTCGTCCACGTCCGATACTGCCTCTTCGGTTTCCTTTGCGTGATCCCATTCTTGCTTGGCCAGATCGATTGACGCTAAAAGTTTACCATCGAACTGCATGCGAATTTTTTGTTTTCGTGACCCAAACATTGTGACACGTCCCTTCGTTACATTTCAGTACGGCCTTCAACCGCCTTAAACAACGTCATTTCGTCCGCGTACTCAATGTCTGTACCGACAGACAGACCATGAGCCAACCGGGTCACTTTAATGCCCGCTGGTTTGATCAGCCTTGACAGATACATTGCCGTTGCTTCACCTTCAGGCGTGGCATTGGTTGCGATGATGATTTCCTTTACAGCTTCGTTGGTTTGCAGACGTTTCAACAGGCTGGAAATGTTCAAATCTTCCGGTCCTTTGCCCTCAATTGGAGATAATACCCCATTAAGCACATGGTACAGCCCGTGATATTCCTTCATCTTTTCCATCACCATGATGTCCTTGGCTTGTTCAACCACCAAGATTTGGCTCTGGTCACGGGTCTTGTCCCTGCAAATATCGCAGGGGTCTGATTCGGTAATGTTGCCGCAGATCGAACAAAAATGCAGGTCCCGTTTTGCTGAAATCAAAGACTTTGCAAACCGGGTCACGTCGTCACCGTTCATATCAATGGTGAAAAACGCCAGTCGGGTCGCGGTCTTTTGACCAATACCGGGAAGTTTCATATAACTGTCGATCAGTTGGGCAATCGGTTCTGGATATTGCATATACTAACCTCGATTTGCCTTAACTTACTTTGGTAAGCCGTTGCTGTACTTATTTAATGTCTGCTTACCTTCGTCGTCAATTTGTCCTAATGCATCATTGACCGCGGCTAACACCAGGTCACTCAACATGTCAGGATCATCTGGATCAATGGCCTTAGGATCAATGGTCATATCGGTCATAACCCGTTTACCGGTGAAAGTGACCTTAACCATGTCATCTGGTGATGCACCGGTGAAGTCCTTGGCCTCCATGACTTTTTGCTCCTCAGCAAGTTGTTTTTCCATTTTCTTCATTTGTTTCATCATATTATTCATGTTGCCCATACCACGCATCATTGTATTAACCACCTTTATTAGTCTTGTTTTACTTCAATTATGTCGCTGATATCTTCGCCAAACAACTGTTGCGCTTCGTTGACCATTTGGTCGTTATCCGGTTGCTGTTCAGCGTCCTTTGACGATCCATTTTCTTGGTTGTCAGCTTCTGTTGACGTGTCGCCGGCCGCGTTATCCGCTTGGTGAACCTTGTGTTGTTTCAGATAGGTCTTTCGAATCGTCGGCCATTCGCCAGTTGGGACAAACACGATGTCCGGGACGTGCCCAGTCACCCGGTCCATGGCGTTTTCAATATCATCCTTAAACGTGTTGTCATCATCAGCGCGCTCAACGATGAAACTGTCATCAAACGCAATAACTGCGCCATTCTCGCTAGCTGCAACGGGCTTTGCGATCTTCATCATTGCCCGTTTTCGAGGGCTGTCAAAATATTGAATCAGGTCGGGCCAGTTGCTCTGAAGCTCGGACAGTGCCGTCCGAGTCGCCGAGCCGAGGATCGGATAAATTTTTTCCAAATTGATATGGAATCCCCCGGCCCGATGTGCTGGTTTATTGGGTGTTGGTGCGGCTGTTTGCGCTGTCGCTGGGGCAGTGCCGACTGGCCGTTGCTGCAGAGCTGTCACTGTTTGCTTTAGATTTTGCACTTCACGCTGCAACTGTGTAATGACATCTAGGTCAGCTGGAGCCGTGGCAGTCCGTTGATCAGCAACGGATTGTGCCCCGCGAATACCAGCAAGTTTCACCGTGAGCACTTCCAGATAAACGTCCTCGTGAGTCGTAAATCGCATTTGCTGTTGAATGTCGTTTAAGGCATCGATCATCTCGTACAGCCGTTGCGGTGTGAGTTTACCGGCTAAGTTCTTGAACTGATCATCAACCTGATCGAGTTCGATCTCCGCAACCAATTCTGGTGACTGCTGATACAGCAGCAAATCGCGGGTCAGATTGACCAAGTCTTCCGTAAACCGTTCGGGATTCTTGCCGTCAGCCAGGACATCTTGAATCGTGACGAGCGCGTTTTGAGTATCATTGTCAGCAACCTGATCCAGGTACTGCACCAGTAATTTTTTCCGTACTGACCCGGTAACCAACAGGGCGTTGTCAACGGTAACGGTATCATCACCAAACGAAATTGCTTGATCGAGAATACTCAACGCATCACGCATCCCACCCTCGGAAGCCTTGGCGATCACCTTTAGGGCTTCTTCGTCGTAAGAGACATGTTTTTCGTCCAAGATATAGGTCATTCGTGCCAGACTGTCCTTAGCCTGAATCTGTTTGAAATCAAAGCGTTGGGTCCGGGAAATTATGGTCGCCGGAATCTTGTGCGGTTCTGTGGTGGCCAGAATAAAAATGACGTTTGCCGGTGGTTCTTCAAGCGTTTTTAACAATGCGTTGAACGCACCAGTCGACAGCATATGGACTTCATCAATAATGTAGACTTTAAATTCGGCTTCGGTCGGCGCGTACTTCACCTTATCACGAATATCACGAATTTCTTCGACGCCGTTGTTGGATGCAGCATCAATCTCAATAACATCGTTTAGTGTCCCCCGAGTGATTGATTTACAAATATCACACTCATTGCAGGGCTCACCGTCTTTTTGATTAGGGCAATTGACGGCCTTCGCAAAAATTTTCGCCATGGAAGTTTTACCTGTCCCACGGGGGCCGGCAAATAAATATGCATGACTTGTTTGATGCGTTTTTATTGCGTTCTTCAACGTTTGTGTGATCAGCGACTGGCCAATGACTTCATCAAAACGTTGCGGCCGCCATACCCGATATAAGGCTTGGTAACTCATGACTACATTCCTTCTTAGTTTATTTCTTGAACTTTCATTATATAGTGTTTATGCCAAAAATTCTACTCGTGACCCCAAACTGCATTTAGATTTAACTTTAACATAACGATTGACTTTTCGATGCGCATTTTGTATTTGAATCGTTTGTCTGTCTGCACCCAACCAGTACGCGTTAGTCGTCAATGTGGGTTATACCACAAGAAAAGAGCCAACCACAATCATTATTGGGTCAGCTCTCGTTTAAGATCATATCAACTTGAAGCACAAAGCAGAGCAAACTTAGTGCTGCTTCCTTCCGGACCTGACACGATTCGTTAGTCCGCCCTTGCTTCAAGGCCTTACGGCAATTACTAGAATAACACAGTTATGATGTGAACGCTAGTCCTGTTTTTTCTCCCGCGCCCTTTTTTCCTGTTTCACTTTTTTTCGCCGTTTGCGCGCCGCTTTAAAAAAACGTTTGAGCTGCTGGGATGCACGATTCGCTAAAACGCCCTCTTCAATGCTGACCTGGTGGTTCAAGCGGTCATCGGTTAAAATTTCATATAAACTCTTTGTTCCGCCGGCCTTGGGATCTCGGGCTCCAAAAACGACCCGATCAACGCGGGCATTGATGATTGCGCCGCTGCACATCACGCAGGGTTCCAGCGTCACATACAGCGTACAATCGATCAGTCGCCAGCTGTGTAACGCAGCGTTGGCTTCACGAATCGCAATCATTTCCGCATGGTCTGCTGCATCTTGGCTGTGCTCGCGAAGGTTGTGCCCGCGGCCAATAATAACACCGTCATGCACGATCACTGCCCCAATCGGTACCTCGCCGATAAGCGCCGCTTTGTCGGCTTCTTCTAACGCTGCGTTCATAAAATTTTCGTCTTCAGCTCTCAATGAGTTATCCTCTTCTCACGGTTTTGATCACGACGCCGATTTTGACACACAAAAGTAATTTACTTACTAAAATACAGTTGGCACGCTATTTATACGGGCTACAATCAGAAAATACACTAAATATGGTGTTAGAATAGTTGCTATTTTCTATATCTGGTGTAAACTCTAATTATTAACAAGCTACATAGCACATAGGAGTGTGATAGGAATGGCAAAAGTAACAGTATATTCACGTAACAACTGCATGCAATGCAAGATGACAAAGCGTTTTCTCATGGAACACCACGTTGATTTTGATGAAAGAAACATCAATGAGGAACCCCAATATGTAGATTACCTTAAGGAACATGGCTTTCAATCATTACCAGTCGTTGAAGCCAATGGTGATCTTCAATTCAGTGGTTTCCAACCAGCTAAATTACAACAATTAGCCGTTTAGTACCTATATAATTGAACCGAGCTAAGGTGACGATGAACTTTGATGAGTCGTCACTTTTCTATTCTAATCGACTAATCTATTTTAACGAACTGATCAACTAAAGAAAAGAGTGAGTTTACCAAATGTCTCTGAAAGATTTGAAAGACGTCACCTACTACGATCTGAACAACGAAATTAACATTCCAGTCAATGGGCAAATTCCGTTGAATAAGGATCAAGAAGCCTTAGCAGCTTTTTTGAAGGAAAACGTCCAACCTAATACCAAAACTTTTAAAACGTTACGTGAGCGGTTCGATTACCTGATCGATAACGATTACATTGAAGCTGAATTTCTGGACCAGTACTCGTTTGAATTTGTGGGGCAGCTCTACGCCTATTTAAAGTCGCAAGATTTCCACTTTAAGTCCTTTATGGCTGCTTACAAATTTTATGCGCAGTACGCGCTCAAATCAAACGACAACGAGTTCTACCTTGAAAACTACATTGACCGTGTTGCTATGAACGCGCTGTACTTCGCTGATGGTGACGAAAAATTAGCCATGGATCTGGCTGACGAAATGATTCACCAACGATATCAACCGGCAACCCCAAGCTTTTTAAGTGCGGGCAGGAAACAGCGTGGTGAGTTAGTGTCATGTTTCCTGATTCAATCCACTGACGACATGAACACAATTGGCCGGACCATTAACTCCGCGCTGCAATTATCCCGTATCGGCGGCGGTGTCGGTATTAACCTCTCAAACCTTCGTGGTGCCGGCGACCCTATCAAACATGTCGAAGGAGCTGCCAGCGGCGTTGTGCCGGTCATGAAGTTGCTGGAGGACAGTTTTTCGTACTCTAATCAATTAGGCCAACGACAGGGTGCCGGCGTGGTTTACCTAAGTGTTTTCCATCCTGATATTGTCGCCTTTCTATCTGCAAAGAAGGAAAACGCCGATGAAAAGATCCGCTTGAAGACGTTGTCACTCGGAATCACCGTGCCAGACAAGTTTTACAAACTCGTTCGCGATAACAAAGAAATGTACCTCTTCAGTCCATATGACGTGGAACGCGAATACGGCACGCCTTTCTCCTATGTTGATATCTCAAAAGAATACGACAACATGGTTGCCAACAAGAACATCCGGAAAAAGAAACTGATGGCGCGGGAACTGGAAACTGAAATCGGTAAACTGCAACAAGAGTCCGGCTACCCATACATCATTAACATTGATACTGCCAACCGGGCTAACCCAATTGATGGACGGATCGTGATGTCCAACCTCTGTTCTGAAATTCTTCAGGTCCAAACGCCGTCAACGGTGGATAACAAGCAAGATTACAGTACCCTTGGCCGAGACATTTCCTGCAATTTGGGCTCTACAAACATCGTTAACTTAATGGCGAGTCCTGATTTTGGACACTCCGTTGAAACGATGGTTCGGGCTCTGACCTTTGTCACCGACCACTCAGACATCGATGTTGTCCCATCTATTCAACGGGGCAACCACCTGTCACACACGATTGGTCTTGGTGCCATGGGGCTGCACAGCTACTTTGCCAAGAATCACATGAACTATGGCGATGAAGATTCCTTGGAATTTACCAGCACCTACTTCATGCTGCTCAATTACTGGACCCTCAAAGCTTCAAACGAAATTGCGAAGGAACGTCATGAAACGTTCTACAAGTTTGAAAAGAGTGCTTACGCTGACGGATCATACTTTGATAAGTATTTAAACGACAGCGACAATTTTGAACCAAAATCCGATAAGGTGAAAACACTTTTTAAAGGAATTTTTGTGCCGTCAAAGAATGACTGGGAAGCCTTGAAACAGGCAATCATGACCGATGGCCTTTATCACCAGAACCGGATGGCAGTTGCACCGAACGGCTCAATCTCGTATATTAATGATACAACTGCTAGTTTGCATCCCATCATTAACCGGGTCGAAGAACGACAGGAAAAGAAGATCGGTAACATTTATTACCCAGCCCCATACCTGTCAAACGATACCATGCCTTATTACAAGTCAGCCTATGATACTGACATGCGGAAGGTCATCGACGTTTACGCTGCTGCGCAAAAACACGTTGATCAAGGCATGAGTTTAACGCTGTTTATGCGTTCAACGATTCCAGCCGGTTTATATGAATGGAAAGATGGTCGGACTGACAAGATGACCACTCGTGATTTGAGCATCTTGCGCAACTATGCCTACAAAAAGGGCATCAAGTCGATTTACTACGTCCGGACCTTTACCGATGACGAAGATGAAATCGGTGCAAACCAGTGTGAATCTTGTGTTATTTAGTCAACTATACAAAGGAGTCTCACTATGACTGAGCAGTATCATGCAATTAACTGGAATGCCATCGATGACCAGATCGACAAGGCTACCTGGGAAAAATTAACGGAACAATTCTGGCTGGATACACGAATTCCCCTGTCAAACGACTTGGATGACTGGCGTGAGTTGGACGATAAGCATCGCTGGGTCGTCGGCCACGTTTTTGGCGGCCTGACACTTTTGGACACCCTGCAGTCCCAAGATGGGATGGCATCCCTGCGTAAAGACACTCGGACCCAACATGAAATGGCCGTTTTAAATAATATCCAATTCATGGAATCGATCCATGCCAAGAGTTATTCGTCTATTTTCTCTACGTTAAACACCCCGGATGAAATCGATGAAATTTTCGACTGGAGCGATTCTGAGGAATTTTTACAGAATAAAGCGATTCGCATTCGAAACTTATACCACGATGACGATCATCCGCTGAAGAAAAAGATTGCCAACGTGTTCTTGGAAACCTTCCTGTTCTATTCCGGCTTCTTCACCCCACTCTACTACCTGGGACATAACAAGCTGCCAAACGTCGCCGAGATCATCAAGTTGATCCTGCGTGATGAATCCGTCCATGGCACCTACATCGGCTACAAATTCCAATTAGGTTACAACCAAATGGGCGATAACGAACAGCAAGAAATCAAGGACTGGATGTATAACTTCTTGTATGAACTATACGAAAACGAAGAGAAGTATACCCACCTTGTTTACGACCAAGTCGGCTGGACCGATGAAGTATTAACCTTTATCCGGTACAACGCCAACAAAGCCCTAATGAACTTGGGACAAGACCCGCTCTTCCCTGATACTGCGGAAGATGTAAACCCAATCGTCATGAATGGGATTTCGACTTCAACGGCCAACCACGATTTCTTCTCGCAAGTTGGGAACGGGTACTTGTTAGGCAACGTTGAAGCAATGAATGATTCAGATTACGATATTTAACTCATAATTTTAAAAAGTCGCTTGAGATAATTTCTTAGGCGACTTTTTGTTTGTCTGGATGATTGCGCTTAAAATTGGCTTAGGTGCGCTTTTTTTAGATGAACTGATCAATGAAGTGATGTTGAGTGTAAAAACAATCAGACGGCCATTTTCCCAATAATGGGCCCGTTTTATTGCCATGGACAACCCTGACATGTCCTAATTGATAGGTGTCTCTTTCAACGCTTGCAAATTTTTCGAGTGCAACGTAAGCTAAATGAAAACGAGTCGTTGGCTGTTGCACCAGCGACGTTTAATATTTGGAGGTTATGTGTATGTCAGAAACTGGTAAGAATATTGGTGTTTTTTGCGGCTCCAATCACGGTTTGAACCCCCACTTCACAGATGCTGCGCAGGTCGTTGGTACCTACATCGCCGACCATGGTGACACGCTGGTCTATGGTGGCGGCAGTAAGGGGCTTATGGGCACCGTTGCCACGGCTGCATCAGCCCGCAATGGTAAGATCATTGGTGTAATGCCCCGTTTCCTGATTCAACGCGGCATCAGTGACCAGCATATTTCCGAGTTTATTGAAACCGATACGATGGATGAACGTAAAACAAAAATGATGCAGCTTTGCGATGCCTTTATTGTACTGCCGGGCGGGTTCGGCACCCTTGAGGAGTTCAATTCACTGCTGTCATGGAGCCAGATGGATCTGCATCAAGACCCAATCGTCTTATACAATGTTGACGGATTTTTCAACCCAATGACGGCGATGCTGGAAAACAGCTACAATGCCGGTTTTGCGCCGGCCGGCAACCGTGCCTTGTATCTCAGCACGGATTCGCTTGAAGACATGGTCGCCTTCTTCGATAACTTTAAACATGTGTTGCCAGATAAATATACGAATTAACAGGAGACAAATTAACAATTTGATCTATTTCAATCTTTGGTTTGTGGCATTCATTTCGACTCAGTTGCCTAGAAAGCGCGTTGTTGACTTTAGCCTCTTACCAGAATAAATTGGAATAAAGACAGTTTGTTTCCAGAATTTAAGAGCGCCCAACTAATCGTCCAAATTCGGACTGTTAATTGGGCGCTCTTATATGGCCAAGGGTCGTATTTTGTTGCACATTTAGGCTAAAATAAACCGGCAATAATAAAGTAATCCATGCTTACAGGTAATATGACCTTTAAACCAACACTTTAGCGGTAATAGGCTGCAGCGCTCACTAACCTACTTGAAATTCAGACTGATTTTGACGGCCGAATTCTAACAGGCTATTCAATGACCCGTTTACCATGTTGTTGACCGCAACATCTGTATGGAATGCCATGTGTGGTGACAACAGAACGTTAGGCAGTTTCCCAAGTGCGATGAGTTGCGGATCCGTTAATTTTTCAGTGGTGTCGAATTGTTGCATGGCGGCCGTTTCATTTTCGAAAGCATCCAGCGCAGCACCGGCAATTTCGTGATTAGCCAAAGCTTTCTGCAGTGCGTCCAAGTCGATCAGCGCACCTCTGGCTGTGTTCACGATTATGGCAGTCGGTTTCATCATTTTGAGTGTCGTTGCGTTGATCAAATGAAAGTTGCTCTTAACGGCAGGTGCATGCAGTGTAATTACGTCCGCAACCTTGAAAATTTCTTCGGGTGTTGCCACGTAGGTCACCCCATCATGGTCCCCTGCTTCAATCGTCGGATCATAAGCCATTAGCGAAGCCCCAAACGCCTGATAGATAGCCATCGCATGTCGGCCAATACGACCAGTACCAATCACGCCGACTGTCTGTTTACGCAGTTCATGACCCATAAAATCCGGTGACCAATGAAAATCACCCGCTAACTGCTGACGGTCAATATATTTTGTCCGCCGTAACAAATTGAGAACCTGAGTAACTGAAAATTCAGCAATCGCATACGGCGAATATGCTGGGACGTTGCTGATCTTAATGCCGTAATCACTGGCTGCCTGAAGATCAAGGTTATCAACCCCAACGTTTCGCAAAGCTAAGAACGTGATATGCATAGCGGCCATTTTTTTAAAGAGTTCGCGCGGATAAGGGATCGTTTGCAAGGCTGAAATGCCCGTGTAACCTGCCGCCTTATCAATCGTATCAACAGTAAAAAAATCTTGTGTTGTTGCCACTTCGACATCGGGATGATTGGTTTGCCATTCCTTAATGAATGAAACTTCATCGGGACGGACATTATAAACGAAAATCTTCATTTCAAAGGCTTCCTTTCAGGGTGACGCAGCGATTGTTAGTACCTTAACTAGTGTGCAATAGTTTTAAATTGAACTATCTTAATTTTAGCTGACAATCGCCATCATGACGCGGATTTAGCCCTGTTTTTAGTTAACCCTAATGTTAAAAAGATGATTCTCATTTTTATTATTAAAAATGCCCTAATAAGGGAATTTCATTATTAGAATCACGAAAGCGTTTTCTAATCATTTTCTTTTTTTACCGTGTCGCACTTGCCCGTCCTTAAAATCGCCAATTTGTGCAGTTACTCCTGCCGCAAAAGTTAATTGGCGCAAAAAAAAAGACCCCAAACGGGATCTTTTTAAAACGTAATTACTTAAGAGTAACCACGCCACCAACTTCTTCAAGCTTAGCCTTGATGTCGTTAGCTTCGTCTTCAGTAACGCCTTCCTTGATAACTGAAGGTACTGAGTCAACAAGACCCTTAGCATCCTTCAAACCAAGACCGGTGATTTCACGAACGGCCTTAATAGCCTTAACCTTTTGGTCGCCTGATTCAGTTAATTCAACATCGTATGAATCCTTAGCAGCACCAGCATCGGCACCTGCAGCAGCAACTGCAACTGGAGCAGCAGCTGAAACGTCGAATTCTTCTTCGATTGCCTTAACAAGGTCGTTTAAATCTGAGATTGATGCTTCTTTTAATGAAGCAATGATAGAATCTTTATCAAAAGCCATTATATTTTCCTCCAATAATTGGGATTTAGTAGTGTAGCTTAGGCTGCGTCGCCTTCGCCTTTATCTGCAACTGCCTTAACGGCACGAGCAATTTTACGCATAGGATCTGACAATGCACTAGCAAGCATTGACAACAATTCTTCACGACTTGGCATCGTAGCGTAAGTGTTAATTTCGTCAACAGAAACAACCTTATCTTCGATGATACCACCCTTAATCGAAAGGGCGTCGTGGCTATCAGCAAACTTCTTCAAGATCTTAGCAGGAGCGATAGCATCTTCATCAGAAAATGCAACGGCTGTAGGACCAGCGAAGACGTCTTCAAGACCTTCGTAACCAGCTTTGTCAGCGGCACGGGTCAAGATCTTGTTTTTGATAACGCTCATTGAAACACCAGCTTCACGTAATTGCTTACGTAAGTCGGTGACTTCTTCAACGGTTAAACCACGGTAGTCAACCACAACGGCTGAGGTAGCGGCGTTGAAACGTTCAACGACGGCGTCAACGGCTTGTGCTTTAACTGCGATAGCTTCTTTACTCATTAATGTCACCTCCTGTTATTTTATCTGGGAATAAAAAATCCCTATGTCCGCCAGACATAGAGAGAAAGTCAGGATAAACCTGAAACTCTTCCTCGGCAGGTAAATTAAGGCTTTCGCCACCTGAGTCTTGGGCAGAACAAACATCAACTTAACTAGAATACTTGATTCACAGTTAAAAGTCAATATGGGATTTTTAATTTAACGGGTTGGCTTACAGAGTGGCAACGTCAACGTTGACACTTGGGCCAAAGGTTGAAGCGATGGAAACGTGTTGAACGTAAGTCCCCTTAACGGCTGCAGGCCGTGCAGAAATGACAACGTTCGCAATCGTCTTCAAGTTTTCAACTAACTTGTCGGCATCGAATGATACCTTACCAACAGGAACAGCAACGTTACCGTCACGGTCAGTCCGGTAAGTAACCTTACCAGCCTTAGAATCGTTAACAGCCTTCGTTACGTCCATGGTAACAGTCCCAGTCTTAGGGTTAGGCATTAAGCCCTTAGGTCCAAGAACACGACCTAAACGACCAACTTGGGCCATCATGTCTGGCGTTGCAATAGCAACGTCAAAGTCCAACCAGCCGTCTTGGATCTTAGCAACCAAGTCGTCGTCGCCAACAAAGTCAGCACCGGCAGCTTGAGCATCCTTAGCCTTGTCACCCTTAGCAAACACGATAACAGTCTGATCCTTACCAGTTCCGTTTGGTAAAACAACGGCACCACGTAATTGTTGGTCAGCTTGCTTCGTATCTACGTTTAACTTCATTGCTAATTCGATGGTTGCATCGAACTTAGCAAAGTCGATCTTCTTTACTAGATCAATTGCGTCTTCAATCGTGTAAAGCTTGTCGGCATCTACATTCTTGACAGCATCTTGATAGTTTTTACCTCTTTTATGAGCCATATTGTGTTTTCCTCCTTGCAAGTGTGGTGATAACGGAATATCCTCCCACTTGATACATTTGTTTTTACAAAGTATCCGTAGTGTTAATAGCTGGGATTAACCTTCTACAGTGAAGCCCATGCTACGAGCAGTACCTTCAACCATGCGCATAGCTGCTTCAACGTCAGCGGCGTTTAGGTCTTGCATTTTGGTTTCAGCAATTTCCTTAACTTGAGCCTTGGTTACCGTAGCAACCTTCTTCGTGTTAGGTTCGCCTGAACCATGTTCAACACCGGCAGCCTTCTTCAAAAGAACGGCGGCTGGTGGTGTCTTGGTGATGAAGTCGAATGAACGATCCTCATATACCGTAATGACAACTGGAATAATCATCCCAGCTTGATCGGCTGTACGAGCGTTGAAATCCTTCGTAAAGCCCATGATGTTAATTCCGGCTTGGCCCAATGCTGGTCCAACTGGAGGGGCTGGTGTTGCTTTACCCGCAGGAATTTGCAATTTAACAATGTTAGCTACTTTTTTAGCCACGAGACAATACCTCCTTGAGTCCGTGTTGTGGTAAATGGAGAGCTGATTTCTCCTCCCACATCCGTATGCAACGCATACTAATACAAATTACCACAACTCATTACAAAAGCCAAGGGTTTTCTTTAACAATCTGGAAAACATCCTCGGCAATACCCGTTTTAAACGACAGGATCCACTTGGTCGAAGTTCAGTTCTGTACTGGTTTCACGGCCGAACATATCAATGTTGACCTTCAGCTTCATCTTTTCGTGATCAACTTCGGTAATTTTACCTTCCAAACCGGAGAAAGCGCCATCGACGATTTTCACAGTGTCGCCCTCGTCCACATCAAGGTCTTCGTGACGGCTGCTCATCCCTAAGCGTTTCAGAATCAGGTCAACTTCGTCTGGTAATAACGGTGTTGGCTTTGAGCCTTGCCCATGGGACCCGATAAACCCTGTAACACCGGGTGTGTTCCGGACGATGTACCAAGCTTGGTCGGTCATGACCATTTCAACAAGGACGTAGCCTGGGAAGGTCTTGTCCATCTTGATTTTTTCCTTACCGTTCTTCACTTCACGTTCCTCTTCTTCAGGAACGACGACCCGAAAAATAAAGTCGGCCATTCCCATTGATTGGGCCCGTGATTCCAAGTTCATCTTAACCTTATTCTCATAACCGGAATAAGTATGTAAGACGTACCATTGCTTTTCAGCTGATTCAACCATGTCTGTTGTCATCCTCTCGTTAAAACCTGTTTACATCTCAAAAATTAGTCAAAATAAAAAAACTTCGACAACGCGCGAAGTTTCTCAACAAAACTATTATATCATAAATTTTAAATTTATGAAGCTAATATCTTCAGTCCTGCTTGAACCAAGTAATCAACTAACCCTAAAAAGATAGCCATTGAAATCGCGAGCCAAAGCACGCTGCTGACATCTTTTCGAGTTTGTTTAGCATTTGGCCAAGACACTTGTTTCATTTCGTCTTTGACCGCCACTAAAAATCTAAAAAATCGCATAGGAACCTCCTGATACACCGTACACCTTGGCCTAACGGGTCTCTCGATGCAGTGTGTGTTTACCGCAATATTTACAATATTTATTAACTTCTAGTCTTACTTTTCGGTTGGGATTAGCGGGAATGGTATAGTTCCGCGATCCGCAAACAGAACATGCTAACGCAACTTTTCTCTGAGCCACGAGAACACCTCCTTACAGCAAACTCGATTCTATCATGCACACGAAATACAGTCAAACATCAAAATCTATTATACACGATTACTGGTGAAATTTACGCCTCACACGCTCACGAGTATTGTGCAATTGATCCTTTGTTAAATGAAGTGTCAGCATGATTTCGTCATCGTTCTTTCCAAGAATCGTTAACACCACCAGTGCGCGTTCACGTTTCGAGCAAAGATCACGTAACACCTTAATATTATTTTCCCGAACGATTGCAATTTCATCAGGCAGTGCAAGCGCGTCATCCGCCAAGATAGTCATGCCTTCGCCGAAAGAATCCAGTGATAATAAGGGCTCGTCTGCCTTACGTTTCTGAGCATTTTCACGGCGTACAAGGTCTCGCCGCCGGTTGATCAAAGCGCGCTTTAAGTACGTCCCAAAAGCACGTTCGCGTGCGACATTGAAATGCCCGACAATTTTCCACAGCACCATCATACCCTCTTGAAACCAGTCGTCAAAATCAAGTTCAAGGACGTGTGTCTTACTATGAATACTAACAATCAATGGCCGATAGCGCGCTGCAAGTTCGTTAAATGCATTGACATCATTATCCCTGGCCAGAGTAACAAGATGCCAATCCGTGAGTTTCAAGTAGTCCATGCTGGTGCCCTCCGTTTTTAATGTATGGCATCACTATATCAAGCCTTGACATTATTAAAAGCGAACATCGCACGACATATTCAATTGTAAAGATAAACCAATTTAATTGGGATTGTCTTATAATCAGCAATTTTGCCGATTATGGCCTATACCAATAAAGAGCAATACGCTTATATTTACGAAACCTTTACATAATCTTTACTTACCGGGCTGATCATCATCACCCAAATGGTCTCGTAATTTTTCTAATTTCAGCAGTTGTCCCTGACTCCAAGGTGACCTTCTGACCTGGCCCAAATCAGCATACTTAACCGCTTGAGTGTGCACTTCCTTACGGGTCCGATTAATGTCCGTCAATAATTCGCCCGCGGGAATCCGCAGCGCGCCCTCAGAAAAGATCGTCCACTGCTCTGCCTGGTCACTGGTAGCAACCGTTACCTGAGTAAACCGCGTTTGTTTTTCCTTAGTCAACGATTCAATGTATTCATCGGCTGTCTCATCCTGACCGGTCCAGACGACTTGCAGGCCGTAATGATCATATTTTTGAGAAATACCAGGAACGTACATTGCATCGAACACCACAATGATGGTTGTTTTTAAATACTTACGATACTCCGATAACGTTGCGAGCAGCTGATCTCTTGCATCCTCCATCCGGTTTGCCTGTTTAAGGCGATTTAAATCCGGCCAGTTACCAATCATGTTATACGCATCAACAATCAAAACGTCTTTTTTCATTGTCTCACCTGCTTTCTGTTCATCACTTTTAAGACCCGAAATATTTAGTCAAGATAGCGAAAGAAGCAAAAATTCTCGCCGAATTTCTGCTTCCAAACGCGCCATATGTTCAATTCTATTCACCTAAAGCGGGTTTCGAGATTGAAAGGCTTGATACATTAGAAGGCTTGCTGCCACACTGGCATTCAAGCTCTGAACGTGGCCGACCATCGGAATGGTCAGCATTTCGTCCACTGATTTTTTCAACAACGGTGAAATACCTTTGCCTTCATTGCCAATGATGATGCCGACCGGACCCTTCGCATCAAAGTGCCGATAATCCGTTCCCTTCATGTCGGTTCCAAAGATCCATAAACCGCGGTCCTTTAATTCCTTGACCGTATTCACTAAATTGGTGACCCGGGCAACTGGCATGTATTCGATAGCACCGGTCGATGTCTTGGCAACCACCGAGGTCAACCCGACAGCCCGGCGCTTTGGAATAATGATGCCATGAGCGCCAACCGCGTCAGCCGTCCGCATGATTGACCCTAAGTTATGCGGATCATTAATGTCATCAAGAATCAGGAAAAGCGGTGGCTGGTCAGTCTTGGCTGCGTTGTCAAAAAGGTCATCGATCGTGGCATAATGATACGCTGCCACCGCCAGAACAACGCCCTGATGGTTTTCACCGGGGACTAGTCGCTCAAGCTTTGACTTTGGTACCATTTGAACAATGAGCTTCCGCTTCTTAGCTAATTTAATAATGTCGTCAATAATATCGTTCTTCAAGCCCTCTTGAATAAAGACCTTATTAATGTCTTGGTCGCTCTTCAAAGCTGATACCGCTGGGTGCCGGCCAATAATAAAATCGGTCTGTTCCTCGGTTTCGGCGACGGGTTCGACTGGCTTTTTTGCTGGTTTTTCGTTATTAGTCTTCATTTACTAAGCTCCCTGATTCAACCTGTTCAATACACCAGTGTGCCAGCCAGTTAAGGCGATCCATTTGCTCACTAAGGTAAAGGTACCCGAACAGGGCTTCAAACCCTGTGGATACGCGATACGTTAACACACTTGTATTTTTGGCGTGCGTGTAGCTTTTAGCATTACGTCCGCGGTGAAAATAATCCTGCTCTGTGTCGGTCAAAATGGCATCCTGGGTCATCTTATCGATCAGCGCAGCCTGTGCTTTAGCAGACACATAGTTCGTTGCCTGATGATGCAATTTAGTCGGTTTGGTTAGTCCTGCTTCAATCAGGTGCCGCCGAATAAAAACTTCATAGATGGCATCGCCCATGTAAGCTAACGCGATACCGTTAAGCTGCTGATAATTACCTTGTGTTTCCTCGCTCATACTGTCCCCTTCTACGATTCGCGATGCCAACGGGTTCCCTGAGGCGTATCTTCAAGAATAATGCCCTGGGCCTTAAGCTGTGCGCGAATTTCATCACTGCGCGCAAAATCGCGATTTTTACGCGCGTCAATGCGTTCCTGAATCAGGGATTCGACCCCATCATCATTCAGTGTTTCGGCTTTTAATTTAATGCCGAAAATATTTACTAATTCTGTCAGCGTCTTCAAAATAAAAGCGATGCTGTCCTTGAACACAACCGGCCGTTCCGCATAAACATTGGCCAATTTAGCAAGTTCATAAACCTCAGCAATGCCATTCTGCACATTAAAATCGTCGTCCATCGCATCAATAAAATCAGCTTCGATCTGACGAATTTCCTGTTCTGTTTTCGGGTCGTTGCCTTCTTCTGCATCATCAAGGCGATAGTGCAAATTGTTGAACGCCGTCTGAAGGTGTTTCAAATTATTATTGGCATCTTCTAGGTTAGCCTGCGTGTATTGGATAGGACGCCGATACTGTGTGGTCGCCATGAAGAACCGCAATACTTGCGGATCTTCTTTTTTGAGCAGATCATGGACCATCACAAAATTACCCAGTGACTTACTCATTTTTTCATTATCGTCACCCACGGTCACAAACCCATTGTGGAGCCAATAATTGGCAAACTTTTCGCCAGTTTTTGCTTCACTCTGGGCAATTTCATTTTCATGGTGCGGGAAGGTTAAGTCCTGCCCGCCACCGTGAATGTCGAAATTATTCCCTAGGTATTTGGTGGCCATTACTGAGCACTCAATATGCCAGCCGGGTCGCCCTTTGCCCCAAGGTGAATCCCAGGAGATCTCGTCGCCCTTTGCACCCTTCCAGAGTGCAAAATCAATGGGGTCTTCTTTGCGGGCAACTTCTTCGGGATCAGTGTGCTGGCTTGCGCCGACTTCGAGATCATCGATATTTTGGTGAGACAACTTACCGTAGTCCTTAAACTTGCGGGCTCGGTAATACACGTCCCCTTCAGCTTCGTAAGCATAACCCTTTGCAACCAGTGCCTGCACGAAAGCAATAATATCCTTGATGTTTTCTGTCGCGCGCGGGTGTTTCGTTGCCGGCTCAATGTTCAGTGCATTCGTGTCTTCCATAAACGCATTAATATATTTTTCAGCAATGGCCGGGACAGTGGTATTAGCGGCCTTAGCAGCTTTAATCATTTTATCGTCAACATCTGTAAAGTTTGAGACGTAGTTGACATGGTATCCTTTATATTCAAAATAACGGCGAATCGTATCAAAGGCAATCGCACTGCGCGCGTTGCCAATGTGAATGTAATTGTAGACTGTGGGCCCACAGACGTACATGTTCACGATTCCAGAGGTAATGGGTGTGAACACTTCTTTTTGCCTTGTGAGCGTATTAAAAACTTTTAACATGTACGCAGTTCCCCTTCCGATTAATCGTAAATTCATTTTAGCATAATGTGTGGGAGTGTGAAAGGAGACGGCGTTTGGAAGGGCGCGTTTAAAGGGCGGTGTACTAGTAACTTCAGAGTTAAAATCTCGAACTTGTCTTTTAGAGCTAAAGCTGCTTATACGGGAGCCTTTTGTTTCCCTGAAAACAGTTCAACGTCACATTAAGCACCCCATGTTAAGCACCCCATGTTGTGACCGGGCGCTTCACTAGTCCCAAAACCGCCAGCAGTTGAATATGAGGCACTGACACGATGGGTCCACCATTCGTTAAGTGACACTCTGTCTTTAAAGCTGCCCTCCCCGCTCCCCAAAAAAAGAACCCGCACCATTCGGCAACGGATTCTTTTCATATCCCTAAAATTATCTCAAAAGTTTACAGATTTTCTAATTGTTTCAAAGTTTGCGCAACGTGTTCCAGGGTCTTGTCACGACCAACCAGTTCGATTGATTCTGGCAATTCAGGCCCGTGCATTTCGTGTGTCACAGCAATCCGGATCGGCATCCAGAGCTGACGGCCCTTAATACCGGTGTCCTTTTGGATTGCTTTGATAGTAGCCAAAATTTTCACCTTATCAAAGATCGGTAAGTCTTTGATACGCTTTGAAAATTCCTTCAAGACAACCGGCGCCGTCTCGTTTGAAATTTCCGCTAAAGCGTCGCCAGAAACTTCAGCAGGTTCATGGAAGAACACATCAGCCATTTCGTTGATCTGCGCCATGTAACTCATTTGCTGCTTGTAGACATTGATGAGTTTACGAGCCCATTCAACGGTCTTAGCATCTGGGTTCTCCTCAATGTTTCCGGCTTCAATCAATTGTTGAAGTGCCAGATCCATGACGACATCCTCATCTGAGGACTTCACGTACTGGTTGTTGATCCATTCCAGCTTCTTCTTATCAAAAGTTGCTGGTGATTTACTTAACCGTTTTTCATCATACATCTTCACAAATTCCTTCAGGGAGAAGATCTCTTCTTCGCCCTTTGGGGACCAGCCCAAGAGAATAATAAAGTTCAACAACGCATCTGGCAAGTAACCGAGTTTACGGTATTGTTCAATAAATTGAAGCACCGTTTCATCACGCTTGGACAGTTTCTTACCAGTGTCCTTACTGATAATCAGGCTCATGTGGCCGAACTTAGGTGCTTCCCAGCCGAATGCTTCGTACACCATCAATTGCTTAGGGGTGTTGGCGACGTGATCGTCGCCACGGAAAACATGGCTGATTTTCATCAAATGATCATCCAAAACAACCGCAAAGTTGTAGGTTGGAATGCCATCCGCCTTCACGATAACAAAGTCACCACCAATGGTATCCGATTCAAAGGACACCTTGCCCTTAACCATGTCATCCCATGAATAGGTCTTGTGTTCTGGAACACGGAAACGAATGACAGGCTTTAAGCCGTTAGCTTCTGCTTCAGCCATCTTAGCCTGGATCTCGTCATCGCTCATGCCAGCATATTCGTATTCGTAATGCGGCATTTCGTGACGTGCGCGTTGCGCTTCACGATCAGCTTCCAATTCGTCCTCAGTCTTGTATGACTTGTAGGCTTTTCCTTCATCCAATAACTGTTGAATGTAAGGCTTGTAGATTTCTGTCCGTTCTGATTGCCGGTAGGGACCAACATCACCAGGTTTGTCGGGACCTTCATCCCAGTCCAAACCTAACCAACGCAGGTTGTCCAGCTGGCTTTTTTCACCATCTGCAACGTTTCGTTTCGTATCGGTATCCTCGATACGAATAATGAACTTTCCCTTGTAGTGCCGTGCAAACAAATAGTTAAACAGCGCTGTTCGGGCGTTACCAATATGCAAGTGACCAGTTGGACTAGGTGCATAACGAACGCGAATTGAATCTTTTGCCAATGTAGTTTCCGCCTCTCAATTTATTAATCTCTCGGTTATTCACCGCTAATTTGTCACATCAAATAACAGTGTACAATGGAATATTAAAAAAGAAAAGTTACTTCCCCTGCTTCTTGCCATTTTGTTTCCGATTATTTTGCTGGTGAGTCGTTTTTTTCTCACCCTCTGACTTCTCAGTAATTTCATTTTGAGAATGGGCAGGCTTAGCAAAAATCATCCGCCCAGCATCGGTTTGAATGGCTGAAGTAACTACTACGTCTAAGTGCTGGCTCAGGTAGAATCGGCCGTCTTCTACGACCACCATGGTCCCATCATCAAGGTAAGCGACCCCTTGTTGCCGTTCGGTCCCATTCTTAACCACCATCACATTCAGGTGTTCACCAGGAATGACCCGCGGTTTCAAGGCATTCGCCAATGCGTTAATATTCAGAACTTGGACGTTTTGGAACTCGATGACTTTGTTCAGGTTATAATCGTTGGTCACAATAATGCCGTTGACATCCTTTGCCAACCGAATCAGTTTACTGTCCACTTCTGAAATATCATCATAATCGCCCTCGTACATTTCAATCGGGACGATATTTTCATTCTGGAGTTTGTTTAAAATGTCCAAACCGCGACGGCCACGAACCCGCTTGATGCTGTCACTGGAATCAGCAATGTACTGCAGTTCGTACAGGACAAAGTTCGGCACCAGTAACGTGCCTTCGATGAACCCGGTTTTGACGAGGTCGTAGATTCGGCCGTCAATCAAGATGTTCGTATCGAGGATCTTGTAGTGGTGGTAGTTCTTATCAATGGGTTTATCAATGATTGTTTCACTGCCATCTGCGACACCCTCCGGACCCTTCCGTGTTCGAAATTGAAACAGGCGCCGCCATTCATCACGTTTGGTCGTCCCGATCCGAAAACCGAGATAGCCAAAAAGCATCATCAACACGATTGGAATGATACCGCTGAAGAGCGGAGAATCAATTCGCGTCAGTGGGGTTGAAATCAGAATGGCTAACACCAACCCAATAATCATTGAGACACTGCCAAAGAACAGGTAAGCTGGGCTCTTTGACGAGAGTGTCTTTTCAAAATCATTGATCAGGCGTTCGATGAAACCTGATAATAATAGGGATAATAGCCAAAACACTAGTGCCCCAATCAATGAGTTTGTTAAGACGTTATTGTACCAACTATTGGCCGCTTGGCCGGCGATTGCCCAAATAACGGGTACGTATACCGCACCAATACCAAGCCCGACCACTGCAAAAACTATTTGAATAATGAGTCGTACTTTATTCGACTTCTTTTCCTTCAATGAATGCACCTCCGTATTATCATTTTGGTAAAATCAATTTCAATGCTTGTCTGATCGTTGTGACACCAACAACTTCAATGCCGGTCGGCGTGGTCCAATCCTTCAAATTGTTCTTTGGCACATAAATCTTTTTGAACCCGAGTTTCTGGGCTTCGTTGATCCGAGTTTCAATTCGATTTACCCGCCGAATTTCCCCGGTCAACCCAATCTCGCCAACGTAACATTCATCCGGGTTGGTCCCTTGGTCACGGTATGAACTGGCAATACTGATTGCCAGCGCAAGGTCAATTGCTGGTTCATCCAGTTTGACCCCACCAGCGGCCTTGATGTAAGCATCCTGGTTTTGCAGCATAATGCTTGCACGCTTTTCCAGAACAGCCATGATCAGGGAAACTCGGTTACGGTCAACACCCGATGCTGTGCGTTGGGCGTTGCCAAAGACAGACGGTGTAATCAGCGCTTGAATTTCAACTAAGATTGGGCGTGTCCCCTCCATGGAAACAACGATTGATGAGCCAGTGGCATCCGCCAATCTTTCCTCAAGGAAAATTTCTGACGGGTTCTTAACTTCTTTCAACCCATCCTCCTGCATCTCAAAGATGCCGAGTTCGTTAGTTGAACCAAACCGGTTCTTAACGGCCCGTAAGATTCGGTAGGTATGGTGCAGATTCCCTTCAAAGTAGAGCACCGTGTCCACCATATGCTCCAAGATCTTTGGTCCGGCAATCGCGCCGCCCTTGGTCACATGGCCAACAACGAAGATGGTCACCCCTTGCGTTTTTGCGATCCGCATCAGTTCGGCTGTGACCTCCCGGATTTGTGAAACCGACCCGACAGCCGACTGGATATCTGGTTCCGACATCGTCTGCACAGAATCAATGACGACATAATCCGGTTTCATCGACGCAATATTTTCCTTGATTCGGCCCATATCCGTTTCCGGGTACAGGTAAAGATTGTCGCTTGCGACACTTAAGCGATTAGCACGCATCTTAATTTGGTTAGCACTTTCCTCACCGGAAACATACAGCACGGTCCCGCCGGTCTGACTGAGCTGACCCGAAACTTGTAATAGTAATGTCGACTTACCAATCCCCGGATCACCGCCAATCAAGACAAGTGACCCAGGAACGACACCGCCACCTAAAACACGGTTCAACTCCGCCATCTTGGTTTTGACACGCGGTTCCTTCTCAGTTGAAACGGCTGCTAATTTTTCTGGTTTGGTCAAAGTACCGGACACCCTTGCATGAGAAACAGGTGATGCGGTTGATTCAACAACTTCTTCAACAAGTGTATTCCACTTGCCGCAGTTCGGACAACGTCCTAAAAATCGGGGCGCTTGATACCCACAATTTTGACAAATAAATTGCGTTTTTGCTTTTGCCAATCTGGTTCCTCCTAAAAAGACATTCTTGGCCACTTTGACTATTACTAACCAATCTCTATTTTAGCATAATATCGGGCTTCTTGGCTGGTTAACGTTTCGGCTTAAGCCCTTCTTAAAATTACTGGCCGGACGAACCGAATCCACCCTTGCGTTGCTGTTTTGGCTGAATTTCATTGTCCGCTGTCAGATAATTTAGAAAAATGCCTTGGCCGATCCGGTCGCCCTTCTTGACCAGTGTGTCAGTCAGACCGAAGTTCAAGACCTGCATGAAAATTTCGCCTTCATTATTGTCATTGTTGTAATAGTCTGCATCAATCACACCGATACCGTTTGGAATGACCAGTCCCCGTTTCAACGGGTTGCTGGACCGGTTAGCTAAAATAAGGACCTCATCGGCGCCCATATAGGCTTTAATACCCGTTGGAATCAAGAATGGTTTTAATATCGCCCTAGCCTTGACTGCCTCTTCCTCGATCACATCTTTCTGGTGCCGGATTGCCCACAGCACCCTTAAAAAATTCAGTTTCCAAATAGAGGGCACTGTAAAATCGACCGCACTTTCAAAATCATAACCAGCAGCCTGCTTAGTCGTTCGGTACGGCACATGCACATCCTTATCCGCGTATGATGAAACAACTTCAAAACCCCGTGTCATGTCATAAACTCCTTTCAATTCTCAGAAATAACTCAAAACACTTCTCTATATCTTACACTATCCACCTCACGAAAACACCCCGAATCGTTTCGCAAAACGACGCGTCAATTGAGTTCCATGACCCAGCAAATTGGGGTACAATGAGAGAATACTAATAAGGGAGTGTGAGTCGTTTGAGTCAAATTTCAACTAACGCTGCCATCAGCAGCAATCAAATTTCACGTTACCAAGACCAATTTAATCAGCGCAAGGATGCGAAGGTCATCGAACGTGCCGTGACCCACCAGGGCATCTTGGCTACCAGTGCCGATTACGCGTCAGATACGGATATGTCACCCGTTTTTTCAATTGATCTGGATACTGGAAAAGTGGCCAATCAAAAGCAAAGTGGCCGCTGTTGGATGTTCGCAGCGTTGAACACGATGCGCCATCACTTAGCCGATCTGTTCAAACTGACCGACTTTGAACTTTCTCAAAACTACACCTTCTTCTGGGACAAGTTTGAAAAGGCCAACTACTTCTATCAAAACGTCCTCAACACCGCGGATCAGCCGCTCGATAGCCGAAAGGTTGCCTTTTTAATGACCACGCCGCAACAGGACGGCGGTCAGTGGGACATGCTGTGTGCCATCATTGAAAAGTACGGCATCGTGCCAAAGTCAGTGATGCCTGAAACCTACAGCAGTTCTAAATCGGCCGAACTTAACAAGGTCCTTAACAAAAAACTACGCAAAGATGCAGTGAAACTGCGTCAATTAAGTGCAGAAAATGCTAGTGATGCCGATATTGCATCCGCCCGCGACACCATGCTCGGGGAAGTGTACAATATCCTTTGCTACACCCTGGGCGAACCAGCGCAAACCTTTGACTTTGAATACCGAGACGATGATCACAATTACCACCTCGACAAAGGCTTGACTCCAAAGAGTTTCTACGACAAGTACGTTGGTTGGGATCTCAACGATTACGTTTCAGTGATCAATGCGCCAACCGATGACAAGCCTTACAACAAGACCTACACAATTGAAATGTTAGGCAACGTTCTTGGCGGTCGTGAAGTGAAGCATTTAAACGTGACCATGGCCGATTTCAAGGTTTTGGCTATCAAACAGCTTCAAGACGGTCAAAGCGTCTGGTTCGGCTGTGATGTTGGCCAATCATCTGACCGTCAAAAGGGTATCATGGACCTCAATGCTTACAACAAAAACGAGCTGCTCGGCACTGATCTTACCATGACCAAGGCTGAACGTCTTGACTACGCTGAAAGTTTGATGACCCACGCCATGGTACTAACTGGCGTTGACTTGGTTGACGGTAAGCCAACGAAGTGGAAAGTTGAAAACAGCTGGGGCGACAAGGTCGGCTCAAAGGGCTTCTTCGTTATGAGCGACCGTTGGATGGATGAATTCTGTTACCAAGTCGTTGTAAACAAGAAGTACTTCAGCGAAGACCAGTTAAAGGCGCAAGCCGAAGAACCAACTGTCCTGTTGCCATGGGATCCAATGGGTGCCTTGGCCGCAAACTAAACGCTGCGGTATCCGCTAACACAGAACCCCCGTTCCTCAGTGGCTGGGTGTTGTCCGATTCAAATAACCGATGTGTAAAAGGACCTGAGAAATCAACCGACTTCTCAGGTCCTTTTTAATGCTGTTTACGCCTGACCCCAAATTTGTTTATCCGTAACGTTGAGTTGCTCATCAAACGTATAACAGATTGGCAATCCATTCGGAACTTCCAAATGATCAATCGCCTGATCGTCAATTTGTTCAATATACTTGATCAATGCGCGCAAGGTACTGCCATGGGCCACAACGAGCTGATTATGACCGTCCAGCAGCCGGGGGGCAATCTGATCTTGCCAGTAAGGCATTAGGCGGTCATAAGCCATTTCCAGGCTCTCGCCACGCGGTTCCGTGACGCCAAGACTGACGTAACGCGGATCCTTATCAGGTTCATCCAAGAGCGGCGGCACGACCTTGTAACTTCGGCGCCAGAGTTTAAACTGCTTGTCGCCAACCTCTTTTCTGACGCGCTCCTTATACTGCCCGCGCAAGGCACCATAATGACGTTCGTTCAACCGCCAAGATTTCGTTTCAGGCACGTACAGCTGATTGGTTTCTTCCAACACAATGTGTGCAGTCATTATGGCCCGTTTCAGCATTGATGTGTGCATGTGGTCAAACATGATTCCGTCGTGGGCAATCAGCTGACCGGCTTCGTGTGCTTGACGAATCCCCTTCTCTGTTAGGGAAACGTCACTCCACCCGGTAAAAATATTATCCCGGTTTGCTTCGCTTTCACCGTGACGTAGAATTACTAATTTAGACATTCTCTTTCCCTCATTTCTAAATGCTCATTCATACACAGATTTTACTAGGGTTAGGGGCGTTTAACAAGTTAGGCGGCATAAAATGGTGTCATTTCGTCCACTAGGGAATATTTTGTTGACTGATCTGCATAAAAAGACGACCTACAACAAAGACCAAATGGCCCCTATTATATGTCGTCTTTTTATTTTAACAGCGACAATGCTGTTTTCCATAGTAGCGAAAAAACCGCTGTCCCACGCTACTTATTCAACAACACCATCAATATCGGGATAACCAGCAAACTCAATAACGTTGTTTCAGTAACCATAACGGCGGCGAAACTTGAATCCGCTCCGTATAATTTTGAAACAACCGGCGCGTTTGTCATAACTGGCATTGCGGATTGAATGATAAAGACCTGCTTCATCATGATCGGCATTGCAGTGGGCAGTACCAACAATGACATCAGTGCAGGGGCAGCAAGAAACCGACCGAATAAAATACCGAGATTGGCTCTCGTGAGTGTCAAATCGTGCAAACTGACATTCGCCACGGCAATCCCAATGAAAATCATCGATAACGGCACTGTTAAACCGCCGACGTAGTTCAAATCAGCCATAATGAATTTGGGCAATTGAATCTTCAATAAGACCAACACAACGCCGACCATAAATCCAAGCAATGGTGGTGAAAAGACCTTTTTCAGAGTTTGGGATAAACTGAATTTGTAATCCCCCTGCCCATCACGTTGAATCAAATAAACACCCAATGTCCAAAAAATCGTGGTGTTAGCCATGTAATAAACCAAAATGTATGGCAGACTCTTTGCTTCACCGAACAACGCAACGTTGACCGGCAAACCGACAAACACCGTATTAGAATTAAAGAACATTGATTCAAAAAGGCCCACGTGAGTCTTTTTAATATGTAGCACCCGAGCAAACACGATCGATATTACGAACAAGATCATCATTGACAGGACAGGAAACCGGAGATCCGGCAACGTACTGATCAGCCGTTTGAACGTAAATTTATCAACAATCGTGTACGCCATATAGGCTGGCAGCGCAACCTGGGTCACCAACCGGGCAATTAATTTGCTTGCCTTCTCGTCAAACCAACCCAAGTTTGTCAGCAGGTAGCCCAACGCAATCATTATCAAGATTTCGACCACGCCCGCTACACTATGAGCGAACAGCAACAACATTTTTGACTCACCTCCAATCAATTCTCACATTAAAAATTAATTTTCATTATAGCACAACTCTATCACCTGATTTCAGGTCCGCGCAAAATTCTTTGTGGGAAACCGCTTACGGTGATAGGCGGGCACCAAAAGAATCCTGTGAATTTTTCTAATATATAATAACGCAGGACGCATCCCCACACTAAAAGTCAAAAGATGAACCAGAATGCCATTTTTTATCAGTCAGACATTTTTCGGTCAACCACTTCAACTTGTTAAAGATTCATTTACTATCCAGTCGTTTTATGATGTAATGGTAAGGTTAGACAAGTAGGCGCATCAATTTGTTAAAATCTTTTAAAACTTTACCAAATGTTTAGAGTCTGTCAAGATTTTGCCATATAATGCAGGAAGATTTAAAAGGCGAGGAAAGTATATGTCATCTAATAATTCGAATCAGGATCCAGGGGAATATTCACGACGTAGTGACACGCAACACTTTAAACGACGGCCTAAGAAACATCATGGTTTGCTGTGGAGCCTGCTCATTATCGTCCTGATTGTCGTTACTGGTGGAATTGCTTACGGGTATCATATGTATAACACCGCAAAGACCACCTTTAACAAAACGTATGATTCAGGAAATGTTAAAAAGTTGCGAAACGTCTCTGCCGTGTTAAAAAACGGTAAACCATTTTCAATCTTGTTAATGGGAACCGATACTGGCGCTCTAGGCCGGCACGATACCGGCCGGACCGATACCATGATCATCGCAACTGTCAATCCGCAGAAAAAAACGGCTTACTTGACCAGTATCCCGCGTGATACGCGGGTCCAAATCGATGGCGATTCACAGTCATATGAGAAGATCAACGCTGCCTACACTATCGGCGGTGCATCAACCGCAGTCGACACTGTCCAAACGTTGCTCGATGTGCCAATTGACTTTTACGCCATCGTCAACATGGGCGGACTGGAAAAGATGGTCAACGCAGTTGGGGGCGTCACCGTCACCCCTACGCTGACTTTCAAGTACGGTGCTGCCAACGTGACGAAGGGGAAGAAAGTGACCCTGAACGGAAAACAGGCACTGGATTATTCACGGATGCGTGAAGAAGATCCACTCGGCGATTACGGCCGTCAGAAGCGACAACGGCAAATCATTCAAAAACTGGTTATCAAGGGCATGGGCATTTCCTCATTGACCCGGTATAAGACCATTTTGAATTCATTGAACGGTAACTTGAAGACAGATATGACGTTTAATGACATGATTACGATCAGAAGCCGTTACGGCGATGCAACGCACCATATTAAGTCTGAAACCTTACAGGGAGAGGATGCCATGATTGATGGTATTTCCTACCAGATTCCAACGCTTACTGAATTACAAAAAATTTCAAACCATATTCGCACGACGCTTGATTTGAAAAAATCATCAAAACTCACTTCGAGTTCCACTGGTACTGGTGATGACAGTTCATACACGAGCTCAACTACCGGTACGACAACTCAGGGCGGGTCAACAAACGGGTATACCGGATATTAATTGTAGTACTAAAAAGGACTTGGAAAACAATTTCCAAGTCCTTTTTGTGTTCATAATTTATCAGTCGCTTATCAGTAAAAATACCATCTTGACCATCACTGGTTAACGTTTTGTTTTTGCGCGGTAATGCCGCACTGTGCCCGTCGGTAAATAGTGATTCAAAACGTGCAGCAGCTGACGGGTTCGGCTGGTCACAAAGTGGAATTGACGGCCGTCTGGTGCTTCCACGATAATGCCGCGATAAAAATGGCGGAGGACGACTTGAACCCACACCACCCGCATTTGAACGTAGGGAATGGTTATTTTGCCCATTGTTTGCGCGTCAAACACTAAACCGCGATTGCCAAGTGTCAGCTCACCAGCATACGCGTGAAGCCCTGTTTTGAAATAATTAGCTTTGACCGTCACGTACTCACTGTCATTTTGCATCTTCGTCACCTCATTAGGCCGCTAATCCTAGTAACCCCGACCAGTACCCAAGGATGCCGATAATAAATAACGCAATAATCAGCCAAAGCGGTTTTACCCGGTGTCTGAGAAGCCAAAAACAGCCCAGTGTCAACGCCAGTGCAACAATACCAGGCAATTAACTGGTCTAGCAGTCCCTGCCCTGTCAGACGGTTTAAATGGCCATTAACATAGACGTGAGCGATAGTCCCTGGGAAATAAATGGTCGTCCAGCGCGGCACCAGCACGCCCATAATGAACATTCCGACGATTGAGGCCCCCTGGGTCAGTTTCGGAATAAGATTGCCGCTGAGAACCCGGACAATATCCGTCCCCTCGCGGTAGCCCAGCTGTTGGGTCTTCCAGCGAAACACCAACCGCATGATATTCCAGCCAAAGAAGAAAATTGCGGGGCCTAACAGACCGGTACCACCCTTGATCAAGCCGACTGCAAAGGCCGCTAATACCGGTCGCAACGTGCCCCACCAAACCGGGTCGCCAATACCGGCTAACGGCCCCATCATGCCGATTTTTGTGCTGCTGATCTCATCGCCAGTAATGGATGCACCGTTTGCCTTTTGTTCTTCCATGGCAAGCACAACGCCCGTTACCGTTGACTGCATGTACGGCATCGTGTTAAAAAATGCCAGGTGGCGTTGCATGGCCTCGATCTGATCTTGTTTATCCGGGTATAACCGTTTGATGGCCGGCACCATCACGTAGGCAAACCCTAAATTTTGCATCCGCTCGTAGTTCCACGAAGCCTGTTCAAAACCTGACCGCCAAAATACTGATAATAAATCGCCGCGGGTCAATTGCCGCGGCGTTTGTTGTTTATTTGTCATGTTCATGCCTCACTATAGGTCTTCTAGTTCACGATCCAGATCATCCAGCTCTTCGTCAAGCGGGTCGGAAGCTGAACCGCCGCCAGTCCCATTATCATGGTGCTGCGGTGATAACTGAATATAAATAATGGCTAAACAAACGCCAATCACCCCAAGCGCAACCATGTTCAATGCCTTGACTGCCGCCAGGGCAAACCCAATGAAGAAAAACGGCCACAGTGCCTTGCTGGCCATCATGTTGATCAACATGGCATAACCGACGACCACAATGAATCCTGCCGCAACTGCTAACCCGTTTGTAATAACCGCTGGGATGGCATCCAGTCCCGTATGAATCAACTGCGTAGGAATCAGCATGACAGCGCCCATTGGCACCGCAACACGTAACCCCTGCAGTGCTAAGCTTGTCAGGTGCAGCCAGGAAACATTGTTCAGATTCCCCCGAGCTACCTGATGATCAGCAACGTGGACGAGTTTGACGACTAAGATACGCACGAGTTTCGTAAAAATCTGGCCACATACAGCGACAGGAACCGCAATGGCAATTCCCATAGCAGTACTGACGTGCGCTGGCCCGCAAACCAGGTAGGCCGCAACGACCGAAGCTAAAGCGGCGTCCGGTGACACCGCTGCCCCAATGTTCATCCAGCCCAGCGCAATCAATTGAAGACTGCCGCCTAACAGCACGCCGGCTGCAATGTGTCCAGTAGCAATCCCGACCAAGGTACAGGCTACAAGCGGCTGGTGAAAGCCCCATTCATCAAGAATACCTTCCACACCGGCCAAAAAGGCAATTATTAACATGCTGACCACTACAAGCGTGCTCATTCAATGATTCCTCCCGTCACGCTAGTGCTATTAAAGACCCTTTTTCGTCAATAGAACGCTCAAATCCTGCTTCTTATCAGCCGGAACCTTTTGGGCGTACACATCGAGGTGTGCGTCATCATGGAGATACCGGATGGCATCAACAGCGGCTTGGTCTACCGCAATCGCATCCGTTAGCATGGTCATCCCATCTTGATACGACAATGAGCCTATATTAACGCCAGTGCGACTCAGGTCAACACCGCCCTTAACTAGCGCAACCATATCCTGAACCGTTTCCGTCAAAATCAACGATTTAAAAACGTCGAACCGCGGGTCTTGGAAAATTTGAATCATCTTGTTTACGGTAATAACGTTGGCCTTCACCCCAGCGGGCGCAGCCTGGGTGATCAGTGTTTTGCGCAACTTGTCCTGCGCCACGCCATCTGACACCACTAAGATTCTGTTGGGCGTCACAGTACTTGTCCACACCGTAGCCACCTGCCCGTGCAGCAGACGACTGTCTACCCGTGCCAAACGAATATCCATGGTCATAGTAAGTCATCCTCTTCTTCAGAATTTGTCAGGTCGAGGTGGCGAATACCCTTGCGACCACTATTTTCAAGGTGCGTGACAACATCGGCGAGCGGCTGCTCACGCAACGTGTACGCATCGATCATCATTGGTAAATTCAAACCAGTCAGCAACGCCATTCGCGCTGTGTCTTGAGCCACTAACTGGCTGGCCACGTTAAACGGCGTCCCGCCCCAAAGATCGACCAAAAACAACACTTGGTCGTCCTTATCAAACGCATTAAGTGCCTGTTCATACTTTTTCTTCAAATCAGCTGGTCCTTCAGAAGCTTGAAACGTCACAGCCGTCACCTTGGCTTGTTTGCCGAAGATCATGGTTGCTGACTGTAAAATACCGCTTGCAAAGTCACCATGACTCGCAACGATCATCGCGATCATGCTGTGTCCTCCCCTGCGTATCAATTGATTAATTGCGGGCCAATAATGACGCCGCAATCATTTCGTTAATCATATCACACCATAGTGCTTCCAGTCATGACTTGGAACGGTTTTCAGTTGTGGTTTAACTGGATCGTAACCAAGGCAAATCTGTTTAGGCGTGAGCCGTCGTTAAGCTGAGGATCTCTTCTGGAAATGCCAAGACATAGTCAGCCTCGCTGACCCCGCGCTGATTTTTTGCGCCCCAGGCCACCAGTCCAAACTTGATTCCAGCCGCGTGGGCCGCCTGCAGGTCGTACTGCGTGTCACCAATATAGACGGTCTCATCAGGGTCAGCCTGCGCACGTTTCATCGCCAATAAAATCGGGTCAGGGGCAGGCTTGCCGCGTTTCGTATCCTCAAAGAACACAAATTGACTAAAATATTGATCTAGTCCTAGCGGGGTCACATCACGTTCAAATTCATATTTTTGTTTCGAGGTCATAATCGCCAGGTCAATTCCCGGGGTGGCGTGAAGCTGTTTCAACATTGCTTCGATTCCGGTATACAACCGGACTTCATCCTGGTGATTGGGAATCTCATCGGCCCACTCCTGCAGGATTGTCGGAATCTGCTCTGCCGGTACCTTTAATTGTTTAAGTGCATCAAGGCTCGTGATGCCGAAAGTCTTGGTCAGCGCTTCATATGTATGCGGCAAATTGTGGTCAATCATGACCTTATCTAAGGCTTTCATATACATGCTTTCCGTATCAAGTAAAGTCCCGTCAATGTCAAATATAAATGTCTTCATGTGTGTTCCTCTCTTTTCGTGGGTCGTCTGTCTGTATTATATCGATTCCGACGCTAGATAAGCAAGTTGTTACCGTACTAAAAAAACGACCTATGCGCCTCGAAAGCAATCATAAGTCGTTTTTAATTATGCGGCCAAGAGGACTCGAACCTCCACCGGGAAAACCCCGACAAGATCCTTAATCTTGCGCGTCTGCCAGTTCCGCCATGGCCGCATCAACAAGAAATAATATATCAAAAATATCACTTGTTTTCAATAGTTTTTGCAAAATTTGTATAAAAAACTATTCTGCGTTGACTGTAGTACCCTGTCGATCGATGCCTAGGATCCGCATACTGCCGGTCATATTCATGTCTGTGAGTTTCTGGCGCAAAATAATTAATTGCGGCTCCGTTCCGAAGGTCGCAATGGTTGGCCCAGCACCACTCAAATAAGTGCCGTAGATGCCTAACTTATGTGCAGCTTCACGAATAACGGGTAATTCCGGCACTAATTTTGTGCGCACGGTCTCGTGAAATTCATCTCGTTCCATCATATGACTGGCAAGCTCCCAGTTGCCCGTTGCTAAAGCGGCGACCACCACGTTAGCAACACTGCTGCCCTTGACGGCTTGCGCTAATGGCAACGAATCCGGCAAAGCGTTTCGGCTGTCACTGGTTAGTAGTTGTTCATGCTTGATAAACGTTAATACTTTAAGTTCCGGCATCGATAATTTGACGGTCGTGGCAGTCTCGCCATCAAAATTGGCAACCACCACATCACCCAACAATGCTGGGGCAACGTTATCAGGATGGCCCTCCATCCTCGTTGCAATCGTGACCTGGTCGGCCAGCGACAAATGAAGTTCACCTAAAGCATCCGCAATCTTAACCCCGGCTACAATGGCCGTTGAGGAGCTGCCGAGACCACGGGCGACCGGAATGTCAGACATCACGCTCAGTTGGTGCGGTTTCAAATCGGGGGCAACTTTTAGGGCTGCCTGAACGATCAAATTGTTTTCGTCGGTCGGAACATCCGATCCCAACGCATGATTAACGCGCCACTTCTCAGTCTCTTCCTCGACGATCACCGTCATGTACAAGTGAAACGCAATGCCGATTGAATCAAACCCCGGACCCATGTTGGCCGAAGTTGCTGGTACCCGAATAATAATTTTTCCCATTTCTACGCCTCCAATACCGGATAAATTGCTTTAACATCAGCTAGACGCTGCATTGTATTTGTAAAGTGCGCCTCTGCCACCAGACTGGCCGCAGTGACTTCAAGACTCGTCCAGGCTTGGTGCGGGTCAAACCCGCGAATCGTCATCTCGTTGCTGATCTGCGCACCTGCGAACGATAGTTTAATGTTTTCTGCCAAACTGTCTGGATCGTCTGTCGCGACCAATACCCAATAACTGCTGTTGCCGCTAACGCGTTTCGGCTGTGTCTCAGCCACTTTAAGTGCAAACGGGTATACTTCCCCGTTTGAAGTAATGGTCTGCCCAACGTGGATCAAATCGGCCACCACACTGTTTCCAGTCGGCAGCTGACCTGCACCGGGGCCAACGTACAACGCCGTTCCGATATTTTGACTTTTGACTAACACCGCGTTGTGTTCATTGCGAATCTGCGCAATCGGTTGATTCTTGTGCACCACCATCGGCGCCACGGCCAACCGAATACCCTCAGCTGTCAGATCAGATAAGCCGATCAATTTTAATTCGTACCCAGCGGCCTGAGCTGCTTTCACGTCATCAATCGCCAGTTCACGAATACCAGTGATGGCAATGTCTGACTGAGGAACCGAGATACCAAAGGCCATCTTCGTCAAAATGGCAAGCTTATAAGCGGCGTCAAAGCCATCCACGTCATTGGTCGGATCACTTTCAGCAAACCCTTTTTCCTTGGCGGCCTTCAGCGCTTGATCATAAGTCAGCCCCTGTTCATCCATCTGGGTCAAAATAAAGTTGGTTGTTCCGTTTAAAATCCCAGCAATCGTATGCACCTGATCAGCTTTATAAGCGGTTCTCAGAATCTGAAGGATCGGGATTCCACCGGCCACACTTGCTTCATAGCGCAATGCGACCCCGTTTTTCGTTGCAAGCTCTGCCAGTTCATCACCGTACTGGGCAATGAGATCTTTGTTAGCGGTCACCACATGTTTATGGACAGTTAACGCCCGTTCAATCAAAGTCTTCGCTTCGTTCACTGAGCCCATGACCTCAACAATAATGTCAACCGACTTGTCGTCCAGCAACTGATCAATGTCCGTTCCTAAAGCAACATCCTGTAAGTATGCTGCCCGTTTGCGATCTGGATTTGCAATTATTGCCTTCACAATTTCAAACGACAATCCCGTTTGTTGAGCAATTAATTTTTGTTCTTCTTTCAATATGCGGACGACGCCGCTGCCAACCGTTCCCAGGCCGACAATCCCTATTCTAACGTTCTTCAAGACCGCCTTCACCTCATCTATTTATCAAATACATTTATTTTTTACGATGCCTCACGAATCTGCAACAACAGTAACCGACCACGGCATCGGCTGCAGACAAATTTCGTGGTGTCCACCCGCCGTTGCCTCACAAATCGTTGTCCGCACTGCTCACACTGGTAAATCAAAATGCGTTTTGGCTTGCGCTTGCTTTGAGTTGCCAATCTCGGTGCGTAACGCAGTCCTCCTACTGATTTTAACAGTTGTTGGAACGCTTTGGTACGGTGCTGGCCAGAATAACCGGCTAAATGCAGGTGATAATGGCACAATTCATGTTTAATAATGCCTTCCAGCGTTGACTCACCAAATTCAGTCAGCATTTTCGGGTTAATGTCAATATGATGGTCTTTTAGATGATATCTGCCGCCAGTTGTCTTCAACCGCGCATTAAACACTGCTTGGTGCCGAAAAGGTTTCCCAAAGTCGCGTTCAGAAATCGTCTCCACAAGTCGTTGTAATTCTTGATCAGTCATCAGGCGCCACCATGGAAAGCTGGATACGTTGCCGGCTTTCATCTACTTCAAGGACCCAGACCGTCACAATGTCGCCCACCGAAACGACAGCGGCAGGATTCCTCACAAATTTGTCGGCGAGGTGCGAAATGTGCACCAGCCCATCCTGTTTAACACCGATGTCGACGAAAGCCCCAAAATCCACGACGTTTCGGACAGTGCCTTCCAACTTCATCCCCGGCTTTAAATCGCTCATTTTAAGCACGTCTGTTCGCAAAAGCGGCGCTGGCATATTATCCCGTAAATCACGACCAGGCTTCGCCAGACCGTCTAAAATATCCTGCAGCGTTGCATTACCAACGGAGAGTCCATTGCTAAGTGTCTCTAACGACACTCCGGCAACTGCCTCAGCCACCTTTGCCGTCCCGACATCCGATAAGTTGAGGTCGAGGCGGTCCAGAACAGTTTTAGCAACTGCGTAGCTTTCCGGATGAATATCAGTATTGTCTAAAATTGTTTTGCCATCAATGATCCGCAAAAAACCAACTGCTTGCTCATATGCTTTTGGCCCTAACCGCGGAACTTTTTTAAGTTGCGGCCGGGTGCTGAACACGCCGTTTTCTTCTCGATAAGCAACAACGTTTTGTGCAATGGTCTGATTCAACCCTGAAATGTGAGCCAACAGCTCGACACTCGCCCGGTTTAAATCAACGCCCACTTGGTTGACAGCCGTTTCCACGACCCGGTCAAGCTGTTCATCCAGTGCACTGCCGGCAACGTCATGCTGATACTGACCAACACCAACTGCTTGCGGGTCGATTTTAACGAGCTCGGCAAGCGGGTCCTGTAACCGGCGACCGATGCTGACTGCAGACCGTTCTTCAACGTTGAAATCAGGAAACTCAGTCCGGGCAACCTTGCTGGCTGAGTACACGGACGCCCCCGCTTCGTTCACGATGGTGTACTGAACGGGGCAATCCAACTGTTTGATAGCATCCGCCACAAACTGTTCTGATTCCCGGCTAGCTGTTCCGTTGCCAATTGCGATCATTTCAACATGGTTCTTCTCAATGAACTTTAGAAACGCCGGCATTGCAGCTGCTCGTTTTGTTGCATTCGCCGGTTTGTGCGGATAAATCACGAGCTTGTCCATGTACTTGCCATTGCCGTCCATCACTGCGAGTTTGCACCCCGTTCGGTAGGCGGGATCAAACCCCATAACCACACGGTTCTTCATTGGTGCCTGCATGAGCAAATGATACAAATTTTCGCCAAACACCCGAATCGCGTGAGTCTCTGCGGTCGCTGTTAATTCACGCCGAAGTTCCCGCTCAATAGCGGGTCCCATGAACCGTTTATAGGCGTCCTGATAAGCGGCGGTCAATACCGGAACGGCAGGGCCTTTTCGATTGCCAATAATCTGAAAATTAAGATACTGGTCAACCGCTTGGTCATCAATTGCCAATTTTACGGTCAAGACATCAGCCTTCTCGCCGCGATTAACAGCAAGCGTCTGGTAGGCACTCACATCTTTATAGGGACTGGTAAAATCGTAGTAGGTCTGATAAACGCCCTGCTCATCGTTTGCCTTCCCGTTACGTTTTACCTGACTCGTTAACTGCCCGTTGCGCCGCGCATAGTTTCGCAGCCATTCGCGAAAACCGGCACGTTCCCCAATGGCCTCAGCTAGGATTTCGTGCACACCAGCTAAAACAGCATCCGCGTCTGGCACCTGATCGTTAATAAACGTCTGTGTCTTTGCTTCAAGGCCGCTGGCGGGAAAGGTCAGCAACCACTGTGCAAATGGCATTAAACCAGCGTCTTTAGCAACTGTCGCCTTCGTTTTGCGTTTTTGTTTATAGGGCAGGTACAGATCTTCCACCTGTTGCAGCTGCGTTGCACTATCAATTGTCTTTCGTAATTGCGGGGTCAGCTTACCCTGACTTTCAATTTGATTTTTAACTTCCTCTTGCCGGTGAACGAGTTTTTCAATTCGGGTCGCTTCATCCTGAATCTCACGAATCTGGACTTCATCCAAATTACCTGTCCGTTCCTTCCGGTAACGGGCAATAAACGGGACGGTGTTATTATCCCCTAACAACTCAAGGGTGGCGTCGATCTGCCGGCCTTGATAGTTGGTGAGACTTTTTTTAACAAGATTAATAATTTCTTTATCCATAATTGTCTTCCTCTTGAGTAGTGGTTTTATTATACCATTGTGAAAATTTCGTGAGTTTATTAAATTCTATGCGTGCGGCAGAAAGCGGTTAAGGAGTGGTGCGATAACCATCGTAGAGAAGGCAGGATGCAGCTATCAACACGACACCAAATCTCAGACAACCAACCACGAACACCCATCGCTTATGCTTCATCCTCCGCCAATACCCCCTAACTACGCAGACAAGTCCTCAGTTATTCAAAAATAATGTGCTTCATTTTAACACTAAAAACCACTCCGCACAGAAGGCGAAGTGGTTTTTAGATAAGTCCTCATTTTCAGATCGATACTGAAGCGCCTTTACGACAAGTTGTCTTACATCACTGAAGACATGATCCGCTGGGTTGCAGATGTCACCTTTTCCATCATGTTTTCCTGTTCTTTTTCTGACTGGTCAAACGCGTCGACATCAATCTTCTGCGTGGCCGGATCAATGGCATTCACCATATTTTGACAAGCTTCAGAGTAGTTGCGATAAGCTGCTACCAGTTGCTTGTGCTTCCCAAGAATTCGAACCGGAACACTGGCCTGCTGCAGCTTATTGAGGTTGTCGACATAGGCATCCGTCCCTGTTTGAAACGTTGCTTTAATATCGGTTAAGGCAGTCTCATCCAGATCTGCGACCGTATTATCATCAATTGCTTGGCGCAGTTTCGTAAAGTCCGGGTTCATATCGCCGCCCGTTTTATCAGTGGCTTCAATAATTTTGGTCAGTGCTTGTAAATAGCCGGCCATGTTGTTTGGTTTCATCGTTGGATACTCCTTTATCTGTTTCAATACTGTTTCATAATAATTTGCCGTAACCGAATTTCGTCTGACGCAAACTGAGAAACGCGCTGCTGTGCCTGCCGGCTGCCTCTGTCGCCAGCTGACAAGAGTCTCGTATCGCACAGTTTATGCCTTTCCAGTCATCCGTTGTACCCATTTTACCACTTCCACGATCAGAATCATGGCAACTCCCGCACCAAGAACCACACCCCACTGCAGACCGTTCAACTGCGTCAGGTGAAAAATACCGTTTAAGCCGGGCACGATGATGGTGACAGCTAGCAGGATGAAAGCGGCCAAGATGGCCCAGTTAAACGCCTTGTTGCGGAACAGGCCAACTTTAAAAATCGACTGATGGATCGTCTTTGAGTTGAATGCGTGGAACAGTTGAATCAGTCCCAGTGTTGCAAACGCCATGGTTAGTGCATCCGCGTGCATCATTTCCGGACTTGTATGAACTGGGAAAGTGACGGCAAGCCAATACACAAACAGCGTCATCACACCTTCAAGCAACCCTTGATAGCCCACATTAGCAAACACGCCGCCCGAGAAAAAGTTTGAAGCACGTCCCCGAGGTTTGCGTTTCATAATATCCGGCTCCGCTGGTTCCAAGCCCAAAGCTATGGCCGGGAAAGTATCAGTGACCAGGTTGATCCACAAAATCTGGACCGGTGCCAAGATCTGCCAACCAAGCAGGGTCATAACAAACAGCGTCAGCACTTCGCCAATGTTCGCCGACAGCAGATATTGAAGCGATTTTTGAATGTTGGAAAACACTTTTCGACCCTCTTCAACCGCCACGACGATTGTTGAGAAGTTGTCATCAGCCAGCACCATGTCGCTGGCACCTTTTGAGACTTCGGTTCCAGTGATTCCCATACCAACACCAATATCGGCAGTTTTCAGGGCGGGCGCATCATTGACACCGTCACCGGTCATTGCAACAACCTTCCCCTGTTTCTGCCAAGCATGGACGATTCGCACCTTATGCTCTGGTGCAACTCGCGCATAAACTGCATACTGACCCACTTGTTTAGTGAAGGTCTCGTCTGAAAGCTGATCAAGTTCGGCTCCGGTAATCACTGCGTTATCCGCTTTCGGTGTGTCGGTCAATATGCCAAGCCGAATTGCGATTGCTTTAGCGGTATCCTTATGGTCACCGGTGATCATGATTGGCCGAATCCCAGCCGACTGCGCTTCAGCCACAGCTTGCGCCACTTCAGGTCGTTCAGGATCAATCATGCCGATTAGACCGATAAAGATTAAATTCTGTTCGGCAGTTTCACTGGTCAGATCACTTGGAACCTCATCAACTGGTTGATAGGCAAATGCCAACACACGTAACGCTTGAGTCGCAAGTTCATGATTCGTGGTTAAAATGTGTTGCCGGTCCTCATCCGTGATGGTGCGGACTTGACCACGATCAGCAATGCGGGTCACGCGTTTCAGTAGTTGATCAGGAGCGCCCTTAACATACTGCGTAATTTGCTGATCATGGTTCTGGTTAAAGGTCGACATCAGTTTTCGTTCAGAATCAAACGGAATCTCAGCCACCCGCGGATGGGCCTTAATAGTGGCCAAAGCCGGTGCTTTACGGTCAAGGTAGTATTGGATCAGCGCCGTTTCCGTCGGGTCACCAATTAACGTGTCCCCATCCGGCTTGCCATCGTTGTTCAATACCATGGCTAACGCTAAGGGGTCGGACATCGTTACTGCAGCATTCCGGGCTGGCGTCAACTGACCATTTTCGTATATCTGTTCTACAGTCATTTTATTTTGCGTCAAAGTCCCCGTTTTATCGGACGCAATAATGTCAGTACTGCCCAGCGTCTCAACTGCTGGTAATTTTCGAATCAGCGCATGACGCTTCGCCATTCGTTGTGTCCCCAATGCTAAGGTGACCGTCACAATGGCCGGCAACCCTTCTGGAATGGCTGCCACGGCCAGTGAAATTGCGGTCAGCAGCATGTCGATCATCGTCTCTTGACCCCGAAGCATGCCAATCACAAAGACTAGAACTGCAATGGCAAGAATGAGAACCGTCAGCCATTTTCCAAGCTGGGTCAAGTTCTCTTGCAATGGTGTCTTGGTTTCTTCAGCCTGGTCTAACATACCGGCAATCCGACCAACCTCAGTCTGCATTCCGATACCAACCACAACGCCGGTCCCGCGACCAGTTGTCACATTGGCATTCATGTAGGCCATGTTGCTGCGATCACCCAGCGGCAGATCAGCTGCTTCTAGAACGTTAGCCTGTTTCTGAACAGGTACTGATTCCCCTGTTAACGCAGATTCTTCGACCTTCATCGCGTTTGCGGTCAGCAGACGAATATCAGCGGGAACTATATCGCCGGCTTCGAGGAACACAATATCACCGGGTACGAGTTCATCGCTCTTGACTGTCTTTGTTTCACCGTTTCGTTCAACGTGGGCCATCGGCGCGGCCATTTCCTTCAACGAGTTGATGGCTTCTTCAGCTTTAGATTCCTGAAAAACACCGAACACCGCGTTCAGGATAACCACTGCCAAAATAATGATGGCGTCCACCAATTCACCCGTAGCTCCGGCTATGACCGCCGCTACGATCAGTACGATGATCATAAAATCCTTGAACTGAGCAGCGAACTTTGCAAGCAAGCTGGACTGCTTCTTTGCCGACAATCGATTCTCACCATACTGCGTGCGCCGGTCAGTCACCTGTTCAGCGCTTAAACCTTGTTCATCCGTGTCCAGTGTTTTAAAAATATCGTCGTTTGTCCGTTGATACCATGGTTTGTCTGCCATAAAAATATCCTCCTGTTTAACTTAAACTTGACGTTATAAGTCTCACCGTTTAAGACCTCCCCGGAGATAGTGCATCTCTTGCTGACGGGTCGGTCACAGAAGAATTCTGCTGGTTACTCCCTCATTAAATTAAAACCGGTTGTAAAAATGGTACGAGCTGCCGTCAAATGGACAGGGGGTATCTTTCACAACCGGTTAGTTAAAACCTTATTTCCAAAATGTATCGTAAACGTTGATTGGCAAATGCCGTTTATGACTGGTTTTAACGTACCAGTTTTCAATCGTTTCAGCTGCCTTATCGCTAATTGTTTTGCCTTCGAGGTAGTCGTCAATGTCATCGTAACGCACACCAAGTGCTGCTTCATCGGGCAATGCTGGCCGATCATCTTCAAGATCAGCCGTTGGCACCTTTTTATACAATTCCTCTGGGGCATTGAGGTAAGCTAACAGCTGTTTACCCTGACGCTTGTTTAACCGCCAGAGTGGCGTAATGTCAGCGGCACCGTCACCAAACTTGGTGTAAAAACCCGTAACGGCTTCAGCAGCGTGGTCAGTGCCCACCACCGCTGCTTGGTTCGCACCGGCAATGGCAAACTGGGCTGTCATACGTTCGCGCGCCTTGATATTACCTTTGTTAAAGTCGCTGATTGTCTCCGAGTTGGCTTCGACTGCTTGGGTCATCGCGTCCGTGGCCGGTTTGATATCCACCCGGTCCACCTGGTCAGCGTCCATGAAGTCGATGGCCTTCATGGCATCTGATTCGTCTGCTTGAACACCATAGGGTAAGCGAACGGCAATAAATTTGTAATCGTTCGATCCCGTTTCATGACGAAGTTCTGTCATGGCTAGTTCAGATAGTTTACCAGCTAACGTAGAGTCTTGTCCACCAGAAATACCTAAAACTAATCCTTTTAAACCAGATTTTTTTAAATAGGCCTTCAAAAAATCAACACTGCGGCGAATTTCTGTTTCCGGATCAATTGAAGGACTGACCTTCAAGGCATCAATAATTTCAGCCTGTAATTTTCTCATACTCGGTTACTTCCTTATCTGGTTTGCGCGGGGAAACGACTAATGATATTAATCACCAAAGTCCAATTTCTTCACGTATTCGTGAATTTCATTAATTAAGTTCATTTTATTATCCCAACACTTTTGAGACAAGTCAACGGGATACTTTTGCGGGTTCAAATCACGCTTGTACTCCGGCCAAAGTGATTCTTCATTTTCTTTACAGCCCTCCCGAATATCATCCAGGTCTGGCTGCTGATAGACAAGCCGTCCATCTTCAAAGATGGATTGTAAAACGGGCCGGGCATCAAAATCAGTTACCGTTTTATTGATGTACGTATAGTTTGGATGGAACATATACAGCGCTTCTTCTTGCCGCGGATCTTCATCCCAAAGTGCGACGTAATCGCCTTCAGATTTACCGTCAGCTTTTTTGGTGATCCGCCAAACCTGCTTGCGTCCGGGTGTTGAGACCTTTTCCACGTTGTTTGACAGCTTGATGGTATCTTTCAAGTGACCGTTGTCATCCTCAATGGAAACCATTTTATAAACCGCACCCAATGCTGGTTGATCAAAGGCCGTGATCAGCTTCGTCCCAATACCCCAGACATCGATCTTCGCCTTTTGCATCTTCAACGACATGATGGTTTTCTCGTCTAAGTCATTTGATGCATAGATCTTCGCATCTGGAAAACCGGCATCATCGAGCTGTTCACGAACACGCTTTGACAGATAAGCCATATCACCAGAATCGATACGAACACCCAGGAAATTGATTTTGTCACCCATCTCCTTGGCCACGCGAATGGCAGATGGCACCCCGCTTTTAATGGTATCATAGGTGTCGACGAGGAAAACGCAATCCTTATGTGTGTCAGCATATGCTTTAAAGGCATCGTAATCATTACCGTACGTCTGAACGAGTGCGTGAGCGTGGGTACCGCTGATCGGAATGCCAAACAACTTGCCGGCCCGCACGTTAGAGGTGGCATCAAAGCCGCCAATGTACGCCGCCCGAGTGCCCCAAATGGCGGCATCAAATTCCTGCGCGCGTCGAGTGCCAAATTCCATGATGCCATCGTTTCCGGCAACTGACCGAATTCTAGCGGCCTTCGTCGCAATTAGTGTTTGGTAGTTAACGATGTTGAGAATCGCGGTTTCCACCAATTGGCAGTCCGCCAGCGGCCCTTCGATTTGCATAATCGGTTCGTTGTGGAATACTAATTCACCCTCAACGGCGGAACGTATTGTTCCCTTAAACTGAAAATGCGTTAAATACTCAAGAAAAGCGGGCGAAAAATCCTCGTTTTCCTTTAAATAATCAATGTCGCTATCAGTAAAGTGTAAATTTTCGATATAATGAATAATGTGTTCGAGACCTGCGAAAACGGCATACCCGTTTTTAAATGGCATATCTCGAAAATAAACTTCAAAAATGGCCTTTTTATTCTGAATACCTTTTTCGAAATAAGTCTGAATCATACTGAGCTCGTACGCATCCGTGTGTAATGTGGTACTATCATCTGGATACTGCTTTGCCATGTCTGCAACTCCTTTGTTTGCGTCAATTATTCATTATTTTATCATTAATCACGAGTGCCGTCATTTAAACTGACAGATATCAAACATAATAAAACGAATAGGTGATTTTATTGTCAACAACATTTAACACGATCGACATTTTAACAGTACCATTTATTAATACGACCCAGGAAGCCTTTCTAAGCGCGGTAGAAGATCGAGTAACGACGCGAAAAAATACGTTTGTGGTGACCGCTAACCCAGAAATCGTCATGTATGCGCAGGATGATGCCCACTACATGTCGCTGCTGCAGAATGCAGATTATGTGACCCCAGATGGTATTGGTATCATTAAAGGTGCCGCAATTTTAGGAACGACCCTGCCGGAACGCATTACCGGTTACGATGTCCTGTTGGACCTGTTGAAATGGGGAAACGATGCCCATCGTTCTGCCTACTTCGTGGGTGCAAAACAATCGGTCATCGATGCCCTAACGCCAATCCTGGCGACCAAATACCCTAACTTAAACGTTAAGGGCATTCGTAACGGATACTTCGACGACTTTGCACCGATTGCTGCAGATATTGCCACCAAGCAACCGGACATGGTCTTCTTGGCTGTCGGCTTTCCCAAACAAGAACAGCTCATTGCCGATTACCGTCACCAAAACAACGGTTTGTGGATGGGTGTCGGCGGCAGCTTTGACGTGTTGAGCGGCATGACTAAACGCGCACCAGAATTCTTTATTAAGCATCACATTGAGTGGTTCTATCGGCTGATCAGCGAACCAACACGATTTAAACGAATGCTGGCGTTACCGAAATACTTACGGGCAGTGAAGAAGCAGCGCTCAAAACAGGGCGCCTAAAGCTTAGCTAGCACCGTCAATATTGTCAAAAATGATTTCTGATCAAGGCATACCATCACGACACGACCGGATTGCAACCCAGAAATGTGTGAGAAGTTGCTGAATAGCAAAAAGGATTGCGCCCGACTTTGATCGGTCGGTGCAATCCTTTTTTATATTTGTTTGTGAAGCCGGTAATACTGCGAGGCACTGACCTTGTCGAAACTAGTCGTACAGGGCACAGGGCTAATGCGTAGGAAACCTTTTCCCCTTAAGGACGCTCCTCCGCACGCTATTTCTCCAAATAAAACTCAAATCTCTCCCCAACATACTGGGTACGCACATATTCGAATGGCGTGCCATCTTGGAGATAGGAAATTTGCCACAGTCGCAGAATGGCATCACCGCGCTTAATATCCAGAAATTCAGCAATACGTTCTGAAGCTAAGGATGCCGAGACGTTTTGTTTTGCACGACCTGGAATCATGTTCTTCTTAGTTTCCAGTGTCCGATACAGGGAGTCCGTCACTTCCGGCTTTGATAAGCCCTCCACAATGGTTGCAGGAATCGTGGCGACTTCAAAACTGATTGGCGTACCATCACCATAACGGATTCGTTCCATCCGCAGTACTTGGTCACCATCTTTGAGTTTCAATTTTTCCGCTTCACTTAATGAAGGGCTCATGATGTGGTAAGAAACTGTTTTGCTTGACGGTTTCTTACCCTGAGCCAGCATCACATCGGTAAACCCAGTGACACCGGACATTTTTTCCTGCACCTTTTGGTTAGCAACAAATGTGCCAGACCCAACAAAACGTTCCAAGATTCCCTCTTCAACAAGCGTCTGAATCGCTTGACGCAACGTCATTCGACTCACATTAAACTCAACCGCAAGTTCACGTTCAGAGGGAATGCGGTCGCCAACGGACCACTTACCACTCTCGATTGACCGCTTAATGTCATTATGAATTTGAATATAAACTGGTGATCCCATAAAACCAACGACCTTTCTGACTTACTTAATCAGTTTCATCTGTCGCAAACCGCCGACCAAAACTGTAAGTAGTTTGTAGATTAAGGGCCCGGTCAAATACATTGAAGTCAGCATCCTTACCTGGTTCAAGGGTTCCCTTTTGTGTCAGGCCAAATTCTTCAGCCTGATTGACGGAAGTCATTTGGACAGCATCCGCAATGCCACAGCCGGTAAAACTCATGATGTTGCGAAAGGCATCGTCAAATCTAAGAACGGACCCAGCTAAGTTGCCGCTCTCTAAACGGGCTTGCTTGTCCTTAACGATGACCTTTTGTCCACCAAGTTCGCTGATTCCTTCAGGCATCCCTTTCGCCCGCATGGAATCAGTTACTAACTCAATACGCTCTGGTCCCTTTTGTTCATAAGCTAATTTAATCATGTCTGGGACGATATGAAAACCGTCGCAGATCAGTTCAGCGTACATATTTTCTTCAAGCATTGCGTGGCCGGTCACGCCGGGCTCACGGTGTTTAAATTCACGTTGTGCGTTATACAAGTGCGTGACGTGAGTTGCTCGACTTGCCAGCATCTGCTCACGGGTTGCATTGCTATGACCCACTGATGGAACAATGTTGTGTGCAAGACAGTAATCCTCAAATTGAGCTGCTCCTTTGTCTTCAGGCGCGTAGGTAATTAACTTCACTAACCCGCCCGACAATTCGTTCCAATGATCCAATAACGTCACGTCCGGATCCTTAATATACTTCTCGGGTTGTGCGCCCTTGTAAATTGCCGCAATGAAGGGACCCTCCAAGTGGACACCCTGAATCACGGGATTTTTTGCAGCCGCCGTCTTAATACCCGACATCGCGTGGTTAATGTTTTCAGTAGATTGCGTCATGGTCGTCGGAAAGACCGTCGTGATGCCTTCCTTCACCATATCATTGACCATTTCGTTAATTTGGTCAGGATCACCGTCCATTGAATCAAAGCTATAACCGCCATGGGTATGCACATCAATAAAGCCGGGCACGATCACCTTACCGTTAACGAAGGATACATCGTCTTTTGGCTGGACCCGGTACTCACTCATCGGACCAACAGCCTCAATTTGTTTGTCAAACCGTAAATAACCGTCAGTAATAACGTCCTCACCAGTGTAAATCGTAGCGTGCTTCAACACCGTACTCATATATTCGTTTCCTCCTAATAATTCGTTATCGGGTTAACGTCTATATTATATACCGGTATAGACCAAAAGTCTATTCTTCATTATTTTTGGCAATGGTCGCATCAATGCCCTTGACTACAGAAGTCATAAAACCATGCTCCTCCATTGCAAGCAGGCCCGCTACGGTACTGCCTCCAGGAGAGGAAACTTGATCAATCAAGGCAAACGGGTTATCGTCTGACGACAACACCATTTCTGCAGACCCCTTCACTGCCTGCGCTGCGATTTGCGTCGCCTGTGCTTTGGTCAAACCGTATTTCACGCCAGCCCGACTCAGTGCGTCAATAAAGAAATAAACGTACGCAGGTGACGATCCAGCCAAGGCTGAAAACGTCGCAAAATCATCTTCAGGTAATACCGTCGTACTGCCAATGGCATCAAACAAACCTACGGCCGTCTTTTTAATTTCACCCGTTAATTGATCATTGCCATGAATCGCTGTCATACCAGCTAAGATGGCCACATTTAGATTTGGCAGTGTCCGCAAAATTGGCAGATCATAGCCGGCTAATTCTTCAAGCCGATTGAGAGACAACCCCGCAACGATAGAAATCAACACTTTCGTCTTCGCACTCAAGACGGGTTCAATTTCGTGCAAAACATCAACAGCTGCATTCGGCGTTACGGCTAAAACAACGTAATCGCTTTGTGTTACCAGTGTTTTGTTATCAACAGCAGCAATCACCCCTGTTTTTTCGGCAAACGTTTTGTAGGTCTCGTGGGCACTGTGCACAAAGATATCTGTTGCCGGCACGGCCCCTCGTTTTAATAGACCAGTGATAATGGCTTGAGCCATACCACCGACCCCGATAAACCCAATTTTCATGTATTAACCTTCTTTACTGAGCATGCTCATTTATTTATTGATAATTACATTATACCAAAAAACACCCCAGACTATCGGGGCATTGTTTGATAATATAGCGTTTTCATGAATACGTCATTATTTGTCGTATCTTTTATCTTATTACAAGGTAATGCGTGCCCAACTAAACTGTACCATTCTATCATTTAACGCAACATTTCAATAAAAAAGCACAAAAAAATCAGTCACACACCGTGACTGATCTAGTTGGGCTAGCTGGGTTCGAACCAGCGCATCACGGGATCAAAACCCGTTGCCTTACCTCTTGGCTATAGCCCAATAATGATGGATGGGAGTGGATTCGAACCACCGAACCCGAAGGAGCGGATTTACAGTCCGCCGCGTTTAGCCAGACTTCGCTACCCATCCAAAAAAAATATTAAAAATGAACATTTATAATCATACAATAGTCTGTATAATTAGTCAACCCGTTTTTCGAGCTGAAATTGGGCTAGCTGGGTTCGAACCAGCGCATCACGGGATCAAAACCCGTTGCCTTACCTCTTGGCTATAGCCCAATAATGATGGATGGGAGTGGATTCGAACCACCGAACCCGAAGGAGCGGATTTACAGTCCGCCGCGTTTAGCCAGACTTCGCTACCCATCCATAAAGGTCGATTCGAAATAAATCAACTTAATTATAATACCAAAAAACAGGGTTAACCGTCAACCATTATTTGAAGTTTGCGGGCTAGAGTGTCAGAATTCGAGTACGTTGTCGCCATTCCTCAAAAAATGAGGTTGTCTGCCATTCCCGCCGACGTTTAGTCCCATACCCTACCGCCTGATCATAGTACATTGTGCCCGCTAGTAATTGCGGCTTAGGATGAATATGCATGTGACCAAACAAGGCCGCCTCAACGTGAAATTCAGCTAGTAAATCTCCGAGATGGCGACTACCCAGCATTGCAATCATCATGTTCCAGAAACGGTCATCCTGCGTGATATGCAGGTACTCTGGCCGCGGGACAAAGTGGGTCATGAACAGCACTTTTTTCTGCGCTTCAGCTGCCATACTGAGTTGCGCCCTGACTTGCCCCAAAACGAGCTGCATTCTTTCTGGATCACTCAATGGTTGTGGAATGGCACTATCCAACCAGTAAGCTCGTTTCCACTGAGCAAAGCGTTCTTCAGGTCGGTGTAGACTATCTGCAAAACTATAGTCGTACCACCCGTTGTTACCAATAATGCGCCAATCTGTGCCCGCCACGTCAAGATACTGGTTATGCAGATAAGTATCATCAAGCGGCTGTTCAAGTTCGTCAAAGGTCACGCCATTGACCATATCGTGATTTCCCGCGATGAAGCGAACGGTAACATCTGGCACAAATTTCTGAAGGTGCTGGGCGTAAGCTAAACTCTTATCAAAATGGTTGAATAGGTCGCCCGCTATCAAATAAATGTCAACGCCCTGTTGCATCAACCATGTCCCCTGTTGCTGAATCATTTCTGTCACGGAAACTTGATTGATGTCAAAATGGTTATCACTGGTCAGGGCTACTTTTACCATACTATCTTTTTCTCCTTTCTTATATCATTTGGGTTTCATTATTGTTAGGTGAACTCATCTGTCTATTCGATTTTTAAATTTTTTTTGGGACTGCGTTGTCAAAGCAAAAATCGAAATTGTCGTACCCATTAAAAAATGCCGAATGTAAGGCCCATAATTGGTTACCTGCAATGATTTAACTCAATTGCAAAACAAGTCCCCGGAAACAGGATACTTCCGGCCGTAATGTAAAAAAAGAGCTGCGCCACGAATTATCGTAACACAACTCCTTGTTGTTTGTATTAATCGACACCTGCCATCAGACGCTTAATTGGTTTAACCATGAAGAACAAAATAATGGCAAAGACAATTGAAACGATACCGATAACTGTGAAATATTGGACTTCAGTTCCTGGTGTGTAGTACTTAACGATTTGTGAATTAACAGCTTGTCCGGCTGAATCGGCTAAGAACCACATACTCATCATCGACGACTGGAACGCTGCAGGCGCAAGTTTAGTCGTCACTGACAATCCAATTGGTGAAATCAGTAATTCGGCAATTTCAACGATTGCCCAACTCCCGACCAACCACCATGGGCTGACGTGTGCGGATGTCCCAAACATGCTGACAGGAATCACCATGAACAAATATGAGATACCGGCAAACACCATCCCAATCGCAAACTTCATTGGTGATGAAGGCTGCTTCTTGCCTAACTTCGTCCACATGATGGCAAAGATCGGCGTGTAGATCAGAATAAATAATGGGTTCAATGATTGATAATTGGCCGGGTTAATAACAAAACCGCCAATGTGATTTTGCGTTTGTGACTGGGCAAACATCGCCAAGACAACTGAGCCTTGTTCCTCAATTGCCCAGAAAATTGCCGCCGCAATAAACAGTGGCACATAGGCCCAGACACGGGACTTCTCGACCTTGGTAACCTTCTTGCTAGTCAGCATCATTGCAAAGTATGCAACCGGAGTTAACACGGCAATAATACTCAATAGTGTGATGAAGTTAGCAATGTTTAATGCGCCGAAGACCTTCATAATCAACAGAATCAAGATGAACGCAATGGCACCAACGGTTACCCGGAAGGACAGCTTCTTTGCGTCCCCTGGTTCCAATGGATCATCTGGATAAAGGGAATCCTTGCTAAGATACTTATTCCCACCGTGAAGGTAAAAAACAAGTCCAAAGAACATCCCAATGGCAGCCAATGAGAAACCAGCGTGGAAGTTAAATGACGTCCACATTGTGCTGACAGCCCAAGGGGCAACAAGTGATCCTAAGTTGATACCAAAGACGAAAATAGTGAACCCTGAATCCCGACGAACATCTTCCTCGGTATAGAGTGACCCAACCATTTCAGAAACGTTTGGCTTTAACAAACCAGTCCCAATAGTGATTAAGCAGATTGAGATAAACAACGCGATTTTGCCAAATGGTAAGGCCAGGCAAATATGCCCAAACATGATTAAAACCCCACCAAAGAAGACAGTTCGACGTGAACCCCAAATACGGTCACTAAGGAAACCACCTAAGACAGAAGACAAATAAACTAGAGAGCCATAAATTGACATGATACTGGCGGCAAGACCTTTGTCCATGCCAAGGCCGCCTTTAGCAATTGAGAAATACATATAGTAAATCAGAAGTGCTTTCATACCATAATAACTAAACCGTTCCCACATTTCAGTAAAGAACAATGTGGATAGGCCATGCGGTTGGCCAAAGAAGGAACGGTCAAGTTTGTTATCGTTTTGGTTTTCCAAACCTGATACCTCCAAACATCTCTCACTTAAGTAAGCCCATTTATTTACCAAAGTGAATAGAAAAAGCCGCGGGTGGTCCGCAACTCATAATTTTCTAATTGAAACATACAGAGTATTATACCCTCTTAATGAAGGTAACGCAACGTAGTCTCTCTTAGAAACAAGCCGGATTCCGCGACTTAACGCTATTAATATGGAATGAAATTTTTTTCGAATTATGGCAGATTTACTGATTAACTATTCATTCACCTTATTTTTATCTAATTCGCGCATGGTAAATTTAACCAGACTTTCACCATTCAACCAGGCGTAAATATCATCCGGAATTTGTTCTACTTGATCATGCTGTGCTTTGAGTTGATCGTAGTGGTACGAAACCTGTGGTGCAACTAAAACAAGGTCACTGTCAGCCATTTCTTGTTCAGCATTCAGAAAGCTCGTTGCTTCAAACGTGATGTCTGCGTGATAGGCCTCAGTTGAACGCATTGCTGATTCCTTCAATAATTGACTTGAAATACCGCTCCCACATACAATTAATACTTTTGTCATGATGATTACCCCCAACAAGATTTATTTTTAAATTGCGTTTTTGTTCACAGACATAGCGTACCACCAATTTCTATATACCACAAGTCTATAATCTCAATAAACACGATAAATATCGGCGTTTTAACATCTATACCAATATTTTAAAAGTGCTATACCAATTGAAACTGTAGACAAACAAAAAAGCCACTAGCTAAACTAGTGACTTTTATTAAGCAAATCAAGTGCCGGCTGAGGAGCTCGAATCCCCGACCCTCGGTTTACGATACCGATGCTCTACCAACTGAGCTAAGCCGGCATTACAAAATACTGACTCCGGCAGGCGGGCTCGAACCGTCGACAACCTGATTAACAGTCAGGTGCTCTACCAACTGAGCTATGCCGGAATAACTATTAGCGTGGCAACGTCCTACCCTCGCAGGGGGCGATCCCCCAACTACTCTTGGCGTG
>NZ_AYYR01000054.1:0-91584 GCF_001435975.1 Secundilactobacillus collinoides DSM 20515 = JCM 1123
AAGACAATAAAAAACTGGCATTGGCGTGATCACCAATACCAGAAATTTTACAGCCTAAATCAGTCCAGAGAGGCTGATTTTTTTGTGGCGTGCGGAGCAAGGCGGTTAAGGAGTGGCACATAAAGCCAACTCCTTGCCCTTGCGCAGCAGGTTTAGACTCGAGGACAGAGAAGCAGAAAGCAGAGGGGGCTCTTTTAAGAAATAAAATAAGAAAGGAGTGCGAAACAACTCCGATTAAGCAGTGGTCTGTATGCCAACTCTCTGCCATTCGCCCGTTAGATCAAAATAAGCGATTAAAAAAGCGATAATCCTCTAATTCGGAGGATTATCGCTTTATACATTTTACGTATTATTCAATAGCGTAAGTGCCTTTTTCAACATCATATTTAAATCTGACGGCGCGATCATTCAACTGAACGATAACATGCTGGTAAACGGCATCAAACCCATGCTGTGTTAACGTGACAGATGGCTTCCCGTCAGTGACGGCAATCTCGTACTGATTAAACTCGCCATCCTGATACTTAAAATCAGTTTCGTTATCCTGATAGTGGGTGTAGTGTCCGCTGTCTCCAAACAAGGTAAAGGTCATCTCGACATCTGGGTGTTCACTGATATGGTTGACCGTCTTCCCCCAAGGTAACAGCGTGTTTTTCTTGATAAATAACGGTAACGTATCTAGGGGTGCATCGACCACGATGTCCTGATTACCGGTGTAGACCCGATTATTCCGAAAATCGATCCACTGGCCTGCAGGTAAGTAAACAAGGCGCTTATTTTTTGATTTTTGAACGATAGGTGCAACTAAAACACTATCGCCGACCATGTATTCATCGTCTAAATTGCGGGTGTTGGTATCGTCAGGATATTCAAGAACAAGTGGACGCATAATCGGCAACCCCGTTCTTGATTCTATTGCAAACAAATCATACAGGTAAGGGATGAAATGATAGCGCAATTGCAAGTATTTTCGATAAATGGATAACGTCGTTTCACCAAAGATCCATGGTTCCTGATGACGTGTCCCCATAGCACTGTGGTTGCGCAATAGCGGGCTGAAGATGGCTGCTTCGATCCACCGTGTCAGCAATTCAGGCTGCGCATCAGAACCAAAACCGCCAATGTCAGTACCGGCAAAACTAAATCCACTCAACCCCAAGTTGCAAAGCTGTGGAATCATCAGTTGCAGATGCGGCCAGATACTGTGATTATCACCCGTCCAAACAGTGGCATATTTTTGTGTGCCGGCATAAGCAGCCCGGGTAATGACATATGGCCGTTTACCTTGAAGTTGTTTCAATCCAGTGTAAGTGGCTTTATCCATGTTATGCCCGTATACGTTATGCATTTTCTTATGGGAAGAGGGCTGATCATGGTCACTGAACACCACATTTTCTGGAATTTCACCTTCAAAGGAGGCTGGTTCGTTCATGTCATTCCAAACACCAGCAACGCCCATTTTTACAAGGAAATGCTGATTATTGGCCCACCAGTCGCGGACTTCTTTACGACCAAAATCAGGGAAAACAGAATCACCAGGCCATACTTTATTGACATAGACCTCACCCTCAGGGGTCGTCACAAAGTAGTTGTGCGCAATACCATCATCATAAACGTGATAACCGGGATCTTTTTTAACTCCTGGATCAATGATCGGGATGACCTTGATACCCCGTTTCTTCAGGCTAGCGACAAAATTATGCGGACCTGAGGGATATTTAGTCTGATCCCAGGTGAATACGCGATAACCTTCCATATAGTCGACATCGAAGTGAATCGCGTCACAGGGGAGGTCGTATTTTGCAAAATTGTCGGCCAATTCCTGAATTTCGGCTTCGCTTTCGCTATACCCCCAGCGAGATTGCTGGTAACCAAGCGTCCATTTTTGCGGTAATGGAACGCGTCCAGTCAGATAGGTGTAGTTAGTGACAATCTGCTTCAAACTGGCACCACCGATGAGATAGTAGTCGACATTGCCGTCAACAGCGGAGTAGAAGTAGTAATCAGAGCTTTCTTTGCCAAGGTCAAAATGACTGCGATAGGGATTGTCAAAGAAAAGCCCAAACGGGTGACCAGCATTAAGTCCATAAAGAATCGGAATCGACTTGTATAATCTAGTAAAGTTTTCTAGGTGCGGTTCTGGGTTGTCAGTATTCCAGTTATCGTATTCAAACCCGCGTTTATTGAGGTAGCCTGTCTTATCGCCTAACCCGTAAAACTGTTCATCAGTTGAAAGCTGCTTAACGACTTCGTAATAGTCAGTATTTGTGTGAGCATTAGCGTTGGTGACATTATGCCCCTCAGCTTCAACCAGTTTTTGATGCACTTTATCAATACCCTTGTCGAGTAGATGACGGACTCCGCGGTAATCAAGTGCTAAGGGATTTTCTTGCGCATCATAGGCATCTAGATGGCCGGCAGCATCGATTTTTATCATGAGGGCTGCCGTCTTAAGTTCATACCCGTTCTCAACTGTTTTGAACGTATAGTCGGTAAGAAGCTGCTTATTGCCTTCAATGGCATAGGAAGCTGAATAATCACCTCTAAATTCAAAAATCCGGATTATTTCCTGGGTAATAACTGTGAGCTGTATCTTGCGGTCAGGGTAGGTTAATGTAATGGTTTGGCCATTCTGATCGTAAGCTGGTAATGGTTGCGTCATGGAAATCGTCTCGGTTCTACAATAGATTTTGTGAGTTGATATTGTATTCTTGTTCATCGTAGCATTTAATGCAACCGTTTGCAATTGCGGGTGTTGTGCAAACTCACACTGACTTTCAAATGAGTTTGCATGCCATAACGCCCATGAAGCATGGCTATGCCAGCATGCTTGTATTCTTGGCTAGGCAAATGTCGGTGCCAGCGGTATATTAAATACATTCACACAGGGAAAGGTAGTCTCGTAAAATGAAAGTCGGCGAACAATTAAAACAGGCACGCTTGCAGGAACAACTCACACAACAAGTGGTTGCAGAAACGCTCAATGTTTCGCGTCAAACCATTTCCAGTTGGGAAACGGGACGTAGTTATCCGGACATTGCCAGTCTGATAACTTTGAGTGATTACTATGATCTGTCACTTGATACGTTGATGAAAGACGATGAGGGCGTGAAAACATACTTAAAAAAGAAAGATGTGTTAAAACAGCTTAACCCTATTGCAACGCTGTTAATGGGTATTGATGTACTGTTCATGGTACCGTTACTGTTTAATATCAGCCAGGGGGTTGACCACATCATTGTTTTCTTAATGGGCATGATCAACATCATTGCACTGATGAGCGTGCTCATTATTATTGCCGGTTTGTTACCGGAAAGTGAAAAAATTGATAAGTGGTCACGACAACGCGGTTATATCTTCTTGCTGGCAGTCGTTTGCTTTGTCGCAGGGGCACTATTTATTTGGGTGCATTGGATGACGTTTGCCAACGGATTGATTTTGATGTTTGTACCGATCGGTGTTGTTGGTATCAAAGAGGCCAGTTACATCCGTTACAAATCTCATAATTCATAGTCAGACGACTGGTTATTTCACCGCGCATCAACTATGCTGGAGTCGAACCATTTTGACAAAAGAGGGCGATAACTTGAAAATAATTGAACAGTTTCTGCGCGGCAAGATCAACGATACGCTGTGCGAAGACACCATTGTTGCTAACGATAATTTTGTTGCGATTATTGACGGTGTCACATCTAAATCAGATTTCAGTTACCAACGAAAAACAACGGGTAAGTGGGCGTCAACAATTGTGGCGCAAGTGTTAGATGAGAGTCCGGAAGAAACGACATTACCCGAAATTATTTCCCGGGTTAACCAGCAGTTTACTGATTTTTACGACGATGTGGCGTTTACTGATGACATTGTCAGCAAAGGGTTGCAGGCTGTCGGCGTTATCTACTCCAAGCACTTTAATGAGCTGTGGATGATCGGTGATTGCCAAGCGTACGTCAATGGTAAGGTGTTGTTTACGCCCAAGAAGAGTGACGAGATCCTATCACAGATGCGCAGCTTAGTGCTGACCACGAATTTTCAAACAACGGATGCCAAACCAGCAGATTACATGACTGGCGAGGATCCAAGCCGAACTGAAATCCTGCCCTGGATTCTGAAAGCAACGAATTTCGCCAACGAAGACGGGACGGATTTTGGCTATTCGATCTTTAATGGCACACCAATTCCGGAAAGCTTGATCAACGTTGTCAAACTTGATGATGAACCTCAAGAAATCGGGTTGGCAAGTGATGGTTATCCGCAGATTCAAAGTACGCTCAAGGACTCTGAAGCAACGCTGGCGGATGTCATTCAAAATGATCCATTGTGTTACCAACAGTTTCCATCGACTAAGGGTTTACATGAAGGAAATAAATCGTTTGATGATCGGAGTTATATTCGATTTTCAACCGAAGAATAGCCACAAAAAAAGATGCCGCTTTAGGGCATCTTTTTTGTTGCGGCTCATTCCGGAAACGTATTTCATACAGAAATGAACTTAGTTATTTTTTTGATGAGACGCTTTACAGAATGCCACCGCCATCAACTGCATAGGTCTGACCCGTAATGAATTCAGAGGTTGGACCAGCCAAGAATGAAACCATGTTGGCAATGTCGTTTGGCTCAACAGTCCGGCCTAACGGGATTGTGCCAACGTAATCCTTCTTGTTTTGGCCTAATGGTTTGCCGTTAATTTCAGACATCTTCTTGTCGATATCATCCCACATGCCAGTAGTGCCAACAACACCAGGTGCGTATGCGTTGACGTTAATGTGATCAGCAGCAAATTCCAATGCGGCAGCTTGAGTAATGCTGATGACTGCTGCCTTGGTTGATGAATAGGTTGCCCATACAGGGAAAGCCCGCATACCGGCAATCGAAGAGGCGTTTATAATCCGGCCATGAACGCCTAATTCTTTGAATTTCTTTGCGGCTGCCTGGATACCATAGATGACACCGAAGACGTTGATCTTGTAACTGAATTCCAAGTCAGCTGGCTTGATGTCTTCCAGCTTATCGACCTTGGCAACACCAGCGTTGTTGACCATGACATCGAAACCGCCTAATTTTTCAGCAGCTTCATTTACAGCATCAGCAACTGCTTGTTGATCGGTAACATCAACAGGCACAAAAATTGCCTTTTGGCCAGCAGCCTCAACATCAGCAATGACAGTCTTTGCTTTTTCAGCTTGAGCAGGTAAGTCAGCTAACGCAATGTCGTAGCCGTCCTTTGCCAAGTGACGACTGACCTCTGCACCAATACCTTGCGCACTACCTGTAACCATTGCAACCTTTGTCATAATATCTTACCTCCAGTAAGTGAAATACTTATTATGGGGTTAACGTTACACTATTTGTAAGCGTTTTACAAGAAAAATTAATTTGTACAAATATTATTGGTGACAACCGAAAACAAGGTCTTTTTGAAGTTGATTGTTGCACAAAAAGCACTTCGATAATGTCGAACGATCTAATCAGCACGACGGCAATCTTAAAGTCTCAAGTAAGATGGCTCATATGAACTCCAAACAAAAACCGAGGGAATTTATCAAGAAATACATGAAAACATAACGTTCAAATACGTCGATGAAACTTCTGTCGTTGAGAAATATGGGTTGAAATTTACAGCGTATTTGAAAACAATGCGTGCCGGACAATCAAAGCTCAACGCGTATTTTATTTTTCTGAAGCCATGATTGCATCCACAGTCGCCAAAATGGTGGCCTCATTATCACTGATTGGCGTCCATTTAAGCAAGTCACGTGCTTTTTGATTGCTGACGTTTCGGTTTACAGTCATCATCAGTTTACCTTCAGCAGCTGTGTGATTAAACGGGGCAGCGAGGTCGATCAACCACTTTGGCAAGACTTTATCTGTAATGCGATCAGCTAATTCTGGGCGTTTTTCTCTGATCAACGTTGCGATTTCCAGTAATGAGATTTGACCGTCTGCCGTGGCGATAAATCGTTCACCGTTTGCGTTTGGCGAGACCATGGCCCGCACATGCAGGTCGGCAACGTCCCGGACGTCCACGACGTTGAGCGGCAAGTCGGGCACCCGTTTCCTCGACCCGTCCAATAACCCTTTAACGATACCAAAGCTGCCAGAAAGGTGATGGTCCAATCCCTTACCGAGAATTGCCACCGGATTGATTGTTGTAAATTCGAGGTCAACATCCGGTTGGTGAATGTAATCCCAGGCAGCTATTTCCGCCAATAATTTTGATTTTTCATACAACGATATACCAGGTTCGTCTGGATCTGTCCAATCAGCTTCCGTCGTCACGGAGTGCAAATCATGGTTACTAAACCCGATTGCACCGAAGTTCGCCGTCATGACAACACGTTTAACACCGGCTTGTTGAGCGGCCTTTAAAATTCGTAAGATGCCGACCTTTGCAGCTTGGCTGACCGCTGACGGATCATCAGGCACCGTCATGAAAACTGGTGAGGCAACACTTAACACATAGTCGATTCCCTGCATCGCCGCGGACCAGCCGGTATCCTGGCTTAAATCGGCCTGAACGAATGTCAGGTGCGTGATTTTGGCCCCGTTTGCTACCATTGTTTGGCGAACTTGATTCGCTTTAGAAACATCGCGCAGAGTGGCGCGAACTAGATAACCCTGATTGAGCAAGTTTAAAATGATGTGTTGGGCAAGAAACCCATTACCACCGGTCACGAGAACGTGTTGAACCATATTATCGACTCCTTTTTCATTGCGTTTGTAATAACGATTGTTTATGATAAGGCTATCCTAAACCCTAGAGAATACTCTAGGGCAAGCCTAAAGTGTGATTAATTAAGGAGGTCGACGAATTGACCTACACCATTAAAGAAGTTTCTGAGAAAGTCGGACTATCTATTTACACACTTCGTTATTACGATAAGGAGGGTCTGTTACCGTTCGTTGCCCGGAACGAGGCAGGGTATCGTGAATTTACGGACGGCGATCTAAATATTATTCATACGATCTGCTGTTTGAAGAATACGGGCATGAAAATTAGTAAGATTCGCCAGTACATTGGTGATGTTATGGCGGGACCGGACAGCATTGAGGACCGGCAGCAGTTACTGCACGACCACCGTGAAAAAATTCTTGAGCAGCAACGGATCCTTTCCGAAAATCTCAAAGAGATCGACTATAAACTTGATATCTATGACGCGCCCAACGCCGGTGATATCATCAGTCGTGAACTGCAGTTTGCTGAAGCGGAGAAGCGGGCAAACGCGCTGGTTGATCCGTATATTAAAACGCTGCCAGGACGTTAAAGTGTCGCCAAGAGGCTGGGTTGAAGAATAAATAGTGTCATTTTAGTATGCCCTGATTATTTCATCTAAACGTGCGCCAGATGGCCACTCAAGAATTTAAGCGCCCCTAGCTAAGAATCTCGTTCGCGATTTTTAGCTAGGGGCGCTTATATTCTGGGAGACAAACGGCCTTTTGTCCCACATTGCTTCAGTCTTTAACCGATTTGCGCCACTCTTTCAGTGTGGACACAAAAGGTTGCTTTTACATTCAAATGAATGTATTATAAAAAGCATTCACTTGAATATAAAAATGGAGGCAACATCTTGAGTACTAAAAAACGCACATTAATTGCAACGATTCTGCTGGTTACCGCCTTTGTGACGCTGCTAAACCAAACGGTGATGATTACGGCTCTTCCCGTCATTACCAAAGCGTTTCACCTCTCGCTAAATCTTGCCCAGTGGCTGACTTCTGGGTACGTCCTTATGCTGGGACTGGCGACACCCATTTCTGCTAACTTGACTGATAAATACACGAGTCGGCAAGTCCTTATTGGCGTGGTCGCGGTTTTTCTAGTTGGCACGTTTCTTGGGCCGCTGACCAGCAACTTTTACGTTCTGCTGATTGCTCGGCTGCTTCAGGCAGCTGCCGGCGGCGTTTTGATCACCTACGTTCAGATCAGCCTGATTGCGCTGTATCCCGCTGATAAACGAGGTACCATTATGGGACTGATTTCACTAGTGGTCTCAGCTGGACCAGCAATCGGTCCCAGTTTTGCCGGACTCATGCTGGAATTTTTCGCCTGGCAATCCCTGTTTTACGTCATCATGCCGATTATCGTGCTCGTTTTACTGGTTGCAATTTTCACATTGCCGAATTTTTCGAAGCCGCGAAACGTTGAAATCGACATTAAATCAGTTGCCAGTTCGATGATTGGGCTGGGGGCCGTCCTTGTCAGTATCAGTTTGTTTTCGAGTAACGCTGTGTTAGCAACCTTTATGCTGGTTGGCGGCATCCTGATCACCTGGTATTTTGTCCGCCGTCAGACAAAACTAGCGACGCCACTTTTAAACATGGCCGTTTTTAAGAAGCGTAGTTTTACAAAAATGCTGATTGTAACCGTGCTGGTGTTTGGTATCATGATGGGGACGGAAGCTATTTTGCCCATTTTCTTTGAAGATACACGGGGAACATCGAGTTTGGTTGCGGGACTTATCCTGCTGCCCGGCGCAATTGCGAATGCCCTGACCGCACCGATTGTCGGTCGGTACTATGATGCGCACGGTGCTAAATTGCCCATCTATTTAGGCGGTCTCATTGTTTTAGTCACGAGTATTCCGCTGGTGATGATGACGACGACCACGAGCTTATGGGTGACGATTGTGGCCTACATGTTGCGGATGGTTGGTATTTCAATGATCATGTCGGCTGCCATCACGGAGGGCTTGAAGGACTTGGAACCCGCTGAAATTTCTCATGGTACAGCATTAAATAACGCGCTGCGTCAGATTGCCAGTTCAGGATTTAATACGCTTATGGTACTGATTGCCACGGCGCCAGCCAGCCTGGTTGTTGGTACCCATCTCGCGATTTGGCTGACCATTTTGTGTACGGGACTGTTATTATTAGTAGGTAGATCATATTTACGTTAAGGGAGTGACACCGCGATGACGCTTCAGGTGGAAAAACTCATTTCGATGTATAACCGGTCGATCCGGGAATACCTCAATAAACGGCTGAAGGATTGGCCATTAAATGAAAGTAATTTTTACTATATTTTGATCATTTGCGAACACCCGGGAATGGCACAAAAAGACTTGGTGAATGGCATTTACCGGCAGCAAAGCATCGTGACAAAAGTAGTCACAACGCTGATCAAAGCTGGCTGGGTCGACATGCGCACGGACCCGAATGATAAACGACGGCGGAATGTGTTTCCCACTGACCAAGCCACGGCAGCGTATGCCGCTCTGAAACAGATACAGACGGACGCGAACGCCTTTGCTTTGAGTGGGTTGGATGGCGCTGAAGTAAGCCAACTCAGCGCACTTTTGGCCAAAGCCATTCAGCAAACAGTGCCTGATGCGCACTTAACAAAAGAGGACATCAACTAAAAAAAACACCGACTTCTCCTCTAAGACGGAAGAGTCGGTATTTTTATTATGACGTCATTTTTATATATCACGTTTTAAATCATTATTTATTTGGTCATCTTTTTAGCAGCTTTCTTTCGAGGCGCTTTTTTGGTCTTCGTAAACACATCGTCCGCGGCTTTAAAGCCCCAAAATTTATGTCCCCGGTAGGTCTGTTGCGCCAGCGTGCCATGGACGTCCATGTTCTTACCGCGTTTGGTCTTAATACTGAACGAGATATCTTTGCCTGCCAACAGGTCAGCAACTTCGTCTTCGGTAAAGTGGTGCCCGCCCCAAACTTGATTGAACTTGACTTCTTTACCAGCACTGGTAGTCCCGGATGTTTTTTCTTTTTTCGGGTATTTCTTGACCAGTTTTTCAGGATCGCCTAATCGGGCGTGCAGTTTATCAGCATTTTCGACCATGATCGGCATGTCGTGGGTGACTGTTTGCGTAGCGGTTGTGAGTAGTTGCGCCGGTGGCAGCTCAAACTTACCAACCTGATCCATCAAATCAAATAAGCGTTTGGTGGCATTGGTACTGCTGATGATGGTGCCTTCTGTCAGCACGGCGGACACGATACCCGTATTGGTCATGGAAAAGGTCCCGCGACGTTCGTGCAGGAGGGCGGTTCGGCCAGCAGTAATCTGTGACACAGTGGATACTCGAGTAGCCCCGGTACCAATATTGTGTTTTTGCAGGTAGTTCATCAGCCATTTCATAGTCGGCTTGACCGGTTTTGGATTCGCACCCTCAAAGACGAACGGGTCTGCAGTAGGCCCCACGGCGCCAGACTGGTTCCCTTCGGTAGTATCGTCATCTTTGATCTGTTTAGCGCTATCAAAAATCAGTTTGTAATTAAGCGCAACAGGCACGTTAAAGGCAGTCTTAAAGTCGGGATAGTCTGCCAGATCCGCCGTGGTGTGATCAAAAACATAATCCTCGCCAAACATGGCGAGAAAGTTCTTGCCAACGACTTCATAGATAGCGGGACCGGCTTTACCGAAACGGGCCAGGGCACCTAACGAAGCCGGTACTTTGTTTCCCGGCCGGTTGGCCCCGTGATCGACGCTGCCCTTGGTCACGTGGGTGAACCGCGGTGCAGTGTGGGTCAGTAATTTCTGGTCAACGTTGACGACCTTGGCAATTGCCGGCACGAGTGGGTACAGCTGTTTGAACTGCTCCAATGAAATTTTTGAATCATCGGTCCGCGGGTAACTGACAATTTTGGCTTCGTACATTTTTTGATAAGTTGCTAGAACCTCTTTAGCGTTGTACCCCTTTGGTGCCAAAATGGACGCCAGGTTTGAGAGGTCAAGCAGCTTAGGCGGAGCAGAGTGCTGGCGCGTTGTTTTAATATTGGCAACGGCGCTGGTATGGTACTGCACAGCGTCCTGATTGCCGGCAGCTTTTGTTTCGAACCGAAATCTTGCCGCGGCGTCAGCGTCCTTAAACTTGCGGGTAAACACGTGCTCGTGCGGGTCTTGGAATTTGACTTCGTAGAATGGTTTGCGCTTATAGTTGCGCAGGGCTTCCAGTTGTTCGTAGACGTGGCGGACGATCAGTGATTTCAGTCGGCCTTCACGAACAACCATGACCGGGTAGCCGGCCTGTTTAGAAACGGTGGTGGCGATCCGGGTCAGCTGCATGGACAGAAAATCCCATTTGCTGCGGGCGTCAGACTTTAAAAAATCGCCGTCTTCCTGCTGACTTGTGATGTCCTTGATCTCACGAAAACCGGTTTGAACGGAGCGCTTTTCTTCATCAGCAAAGTACAATCGCTTTACCGGTCCGCGCCACTTGATAGCATTAATAATCTCCCAGGCGAGTAATTCGCCTTCACCGGATGGATCCACGTCCGTAGCAATGACGATGGCATCACAGCCCTTGACCGCGGTCTTTAATTCGGTCAATGATTTGCGGGCAGAACTTTGGTGACTGCCACGATGAGGGGCAGCCGCGATAGGCTTTTTCTCCCAGCTAAAATCGTTAACGTCCCACGGGAGGTGTTCCAGTTTCCAAGAACGGTATTTTGATACCTTTTCGTCCGGTACCTGGTCCTTTGGATCGACAAGTTCCAATAGATGACCGTGTGAATGGACGATGGTGTATGACTTGCCGTTGAAGCTGCCGCTGGTGCCGCCCAGGGCGCTGGCAAAGTTTTTCGCCGCACTGGCTTTTTCACATAAAATGGCGTAATCAGTCATAATAACTTCCTTTTTTGAATACATCGTTCGCGTGCGTGACGCGTAACCCCATCTGAAATAAATCACTACCTCACTATTTTACTAAACTCTGATTGAAAATGAAACGAAAATACGTTCGTATGTGAGATGCTAAAGGATTTCCTAAGACCAGGCAGAAAACGGGCTTTATAATAATTGCCATGATAAGGTACTACTAAAACAAGGAGCCTGGACAGATGCTAACTACAGAATTGATTACTCGTGACTCACAGCTGTTACCGGAAATTAAACAATTGTTTAAAACGGCTTTCCCGTTCTATGAACAGATTCCGATGCCGTTTCTCATGTGGCGGCTTAGACGACCAAACGTTGAACTTTTAGGGTTTACGGATGATGGTCAGCTTGTCGGTGCGAGCTACACGATTTCGCGCCGGCAGCAGACCTATGTCCTGTACCTGGCAGTGACTGAAAAAGTCCGCAGCAGGGGTTATGGTTCCCAAATTCTAGCGGCCATTAAGGATCGGTATGTGAATCAGCAAATCATGCTGAACATCGAACCAGTCACTCCCGATGCCCCCAATCTTGAACAACGGCAGAAACGCCGCCAGTTTTACTACAAGAACGGTTTTCGGTCAACGCATTTAATGCTGACCGAAATGGGTGATGACTACGAATTACTGACAAATAGCGGCAGCGTTGCCGAAAAAGACTATATAGCACTAATGGAACAGTTTAGCGGTTTGATCATTAGCGGGTTGTTTAGAACCAAAATCAGGTCAATTTAATAAATGTTTCACGTGGAACAATTTTTCAAGCGGTTTGATTTCTTTCAAATTAAACCGCTTTTTGAGTGCGCTTTAGTTGGGTTCTCGGTCAAGAGGGCGCATAATGCAACCATCAATTATTGCTATAAAAATGGAGGGGATCATCATGGTTCAATTTGATTGGCAGATTGTTGAAACGGCAGAGTATTCGCACGACACTGAGCCGAGTTTTGTGACGCTGACGACCCGAAGTTATTTGACGATTACAGGCCACGCGCCAAACCGGATACGCGACCCTGAGTTTCAGGCCAAGGCGGATGTTGTGAAGGCCGTTGCGGCAAAAATCAGCAAGGGGCCGGGTGCCGGTATTATGATCGACCGTTACCGCAGTTACCGACCATACCCGTTACAAGCCGTATGGTCTGGTGGTGACACGATTGATGACCGACACGATTTTAAGCTTTGGGTAAAACAGCCGTTATTCGTGAAATCAGAATATGCAAAACAAGCGCTGACCCAGTTAAATCTTGGAGAATTGGGCGATCAAGTGGCGTTTGAAAATTTGGCGGAAGGTACCGAAATTCAGAGTTTTAGCGCGACACCGTTAACGAATAGCAGTCAAGCGGTCCAAACGTTAACCGATGCGGTTTCTGAATTGGGCCTCGAACAGGTGCATCAGGACAGCCATCGTGAGGTATACATTGACGGTTATGGTCCCGATGTCGCAGCATTGTTGCGTTTCGAGATCGACCCCGCTGTCGGCAAAATCGATGCGGGACGAATGGCGGTCAATTAGAGTTCTTAATGATTATTGTGACACCAAAACAGGAGTTGAGATAACAGTATCAACCGTTAATAAATAACGTTAGCCTTTTACATTTAATGTCACCTTGATTGCCCAGCCTAAACCTGAGATAAACGGCTGTTTCTAATGAAGACAACGGCCCACTCTAAAATCTATTGAAGATTTTTGAGTGGGTCGTTTTTATTGTGGAAGCAAAATCGCCGTCTATTGCAGGTTCTTTGCTACGATGAGGTTGCTATTTGATGCGCGAATTTGTTGTACATTATTTTTAACGGAGTAGAGCAACCTTCCCAAGGCAGGGAGCTACTCTGCACTGCAGCCTAAACACGCTGTTTTTTCGATGACAGTTATCGGTACCAGTCGTAAAGCTGCTGGCCAACAGCAGTGGGCAGATAGCGCACTTCAACGGCTGCGTTACCGTTCCCTTGACGGATATTAACGACAACATGCATGAACCCTGCAGACTTCATCCAAAAGGTCTCTTTTAGGGTCACTGACTGAATCTTGGATTGTTCGACAACGTAGGTTTCCCGATGCAGGTGTTTACCAATTTGCAGGAATAGTAACCGGCTATCCCAGACCACACCAGCATTACGCCCAGCATACCAACCGAATAACCAGGCCAGCGGAAAGAGAAGAAGACTGAGTAGTCCCCACGGTCGGAAAAACCAACAAATGGGTACTACGAGGACGAGTGCTTCCAGCATTGCGTTACGAATTAAACGCCATTTTCCACCTCTAGTGATACGGTTATACCTCGGCATATTCTCAGGTAAATTTGGTAAATAATGACGAACAACAGCTGCATTTGTCTCAGAAATCACGGGTAGGATGACCAGGCTGTCATTGTCCTCATCCGTAGTGGCTGTTGACGCTAACAATACTTGGACCGAAATCAAATGGAACAGTTGGCGCAATATTGTTTGCCGCAACACGACCGCTTGAATACGATTTTGAGCCGCTGTAATCGTATTACGCTGAAAGAATCCTTTTTCGGTGACCAGTTCATGGCCGCGCAACGTCAATTTGAAATGATAATAGCGCTGAATAATGGATAAGTAAGACAGAACCAGACTGAGTAGTAGGCCCACAAGCAGCACGCCCACCAGCATGAGCGTGCCAAGATGCACAAGACTGTTAATGGTTTGGCTTTTGAAATGTTCAGGGACTAGGTCGTCTAGTTTGTTGTACAGTGCCCAAATTCCTAGCAGAATTGGAACCAGACCCATTGATGTTAAGGCATAGGTGTTGAGATCTGCCCAGTTAATAGCGTAGGTGGGGTCTGCATTTTTGATGATTTTTGGTTGCTTAGGTTGCTCTAGCTGCCCAGAAGCCCGTTTTAACCGGCGAAGTTCATCAACGATCTGCTGTGACACAACTGGCAGTGAGGCGTCCGCGTCATCGCCGTCGTGACCGGACGTTTCGATGCTCACCGCAGTGAGGTGAAACGGTTTGAGATAAAACCACTGTTTGACCTGCAGCGTTTGGATACGCGAGTAGGGAATCTGCAGTTGCTTTCGGAAAATGAGGCCCTTGTTAATACTGATGTCAGTGGGCGTGATTTGATAGGTAAACCGCCAGTAGCGTAAAATTGCCACGACAATGGCTAAACCAATCAGTGCACACACAATGATGATCCAGCTGGCCGGCTGAAGTTGGTTTTTACAAAAAATAACTGCCAGCACAACATATAAAAAGGTATCCCGAATAGTGCGGGTGCTGAACTGAATCAGTGCCAGCGGATGAAGATGCTGCGGTTTAAGCGTCATCGCGGGCCTCCTGCGCAAGGGCGATGATTTGTTGCTTTAAGTGTTCAGCGGTGTGTGGCAAGACGGCCTCAATTTCATGGGTGGTTGATGCCGTTTCAATGCTGACGGCCTTTAATTGCTGCCATTGCAGTAACGGGCCAGCTTCTAGCGTGACATTTTGAATTCGGTTGATTGGAATGGCGGTCTGTTTGTGAAAAAAGAACCCTCGTTCAATTTCCACGGCTTTGTCGGCGATGTGGTAGCGCCAAAACCGGTAACGGTAGGGAATGATGACGAGTTCGACAATCACTTCAATGACGCCCAAACCCAGAATGACAGCCATTATCCAGAGTGGCCAGTGCCAAATAGTATGGCAAACGAACAAAATGGCCAAGATGACCAGCCAGGCAATTGCTGATCCAATGGCACTTAAACGCCATACCGTTTTCATTTTAAGCGGTAGTTGTTCCCAATGTGACATGATAATTCCTCCTACGAAATTCACTACTTTCCCAATCATTATAAAGTACGATATTAACCCTGCCAATAGTTCTATTTAGTCATCAAAAAACGCCCGAAAAATGTCGAGATTTTCCAAGCGCTTATTGATGTGTTTTAACGTGTACAAATTTTGATGCCGCACGACTAACGGTTACGACTAAGAGAAGAGCTTCTTTGTCGCCTTAGCAAGCGTCTTCATATCCTTATCATACCGCGGGGTGTCGACCAAATTGTTCATCGAAATGCCGGTGAAGTGGTAAGCGGCGATTTCACCTGATCGGGTGGCACTCTGTTCGGTGAAGACCATTTGGTAAGGTTGTTCCGCAAACTCACCGGTGAAGGCCAAATTAGTAGAATGTGCGGGGATCACTTCAGGCCGGTCCGTCTTTGCCCGGTTGTTGAACAATGCTGAAGCGTATGGCATGTAAACGGGCACGTTGTTGATGATACTGTCCATGATCTCGTCTTTCTTGTCCATAATGTTCGTTGGCCCTGGATCGACCTTCGACAGTTGACCAATCAGTTCCTCAGCCATTTCTTTCCCGGTCATTTCGATGTAAGGTTTCTCAATAAATTCACCCTTTCGACGCGGGTAAAGGAAGTAGCCCCAGATAACCGACTCGTTTGGTCTTTGCGTGGTAAAGTGCGGTTGATGATGGACCACAATGGACATATTGACATCTTTTTGGCCCAGCGGTGTAATCGGCTTTGTAGACAGGAACGAGTTCAGTGCGTTACCTGGCAACTGCGTGGTGATCCGGGTAATCTCGTTTAACAGTAAGTGGTTTTTCGTCGTTAAGGTAAAGCTTGACCATTCACTGGCGTTTCGGTCAGCAAAGAACTTGTCGGGGTTCCCAAGGTTGTAGAAGTGTTCCGTTGCTTTCTTCCACAAGCTGGCAGCAGCACCGTAGTCCATGTTTTCGGATGCCGGGGTGTTGAAGTCGCCCAAAGTAGCGGAGTCGGTGATCGACCCGTTGGTAAAGAAGACGGCGGTATCATCATCCACAGCGACCGTTTCCGTTTCGTTGGTCTCTGTGTTTTCCATCTCTAAGCCGGTGACAGTGATTTCGTCTTGCAGCGCGGTGTCCTTAAAGGTGAAGTCGGTGACCCGGCGATTCAAAACGATTTTGCAGCCCTGTTCCTTCAAGTAGTTGATCAGAGGCAGCATCATACTTTCATACTGGTTATAACGTGTCCGGTTAACGCCGACCAAGTGTTCAATTTGGGTAAATTCATAGATCATTTGGTGCATGTAACGCCGCAGTTCCTGCGCAGAACTCTGCACCCTGAAGGCGAAGGTGGTTTCCCACATGTACCAGAAATTCGTTTGAAACATGTGCGGATCATCCTTGAAGTATTCCGCAATGGTGACATTATCCAGCCGAGTTTCTTCCTTATCCGGCATCAAGATCAATTTTGTGAGCAGGGAGCGGTCCTTATTATTTAAGCCTAAGTGACTGCCGTTAACGATACCAACGCCGCCCTGCAGCAGTCGGGCCTTATCAAAGGTCCGGTGGTGGGCGTCAAAATCGTGGGTGTCTTCGGCTGCGGTCATGTTTTTTTCAGTGGCGGATGGGATTCGACCCATGAGATCCATGAGGTCAACGTATGTCCGGTAGTTCAGCATCCGACCGCCACGAGCGACGAAACCGGTATGGTTTTCAACTGGGTAGTCGGTGTTCCAATACTCGCCCTTAGCAGACGTTGCTGTAGACCCGTCGTTTGAGCCGTGGTCATCGATTGAATAAAAGGTGATCTGTTCACCCTTCCAGTGTGCCTCTTGAATTAAGTAAACGGCTCCGGCCATGTTTGCCAGGCCGGCCCCAATCATGATTGCTTTACGTTTTACCATAGTAATCCCTCCAAGTTCTAAATTGAGTGATGTCACAGGTACGGTGTATCAGTTCGCAATGCGGTAACTTATTAGTATGATCGTGTCTGCCCACACGTTTTACTTTTCAAGCATTGCGGTCATCTTTATTGTAACTGGTACGCAGAAAACTAAAAATGGTCAACTCAGTTCATTTGCCCAAAATCGGTGAATTTTTGTCCGTTTTGAATCGCGTTCGCAACCGAACCGTCCAACACCAACTCAGCACGTTTGACCACGGCTTCTTGCGGTTCTGCCAAACCGTTAGCTAACCACTGGACGAGCTGCATGACCAATGCCCAGCCAAAGAAATTGACGATTGCATCACGCAACGTTGGCTGAACATGGGCATCTACATCCAGAACCACGGCGTTGACCATTTTACTGGCGACGTCGTAGAGGGTGTTTTCGAGAATGTCCCTAGCCAGCGAATGAAACGTTTTTAAACACAATTCACGGTTGTCGGCAATGTAGGTTAATATCAATCGATAGCCGTCCTGCCAACGATTGACACGTAAATAGTGCTCGCTTAACTGGTCCACGATCTCACGTTGAAACGTCCATTCCAAGAGGGCGAACAGGTCTTCAAAGTGGTAGTAGAACGTGTTGCGCGTTACATGCGCTTGCTGCGTCAATAATTCAATCGTAATCTTATTAAACGGCGTGGTTGCCATCAGAGCCTTAAGGGCGGCTGCTAGTTTCCACTTGGTTGTCTGCGTCTTGATGTCACATCAACTCCTAGTGCTGGGTTCTAGGTCTAGTTTACCGCGAAATGGAAGCGGTAACTATTGTTTGTAATCAAAATTAATAAAAATGGTCTATCTCATTTATGATATAATAAATAAGTGGAATATACCGATTAAAAACGCTACATTGGGTATATATTTCATGACGTAAGTGGTAACATGGGGCTGTAATACTAAAAAAGACGCATGATTATGATAAAAGGAGCATTGGTATATGATAAATAAAACGATTACGTTGATTACGAATGCGAATCAGTCGATGGGGTACGAAATTGCGACGCTGCTGGGGCATGCAGGGCAGCTGCTTTTACTTGGGGTCCATGATAGTCAGCGGGGGGAACGCATGGCTGCAGAGTTGTTAAAACAGGGCATTCACGCGGATGTTGTGCAGCTGGATCTCACTTGCCGCGCATCGATCAATGGTGCCAAGGACTATATCGACACCAACTACGGGTATTTGAACACGTTGATCAACAATGGCGGTACCTCCTATGACCATGACTTCAACCCAACGACACTTTCTTCCTTTGTCATGCGTCAGGATTTTGAAGCCAACTTTTTTGGGCTCGTCGACGTGACGCAGGCTATGCTGCCATTGTTGAAAAAAGCGTCAACAAGCCAGATTATTAACCTGACCGGCCATCTAGCCGGAATGACGCACAATCATGCTGCCGGAGCCGGATATCGGGCATCACAGGCCGCGGTGAATCAGTTTACGATTGATCTGCGGCAGTCATTAACGGGTACCAGCGTGACCGCCAACTTCATTAATTCAGATTGGTTGGACCGGCACGTTGGTGCTGGGCGCGATGTCGTCGTGACTGATGAAACGTTGCGCACGGTGACCATGGCACTCATGGCAGCCAATGAGGTTGCCCGGGTGTCGACACTTTAAAAAGTTAAAACGCGGGACAAAAACGGTTTGTCTTCAGAATATAAGCGCTCCCGCAAAGAATCCTCATTGGGATTCTTTGCGGGAGCGCTGTTTAATGCATGTTTGCGCAAGATAAATGAGGCGCGATAATGCAGTCATTCTAGTACGGCACCGAAATGAGCTGCAAGTTTGCCTCCACCTCACGAAAATATCGGGACCATTTGATACTTTGGACGAGTGATTAAGCCAAAAACGTCTTTTACCGGTTCGGTGGTTTCGGCAGGTACTACTGAGCGGTCAAACCGCCATCGACTACAAATTCAGCACCGGTTTCATAACTGGCATCATCGGAGGCCAAGAACAGGACCATTTTTGACACTTCCTCTGGTTCTGCAATTCGCTGCAACGGAATTGTTTTAGCAAACTGGGCAACGGCATCGTCTGTGTCGCCCTGGTGGATCATCGGCGTTGAAATCACACCTGGATGAACTGAGTTGACACGGATACCGTAATGAGCCAGTTCAAGCGCAGCCGCTTTTGTCATCCCACGAACTGCGAACTTAGTATCTGTATAGCCGATAGCTCCGCCAACTAACCCGTTGATGGATGATACGTTGACGATGCTTCCATGCCCCGCTTTTTTCATTTCAGCGGCAACAAACTTCATACCCAAGAACACACTCAGTTGATTAATTTTGAAAATTTTCAAATAATCGTCCGCCGACACGTCAAATAGTGATTTTGCGTAGGTGATTCCCGCATTGTTAACCAGAATATCGATCTGGTTAAAGTTTTCCAGAGCGGTTTGAACGACTGTTTGCCAGTCGTTCTCATTTGAAACGTCTTGTTTAACAAAAATGGCATTGGTGCCCAATTTCTCAGCGGTTGCCAGACCTTCTGTTTCGTTCAGGTCGGTTAAGACAACCTTGGCACCCTCAGCAACAAACAATTTGGCATGGGCGGCTCCCATTCCCTGAGCAGCACCTGTAATGACAGCGACCTTTCCGGTTAATTTACCCATAATGATCAAGTCCTTTCTATTTGACGGTTTCTTCGTTTTGTACGCACTTGGCGAGGGTTTGCTTGATTGATGCAAGGACATCATGGTCCTTAAATCCTAAAACAGCCTGGGTCACTTTTGGCGCAGTGCACTGCGCCTCTTCCTGTAATTGCTCAGATAACGTAATGTGAATGCCGTGTTCCTTCCCGGCAGCTGCTGCTTGGGCGTCGAGTTGCTCAAATTGCGGTCTCAACTGCTCAAATGGGACAATCGGTACCTGCGTTTTTCCAGTTTGATTAAGCGCTTCCACAATCATGTCATAGAAATCTTTGTAAGCCAAGTTATATGCATTTATTGCATAGGTGTGCCGATGCTCGCCGTGGACCATGGCACCGACAGCCGCCTCGGCAACTTGTTCCACGGTAACGGCGGATGTGCTGCCCTTGAGTGCGGGGTAAACGGGTTGGTCGCGAATTTGATCAACGAACATTTTCCAAAGCGGCAGTCGACCTGGCATCGTGCCGAAAATATAGGGGAGTCGCAGCACAGTGACATCCATGGCACCTTCGCCCTCAGCAAATGCAACCTACTCCTGGAGCAAGCGCGTGTTCGGATAGGGTTGCTGCTGATATTCGGGATAGGTGTCGCGCCACAAGCTTGCGAATTCTGCGGTGTAGGACCCAAAGACGACGAATTTCTTTACGCCGGCCTGACGCGCTAAGCGTGCTAAACGTTGGGTAGGTAATACGTTGGCATGGTAGTAGAAACTCAGCGCGGGTGCGTCTGGCAGTGCGCGTTCGTCTGCCCCCGCTGCGTACATGAACCCGTCACAATCAGCTAGTAAATGCACGATATCAGTGTCTGATAAGTCATTAATGTTGCCCAGACTGAGTTCAACCTCGTTTGGTATGAGGTCATCTGCTGGTAACGGGGGCAACGCCATGGTTTTGACCTGATACCCTCGTGTGAGTAAGGCCTTGATCGTGTAGTAGCCTAGAAATCCCGTGCCACCTAAAACAAATACTTTTGACATGATGCCATCTCCTTGCTTGATATTAATTTCACAATTAGTATAATCGGAGCTGAACAAGATTTGTGCCTATTTTTCCGTTAAATGTTCGAAAAGGAGTTTACGATGAATTCAGATTACCCATATGTGAGTACCAATTACCTTTCCAGTCATTATCGGCCACAAGATCTGAGTATTTCTTTAGAAGCGATAGCCGCTGATGTGGCACCGTATATTCGTGATGAAGCAGAATTTTGGGTCGTGACAGCGGGCACCGCAACCGTGGAAATCAACGGGACAGCGTTTCAACTGACAGCCGGCGACGTGGTTCAGCTAATGCCGCACCAGATCAGACGACTTTCAGTTGAAACGGGGATGTCACTGACGTTATATGCGATTCGGCTTTCGATGGGGTTGCTCTTGCTGTCTTCCAACGATGAAAAACAATATGCCATCGCGTTGCGCAACGCGGAACATTTCTTTCCAGTTATTCACTTAGCCGCGGAAAACCAATTGTTTTTGACACAGTTTTGTGCCAATACTGTGCGACAAAAACAGCATCATATGACGAACACTGAGAGCTTAAATCTCGCACTTACATCTTATTTGATTTACCTATTTCACGTTGAACCGCACGTTGCAGTCGGCGTGTCACCGGACGCAGCACCATGGGTTTGGCTGCGGTATCTCCAATTTCATCATCCGTCTCACTTAACGCTGGCCGGTATGGCCCAAGTGTTCGAAACGACACCTAAGAAATTACAAACGGCGTTGATTTCCCTCACCGGGTTTAATTTCAACCAATTATTGAATCAGGTTCGTATTCGCAATGCGGCGGGTTTGCTTCAGTTTCCGGAACTAAGCATTCGCCGCATTGCTGCTATCTGCGGCTACCGCACGATCAGTACGTTTTACTATCAATTTGAAAAAATTAACAAGACGTCTCCACAAGCTTATCGGGATGATTTGAAAACACGTCATCAGCTAGTAGGCAACAGTGATGGTTGGACGATTGGTGTGTATCTTTTTGAACACTGTGCCGAGACGTTAACGTTGCCAGAAGTCGCGCAGACGCTGCGTTTTTCAGAGGACACAATTAACAATCGCCTGCTGACGTATTTTGGGTTGACGTTTAAACCCCTCCTGAATCAATTTCGGTGTGAAGTAGCGCGCCCACTGGTTCTTGGAAGTCAATTGACAACGACACAGATTGCCCTACGAGTCGGGTTTCAGGATGCGGTCAGTTTTAATCGCAACTATCAAACTACCTGGCAGATAACACCACGGCAAGATCGGCAACGCAATGCTTACGATGTGGTAGCGGGAAAAATCGTGACGCGCCGCAGGTAATGTTTCATGTGAAACAAGTACGAGGGCGTTTTAAATGACGGCACTGACGAAAGCGGTTAGAATCAAGGTAACCCAATTCGACTGGAGGCATTCATGTGGCTTACGATTACGATACAATTATTATTGGCGGCGGGCCTGGCGGGTTGGCCGCAGCCTACGCACTGTTACGCAAACAAAAAATCTTAGTCATTGAAAATAATTTGTGGGGCGGCACCTGTCCGAACTTCGGTTGCGACCCCAAAAAAATGTTGTATGGTGTCGTGGAATCCAAGCGGCAGACACAGCGTTATGGCCAAAGCGGTATTACAGGCAAGGTCGACATTGATTGGCCGGCATTGATGGCGTTTAAGCACGGTTATACTGATAAAATTCCTAGCGGCACCCATGATGGGCTGACATCTTCTGGTATTGCCACGCTGTTTGGCACAGCAAAGTTTGTTGATGCTCATACGCTTGAGGTCAACGACAAACGGGTGACTGGTGAATCGATCATCATTGCTACTGGTGCTAAACCGGCGATTCCAGACGTTCCAGGGAAGGCACTGTTTCAAACCAGCACAGACTTTTTGTCACTGCCCGAGTTACCGCACGAAATCGGGTTCGTTGGTGCGGGGTACGTAGCCATCGAACTGGCAAACATTGCAGCAGAAGCAGGAGCAACCGTCCACATTTTTCAACATAATGACAAATTGTTACGTGGTTTTCCAGAAGCGGATACGGCAGTCTTGCGCGACACGTTGGCCGCTAAGGGCATTCAGTTTCATTGGAACACCGCTGTTACCGGTGTTTCTGAATCTAAGACTGGTGTCATCGTCCATACCGACAACAAGGATGTTGCCCTCGATACGATTTTTGCCGCTGCAGGGCGTCCAGCAAACATTGCCGGCCTTCATTTAGAAGCAGCTGGCATTGCTGCCTCGGCAAAGGGCATCGAAGTCAACGATCACTTGCAGACCGCTGCGTCTAACGTGTACGCCATTGGTGATGTGATTGCCAAAACGGTCCCCAAATTAACGCCAGTTTCTGGGTTTGAAGGGCACTATGTCGCTGATTTGTTACTGGGTCAGCAGCACGCAGCCATCAGCTACCCGCCAATTCCGCATACTGTCTTTGCCGGACCGGAATTGGCACAGGTCGGGGTTACGTTAACGATGGCTGCTGCCCATCCAGATGCCTACGTTGTGCGGCCAGCCGAGGTTGGCAGTTGGTACACTTACAACCGGCTGCAGGATAAAACGGCGCGGGTCACTGTGATTCTCGATAAGCAGACGAATCAGTTAGTGGGTGCAGTGGTCCTTGCAGTCAATGCTGAAGAATTGATCAATACGTTCTCAGGAATCATTACACGACATGAATCAGCTGCTGAAGCTGAAAGCTGGATGCCGGTTTATCCGAGTGCTGAGAGTGATTTGGAATACTTTTATTAGAAAATTCCGCCTCGATTTTTGGGTTTCTCGTTAATTTGTCAGACAATTAAATTTAGTTTTGAAAACTGACTTTGACTGATATATTAGGCGAGGCAACACACATTTGGTACAAACATAGCGGTTGTATCATGCATGCCAGTGTCAAAGCCGTGCATTATTGCGGATAGTTCATCAAAAAATGATTGATTAAAATTCATAATACTTTATGGCCAATTCAAAATTCAGCACTGAATTTTGAATTGGTCTTTTCTTTTTTATAGACAGGTGTGCCAAGTAATCGAATTTTGCGAGATAACTTGGTAGAATAAAAACGAGAAGAACAGGAATTGATAAGGGAGGTTCCAGTATGTACAAACTAATCACGAGTGATCTCGACGAAACACTATTGCGTAAAGATGGTACCATTTCTGCAGCTAATGTGACTGCCATCAAGTCGGCGGTGGATGCCGGTGTAAAATTTGTCCCAAATACCGGCCGCAGTTTTCTAACGATTCAACCGCTGTTACAGACAATTGGACTCTTCGAACAGCCGGACGAATACGTTGTGTCATATAACGGCGGCGCGGTCGTTGAAAATCAAAATAATCGGGTAGTTGTCAGCAACGCCATGCCCCACGAAGAGGCGGAAAAGGTCTTTGCTATCATGCGTGAGTTTGATGACACCGACATTCATGTGTACACACTGGATCATTTGTACATTTATCATTTACGGACTGATGATCAGGCTTATCTTAAAACGCGTGGGGTGGATTTTGATGAATTTGATGCGCCGACATTAGCAGCATTTAAGAATGATCAAATCATGAAAGTGATTGCCATGAACCCGGAGCGTCACGTTCAAGACAGACTTTACCAAGCAGTGATGACACGGTTTAACAACCAGATCAATTGCACTTACTCTTCCGGTATTTACGTGGAAGCGAATCACTTAGGCGTTGATAAGGGACAGGCCGTTTTAGATTTAGGCGAAAAACTAGGGATTGCGCCTGACGAAATGATTGCCATTGGAGACAATGACAATGATCTGGCAATGCTGCGGGTAGTCGGTATGCCGGTTGCGGTTGCGAACGCGATTGACTCGGTTAAAGGTGTGGCTAAGTACGTTACTGAAAATGATTATGAGCGCGGTGTTGCGGATGCAATTGCACACTTTATCAACTAAATAACACTTTGGAGCGTCTAGAAAAGTACCCGATTTTCTGAACGCTATTTTTTTGGTGCTTTTTTCGTTCCCCGAAATTAGATAAAGGTGGTTGTATCAATTTTAAGATGACGTATAATGAGTTTAGCAACAAAACACGGCATATGTGTCGAAATTATAACAAAATCATACCAACACATAATCGTTGCTTATGCGTGCTCGCTAAGCATCTTTTTTATACAAAAATACATACTGGAATCAAAAATAGGAGGCATTTTATGAACTACACGATTATTGGGGCTTCGGGTGATTTAGGGTGTTATTTAATGCGGTATCTGGTGGGTTATGCAGGCGCAACGCATTGTCAAGCTATCGTATATTCAAGTGGGAAGACTGCCAACTTGAAAGCACAGCACGTCCAAGTCGTCCGGACGGATTATCAAGATCAGGGAACGCAAACAAGGGCGCTTTTGGGCACGGATGTTCTCGTGTATATACCGAGTGAAACGTATGATGTTCAGCGGTGCATCGGTGAATTTGAAACGATGCTGACGGCAGCTAAAAATGCCGCCGTAAAACAGCTCATCTTCGTTAGTTTCTTTGCCGATCAGGAACATAACCCATTTGTTCTGACACCGTTTTATGGGTACGCGACTCGTCGCCTGGCAACAACAGGAATGCCCTATGTGGTCGTTAAAAACGCGTTGTATGCGGATCGCCTTATCCCACACTTACCTGAATTAGTTAGAAACGCGACCCTGACTTACCCAGTTGGAGACAAGGCACTGTCCTTTATCAGTCTGAGTAACAGTGCGGAAGCTATCGCTAAGGTGGCAGTTACCCCGATGCTGCACGGTAAAGGACAAAGCTATACGTTAACGCAGCCAAGTAGTTTAACAATGCCTGAATTGGCACATGTTTTAACGATGACAACAGGGGAAAAGATTGGCTACGAACCAGCACCAGTGCAGCAACGTCCGACTGGTGATTCTTTCCAAACTGACGATTTCGCACTGAAGACGTTATTTGAAGCGGGTCAAATGGGCTTTTTAGATATTGTCTCTGATGATTTTGAGACAATTATTGGGCGACCGGCCGACGGAATGGCAGCAGTTTTGAAAGAAAAAATTGCGTTAATATAAAACCAGCGACAGACAATCAAGCTGCGCTTGCGTAGTTTTTCGTGATCCATCACGCATTTCAAGGCAGTAACCAAAACGGCAAACTTTCATTTATTTAAGTGGATCGCAGTCATCGGGAAATACACGGCACATTAAAGCTGGAAGTCACAAGATTTCCAGCTTTTTTAGTGAAATGATCATTTCGACTAGACAAATTTACAGTCACGAAATATAATGGACAAAAGCCATTATATTGGAGGCGACACACATGCCGTTATCACAGAAGAACCTGCACCAGATTCGGGCATTTAACCGTGACTATACGGAATTATTGGGTATTTTAAACAAGCGGGTCTTCAATACGGAACTCAGCTGGCCAGAGGCTCGGATTCTGATGCTGATTGCTGTCGAGACCCCGATAAGCCCCAAGGATGTTGCGGCAAAATTGGCGCTTGACCGCAGTTACACCAGTCGAATTATTAAACGGCTGACAGCTGCTCGACTAGTTGTCAAAACAGCGTCACTAACTGATTCGCGAGCGATTATTCTGTCCCTGACAGCGGCGGGAAAAACACTCAATCAGCAGTTGGATGACCTCTCCGATGCGCAACTGAGAACCATTTTTGAGCCATTATCTGCGGATAATCAGCAACACGCATACGAGGCAATTGAAACATTGAATCAGTTACTATTTAAATGATAATTATAAGAGAGAAAGTGTTGATATGTGGCAAGCAAAACCATTTGCAGAGCTATCCGTTACTGAATTTTTTGAATGTTTGAAACTTCGGGTGAAGACTTTTGTTGTGGATCAAAAACGAATCTATCAGGAAGTCGATGACAACGACCCGAGAGCGATTCATATTTTTGACTGGGAAGATGGACACGTGATCGCCTATGCGCGGGTCTTTCAAACGGATGCTGACACCGTTACTTTCGGTCGGGTGGTCACGGATGATGCGCACCGAGGCACTGGGTTAGGCAACGCCTTAATGGACCAGATCATGACCGTTATTAAACAGCATGATGCCGGCCTGACGATTGCAATTGAGGCCCAGGTTCAAGTCCAGGGTTACTACCGGAAATTTGAGTTTGAGACTGCCGGGGAAACGTTTATCTTTAACAGTACACCGCACATTAAGATGGTGCATCAGGCGCTTTAAGATAAGTGAAGACTGAAAAGACATGGAACCAGAGAAATTACTCTCGGTACCATGTCTTTTTTGCTAGCTAATGCTGCTTACGAATTTGGCTCATTTTGTCCAAAAATGCGGCAACGGTTTGCAATTCCGTTTCTGAAAACTGGCCGATGACCTGCTGTGACTGCACATCCAGATACTGATCAAGTGCCTGGTGCTGTTCATTAATGGCTTTGCCAGCTGCGGTTAACCGGTAGTGGATTTCCTTTTGGTTATCAGGATGTTTCTCTTGTTGAATTAAATCCAGCTGCAATAATTTCTTTGTGGATTTTGAAATGGTTCCTCGGGTGACACCTAGTTTTTCAGACAGGGCGACACCATTGATCAAATGGTGGACGGCGATGGCTTTAAGGGTGTGCATGTTGACGATGGATAACTGGTTAATAACTGTGGCAAGTTCTGGGTCAGCCAACCGCGAACTGATCCAAGCCTTTTCAAACGCATCGCCAGAAGCTAACTGGCTCGCAAGGGTGACGAGGCTTGGATCGATCACGGTTTTAAAGTAGGTTAATTTTTCCAAAAGGCGGCCTCCTTATCAGTTGACTTTACCGATTAAACGCGATATTGTTTCCATAAGAAACAATATCACAATTACCTTAACTTTGCACAAATTATGTTGTGCCATCAATCGTGATGTTGCTCATTAAACGTTGTTGCCGCCGTTTGCACTACATGGCAGAGAGGCGCGATTGCGTTTAACACAAGGAGGAATTTTGAAATGACGGTATTCAAAGCATTTTCAGATGATCAAATTCTTGCTTTCCTGAAGGATCAAGTCAAGGCCGGCACCGTTTATACCGATGATGCCACCCTTCAAAAGCAGTCATTCAGCTCACGACTGACCGATGACGACAGTGGGCTGGCACTGGCCTACATTGAAGCGGCTAACTCGGATGATGTAAAGGGCGTCTTAAAGGCTGCCCGCAAGTATCACATCTCAGTCATCCCGCAAGACCAATTCACTACAACGGTCATTGGTGCCGATGGGGTAGCCGGGAGTTTTATTCTCTCTACGAAAAAAATGAATCAAATTGTTGAAATCAGTAAGGCTGATTCATTAGCCGTTGTGCAGCCCGGGGTCATTAATGGCGACCTGGATAAGGCAGCTCGCAAGGAAGGCATGTTCTACGCACCGGATCCTGGTTCAAAGCCAATCTCTGGTATCGGTGGTAACGCCGCAACCAACGCCGGTGGGATGAGCACTGTGAAATATGGGGCGACTAAGGACAACATCCTCGGGATGAAGGTCGTTTTGGCTGACGGACGCGAAATTAAGCTGGGCGGTCGGACTTTAAAGCAGGCCTTTGGCTATAATTTAACGCAGCTCTTCGTTGGTTCTGAAGGAACACTTGGGATTATCACCGAAATCACTGTGAAATTGCTGCCGATCCCACTTGGCACACCAACGATGGGCATTGCCTTCTTTGATGACATGACCAAACTTGCTAAAGGCGTTGCAGCTATTCGTATTTCAGGTGTTTACCCAACGATGTTGGAAGCACTCGACAGTGCCACTATTTCAGCATTGGACACTTACGAAGGTACAAACTACGGTGTTAACAGCGGTGCCATGCTGATTTTTAAGATCGACAGCAGCACGCCTGAAACGGTCAAAGTGTTAAATGATCTGCTGGACAAGTATGAGGCAAAGAATGTCCAGGTTACGACAGACGCGACTGAACAAGCCAGTCTTGAAAAACTACGACGGGATATGTTGCCAGCAATTTTTGCTGGTCAGAACCATATCATGGAAGATATGGCAATGCCTTTGTCTAAACTCGCCCCAATGATGGACTACATCAGTGAAGTTGGCGAAAAACTTAATCTGAAGATTTACGTTGCCGGGCATGCCGGTGACGGTAATGTCCACCCGACAATTGTTTGGCCGAAGGAAGAAACTGAAACGCCTGAAGCTGTCGTTGAAGCGCTGCAACTCATGTTCCACAAGACGCTTGAACTGGGTGGCACGATTTCCGGTGAACACGCGGTCGGCATGCTAAAGAACCAGTGGAATAATGAAGAACTCGGCGAAGACGTTGATCAGATCCAACACCAGATCAAAGCGTTGTTTGATCCGATGGGAATTTTGAATCCGAAACGGAAGATTAATTAAAGAGAGTGCGGAAAAAGGCGCTTAAGGAGTGGAGCCTAGTGGACTTTGACCGCAAAAGCCCGATTCTGGCTTTTGCGGTCGAAGTCCACTAGGTGCAACTCCTTGCCTTTGGGAGCACGTTTAGACGCCAAGTTGGCAGAGCGACTGTGCCGACATCAACACCGCAACAACTTAATCATTGAATAAAAAAGGCGTCTCAGCAAATTAAATACTGAGGCGTCTTTTACATATCGTATATTAAGGGGAAGGGTTAAGCCTTAGCTTCCTCCGAAGCACCGTGAATCCACTTATTGATCAGTTTTCGCTGACTAAGAACCACCGGAATAAGCAGCACAATTGCCAAAAGTCCACAGGATGGGAAGCCCCAGATACCGCCCGCGATGTCCATGACTCCGCCGACGAAGATACTGCCGATGGGGGTCGTGCCTTGATTCAGCAGGACGTAAACGCTCATGACGCGGCCCCGCAGATTGTCGGGAATGCTGTACTGGAACGAGGCGTTGGACTGGTTCAGGAAAATCATGTTGCAGAAGCCGACGCACACCATGACCAGCATGGCTAACCAGTAAGTATGGACAAACAGCATGAGGGCTTGCAGTGTGACCGTGCCGGCCGTCACGAACAAGTAGATGTTTCGCTGCAACCCAAAGCGTGAGAGATAACTCATCAAAAAGGCAGCTATCAGCGAACCGACCCCACTAGCGGAGAGCAGGTTTGCGTAGACCTGGGCGCCGGAATGAAGGACTGTTTTGGCAAAAATCGGAATGATCACGTTGTTATTGAAATTTAGTGTGGATACGACCAGCATTAATTCGGCGCTTAAACGAATGTTGGGCTGGTGCCAAACATAGCTGAGTCCGTATTTAACATCTGACCACAATCGCTGACGAGAGTGGGATGCCAGTGTGTTTGTCTGGTGAATCAAAAAGAGACCAAGTAACACAGCTAAATAACTGATGGTGTTTACGAGAAAACAAAAAGCGACGCTGTACCGGGCCATGAGCAAGCCGGCTACTGAAGGCCCAACAATTTTGGCCATATTAAATAGGGTGGAGTTTAATGAAATGCCGTTCATTAAATCCTTTTGACCAACCAGTTCAACAACGTAAGACTGCCGGGTCGGTGTATCAAAGCTTTGAAGAACCCCGTACACAACGGCAATGATCAATATTTCCCAGTATTGAATAAGCTTTGTGTAAGTCAGGATGGTAATGAGTAGTCCAAGTAATAGAAAACCGAACTGAGTTAAGAGTAGAATTTGTTTCTTTGGGAAGCGGTCGATGACAGTGCCGGCAACTAGGGTTAGGATGAGAATCGGCGCAAATTGGCAGGCGGTTAAAACGCCGACCAAAAAAGCTGAGCCGGTTAACTGGTAGACCAGCCACGTCTGAGCGGTTCGCTGAATCCAAGTGCCCATGACGGAAATACATTGACCAAACCAGAAGTAGCGGAAATTTCGGTTCTGAAGTGAAGAAAAGGTACTGCGTAGGACGTTCATGTGTGCGCCAGCTTTCAATCGGGTATCATGTTTGCGTATCGCGCGTAAACACATTACCAATTACGATAGTCTTTATTACCAGAAAGTCAATAAAATGTAATCGTTATTATAATTAAAATCTAAATTTAATACAATTGACACATTTGCCTATATTTGCCCCTTTTAGCACGGCTTGATAGAATGAAGCTAATTGATGGAGGTGATTGTCATCACAAAGGCAGAAGCTATATTTAAAGCCATTCAAGCTGACCCACAAAACGCGGTTTACACACAGACTGGTATCAAGCCGTTATATCAGGTTATGCCAGAGGCTGAAATTTTGATTACCAGTCAGGCACCCAGCCGTCGGGCACAGGAATCAATGCTGTTTTGGGACGACCCCAGCGGTGATCGATTACGCGAGTGGATGGGTTTGAGCCGTGATCAGTTTTACAATTCGGGGAAGATTGCGATCCTGCCCCTTGATTTTTATTTCCCGGGAAAAGGTGACCGTGGTGATCTGCCGCCGCGACAAGGATTTGCTGAAAAGTGGCACGCCCCCTTGCTCGCACTCATGCCTAACGTTAAGTTGAATCTGCTGATTGGGCAATACGCTCAAAAATTTTACCTGCAAGCCCGCCGGCAGAAAAATCTGTCGGAAACGGTCAAACACTATGCCGACTACATGCCGGATTATTTTCCAATCGTGCACCCGTCACCTTTAAATTATGGTTGGTTGAAAGGGCATCCGTGGTTTGAGGCGGAAGTGGTTCCTGCACTCAAGAATGAAGTTGCTGCAATTATTCATTGAATTTAGTTGTAAAAGACGCAGTAGAATTAAAAAAGGGCGGTTAATTTGATCACTTTTTAATACCATTTTCAGAGTCTCAGAATGATAGTCCCGACCGAACCAGACACCGTTTTAGACGCACAACACCGGTATTTGCTGACATATATTGAATGTAATCGGTTACGCCTTACACGAAGTTTAGGTATCCAGAAAAATAAACATGAAAAAAGGTGAGAAAAATGCTTGTGTTTAATTTTAAAGGGTGTATATTTAGTTATGGAATTTGAGCATGCGCTCAGTCAGTTTGAAAATATAATAGGTTTTGCTTTGAATGTTTGGACCAGTGAAATAGGTTGTTGATATGATTTTAAACAGGTGTGCTTAATGTTAGATCAATACTTACTTTGCTGCTGGCCAACCGAATTTCTAAGCCCATAGAAAAGAGGTTCTATAATGATGAAAGACGATACTGCAAAGCACAACACGTTTGTGCAAGGCGTTTCTGGCGAAGGGAAGAGCTTGGACGAAGTTAATGGCAGTGTTAAGGTGCCAAAGAACGCGGGGTTCTGGAAGACTCTGATGGCCTATACAGGCCCAGGAATCTTAATTGCCGTGGGGTACATGGATCCAGGTAACTGGATCACGTCAATTGCTGGTGGTGCTCAGTTCAAGTACCGGCTCCTCTCAGTGATCTTGATTTCAAGTTTGATTGCGATGTTACTGCAAGCCATGTCTGCTAAGCTGGGAATTGTTACCGGAAAAGATCTGGCCCAACTCACACGGGAACGGACATCCAAGGGAATGGGAATCGTTCTCTGGGTGATTGCTGAATTAGCTATTATGGCAACGGATGTTGCCGAAATTATTGGTTCTGGGATCGCATTGGAACTGCTGTTTAAGATTCCGTTGATTATCGGGATCCTAATTACCGCCTGCGATGTATTGTTACTGTTAGTTTTAATGAAGTTAGGCTTCCGAAAAATCGAAGCTATCGTAGCAACCTTGGTTGCTGTCATTCTGTTAGTCTTTGCTTATGAAGTTGCTTTGTCCAACCCAAGTATGAGCGGGATTCTTAAGGGATATGTGCCAAGTGGTTCAATCATGACCAACCACTCCATGTTATATCTCTCATTAGGGATTGTCGGTGCCACCGTCATGCCTCATGATTTGTACCTTGGCTCATCAATTTCACAAACCCGTCAATTAGACCGTTCAGACCGTAATGACATCAAGAAAGCAATTAAGTTTTCAACAATCGATTCGAATATGCAATTATTCATTGCCTTCATCGTCAACAGTTTGTTACTGATTTTAGGGGCTGCCTTGTTCTTCGGAACGAACAGCTCGCTCGGTCGGTTCGTTGATTTGTTCAATGCGTTGAGCAACAGTCAAGTGGTTGGCGCCATTGCCAGTCCAATGCTCAGTATGTTGTTTGCCGTCGCCCTGTTATCATCAGGTCAAAGTTCTACGATTACTGGTACCCTTTCCGGTCAAATTATCATGGAAGGGTTCATTCGATTACGGGTACCGCTCTGGGTTCAACGGCTTGTGACTCGGCTGCTTTCCGTTACACCAGTGCTGATTTTCGCCATTATCTACAAGGGAAATGAAGCCAAGATTGAAAGCCTGCTGACAGCATCACAAGTGTTCTTGAGTATTGCGTTGCCGTTTGCCATTATTCCATTGGTGATCTTCACCAGCGATAAGAAAATCATGGGTGAATTTGCTAACCACGCCTGGGTCAAGTACGCAGCTTGGTTCGCAACCATCGTCCTGATTGGCTTAAACGTGTACCTGCTTGGGGAAACCATTACGGGACTCATGTAAAATTAACGAGAAGTCAGAGCTGACATCCTTCACTCTGGCTTTTCTTGTAACACCTGACTAGCCTAACACAGCGACAATCATGGAAGGACAGAGGCTAAGATATGATAAAGACTGATTCAAAGGGTGACGCCCAGAAAGAAAAAATCGTCCGAATTGCGCGAGAGATGTTTGCAACGAACGGCTTTGAAGCAACGACAACCCGGAAAATCAACCAGGAAGCCGGTATTGCGGAAGGGTTGATGTACTACTATTTTCCGCATGGCAAACGGCAAATTTTAGATACAATCGTTTACGAAGGAGTCATGGCTCGGCTAAGCAAGGCAAAATTTGTGTTTCAAAACATCAACTCAGCTGCGGATCTGGAGACAGCTCTGATGGCGAGTTTTGAAAACATTTGGGCAAGTTTTGATGATGAACAACTCTACCAGTCGTTTATGATTACGGTCCGCGAGCGGCCGCTGCTTTCCGACAAACAGGCTAACTGGTTGTTAGACACACTCGATAATTTACGAAAACAACTAGGCGACGGTTTGGCCAACATGACCGGAACGTTTAAAATACCAGCCGAAAGCACCCAAACATTGGCGCAAGTGTTATTGGCTATTTATCAAAAAGTCATCTATGATCAATTATTGATTAAAAATGATCGGCAGTTGGACGACAAAATGGCACAGACCATGCGACCGCAAATTGCGCTGCTATTAGCAAGCGTCAGCGATTAATGATTAGAAGGATATGAACCCTGTTGCCAGATTTCGATTTGAAACTGAGCGATGGGGTTTTTACGTGGACTTGTCAGATGTTGCATGCAGATGGGGGATTGGCGTGTGGTTTTTTCGGACGGGTAATCACCTTAATGGGTGGCGGTTAGCATTCTGTTGACCTTTGGGGGCATGTCCAGGCTCCGACAGCTGTTAGATGATTCTTAATGTACCACGCTAATGTCCCACGTTGAATCCGCGAAAGTTCATGGCACGAATGGTGTTCAGCACCGCTTTAATCACGAATTGACACATGTTGTATCTTCTTTCCCACGTTCACTGGTCGTGGTATAGTTGAGTTAGATAGACCTATCAATTGATAGATATTGGACACAAACTGTATAATTGTGGCACTTCTAGCTCTGAGGACGTGTTACAGTAAGAATACCAACAAAGGGGGCGGGACGAAGATGTTAAAGAAAAATCACACGCGACGTGAGCTGCAAAAAGCGATGCTCGCGTTACTGACTTCGAAGCCGTTTGCGAACATTACCGTAAACGACTTGGTTAAGCAGAGTCACCTTAACCGCAGCACCTTTTACCGCTACTATGATGATAAATATGATTTGATCCGCAATGTTGAGGATGATTTCATCGAAAAATTCATGGTATTCCGTAAACAATTCGGGATCTTAAATTTGGAAAATGATGCTTTGGAAGCTAAATTTGAATTTTGCCGGGCCCACGCGGTGACTATTCGCACATTACTGAGTGTGAATGGTGACCCACGTTTTGAGCGCCGGTTGCGACAGGAAATTGATCGTGCCGTTGAAACAAAATTCAACTTAAAAACAAAAAACGCGATGGACTCGATGTCGGCAAATTTTGCTAAATCATCCCTTAGTGGTGCGGTGATGTACACCATTGGATTTATTGCCACCAATCCTGATCCAAAACTCGTGGTGCCGCTGGAACAGAATATGAAACGCTTGATTTTAAACGGTCCGTGGCAGATTCTCAAAGAAGTTTCAGATAATGATGGGCAACAGGGGTCACAGACAAAATAAATTAGAATGTTTTTTAACAAGTGTTTTATCCCGCCAAAACCCGCGTTATGTGTAGATTTGTTTGACTTTTCGTGTGTTCAAAATGAAACATTTCTAATTGAATTGTTGGTTGAAGATACCCCAACTTCTCGATATGATAGACACATAAAGTGATAGTGAATTGAATCTAAGCAACGACGAGTTGTCAGGATTCAGGTTTATCACATAGGAGTTGGCTTATATAAAGCACTACTTTGACCTTTGAAATGAGTCACATCATTGCAAGATGGATAATTGGAGTTATCCGGGGGATCTTGTGTGAATAACGGGGGGTCGTTATTCAACGAGGGTGTAATTTAAAAAGGTTTTCGAATAGAAGCTTAACATAAGCGCGTCTCAGACATGGGACCAACAATAAAAAAGACACGATGGCTAGGTACCGGAGGGTCTTTTTTTGTGGCCAGAGAGTGGAGCCCCCTGCCTTGCGGAACTCATTTCCGCGACATAACCAAAAAACCACGTCGCAATCACCACACAGACGAATTTGAAAGAATAAGTCCGGGCCTGACTTTTTGACCCAGAGTGCCTTATGCAGGAGCCTCTGCCTTGCGGAACTCGTGTCGGCTACATAACCTAGAAATCGCATTGTCATCACCACACAACCGACTACCGAGATTCTTAAATGACTGCGATAATTCCCGCGATCTCGGCGAACATCCCAATCTCATTAGTGCATAAAAAAGCCATCAAATACCGAATTAGCAACTGCTAAAACTGTGTTTGACGGCTATTTTTTGCGTTTTTCGGAAAGTTCCGTACGCGTACTACGAGGTGCGTGGTTTTCTCAGTGTACAGCCTTGAATGCCTTACTGTGTTACATCAGTGCTACATACCCGATCACTACTAACAACCCAGGCAACATATTGGCCACTCTAATTTTGGTATCCAGTAACAGGTTGATACCGATGCAGAAAATCATCATTGAGCCGACCAACGAGATACCATTAGTCATAGCGGTAGTCAGAAATTGATCAATAAACACCGCCAGCAATGTAATCGTCATCTGAAAGATAAACAGTGGCAGGCTGCTGAAAATTGCACCGACACCGAAACTTGCAGCATAAATGGCCACAATCACACCATCTAAAATTGCCTTTGTAAACAGCATGGTCGGGTCATGATTGATAGCGTCTTGTAATGATCCAATGATAGCCATAGCGCCAACGCAGATCGTCAAAGTAGCACTAACGAACCCTTCGATGAACAAAGAATCACTTTTAGCACCAACCTTACGGCGCAACCAATCACCTAGTTTCACAAATTGATGGTCAATGTCAATTAATTCACCGATCAACGCCCCAATGACTAATGATATAGTCGCCATGAGTGTGCCGTGAGTGCTGATCTGTCCGTTTTTGACGACCAGCATCTGACTCAATACGCCTGCGACGCCGATAAAAATTACGGCGACACCTATGGCCTGAATAATGGTTTTTTGCAGCTTATCGTTTAATAGCCGCTGAAATATGTATCCGATAACACCGCCTGCTAAAACCGCGGCGGTGTTCACAATGGTGCCAATGCCAACTAAGTAAATAATGCTCACCCCTCTAAATCGCGCTTAAATGGCCTGTGACGGTCACACCATTCAGTTTAACATGTGTATGTGACTTCCGGCAATGCTTGTCTCTACCGTCAATTATCACTGCTTTGCCTGCATATTAACAGGTTACGGTTACACGACAGACCGTTGAAACTCAAAAATTTAATGTGTGAGGTGTGACTGCCGTTAGCCGTCCTAACAGGCTATTCAAAATTAAAGAACAATCAAAGCAGTGACCTAGTATTGGGGATCAACATTAATGGCCAAACAGTCAAATTAAGCCTTTTGAATTAATGTTTTTACGACTCGGCAGGGATTCCCAACAGCCACGACACCGGCTGGAATATCATGGGTGACAACACTGCCGCCGCCAATTACTGAACCAGCACCAATCGTGACGCCGGGCAGAACAATCACGCCACCGCCTAGCCAGCATTGATGCTCGATGTGAACAGGCACCGCTCTGGTCCGCACGAAATGCTGTTCTGGATGAGCATCCCAATTAGGATTTAACCGTTCAGCCACTGTGACTGGGTGGGTAGCGGTATAGATTTGTACGTTGGGACCAATCATTGTCTCATCATCGATAGTAATCAGGTTGGAGTCCATAAAACTGCAGTTCATGTTAACTGAAACCTTGCTGCCAAGGTAGATATTGGCAGCCATATCGCACAAAAAGGGTGTGCCTATCGTTGCATCGTGACCAATTCCACCAAGGTAGCGCGTTAGCAAGTCGTGGCGCTCATCACCGTGGTCGTACGCAGTTTGGTTGTAAGCCTTCAAGAATGTATAGGCCTGCTGTTTGTGCGTTTTAAACGTGGCATCATGGGCATCGTACAAGTCACCATTGAGACATTTTTCCCACTCAGTTGTCATGCAAAGGACTCCTTATCATTCGTTTTTGTTGGTTTTAGTTTACAACGACTTATGATTGAAGGTCAATTTCGGCCTGGGTCAACTCTAACTGTTAAAAATTTGGAAATAATCATTTCAAAAACGTGCTTACGTATTAAAATAAGGATAACAATTATTTACGTGATCACTGCTCATCAACAGGTTCACGACTGTAAACAGATGCAATCAGGGAGGCTATTAATGATGAAGGCGGCATATATTGAACGGCTTGGCGACGCCAGCAGTATTCAAATTGGGGAGTTACCTGATCCAGAAGTCTATCAAAAAGACGTGCTTGTTCGGGTTGAAGGGGTCGCGGTTGACCGGGTCGACACGTATGTGCGCAGCGGTGCTTATCAAACAGACATGGCATTTCCGCACGTCATCGGTCGTGATATGGTCGGTGAAGTGGTGTCAGTTGGTTCCGCAGTGACTGCCTTTAAAGTCGGTGACAGCGTTTGGACGAATTCGATGGGCTATGATGGTCGTCAGGGTGTGACCAGTACACTGGTGGCAGTGTCTTCAGATCGACTTGCACCAGTGCCGAGGGGTGTCGACCACATACAACTGATTGCCTCGGTTCATTCTTCCGCAACTGCCGTGCTGGTGTTGAGCGATGTCATGCAAGTCCGCATGGGTCAGTCGATCCTGATTGAGGGCGCGGCTGGCCACGTGGGCACGAAACTAGTCCAACTGGCGGAACGAATGGGGCTTGACATCCTCACCACGTCAAATGAACGCGATTTTACAAATCTGGCCAAACTTGGCAGCCAAGGCACTTTCAATTACAGGGAAAACTTTGGTCAGAAAGTGACTGGCTTGTTCTCTAATGGCGTTGATCACATCATTGATACGTCAGGAAATGCCGACTTTCAAACGAACATCAATCTCTTGGCACAAAATGGCGAAATCACGTTGATTACGGCCCCAAAGAGCAACCTTTTCTCCTTCAACGTTCGGCATTTTTACATGAATCAAAAACACATCAACGGGTTTGTGATTAGTCACGCCTCAATCGTACAGTTGCGTCAGGCGGCCCAAACCATCAACGCCGCTTTTCGTCGCGGGATGCTGCTGGACGATGAGATTATTGTGAAACATTTTGATGACGCACAATGGGCGCATGAAACGTTAGAAATGGGTCAGGATAAGGGCAAACGAATTGTGCTAGTGCCGTAGATATTCGTGAACAGTTACACTGAGCCAATCCATAATATCGCGTTGCGGTTGGAACCTGATGCCTCAACGTGTCATAAACGGCTGATACCGACAGTATAAGGCACCTCAGATTATTATCCAATTCAGGATTTTAATCTGGGGTGCCTTAAGTTTTGGACTCAGAACTGTAGTTGTGCAACGTTTGATCAAGCATTTTTATTTCCATTCGTTTTTTGTGGTCGAGTGGAAACAAATTTACAGAGCCACGGACTGCTGCAAAGTGGGTTCTGCTCCAAAAAGTCGAATTTGGGCTTTTTCTTAAATTTTACAGTGTTGTGCTTGCGACGCGGTTCTAGGCTTCGTTGCCTAAACGAGTTACGCAAGGCAGGGGGCTCCTGCGTAAGGCACTTTGACCCGAAAAGCCGGACCCAGACTTTTTGGGTCAAAGTGCCTTACGCTCCGCCCCCTAGGCGCCTTGCTCCACTCTCTGGCCTCAACATATCCCTTAACCGCAACTGTCCCACTACACCGCCATCAATTAAAATGTCAGTTCCTGTGAGATAGGCTGGGGCATCGGTCACTAAGTAGGCGAGAAAACCGCCGACCTCCTGGGGTGTGCCAAAGCGTTTGATTGCGGCGTAGTTGACCATGGCTCCGGCACCCTTATCTTTTTCCAGTTTCCCCATCTTCGTATCAAACGATCCCGGCGAGACGGACACCACGTGGGCACCACGAGAACCGTAAATCGGGGCAATGTGCTCGGTGTACCACATCACGAAATTCTTGCTCAGCGGATACGCCATTTGCGACCGATTCTTTTTGGGGAGTACCTGGCAATGTTGTACCAACCTGTGATAAAGCACTTCTGTATCCCGGTTAACTGTTTTATAGGCGTGTTTTGGAATCATTAATTTTGGCAGCATGTAGCCCGCCATGGAGGCAACGTTGACCAAACTAAACCGGTGGTCGGTCAGCTCCATAAACGCCCGGTCAACGTTTACAGTTCCCACGGCGTTTATGGCGATAATCTTGCGATAGTCGCCCATGCTGGGACTCACGCCAGCAGTATGGATAACACCGGTGATGTGGCCTAAGTGAACAGCTGTGTCAGCCATGTAGGTCACGTCGGCCTCTGAAGTAATGTCACAGGTCACAGTTGCTACTTCAGCTTGATGTTCATCCAGCGCTTGTTTCGCCTTTGCGAGCGCGTCACTGCTTAAATCTGCTAGTAATATGACAGTATTTTCTCGGTCACTAAGGGTTTCAGCTGCAGCAAATCCCATGCCGCCGGTTCCGCCAGTGATAACGAAGACATCTTTCATGAGCGCACCTCCGATAATTGATTAGTTTCTCGACACTATTATTGTAGCACCGCTAATGTAATCGGTTGCTGAAAAGAGCCTGCAATCTCGCCTGTGACGGGGCTCTCAAAATTTGCTGAAAATGCGGAGAATTTTGTATTCTGACCGTAAAATGGCGTGAGGGCCAACGAGTGTTATAGCCAGAATGGGTGGCCATAACTTGATTATTTTGGTGCTTCGGCCCATCATTAGGGAAACAACTTCGGAGGTGCAGGCATGTCACAATCATTTACGGGAAATTACGAAACGGATCGGTTTACGATTCAACTGGACGATGCGCAGGGGGAAATCGTTTTAGGAAATGGCGATGCGCAACCAATTGCAAAATCCGTCAATTTGTTCTTTAAGGCTGGCCAATTGGTGGGCGTGACGGCATTGGCTAAGAATCGTAAGTACGATCGACTGGTCAGCATCACGCCGGGTCCGGATGTGCCCTACCAGTATTTGGCACGAATGATTGCGGATGATGCGGTTACTGCTGGCGTTAAACTGAAGGCGGATACTGCAACAGAAAAAGTACCGCAGAACCTGGTAAAGCCCACCCGTGCTTATCTTGATGAGGTACTGCCAGTCCTGGCGTTTATGGGATTACATTTAGTTGCTCCAGTTGTAAAAAAGGGTGGTAAACCACGGCACAATTGGCAGACAGCCTTAGCAACCATGCCGTTCAAGGTTGATCATGACGGTGCCAAAGCAACGGTTTTCTGGGCCAAACGTAATGAGTTTATCATCAAGGCGGGCGCGCAAATGAAGGCCGAAGCACCCTTGAATAAGGATGGATCATTAGGATTTTCAGCGCGATTCTCCCAACAGTTGCGGGATGAGAACGCCGATACGTTTGACGAAACCTTTGTCACGACTCAGGATGTTCATTTAAAGAGTGTCAATGAGGTCGGCCTTTTTCTCTACTTCGGCGGGACGAATAGCTGGCTGCAATTGGTTAGCGCAGATGGTCAGACCATTGATGAACTGACCGTGGTGAAGTGATTTCCCGGGAAATGATGCGTGGGTAATATATGTTGAACGTAATGTTAGAATTCAGAGCTGGCCAGTGTCTACAATACACAGTCAGTGCTGATTAGGGCTGGAATCACGGTTGAGGAGATTTTCAATGATCAATCGTGAAATCGGCCTTTTCATTTGAAAATATATGTAAACAAATGAAAATTTTGGGAATCCTTTCATAACTGTTTTCATCCTGTTAAGATGAGTTAACGGCAACGGCGAGGAGCGATTATGATGATTAAAACAGTACTTTTTGATTTAGACGGCACCATTATCAATTCAGAGCAGGGCATTTTAAACGCAATCAAGTATGCGGTTCATAAACTGAATCGGCCGACCATGGATGACGCCACACTGCGACAGTTCATTGGGCCGTCACTTGTGGGTGGCTTTCAAACAATTGCGGGTTACACCCACGAGGAGGCCGTGGAGGCAACCGAGGCGTACCGGGAATACTATCGAGACAGCGGCCTTTTTGAGGATGAGGTTTATGCCCGCATTCCGGAGGCTTTGGGGGACTTGCAGCAACAATATGATTTCTACATTGCCACGGCCAAACCTGAATCGTTTGCTGAACAGATTATTGATCACTTTCATCTTGATGGTTATTTCAAGGGAATCTATGGTGCTACCTTTGACGAAACACGGATCAAAAAGGCAGACATAATTGGTTATGCCCTTAATGACATTGGCATTACTGATTCGCGTGAGGCGGTCATGGTAGGTGACCGCGATAGTGATATTCTTGGTGGACACAGTAACGCACTAGCGGGAATCGGTGTAACCTATGGATTTGGCAGTTTGGCTGAATTGCAGGCTGCTAAGTCTGAACAGATTATTGCGTCGCCAACAGAACTTCCAGCGGCCGTTTTGGCGTTGAACTGAGCCATTGAATAGTAACTAAAAAACCATTTATCAAATGATAAATGGTTTTTTTATTAATGTGGGTTATGAGCGAGGGCAATTTGACCGATTGTATACGGGATACTGCGTTCAAACGGGGTTTTAACTGGTTTTCCAAAGATAGTCTGATACTTATGACTGTCCAAAATAACCGGCTTTTTAGTCAGATAATACATCTCAACGATTTCTCTCAGGTCGGCATCAAACAAACCAAGAAAACGCAATGCTGGTTTCGTTAAGGTAAACAGCGGCATGTGATTACCTGAGGCATCATTTGCCAGTTTCAGCAGCTTGTCGCCCGTGATTTGTTGGCCGGGAATGTTCCAAACTCCAGTAAAATGCGTGTCACTTAGTGCAATATTGAGTATCATTTCGGCCGCGTCCGGCAAAAAGATGTATTCACGAGCGACGCTGCGTTTGCCAATGTAAAATGTGGGCTTGCAAGCTGCGATTCCCATCATTGTTAAGCCTAGATAACTGCTGGCACGAGCGCTCGGACCGAAGTAATCGGGTAGTCTGATCAGACAAGTTGGTACTGCACTGAAGCGTTCGTTGAACAATAACTGGGTTAGTTGAGCCTTGATTTGCCCCTTTTTAGAGATGGGGCGCATCGGTGCTGATTCCGTCATCGGTTGGCCAGTACTGGCACCATAGGCGTAGATACCGTCAATGTAAACCACCCGAGCGCCAATTTGTTGCGCAGCTGTCATGACCGATTCAGCTAAGGGAAGCTGGCGCGAGACGGTTTCGTGGTATGGTACCGCGGCACACTGGAAAACCAGATTGCTGTTCTGGCCAGCTGCAACAATGCTGGCACTGTCAAAAACATCGCCCTGCGCATATGCGACACTGACGGGGAACTGAGCTTTCAGTTTAGTGAGTGATCTGCCAAATACCGTGACACTCAGATCACGTGCCAAACAGGCAGCCACGATTGCGGCGCCGGTCCCGCCAGTTGCCCCAACGATCAACACATGCGGTTTCATGACTGTGCCCCCTGACGTTGCCAATCCAAAATGGCAATGGCCTGCGTGCAGCTGTAGTATTTCGATTGGTTGGCCGTTTTAAATTCAATCACGGGTTCGTCCCGGTTGAAGTGCGGTGTGATTGTCTGGTCAAACCAATCCTGCCAGTCTGTCTCCTCGTCAGTTTTCTGACGTGCGGTTAGCAATTCTTCCGGCCGGTCCCAAATAATCAGTTTATCAGCTAAATCATGCTGAGTGATGTAGGATTCAATTGTCGGTAACTGTTCCCGTTCTCGATTAACAAGTGTTCGTGACATCATCAATTCCTGTAATTCAGCCAAATCATCGTTTGAGGCGTAACTGCGAATAAACACGCGCGCTGTGTTGCGATACGACATGAGTTTACGCTGTTCCTTATGTTTAGCGTTATATTTTTGCTGCGCCCGTTTTTGAGCTGCGGTTTGAGCCATGACCCTCACGCTCCCTTCTTGTTTTAATGCCATTATAGCACATACGCTAGATGCTTGATGACTGTTTTGTTTGACGCGGGTTTAGGGTTCATTTGGGTATAAAAAAGAATCTTAGAAGGTTTTGGGCTTCTTAGATTCTTTTTTTTCGCAGAATGATTTGGACATCTTGGTTTCCTGTCCTCGGGTGGTAACGAGTTACTCAGGGCAGGGACTTACCGCTTGAGAGGCTTGTTTGACTTTTTGTACTTTGCTTTTTCAGTTGTGTAAATGTGTCGCTGGTATTCTGCTTTCCTGTCCTCGAGTGGAAACGAGTTACACAAGGCAGGGGGCTACCGCGTAAGGGACTTTGGTCAAAAAAGGCAAACCCGGCCTTTTCTGCCCAAAGTCCCTTACACTCCGCCCCCTAATCGCCTTGTTCCACTCTCTTGAAAATAAACACCCTACTAAACAAATAATTAACCACAACGATCACGACATTATCCACGACCTTTGTTAATAACGGTGAGGCGTGCAGGATTGAGATGCCTAGCCACATCATGGCCATATCCATGAAGAGTGACAGGATCCTAAAGAAAAAGAATGACCCTAACTCTGTCATTAATGCTTGGGAGGTTGTTGTTTTGGAATTGAACACCCAAAGCTTATTGGTGATATAGGCGAATAAAACTGAAATAAACCAGGCGAGAACCGTGGCAACTTGGTAGTTCCAGTGGGCATAGGTGTCCAGGACATCGAACACACCGATGTTTACAACGGTGGTTAGCACACCGAAAACTAAATAGCTGATAACACTGGCATATTGCTGCCACAATTGTTTGATTTTGGTCATAAAATTCCTTCTTTATTGGTTTAACGTTGGGCGTACAGCAGCTGTATAAATAAGACTGCTGTACGGGTAGGATTTGTTTCCGATTTTTAATGGTGCCGGCGCCAACCGGTAACGCTGCATTTTGACGAGTGATACGAGTTGTGCCTTGTCTGTATTGTTTTGAAGCCGAATCTGGTACTGGCCAGCTGGTAAGGCTCGTTTGGTGTAGTAGTTGTCATTTCCGGAAACAAGGGCGATCTTTTGATGCGTTTTTTGATTAACTAGCGATGCTTGAACTAGAGAATGGGGAATTTTTTGAACGGTAAAGTCATTGATGGCGTGGTTTGCCGTAATCGTTTGATGTACCTCAACGCCTGCTTTGATTGCGGTTGGCTTGGCGTCAAACTGCAGCGATAACTGGCTGCGCTGAGCGGCAACGATGACCCGCTTATGCGACGTCAGTGGGATCACTGACAGCACCATGACGACACTAGCTAAAATTGCCGCACCCCAGGTTAGCGTTTGCCGGCTATTGGGCCGTTTGACCCAAGCGGGATACTGTAAGACCGGTGTTGGCAGGGCCATGATCATCAGCAATAACGGGTAGATGGCTTGTCCATAACGGCTTTCGGTTTCCCACAGGAACGTGTGAAAAGCGAGGTATCCCAGTGCCGTCAAAATTGCGAGGTCCATGACTGGAACGGTCAGGCTTTGTTTCCGTTTCATCAGCGCAATGCATTTCATAAGAATGTAGCTGTCAAACGTGACAAAATAGACGCGCATGAGCACTTCGCTTAGGAAATGAATCCGGTGCTGATGGTTGAGGTACCAGCTCGGTGCCTGCCGGAAACCACCTGTATAAGCCTGTTGAATGCCACCGACATTCAGCAAAATGGCGGCCTTTTGCAGCCAGCGTTTAACGACCCCGACCGGCCCCAGCTGTTTTAAACGAGCGGGCAGGGCTTTTTTGAGAAAGGCTTGCCGCGCCGCTTTGTTTGGCAGTCTGGCTTCTGTTTGCACATCGTTAAACATGTATTTACCGGTACCTTGCGGGTTGTAGCTCATCCAGATCCAGTGGGTCGTTGGCACTTCATACTTGGGATTATTGGTGAAACGGGCGGCGTTAAGCACACCGGCTTGGGCGGGGACGGAAGCAGCAAACCCCAGTAAAACAATGACCAGCGGGAGCCCATATTTGACCAGTCGTTGGCGGCTTTTAATGAGCAGGGCGATGATGATCAATACGGTGGCGATGGCCAGGACAATCAGGTTTGGCTTGATCAGCTGGCCTAGAACAATCGTGAGAAATAGTGTGGGTCCGGCCAGCCATTTTTCCCAGCGCTGATACTGTTGCCAGCGCGCGATAATGTTGAAACTGACCGCGAGGCAGAAAAGAATCGGCAGATCCGAATACAGCACCTGCAAGTAGTAGGTGTACGCAAAAGGACTGCAGAGAAAGAACAGCAGCGTGCCAAGCACTAAGTCGTTTCGCTTACTGAACCGGTGGATGGTACGCAGGCAAATGGCGATGAACCCATCCAGAAACCCAATCGACATCAGATGGATCGCCGTGTTAGTGGTCAAGTGAAACACGTTGGTGACCTTCAGCCACTCCGCCAGCATGTAGGTGATTGGAACATTGTTTGGAAAGCGCCAGAAGTACACGGTGCGGCCCCAATCGTAATGGCCGCGGCTCAGCAGTTCCGCTTGGTAAATGACCCGAAACGGATCGTGATAAATTGTGGCTGGAAAAAAGTGCAGTTCTAGCAGTTGAAACAAGAAAATCAGTGCCAGTCCGGCGCCGGTTATAAGTGTGATCTGACGATACGTTAAGCGTTTCGTCAGTAACTTAAAAGGGCGCCAAAAGGCCCAGACCAGTACGCAACCGATCAAGACCAAACAGCTGACCCAGAAATTCTTTGGATAGATAATGTTCGACAAAATGCCAATCAGAACGCCGCCGCTCAATAATAGCGGCAGGATGTTCATCACTGGTTTTCCTTTAATCATGAGTTGCCCCCAACTGTTGTTTCAATTGTGAAACGCGGGCGTTGTTTAACTTCGGTCATCACCTTACCAATGTATTCGCCGATGATCCCCAGACTTGCCATTTGCAAGCCCCCCAAGATCCATATAGAAATCATCAGTGACGACCAGCCGTGAACGGCCAGCCCTAGGAATTTGGAAAGTAATGAATAAACCAACGCTGCGACACCGAGTAGGACGGTGATTACTCCAAGAAACAATATAGCACGAACTGGTGCAATTGACAGTGATGTAAGCCCTTCCCAGGCGAAAGCTATCATTTTCTTAAGGGGATACTTCGATTTGCCAGCCGTTCGCGGTCGGCGTTTGTAATACACGTTGGTTGACGGAAACCCCAGCATTGGGATAACACCGCGAATAAACAGGTTGCGCTCCTGATAAGTTAAGAGTGCTTTGACGGCACGTCGGGACATCAGCCGAAAATCAGCGTGATTTTGGACCATGCGCACACCGAGAAAGGCCAGGGTGCGATAGAACAACAGGGCGGAATTGCGTTTGAACCAAGTATCGGTCTCACGATTGTTGCGCACGCCATACACAATGTCTTTGCCGGCGACGAATTGGTCGACCATTTCTGGAATTGCGTTAGGGTCGTCCTGCAGGTCAGCATCGATGGTCACCACCGCAGCGGCCGTTTTAATAGCTTCTTGCATGCCGGCCATCAGCGCGTTTTGGTGGCCAAAATTACGACTGAATTTAATGCCGGCGATTCGCGAATTGAACTGATGCATCTCCTGGATGATTTCCCAGGTGCGATCAGTCGAGCCGTCGTCCACTACCAAAATATTGGATTTAAAATCAAACAACTGGCTTTGAATCAGCTGATCTTCGATTTTGATGAGCGTACGCAGACTGTCCTGGAGAATTTCCTCTTCGTTATAGGCTGGTATCACAATTGTTAGTTTTTCCATTTAATGGACTTCCTCCTCTAACTGCGGTTGATGCAGTCGCGGCGCTACAAGGTACAGGTAGCTCACGCGCATTATTTCCCACCAAACGAGGGCTAGCAGAATCGCACCAATGCCGTCACTTGGATAATGGTCGCGTAGGTAGACTCGGGCAAAGGCGATGACTGCCAGCCAAATCACTGATAGCAGAGAAATCGCAAGTTGGGCTTCCTGATCCTTGAAATAGGGGACCAGCACGAAAATAACGATGAGCACAAGCGTTGCGGTGCTGATGGTGTGGCCACTGGGGAAACTAAAGCCGGTATCCGGAACCAGCTGACCAGTTGGTCGTGGGCGCCTGACAAGTTCCTTAGCAACAAATGCGATGCCGTTAGCGCCAACTTCGGCGCAGATGATCCAGATGGCGTTGAAACGGTCGTGAATCATCCAGCAGCACCCTGCTAGCGCGGCAGCAATTGCCAGATTCACGGCAGGACTGCCAAGCAGCGAGACTTCCTTTAATGTAAATGTGCGGTTGGCACTGTCAAAGTGTGCCAGCAGGGTTTGAAAATGCGTATCAAATAATTGTAACCAAGCGGCATCGGTCAACACACCACCCATGAGGATAAGAAAAATCACGAGTGCGGTACTGCCGACTACCAACCACGTCGTCTGTTTATGCATTTAAATCAGTTCCTTTACGATTTTTAACGAGCGTCATGATGACTGCTGGTAAGATCGATACCACAACGATAGCAATCATAATCAGCTCAAAGTGTGCCTGTACGACTGGAATGTTACCAAAGAAGTAACCCGAAAGGATCGCGATTGAGACCCAAGCGACGCCACCCATGACGTTGTACAGAATGAATTTGTGATAGGGCATTTTGCTAATACCGGCAGTAAATGGAATCAGCGTGCGGATGATTGGCATGAACCGGCCAAGGAAAATGGCACTGTTGCCATGCTTTTCGAAAAAATGTTGTGCGGCAGCCAAATGCTGCGGCTTGATCCAACGTTGCCATTTTGGAGATGATAGCCGGTGACCGAACCGCTGTCCGATTTTAAAATTCAGACTGTCACCCACGATGGCTGCGATTGAGAGCAGCCCGATGAGCACCAAATGGTTTAACGGATGGGTTGCCATGGCTGCTAGCGACCCGCTTAAAAAGAGGAGCGAGTCGCCCGGCAAGAAAGGGAAAACAACCAGACCTGTTTCAATAAAAATGACGGCAAACAGGCCGAGGTAGACCCAGGCGCCGTACTGGCTAATGAGCATCGGCAACAGGTGATGCATATTCAAGATAGATGCGAGTAACGCAGTGATCATAGTAATTGCCCCTTTTCAGTAATCTCGTTTGAAAGTTTTTATTTGTATTCTTGATGACACTGATAATCATAAGGGGCGGTACCTGTTGAAAAAAGTGGGGCAAAATAAATGGTAAATGAGATTTTTTCAGAATGGGTGGATCTGACTGGATCAGCACTGATATGACGGGGATCTTCACAGACCTCGGACTCGTAAAAATCACAAAAAGGCCACCGAGAATTTTTGAAAATTCTCGGTGGCCTTTTATTGTGTGCGTCTTTTTTTGAAATCAAAATGGGCAATGGCTGGACGCTTCGCATGCGGGTAACCCAGCCGTTATTAGTCATGCTGGGGCGCGTGCCCATTGTATACATATTGTGAAGTGGTGCTGGTCGGCTGTGCAGGCTCTGGCGCGACCCGCTTCGGACTGCCGTGAGAACCAGCGCGATAAATTTAGTCTAAGTTAAGCCGCCAAATATGGAAAGACCAACCTGCGATTTGCCAAGAACCTGATTTGCGATAAGTGGGTCAGTTGATCTGTTTTGCAGTGGTTTCAGGACCCCAGATGAACGTAATGATGGCGGCAACGACTGCCAGACCGGCGATGAAGTAGAGTACCATGCTGACGGATGAGACACTCAGGAAGAAAACAACCAGGTACGGCATCCCAAAGTTTGCTAATTTTGCCAATCCGTTTGCCACACCTGAACCACGGAACCGGTACTTTGTTGAGAAGAGTTCAGTGACGTAAACACCAATGATGGTGGCGTTAAGGACATAGAAGCAGCAGGTCAGCAAGAAACCGACGATGACGATGCCAACGGGTGAATTGAGGTGCGCGTAAGTGATCCCAAAAATGGCAACCAGTGAAAAGGCAATGATGATGTTAAGTTTCCGGCCGATTTTTTCAACCAACCGTGACCCGATAAAGGCACCGACTGGCGCACCGATCATCATCAGCGTTGAGTAGACCAGTGAACTTGAAATGTTGATGCCTTGTTTAACCAACAGGGTTGGTGCCCATGAGGTGAACGTGTACTGGCACACCATGGCTGCAATGGCGAGGGCGATGGCAACGAATGTGTTGCGGCCGAGATGTTTATTGACGTCAGCACTTTCCTGAGTGCTCGTCTGTTCGACAACTTCGGCTGGTTGTTTGTGCTCGGCGTCCATTTCTGCATTCAGCATGTCCAACGTTTCAGAAGCAGCGTCGTAGTGCCGGTGCTCGATGTTCCAGCGTGGTGATTCGGGCAAATTGTGACGGAAGTAGCTGAAAATAATAGCGGCGATGCCACTAATGAAAAACATACCACGCCAAGTGAAGTGGGGGATGATGACCAGGCACAATACCATGGCGACTGGCGCCCCAATATTGGCGATGAACGAGGCTGTGGTGCACCATTTTCCACGGGTTTTAACGGGTGCGAATTCATTAATAATGGAGAAGCTGGTAACCAGTTCGGCACCCAAACCAATTTCGCTGATAAACCGGCTGATAATCAAGATGGTCATGTTTGGCGCAAAGGCCCCGATAAAGGTAAAGACTCCAAACAGTAAAAGGTTCCACTGGAAGGCCTTCATTCGGCCCTTGGTATCGCCGATGACGCCGGCGGCCACTGACCCAATAAACAGGCCTAAAAACCCAAGTGACAAAAAGACTGAGGTTTGGGCAGTGGTCGCAAACCGTGTTGCTGTAAACGAACTCATCGTCCCACTGGCAAGATAAATATCCATGGCGTCCAAGAAGAGCCCAGCTGCTGTTAAAAAGAAGATGCGGCGGAACGTCTTTGTAGTTTGGATAGCGTTCATTCTATGTAATAATTCACCGGCCACCTTTGGCTGGTAAGCGTCGGTAGAGCTTGGTGCTGACATTGCGCGATCTGACATATGTATTATTCCTCCTTAATGTAAATGTGTGATGAAAAAAGAAAAGCGCCCCTGAACGATTAAATCGTTCAAGGACGCTTCCGCGTGGTGACCACCTTAGTTCGCAGCCCGTTCACACGAGTTGCCTCATCGAGTACGTACTCATACTCCGACCTGATAGTGGCGGTCCAACCACTAGCTCTCGAAAAAGCTAATTTTGTCACTCATCTTTGACAACAAGGTCATGACGCCTTTTCACCACCGGCGCTCGCTTAGCATGACGCTCATCGTTACTCCATGAATCACATTTCATCACGAACTATTAACTTAACTGGGGTTATTCTACTAGTTTTCAATTAGAAAAGTCAACCTTTTTCTAATTATATTCTCATTTCGTGTACAAATTATTCTGTGATATCGGTTTGGCTTTAATCGTGTTGGGCGATTTGGTATGGTGTTGAAATCGTCACTGAAACGTCACCGCTGTGAGCCGTTTCAGCACATTGTCACGGTGAAACAGCTTGAGGGTGCTGATGCTAATTAATAGGATCTAACCTGTACTGACTTTCGAGTAGCGTTCACATCAAGTATAATAGTGGCAAAAGTGTCTCTGGATACAGGAAGGAAGTGTTGCCATGCAGCCGTTTATGAGCCGCGACACCATAAATGTGAAACTGATTCGGTATTTGGATGATCAACTAGAGGCTGTCCCGCTTGGGCAGGTTGCGCAGGCTCTATCGATTGATCGCAATACGGTGAAGACCCACATTGCTGAGCTGCAAACGTTGATTCAGCAACACTTTTCCACAACCGATATGACACTGACCTTTTCAGCACAGGCTGGCGTACAATTTCAGCGACGGGCGACCGTTAATCTCAATCAGATCATGCTATTACTAACGGATGAATCGTTAATGACGAAACTTGTGAAATCAACGTTTGACGGTGTTCTTCACAGTCTTGGCCAGTTCAATGATTTGAACTTTGTGAGTGACTCGACAGCGAAGCGCCATGTAAAGGACCTGCAGTCCCATCTGGCGTTGTTTGGGTTGCACTATTCCCCCGCCAGTCATGAACTGGTGGGAGATGAGGCGATGGTGCGGTTGTGCTATTATCGGGTTTATTGGGAGACTTATTCACACTTTGAGTGGCCTTTTCCACAGTATTCACAGACTGCAATTATTGACAAAATTCAAAATTGGCTGCATGCTCGTCGCATTCACTTAGGCAAAGCGGCTCAGCTTCAACTGGCCTATTGGTGGGTGATCATGACTCAGCGTCAACGCCAGGGGCATCAAATTGAGCTGCCGCAACCCGTTTTAGAGGCGCAGGTTCAGGACCAGTCGATTGCCCAGTGGATGGCACCATTGGCTGCGACGGGTCAGGAAGCTGTTTTCCTGAGCTATTGCTGGGCGTTCTTCTGTATTCACCAACAGCCGGTCGTGCTTAAGGTGGGTCAGCAGGTTCAGGCGGCTTCCCGGCAGACACTGCAAAAATTGGAGAGCCTGTTTGGTAAAGGACTGAATCCTGTAGCCGCAGAAACGATGATGACGCAACTTAATTTGAACCACAGTTACAGTTTGATTTTTCAAACAGGTGGCCTGATTTTAGAACGTGACACGCTGGTGCAAACACTGAAACAGCGGCGACCGTGGCTGGTGGCTGAATTAACCACACTGCTGAATGAACTGCAAACGACTGGTAATCCGGCGTTTCAAAACCAATCGTACCTGCTCGTTACCCTGGTGCCGCTAGTGCTGCGCTATTTTGATACAAGCGTCTTAAATCCGACACTTAACATTTTTCTGGCACTGGATGCGACCTCGGCTTACCGGGTTTGGCTGGAAAAAGAAATCATGACCCAGCTTGCTGACCAATATGCGGTGCGGTTTGTTGCTCGGCGCGCGGATAGTGAGCTTGTGATTTCTAACTTAGATATGGCCGTCAGTCAACCGTTAATTTCAATCAATACACCGCCGAATCGCCGTGATTGGGCGACACTAAAGACATTTCGACTTTGAAGGGTCATTTTTTCATCACGTCATGATGAAAGAGTGACCTTTTTTGTGCGTGGATTACTCGTTAGAATTGCAGACAATCACTAATTTGTTTTTAATAAACGGAGGCATACATATGACAATTTCAGCAGCAAGTTTTACTAGTAAGCAACAAGTCATCGTTCCCGGAGTTGCGGATGCACAGTCTGCACAGACGGTGCAAGAAGCCGGCTTTGAAGCCGCATACCTCAACGGCTATGACGTTGTGCAGGCGCAAATAGCCCAAACAAACGAAGGGTTGACCTCACCATCAGAGGTCAGCGACGTATTGCGCCACGTGAAGGAAAACGTTGCTGGTCCGGTTATCGTGGACGCTCAATCTGGATTTGGGAATCAATTGACCACCTATTTCGTGGTTCAGGATCTGGAACGTTCTGGCGCGGCCGGCATCGTGATCAACGACCAGATTTTCCCAGCGCACACGGCAAATGACGAAGCGGAAAGCATTGAATTCAGTGATTTTGTGGCGAAGTTAAAGGCGGCCAAGGACGCTTTCGACGACCCAGACACACTGTTGTTTGCGGAACTCGATGGGGTTAAAGATTACGGTGCTGACGGTTTAGCAAAGCGCGTGGCTTATTTGAAACAACACCAGCTCGCCGATGTTATTGTGGTGGGCCACGTCAGCGAAGAAGCGTTTGCCGACGTTGATGCCCTGGCAGTGACCCAGTCCATTGGCGCTGTGATCAACGATGTGCGTGACAGCTATTTTGACGCGCAACAGGAGACCCATTTTACAACGGTCTTCCATACTGGGACCGTTTCAGCAGCTCGTAAGCAGGCGGAACAGCAAGCAGTTCAAGCATTTAACGCAGAAGTGGAGGCTAACTAATGACAAAAGCAGATCGAATGAGAGCAGCGTTTAAACAAATGTGTTTCAGTGGCGACTTGGTCAATTTGGTGGTGGCACCGGATGCCTTGAGCGCAAAAATTGCTGAGCGGACAGGCTTTAAAGCGATTTTTCAAGCCGGTTACGCAACCTCAGCTAATAAGTTAGCCCAGCCTGATCGCGGTATCGCTGACTTCGGCCTCATGAGCAACAGTGCCCGGGAAATTATCAACGCCGTTAATATTCCCGTGTTCATTGATGCTGACACTGGTTATGGCGATGAACAAAACATTGCCCGTCTGGTACGTGTTTATGAAAGCATGGGTGCAGCCGGTTTGTTTATTGAAGATCAGACCTGGCCAAAACGCTGTGGTCACATGGACGGTAAGACCATCGTGCCCGAAGACGTTATGATCAACAAACTCAAGGCCGCTGTTGACGCCCGTCAGCACGATGATTTCTTGATTATGTCACGGACGGATGCCTACGCGGTTACGGGCCTGCAAAGCGCTATCGACCGTTCCCGCCACTACCACGAAGCGGGCGCCGACCTCGTGTTTGTCGAAGCACCGAAAACCAAGGCAGATATGCAAAAAGTTGCCGACAGTTTCCCAGACGTGCCGGTGATGGCAAACATGATCGAAAACGGGAAGACGCCGTTGATGACCAACGAAGAAATTCATGAAATGGGCTTCTCAATCGCCGTGCACCCGAACGTCCTGGTCTACACGGAAACCTTTGCCACAGAACGGTTGTTAAAGGATATGGTCACCCTTGGAACGACTAAGAACCAAATGGATCAAATGGTCACGTTTCCGCAGTTCAACAAGTTTATTGGTTTGGATGATATTAATGCGTTGGAACAGAAGTACGCGACGGCACCGATAAAGTTGTAGCGTGCAAAGCAAGGCGCCAAGGGGGCGGGGCAGAAGCAACTCTGGGCAGAAAAGTCCGGGCCTGACTTTTGTGCCCAGAGTCGCTTCTGAAGTAGCCGCCTGCCTTGCGAAGCACATTTCGGCTAGGTTATAACGAAGCACCAAAACAAGGCACCAAACAAAGGCACCAAGTCAAAAACCTGCAACACATCAATAAGTTGCCGCCATTCCAGCTAAATGGGTCAACAAACAGGTCCACAACAGAAGAAGAGCGCAAAAAAAGGAACCCGTAACGGTTCCTTTTTGCGTTTTATTCTAATTTTTGTTCTTCACTGTGAGGTTCCTTACCGTAATCAAATATCAGCGAGAAAATGCTGCCGTGCGGAACGTTATCCATCACCGTTAACTGGGCGTGGTTCAATTCGGCTAATTGACGGGCAATGGCCAACCCTAGGCCAGTGCCGGCAATCGTGCCGCGGATGTCGCTGCTGCGATAGAACCGCTCAAAAATATGGGCTTTATCCTCGTCAGTAATCCCGGTGCCCTGGTCGATGACTTGGACGCGGACTTGCTTTTCCGAGGCTGAGAGTACCAGCTGGATCGGTTCGGTGGCTGGTGTATACTTGCCCGCGTTATTGAGCAGGTTAATGATGATCTGTTCAATGCTGTCGGCGTGGGCGGTGATGTGGATGCCAGCTGGGATAGTTGTGTTGAGGGGCTGTTTTAACTGTGGCCGCATTTTATCGGCAATATCGTTGAGCGCCTCGCTAAAATTATACGATGTCAGCGGAAGTACCGCTCTGTCGGCCCGAGACAACGTCAAAAGTTCCTCAACCAGGGACTGCATTTGATGCGACTCATCGTTGATATAGTTGACCGATTTGGCGATGACCTCGGGGTGTTCTTTCCCACGCCGCTGAATCAACTGCGCGTGACTGCGGATAGTGGCGATGGGCGTTCGCAGTTCGTGAGCCGCGTTGGATATGAAGAGCTTTTCTTGCTCTGATTGTTTGTACAGACGGCCAAGCAAGCGGTTGAAACTATTCGCCAAGTCCGTGACCTCCGTTGGCCGGTTGGGTACTGGAAGCTGAAACGATGATTGGTGATCGCCCGTTGAAGCGGCGCCAGCACTATCTGTTAGGGCACTCAGCGGCTTAGTAATTCGCTGTGAGACGACTTTAATATAAATGGGGGTAATGATCAGTGTCAAAATTAAAATGAAAATGGCAACCAAGATGACCCTTGCCAGCAATACAAATTGAGTATCCAGGCTGACCCACAATTGGTAATCAATGCCTTTGGCGTGACCGCTGTTGTAGTATTCAAAACCGCTATCGCCAACGTAATACAGGTGGCGTGTCAGCGGGATCCTGAGGCGTTTGTGGGCCAATAAATTTTTGGTGCCGGGAGAGTAGTAATATTTGGCGTCCGCATCCTTGCGCATATTGTGGACCCGGACGTGACTGGTACTGGTATCCAGTGTGCTGTTGAGGCGCCAGTTTTCCCAATCATCGTCGCCATCAATGACCGTGTTTTTTAAACTATTAATAATGTGTTGCGAGTTCAACGCACTTGTTTCTAACAATTCGTGACCCACTGCGACAACGGTGGTCAAACTGGACAACAGAATGATCAGCGTGACTAAAAACAGAAAGCTTCGCAGCATAATGGCGGAACTGTTTTGTTTGAATTTTGTCATGGGCGACACCTCGCTTAATCGTTTACGGATAGCACGTAACCCACGCCGCGAACCGTGTGAATCAGTTTTGTCTTATCTGGGAACCGGTCAATTTTGTTACGAAGGTACCGAATATAGACGTCCACGATGTTTGACTGACCGTCAAAATTGACACCCCAGATAGCATCGAGCAGCTCGTCGCGGGTGAATGTTTTGCCAACATTTTTCATTAACTCCAAAAGCAGATTGAATTCACGCTGGGTCAGTTGAATATTGTGATCACCGCGAGTGACCTGCAGCTTGGTGGTGTCAACGACCAGATCGTCTAACTGGTAAACGTCATCGGTGCCGCTGCCGGCTAATTGGCGTGGGCGGCGTAAAACAACTTGCATGCGTGCTAACAGTTCTTCGATGTCAAAGGGTTTCGTGACGTAGTCGTCCGCACCAGAAGTCAGTCCGGCTACCTTGTCACCAGTGTAGTCACGGGCGGTCAGCATGATGATCGGCACATCACTTTCCCGGCGAATTCGACGCAGAACGCCGAGCCCGTCTAACTTTGGCAGCATCCAATCCAGAATGACGAGATCAATCTGACTGAGGTTGTCGTGAAAAGTTTCGACGGCTTCCTCGCCATCGTATGCGGTCATGACGTTGTAGTCCTCAAATTGAAATTCTTCGGTCAGTGAAGCGACCAATCCACGCTCATCCTCAACCAACAGTACTGTTTTTTCCATGGTGTTCTCCCCTTACTATCGATACTTATTATGTCTAGTGTACGTTAAAAAAAGAGTAATAGTCCTAAAAGTTGTCTTAAATAATGTGTTTCACGTGAAACAATATGGTGGGGACTTACCCAGATTAACCAACATGATTCGTGAACTGTGGTTTAACATCACAGATTTAAGTGCATGTTGGTCCACTTTGGCGTGTAAAAATGGTATTGTGAGATTATGAAAACGAATACATTGCTGTTATCGGCTACCTTAGGAGGTTAACTCATTATGGGAAAATTACAGGATAAAGTTGCGATTGTTACCGGTGCAGGTTCTGGAATGGGACTGGCCATCGCGACAGCCTACGCGCATGAAGGCGCCAAAGTTGTGCTGGCGGATATTAACGCGGAGACCTTAAATAAAGTAGAAAAGGCAATCACAGAAGCGGGGGACACCGCAACCAGTGTCACGGCAGATATGTCGAAGGAAGATGATATCAAAAACCTTGTCAAAGAGGCTGTTGACACTTACGGTTCCCTAGACATTCTTGTCAATAACGCCGGTATCATGGACAACTTTAAGACGGTGGGCAATGTTTCAGATGATCTCTGGAATAAAGTCATCGCCATTAACCTGACAGGGCCGTTTTTAGCTAGCCGGGAAGCCATCAATGTCATGAAGGACCAGGAGCACGGCGGCGTGATTATCAACAATGCGTCGGTCGGTGGTTTGTTTGGCGCCCGCGGTGGGGCAGCATACGCCGCTTCTAAGCATGGCCTATTAGGATTAACGAAGAATATTGCAGCAACTTATGGCACCTTCGGCAATATTCGTGCCAACGCCATTGCACCGGGGAGCGTTGCCACAAACATTGGGAACAGCATTACCGATCCGGATCCGTTAGGCGGCCAAGCAATTGCGGCCACTGGTGCGAACGACTCACCAATGGGCCAACCGGAACAGATCGCCGCAGTGGCGGTGTTCTTAGGCTCCGAAGACTCCAATTTTGTTAACGGTGACGTAATTAAAGCTGATGGTGGTTGGACAGCCAGATAGTGCGGCATTAAATCAACAATAAAAAGCGTGACCACCAGGTTTTGACTTGGTGGTCACGCTTTGTTACATTGAAGGCATTCATATGGACAAGAAAGGTGGGAAGTGACTTGCAAAACCGGTTTTCAATTGGTGAAATGGCCGCAATTCACCAAACGACAATTAAAACGCTGCGGTATTATGATCAAATTGATTTGTTCAAACCGGCCATTGTTGCGCCGGATTCTGGCTATCGTTACTACACTACCGAACAGTTTGAACAGTTGAACACGATTCAGTACCTTAAGCAATTGGGACTGTCGTTAAAGGAAATCAAAGCACACTTGGATAAACGTGATATCAACCATTTTAAAGCATTATTACAAGAACAACAGCGGTTGACCGAGGCTAAAATTCAGGACCTTGAGCGTGTAAAGCACCGGTTTGAAAACCGAATCGCTGACCTTGATGTTGCGCAGAAGGCCCATCAGCTTGAGGTACCATTTATCAAAACATTGCCTGAACGATACGCCGTCAAACTGACTGGCGTCATTCATGATGAGCCGGAGTTTGAACTCTCCCTGCGTCAACTGCAGGCCGCCGCAAATTTAACCCCGTCGATCTTCATCGGCGGGGTCGGGCTGTCGGTAGCCGCGGACCAGGTTCTGGCCCATCATTACCACAACTATAACGCGGTGTTCATTTTCGTTGATCACGATGACACCAGCAGTCAATTACGAATCACGATTCCCGCGGGCCGCTATGTGTGCTGTTACTACAACGGTAATCACAGCGATTCCGACCACGTGTACGATGCGATGCTGGCTAGCGTTTCACAGCACGGCGCCCAAGTGACCGGCAACGCCATTGAACGAACCATCATCGACCAGTATGTTTCTAGCCTGCCGAAGGATTATTTAACCGAGATTCAGATGCCGATTAGCAATTGACTCGTCCCCTACTGGAGGGTTTATTCTTAGTAAAAGACATTTGAAGGGATAAACACACTATGATTGGCACAATTTTTAACACGGTAATGATCATCATTGGCAGTACAGCGGGCAGCATCTTTAAGAAGGGTATCAAACCCGCTTACCACGAGATATTGATGCAGGCGCTTGGACTGGCGGTCGTCCTTCTTGGACTGAACACCAGTATTCAGCATATGCCAAACAGCAAGTATCCGGTCTTATTCATTGTGAGTTTAGCACTGGGCGGGCTGCTGGGGCAGTGGTGGCGGTTGGAAGAACACTTTGATCACTTATTGGCCCGATTTTCCGGCAAAAGCAACCTCGCTGAGGGCCTCTCAACGGCAATTTTACTTTTTTGTATCGGGACATTATCCATCGTCGGCCCCATTGAGGCGGCATTGAAACACAACTATACTTATTTGCTGACAAACGGCATGCTCGATGGCATTACGTCAACGGTTTTAGCATCTTCCTTTGGCGTCGGTATCATGGCCGCGGCGGTTGTTTTATTTGTCTGGCAGGGCAGTATCTATCTGTTGGCAACCTTGATGCACGCGGCAATCAGCAACGCGCTGTTGAATGAGATATCAATCGTTGGGGGCGTGCTGATCCTGGCTTCGGGTCTGAGTATTTTGGGTATTAAAAAAATGCACACGTTGAACTTGTTACCATCGTTGCTGGTGCCACCGCTGTTTTTTGTGGTGCTTGGACTGCTGCATTTGGGTTAACGCGCTAGAGCGTGGAAAAAACCGGTTAAAGACTGGAGCAGAAGCGGACTATTTTTAATAATAGTCTGCTTCTGCTCCAGTCTTTGGTTTGTGCAACTCGTTTCTGTTATGTGACTAAGAACGGCAACTTCAGAGATCTGCTGAACGTTTGACTAGTCCCGTTCCAACAATCGATCAACAGTTATTTTTGATAAGCGGCAACCAATCCGGGCATGATGTCCGAAAGTTTAACGCTGCCTAATTCCGGGGCATTAGCACGTAAATCTGCGTAGAAGCTGGCGTTGCGTTGGGCTGACCCCATTAGTGTAAAGCCTTGTGCATTGTCCTCTGAAGCACCGGACTGCAGCATGGATGCCTTTAGCTGGTCATCAGTGACTTCTACCCAGTGCAGGTCAGGCAGGTTCAGCGCCTTGGCAAAAGCGGCTACGATCTGCTTACCAGTCAACCACTGACTGATGACGTAACGAACGCCCGTGGTCAGGGTATCGTCATTCAGTGCTGAGACGATGGTTGCCGAGATATCTTTCGGGTCAGTCCACCCAGTTTGCACACCATCGGAAAAATTGTGCACGATAGCGTGTTGTGCTTTGATGGTTGCCAGATTGCCGTACATGTTTGAGAAAAAGCCGACTGCGCGGACGTTGGTTAGCTTGAGATCGGGGATGGTGGCTAGGATGCCTTCAATGATGTGATAGATGTACAGGACACCGACTTCTTTCCCCTGGTCAGCACCGATACTGCTGAGGTTGACTACCCGTTTAACACCAGCATTGATCAAGGCCTGTTTGTAGATATTCGCAAGTTGCGTTGCGGCTTCATCGGCTGTTTCATGGCCAAGGAATGCCGTTACCATTAAGTATACGGCGTCGGCCCCAGCGAACGTCTTGGTGAGGAATGCAACGTCAAAAATCGAGCCGACCGCGGGTTTAGCGCCAAGTTGTTCAATTGCGTTTGCCCGATCCTGCGAACTTGTAATGACGGTGACCTCGTGACCTTGAGCGACGAGTGCGGGAATCGTGTAGCGGTTGATGTGGCCCAGTGAGCCGATTAATGTGATTTTCATAGAGTAGCCTTCTTTTTAAGGATAGTGTTATCTTTTATGATGGCTATTATAAAAGATAACACTATCCTTTGTCAACTTGAACTATTCAGAAATTTCGGTATCATTGAAGATATGAAGAAAAAAGACGCACACAAAACTGAACAAATTATTGAAGCTGCCCGAGCTATCATCATTGCGGACGGTGCCGCGGCGGTTTCCACGACCAAGGTTGCCAAACAGGTCGGCATCGCGCAGTCCAATATTTACATTTACTTTAAGAACAAGGATGAGCTGCTGATTTCTGTGTTTCAACACGAACAGGCGCGGGTCAAAGCCTTTTTTGATGACCATATTAGTCAGAAAGGGGATTTGACCGCCCAACTAAAAGCTTACATTGACGCGATGGGCGAGCTTGCCATGACCGACTGGGACACGATGGCCATTTTGGAACAGATCAAGGCGATGCCGAAGTCGCCAGTGCTGACGGATGAGGCATTGCCGGGCAGCGACCAGCGCGTGCAGGGACTCATGCAGGCGGGCATCGACGCTGGTATTTTGAAGAATGTTGATCCGCAACTGCATATGACCGCAGTATTTAGTTTGGTTCGCAGGTATAGCGACCTGGTTCGAAACCATGGCTATCCGACAGATTTTTCGCCGGTTCGGGCGATGATTTGGGATGCGGTTTCGGCGAAATGATGAGATTGTAGCATATGTACTATAGACACTTGGGGTTGTTGCCCAGTGTCTTTTTTTGTGGTTAGGTGATTGGGACAGAATTAGGTGCGGCAGGTAGGGGCTGCTGTGGAAGCGACACTGAGCCAAAAAGTCAGACCCGGACTTTTCGGGTCAGAGTCACTTCTGCTCCGCCCCCTAGGCGCCTTGCTCCACTCTCTCTTACCAAACCCTCATGAGAAATCTGCCCACAACCTATAAAATAGAAGGGGGTTATTAGAAAGTAGGGAATTTTTTGCAGAAGAAAGAGCATCCAAAAGGAAATTTCATTGGGTTGATCCCGTTGATCTTCTTTTTGGTCATTTACATTAGTTCAGGTATCGTTACCCGAAGCTTCGACAACATGCCGTTACTCGTTGCCATGATTCTGGCCAGTATCGTTGCGCTGGCACTGAAGGGCGACAATAAGGCCGATACCTTTGAAGATAAACTCACCGTGTTTTTTAAAGGTGCTGGGCAGGAAACGATGATCCTTATGATCGTTATTTTTATGCTGGCGGGTGGGTTTTACTACGTCACGAAATCCATGCACGCGGTTGAAACGGTCACCAACATTGGTCTGACGTATTTACCACGGCCATTTTTGGTGCCGGGGGTCTTTATCCTTGGCTGCATTATCAGCTTTGCCATGGGGACATCGATGGGGACCGTTGCCGCATTAATGCCGATTGCCACCAGTATTGCCACAATTGGTCACATCAGCATGCCGCTGATGGCTGGCGTCGTGGTCAGCGGCGGCATGTTTGACGATGATTTATCGCTGATTTCAGCTTCCGCCATCGTTTCGGCTAAAACGCAGGGCGTGACAATTTTTGATAAGTTTAAAACGAACACCATCATGGTGGTGCCAGCTGTGCTGATCACGGTTATTTTGCTGGCAACGGTGACTGTCGGTAGCGGTAACGTCGGTAATTTGGGGACGATCAACTGGATCAAAATCTTGCCATACATTATTGTGATTGGCCTGTCGTTTATGAACATCAATGTCATGATCGTTCTAACGCTGGGTATCGTTTCAGCGGTCATCATCGGTTTGATATATGGCGATTTCGGGTTCGTAGCGGCGCTTGACGCGATTCACCGGGGGATGCTATCAATGGGCGATATTGCGTTTATTTCGCTGATTGTCGGCGGGTTGGCAGCGCTGATGACGCACATGGGCGGTATTCAATGGTTGCTGGATAAAATCACAAAGCGTGCCAATGGTCCGGTTGGTGGTAAGTTTGCTATTGCGTTCCTGATCCTGTTATTGGATGTGATTACGACAAACAATACCGTTTCAATCATGATTGCCGGACCCATCGCAAACGACTTGGCAGATACCTACCATATTTCAAAATCATATACGGCAAGCATTCTCGATGTCTTTTCCTGCGTGGGACAGGGGTTGATTCCATATGGCGGTCAATTACTGATGGCGGCTGGCATTGCGCAAATATCTGCGGTGTCGATCGTCCCTTACAGCTGGTACTGTATTGTACTGGGAATCGTATCGGTGATTTTCTTACTGACCCGGTTCTCGCCGCGGGATGGACGGAAGACGTTTAGTGATGTTGCTGATTAGGTGAGGACGTTTTTTACACGTGGTCATTATGACTCATTTGAAAATTGCTTAAAAAATGAACCAGCTACGATTAAAAAAGACGCCCGTCCGTAAAAGGGCGCCTTTTTAAACAGCAAACTATTCAATTAATCGTTAAGTGTAAACTGCAGTTTCATCTTTGGTTCGCCAAGCGCTAAAATTTGACCGAGCAAGGTGTTCGCATACTTCTTTGCGACATCGGCCATCTTTGCGTTTACGTCAGTCAGGTAGGCGGTCACATCAGATTCATCAGCGGCTTCTTTGTCAGCCTTGATCTGAATGTTGCGACAGTCAGCAACCGTGTTTTCTTCAAACAGGTTTTCCTGATCTTCATACAGAGCAAAGTTGCTGTCACCTAAGAGCGCCAGAATGTTGCTCAACCAGTACATGTTGGCTGGATCGCAGTTGCTAGTGGTGTTCTTGTATGCCTCTGGTGTGTCGTTGATGTTAGCGTAGAACGGAATAACGGCGTTAAACGTGTTCGGGCCAAAGGCTAACCAGTGAATGCCGGCAATTTCAGCGGGAACATCGTTACGAATTTGCAGGATGTGTAATTCTTGGTTCCGGTTGATACCAATTGGCCGGAACTTCTTTTTGTCTGCCTCAGAACCGGTACCGTATGGGTCGTATTCAGTGTTTTGGTAGTGGGAACTCAGGACGAATTTCAGGTCTTCAACACTGATCTGTTTGTCCGTTCGGCAAATAAATGGCAGGTCCTGATCGATGGGGTCAGTTTCAAATTCTGGGTTGAAGTACTTTTGACCGTACCATGCCCGCGGGTTGTTGTAACGGGTATCTTTGATAGTTGCACTGCCAAAGATGTGGCGCAGGTTGACCTGGTTTAAATCCGGATTCAAATGGTATGTGTCAATCAATTCTGGCAAGTCAGCCGCAAAGAGTGTGTCCTCAGAATCGAAATCGTAGTCAGAAATGTTCAACCGGTTTGGTGCAATCACATAGGCATCATCTGGAATGCGGATGGCTGCCCAGTGGTGGCCGCCAATCGATTCGAAGTACCAGACTTCATCTTTATCAGAAAAAGCCATAGCGTTCATTTCGTAAGTACCATATCTTTCGAGCAGGGCACCGAGACGCGTCACACCTTCTCGAGCAGAGTGAATGTATGGTAGCGTAATGGTGGTGATGTCTTCTTCACCAATTCCGTCGTCAACCAGGGGATCAACCCCTAAGATTCGTGAGTTTGAAGTAATGGTTTCAGTCGCTGTCATCGCAACGTTGTCGCTGTTGATTCCGGCAGCGGCCCAAATTCCGTGACCGTCAGTTGCGTCAGGTGTTGATGAATAGCGTAATGGGTTGTCAGGCAGGTCGATTTCAACCTTGCTTAAAACCGCCTTGTAATGTTTTGGCTGGTCTTCTGGCTTGACCAGAATGAATTTTTGCGGGTTTAACGGACCGGCACCGTCTTCGTTACGGGCAATCATCGTTGAACCGTCGATCGAGGCCTTTTTACCAACAAGAACCGTGGTACAAGAACCTTTGATTCGTTTTGTCATAAAAACATCTCTCCATTTCATTTAGTTAATCTAATCCCCCTCTATTTTATGCCATCAAGGCGGTTTAGGCTACCGTCTTGATGGAAAAAAGGGGCTCTGAACTCGTTGATTAGACGGCGTGCAGAGAGGGATAAGGTTTTATGTTTTGAACAGACTAGATAAACCGGAAGTATCAAAATAGTTTAGCATGTTTATACGTAATATCAACTATTGATCCAGTCTTGACTATGTAAGCGTTAATTTTTGAATCAATACAGGTTGCCGGTGCCTTACTTGGCAGAGCATTCAGTTGATTGGTCTCCTGATTATTTGTAGGCTACGTTTTTCTTTTGTATGTATTGTATTGTTGATGTTCTTTTTGATAAAGGCTGGACTTACGAGATGGGTCAATGGGTGAACTTGCTTTCTGTGTGTCTTTCTTAAAGCACCTAGTTATATAGTGTATTAATTCTCCCTAGCCTAAACGTGCGCCACAGGGCAAGGAGTTGCACTCTTGTTGTTATTTTACGGTACTTTAAGACCCGCGATATATAGTGTATTAATTTTCTCTAGCCTAAACGTGCGTCATAGGGCAAGAAGTTGCACCTAGTGGCCTTCGCCCGCAAAAGCCAAGCCCAGGCTTTTCCGGGCGAAGACTACTAGGCACCACTCCTTAACCGTCCTTGGTTTTGCACTCTAAAAAAAACGTCCAGCCCCTTGCTAGACGTTTCATGATTCTTCTCCCCCGTTAGCCGGCTGTTCCGACAGCTGGTAACAGTGCTGGTTTGCCCGTATAGTAGCCTTGGATGACGTCGCACGGATATTTTGTGCGGACCGTTTCCAAGTCCTCTGCATTTTCGATGCCCTCGATTGCGAGCATTTTATCATGCGTTTGAGCCATTTGGGACCAGTAGCTGACGTGAGATTCAATGTCACTAATGTGGTTAAATGGTCGGAAATTTTGAAGTGCGAACTTGTACTCATCAATGTAATCGTCCAACTTTAAAACAAGTTCAGGTGTATTGTCCCCGGTACCCACGTCGTCAATGCAGACGAACAGGTCTCTGTCGTTGAATCGTTTGGCCGCGCGTGCCAGCTGGTTGAGTGTCACACGCGGGTCAGTGCGCTCCGTTAGTTCGGTAAACAACTGGATGTCAGTTTGTTCTTGAACACTGGTGACAACGTCACAGAAAATGGGATCAATAAACTGGATTTGCTCAAGATTAAATGAGAGAAGTTCGATGTTGTTTGGCATTGCCTGAACGGTTTCAGACAGAAGATGCTGAATTTGGGTAGCAGTGATGGCGCAGAAATCCTGCGGCAGGCACCACTGGTTATTTTGGTATTCGCGGATGAAAAGCTCATAGCCGATTGGCGCTTGAGTATCACCGTTTGGCCTAAATTTTGGCTGTCCATAGAACTTTAGCATATTCACGCCCCCACGTTAAAAAATAAAACGGCCCAAACATGTCTTTTACACATGTACGGGTCGTGTGCTCGAAGAAGGTCTCATCGGGCTTGAGCAAAAGTTTTTAATTTTTTAGTGACACACTGATCTCACGTTTAAATATACCATTTAACGCATTCATTATAATAAGAGATGGCAAAAAATTCAACTCATTTATTATAATTGTTTGAAATTATTTTCGAAAGTGACAAAAAAGAGCAACGAAGACTGGCATTCAATCGAACCCGTTTATATTTTGTACAAGATTGTCAGAAACTGGCCAATACGACCTAAAAGGGGCAATGACTGAATACGTTTTTTTAGACCAATCAGTCATAGCAACTCAAGGAAACGGTGTCAATAAATATATCGTGAAATGATAAACAAACTTCTTGACTCTAGGATACCCTAACATCGTCTCAATGGCAACCATAACCAGCATCGTGCCGCAAGGTCACCGCGGTTTAAAATTGACTTTTCGATAAAGTAGTATAGAATACTACGTAAATAGTCTTTAAGACTAGATTGAATGGAGAATGTGCTATGAATTCGCGAATTGGCTTGCTGGTTGACTCGGCAGCAGATGTGCCCCTCGAGGTGTTGACCGCCAATGATAACATCGAGGTGGTACCGCTGACGTTGATGATTGGTGACGTGCAGTATTTGGATCGGGAAACGATCACCCCGAGTGTGTTTTACGAAAAACAGGCAGCCTCTGATAGTATGCCACAGACGGCCAGCCCCAGTATTGGTGAGGTGCAACAACGAATCGAACGCCTCAAACAACGCGGGTATGACAAGATTATCGGCATCACGATTTCCAGCGGCTTGTCAGTGACCAATACGGTCTTTAATCACGCAGCTACTGTCAGTCAGGATGCGACCGTCACGATTATCGATACCAAAAGCATTGGCATTGGCGCTGGTTTGCAGGCTGCCTTTGCTGAAAAATGTATTCGGGCCGGGCTGGATTATGACACAGTGGTTAAGGCCGTTGAAGATTCTGTTACACAAAGTCACGTGTATTTTTATATTCCTACGTTAAAATATCTGCGTGCGGGTGGTAGAATTGGAAGGGTAGCGGGGCTAGTCGGCACCATGCTGAGTATCCGACCGGTGATTTCCTGTGATGAACAGGGCATCTACTATCCGGTGGCCAAGGCACGGACGGAAAATAAGGCGGTGGCAAAAATGATTGCATTGGCGCTAAGTCACTGTGAGTCAGGAACACCGTTTCAAATTGCCGTGACTCAAGGTGCTAACCCCGAGTTACTGAATCAGGTAGTGCACACCCTTGAAACAAAATTACCTGGCCAGCCCATACTGACTGGGGATGTTTCCCCAGCGTTGGGGGTCCACACGGGTCCCGGTTTGGTGGGAATGGCCGTTCAGGTGGGTGCGCTGCCGCATTAAAGGAGGGGCATTGCGGTGTCCAACGAGCAAACAGCCATTAGACTGCCATTGTGGGCCGAGCTGCCTCATTTGAGCCTGCATTTGGATCAGTTATTAGATATTACAAATATGTACCTGGAGCCGATTATCGGCGATGCGATCACGAAAACGATGATGCATAACTATTTTAAGGCGGGCATCATTATTCCGCCAGTTAAAAAAAGATATTCTCAAAAACACGTTGCGGGTGCAATCGTCGTCGGGTTACTGAAAAACGTTTTTACGCTGGACGAGATCAAACAGGCACTAGTCTGGATTCTCTCTGACGCCAATGCTCAGCAAGGATACGATAACTTCGTGAAGATGTTTAACGAACAGGCTGCTAAGCCGCAGTTAGAGCCTGCCAGCGTGAACAGTATTGATCTGGGGCAGGCGTCACAATCGACGGTTCTGCAGTACGAGGCGGTTCAGTCGATTTTGTACTGGCTGGCAGCAAAGAACCGGTTAGCGGCAGCCATGAAGGCAAAATCAAAAGCTTAAGTTGGTACTGCCAACACCTCGCGAACGGTGAGTGCGGTAGTGCCATTTTTTACATACAGGTGTTTCACGTGGAACAGTGGCTTGAATCACAAAAATGGAGACGAACAATGTCAATTAAACTTATCAAAAACGGTTTGCATATCATTCTTGGTGCCATGGTGTACGCCGTGGCGGTTAACTATTTCCTGATTCCCAACCGCATCGGGGAAGGCGGGGTGACCGGTCTGACCACTGTAGGTTATTACGCGCTGCACATTCAACCGGCTCTCACCAACTTCGTCCTCAATGGTATTCTGGTCATCATTGGATTTCGATTTTTGAAGAAGAGTACTGTTTTTTACACACTTTGGGCGGTTATTTGGATCTCGATTTTTCTTAAAGTGCCCGTGTTCTTTCCTTATAAAACCAGTCAAACACTGATTGCAGCCATATTCGGCGGTGTTTTGATGGGACTTTCGATGGGATTGATTTTCAGAGCAGAAGGTACGATTGCCGGCAGCACAATTCTAGCTAAAATCTTGAATCGCTATTTCGGTGTCCGCAACGGTTCGGCAACACTGTGTTTTGACCTGATGGTTGCCATCCCATCGGGGCTGATTATCGGGTTTCAAAATATGTTGCTGACGGTGATCGAACTCTATATATCAGCAGTGGTGTTGAACAAATACTTAGATATGTTGGGAACGGAACGCGCCATTATGGTTATTTCCAATCAGAACCAGCGAATTGCGAAAGCCCTGTCAGAAAATATCGGCCGCGGCGTCACGATGTTAAAGGCGAGCGGATTTTACAGTAAATCGGATGAAGAAGTGCTGTACTTCATCTGTACACCCCAGCAGTGGACACTGGTGATACCAATTGTCCAGTCAATCGACCCGGATGCCTTCGTCATCACGGAAGGTGTAAGAAGCGTTCGAGGACAGGAATTGAATCAGTTGCTGTAAGTGCTCGAAACAAGGCGGTTAAGGGACGGAGCGGGTTGTCTCTCGGACGTTGATGTCCCACACGTTACAAAATCTTCTACAATGCAAAATATCACAAAACCAATCCTGATTGTCAATTAAGCGCTCACGACGCAGCAGTCCATTGCATCCCGGAACACGTTTTCAAAATGCTGTCGAACGCAACGTCGACAAAATGAATCACAAACAATAAGCGCTAGTTTCAGTGCCAACCGATGGCACTGATTTTTTTTACCGAGCGAAAAATCCTCAATCTAGCAGCTAAATTTTCAATAAATGAGTCATTTAAACCCAGCGTTGTTAGCTATACCTAGTAGACAATGCTGGGATTTTTTCGAGAATAAAGCAGGCCGCTTGACAAATCACTATTCTGGAGATATTTTATATCCATGGATAAAATAAATCTACGAAAGAAGAACCTTCCATGACCTCAAAAATTATTTTAATTGGCGGTAACGGGTATATTGGCCGTTCGCTCACCTCTGCTTGGGCGGCAATCGATCCAAGTGCCCAGTTCTACGTCCTGTCGCGGTCAGGCCATAATCAGCTTGAGATGCCTCAAATCATGAATAGTGCAATCGATATAAATGACCGAGAGGCGGTGAGTGCTGAAATTCCTGACCAGATCGACTACATCGTTGATTTGGTGGGTCGGCCGGAAAAGGACGCCGCGACTTCAATCGAAGTGAATGACAAGCCAGCGTTATTGATGAAATTTTTGGCCGAAACGCACCATGCCAAGGCCATGGGGTTCATTGGCGGTCGGCTTGGCGCCAAGGCTTTTGTTAATACTAAACGGACCCTCATCGGTCAGCTTCAAGCTAGTTCGGTACCGTTGGCAGTTGTCGAACCAACACTCGTGTATGGTGCTGATCGGCAGGATTCCATGACGAAAATGGTGCCGCTGTTGAAGATATTCGGGGCGGTGTTTCCGAATATGAAACCAGTGAAGGTCGAAACTGTCGTTGATGAGTTATTGACTAAATTATTACAGTACTAAGGGGGATGCTGAATGACAAAAACGATGATCGTTGGTGTCGGTCCAGGTTTTGGGTTGGCACTGGCCAAAAAATTTGGGCAACGTGGCGATACGGTGATTCTAGTGGCACGCAACGAGGCAAAATTAAAGGCTTATCAAGCCGCACTAACTGGTCAAGGCTTAGAGGTTAGTTACTTTGTGGTTGATGTCAATGAGCATAAACAAGTCGAAACGCTATTCGCTTCAGAAACGGATGTGGATAAGGTCATTTACAACGTTGGCATCACCGCGCCTGATGATCCAATTCATACCGCACCGCAAGCCGTTGACGCACGGTTGCACACGAATGTTACGTCCTGTGTGGACGTTTGCCAGCAGTATTTGGCCACCGAACATCCACGAACGATTTTGATTACCGGTGGCGGGGCGGCTTGGCATCCAAGCATGTACACAACCACGCTGGCAATGTCCAAGGCTGCGTTAAGAAGTTATGCCTTAGCGTTGCATGATTCCGTAGCCACGTCTGGCGTTTATGTTGGACTAATGACGATTCAAGGTATTTCCGGTCTTGGCCCAGAAATGTCACCGGAAAAGGTTGCCTCGGCTTATTTGAAAGCAGTAGAGGCCAGAAATCAAGCTGAAATTTTTTACCCCGGTGGTAAACTAAGTGAAGTGTCGGAATTCGACCAATTAAAAGAACTGGCGAAGAATCCGGCAAAACGGGCAGCGTTACTGCAAGCACATCCTGAATTTGCGAAGTATCAGCACCTATTATCTTGAAAAACAGTGATTAAGGAGCAGTCACATGAAAATAAGTAAGAGCGTTGAGCAGGGCATTTACGTGACGTTAATGCTGGCTCTTCAAAAGAATCACACACCGGTGAAGAGTCTGGTGTTGAGTCAACGGTTGGAGGTGTCAGACTCGTATTTAAAGAAGATTTTACGAAAGTTAGTCGTTGCTGACATTATCAATTCCAATGCTAGTAAGGACGGCGGTTACACGTTGAAACGGTCGGTGGAGACCATTACCTTTTTTGATATTGCGCAAGCAGTTGATAACGTTGGCGACATGCAGTTTCCAGACTTGCACCTTGCTGAGAAAGTCTTTCCGGGTAACGTTGCCCACATCCAGAAGAGTAAAACGATTGCGGGTGACGTGCTTGAAGAAGCGCAGACTAATTTCAACACCGTACTAAAACAATATCCCCTGAGCTTGTTACTGGAAGAAAAATCTTACCAAAATGGTCTGATCGACTGGAAAGCATAGGAGTCGCTATGAAAAAAACGGTAAGTGTGCGGCAGTGGATTCACGCACCGGTTGGCGATTGCTACGCGTGGTTAGCTGATTCTGATCACGACATTGCGCCCCAGTTAGTGTTCTTTTCTAAATGGCACCATAGTTCAGTTAAGTTGCGTAATTTGGTGACCGTTGCCGGTTGGTTGCAAGAAGAAACGACTGAGGCAAAGTATAACGAGCTACTTCGGTATAAACTAAAACGCCGGGTTCCTGGTACTAAAACAATGAACGGACAACTGACCTTTTTTGAACACTGCGGGGTGACCAGGGTCACTTGGACGGTAACGTTTGACGTTGCTGCTGGCGTTTTGACGAGCGCGGTTGGACTAACTGTCACAGCAATTTCAAGTCGACTTTATAGGCGTGTTTTACGGGCCTGTGCAGTAGCGGTTGAAGGGTGATCTCGCCGGGTGGTTATCGGTGGACTAACGGCAACACGTTCCACAGGTAAAGAGCCACTGCATAAGGGCGTTTGGACAAAAAAGTCTGCCCCGGTCTTTTTTGTGCAGACTCGCTTATACGTCGCTCCTTAACCACCTTGTTTCACGTTCTTGACTTTTTCTCACCATATCCTCATAATGTACCCAGTTAGCTCAGAAGATGAGTATTAAATTCACCTCGTACATAGAGAGTCGTTGGTTGCTGAAAAACGATCCTGGTGACTTAAGAAGATGGTCTTCTCCGTATTTGGTTGGTGAGGAGTTTCCTAGCCGACAGCGGTTGTCACCCGTTACCGTGATCTTGAGTGGTCTGGTTCAGTCCGGACTATTAAGGTGGTACCACGGCAATGTCGTCCTTTATCTTTTTTGATAAAGGCCTTTTTTTATTTCTGGGCTAACGCTAATCGAAAGGGGTATTTACAGTGAAATTTGAAGAATCAAAGGTGCTGCAACACCTGCCAAAACAATTTTTTGCTAGTTTAGTTAAAAAAGTGAACGCGAAAGTCGCAACGGGTGCGGACGTGATTAACCTGGGTCAAGGAAATCCTGACCAACCAACGCCCGACTTTGTTGTCAAGGCAATGCAGGACGCAACGGCTGAACCCGAAAATCATAAGTATTCACAGTTTCGCGGCGACCCAGAATTAAAGCAGGCAGCCGCTAATTTTTATCAGCGTGAATACGGGGTAACATTGGATCCGGAAAAAGAGATTGCTATTTTGGGCGGTTCTAAAATTGGCTTGGTTGAACTGCCATTCGCCGTTTTAAATCCTGGTGATACGCTTTTGCTGCCAGATCCAGGTTATCCTGACTACCTCTCCGGCGTAGCGTTGGCTCAGGTCAAACTGGAACTCGTTAAACTGACCGAAGCCAATGATTTTCTGCCAGATTATGACAGTATTGACCCCAAAATTGCGCAGGCGGCCAAACTTCTTTATTTGAACTACCCTAACAACCCTACCGGTGCGGTTGCAACGCCAGAGTTCTTTAAGAAGACCGTTGCGTTTGCACAACAAAACAAAGTTGGCATTGTCCATGATTTCGCTTATGGACCAATTGGTTTCGATGGCCACAAACCAATCAGTTTTTTGCAGACACCTGGTGCCAAGGATGTTGGGGTGGAAATGAACACGCTGTCGAAGGCTTATAACATGGCCGGCTGGCGGATCGGTTTTGCTGCTGGAAACCCAGATTTGATTGAAGCTATCAATCTGATTCAAGACCACTTATTTGTCAGCGTCTTCCCGGCGATTCAAAAAGCGGCCATCACGGCTTTAAATAGTGACCAAAGCACGGTAAATGACCTAGTCGCTTTGTACGAAAAACGGCGTAACCAGTTCTTCAAAGCCGCTCGGGCAATCGGCTGGGAACCGTACCACTCTGGTGGTGCCTTCTATGCATGGATGCCGGTACCCAAAGGCTATACTAGTGAAAGTTTTGCTGATCTGTTGCTTGAAAAGGCGGCCGTTGCGGTTGCACCAGGTAACGGATTTGGCGAAGCAGGCGAGGGCTACGTTCGGGTCGGATTGTTGATCGATGAACCCCGGTTTACAGAAGCTTGCCAACGCATCGGCAAGCTGGGATTGGCCTTTAATTAGACACTCAAAAAAGAGCCTCTTATCGCGTACTTCAATCGGAGAAGTAAACGTGTTGAGAGACTCTTTTTTGGAACTGAGGCGCTGTTTCAAGGGCACCTGTGTCCATAGCAGCTGAATAGGCAGTGTGTCAAAAAGAGCCTGTAAAAGCCCCGTCTGTGCCAAAAAAAAACGGCTCCGTTTTCGGAGTCGTTTTTAAAATCCATGAAGTTAAGTGGTACTAATAGTAAACGACAACTGGTTCGTCGGTCGAAACAACTTCCCAGAGTGCCTTGATCTTCGAAGGCGGGTTGTTGATACAGCCGTGAGAGTGATATTCACTCCGGTCGCTGACGTTCCCGTAAACGCTGCTTGGTTGCCATGAAGAGTCATGGAGCCCAACACCATCTTCGGTAAACGGCATCCAGTACTTGACCTTCGAAGCGTAGGATGTCCCATTGTCGTTTTCACCACGCAACGTTGCGTTACGTTGCTTATAGAGCACGTAGAACACACCCTGTGGCGTCTTGTCGCTCCCGGTAACGGTCCCGGACATCACTGGCGTACTGAAGACCAGCTTGTTATCAACGTAGGCGTATTCTTCCAACGTCTTCAAGTTGACTTCGACCCGCGTACCGCCGACACCCGACTTACCATAGCCAAGTCCTGAAACATAGTTTTTCAGGTTCAGCGTTGTCGGACTAGACTTCTCAAACTCTGCTAGAATGGCATCCTTCAACTTGGTCTGTTCAATCGACCAGCCATAGGTACTGCTGCCGACCTTGGTCTTAATGGTCTTGCCGCTGTGTGTCTTGTAGCTGAACGACTTACCCTTGGTATCGTGTTCGTTAGCCAACTTGGCAATCTCCGTCGACAGCGTGGAACTATTGTACGTGTACTTACCGTCAACCGTTGCCGTGACGCTCTTCAGATAGTCGCTGGCCTTAAAGTGCCAAGTAGTACTGCCGTAAGTGACTTTTACGGTTCGGTTCAACAAGGCTTGTAAGTTCGACTTAGTTGTCTTGATCGCTGAACTGTTGGCTGTCGCTGGTGTATCAATCGTCTTTTTAACGTTGATCTCCAAGTCCGTCTTCGCTTGCGACTTGAATGCTTTAACCATTGCCGCCTCATCCAAGGCAGTCCCGTTTTGACTCTTAGAGACGGTCGTCTTGCCGTTTGAATAGGTGACCTTAGCATTAACCGGCTTTGTCCGGTTAGCGTTGATGGCCTCAATTTTAGCCTTAAACGCTGGTAAGAGGGTGTTTATCCGGTAATTGTAATCGGAAGTGCTGACCGTTTTTGAAACTGTCAGTGACGCAGTCTCTAAGGCGTGGCCGTTGTTATTACGTTTCTGTAATAACTTGCTGACCTCGGCTGTTGTGACGTCAACTTTTGACTTGGCCACGTTAATGGTGTTGCTGCTGGTTGACGAATCACTTGAATTAATTTTATCTGCTGCTTGGCTCGCAGTCATGTTTGTAACTGTGATGCCGTTGATCTTAGCCGGCTTAAACCGCTGATTGTAGTAGCTGGCATAACCGACTGCTCCTCCAGCACCAACAACGATGAGGGCGATGAGACCAATTAATACCCACTTTTTCGTCGCCGTATGCTTTGTTGTTTTCCTTTTGCCTGCCATAATATAATGTCGCCGTCCTTTGATCAATTTGACTAGGTCCGATTATGGACGGTTAGTCTTAACCCTTCCTAAAATAATTACTAAGAATTAATTACGTTTGCAATGAAACTGTGTTCAAAATGTCTTTTTGAAACATTTGGTAGGGATATGTCTGTTTTAAGCTCTCACAGCTGTGTAGTCAAGAATAACTTGTTTAAGATTGATTGATTCGGTAGTAAAAAGGCCAATATGTTAGCAATCTAACACTAATAATAACACCTGATCCAATTTTTATTTTACCACGATTTTTAGGCATTATTATTTTTAGTAAGCAAAATTACCCGCCGGAAACTAAATGATGACTACTTTCAACAAGAATAAAGCAAAAATGCGCTGATATAAGTCTGACCTGATTCGATAACTGCGTCACAGAGGTGATCACATAACTAAAAAACAGCAAGCAGTGAATTTCTTGTCGTTCATGGCTTGCTATTCATTCAGCGCCTATTCCAAAGCGGTTACAACCTGCAATGTGGCAGAGTAGTAATTCTTTTTTTCAATTGTTGTTGGCAGCTGTTTCTTTGTTTTGGCTGCTAATGAGGTATATTTCAAGGTTCGTGCTGCCATGTTGATTGGTGCTGTGAAGGCAGTGTTTTCATAGCTGTTCACGGCTTTACCGCTCAACGTGTAAACGGCCGTGATCTTAGATTTCTTATTGAAGAAGGTTAGCTGTTTCTTTAGTGCCGCTTTAGAAGTGCTGTCCTTGGCCAACAAGTAGGCTTGTGCCAGTCGCCATGGCACCCGGCAGGCGTTGTAGCCGACCTGGTCATCGGTGGCACTTTCAAATTCGTAGGCTTTGGCTGCGGTGAGCTTGATAGTGCTGCCCTTTGCGAAGATGAAGTCAGGGAACAGGCCGGTTGAATGGCGGGCACTCAATTTTTTGATTGCTGTCTTGCTGTGACTTGCCACTTTTGTCCACGTGCTGTTCTTGGTGTACGTGGCGAAGGTCTTGAAATAGCCGACCATCAGATCAGATGTCCGCAGCTTGCTGGCATCATAACTGCTGGTGGCCCAGTTACCTTCCTTTGGCAGGTAGGTGGTTGTATTGATTTCGTAGTTCTTGATAGCTGTTAAAATATTCTTGGCAGCCGCCTTATAGTTAACGGTCTTGCTGCCCCATTCTTTGTCAGCCAGGATCAGTGCGTAGGCGATGTCCAGGTCACCGTCAGTGGCGCTGTTGCGTTGTGAACCGGTGCTGGTCAAATGGCCGGAACGCATGGTTTGCTGCCAACACATCAGCGGAATCTTGCTGGAGATTCGGTGCGCCCGGTAGTAGCGATAGAACGCGTTGAAGGTGGTGTGCGTACTGGCACCTTTCTTGGCGGCCAACACACTGGCTAGCATGCCGTAGCCCTGACCCTCTGAAACGACAGTGGTTGCACCGCTGCCATTATTGTTGCGGACGTACTTTTCAGTTTTTCCGCCGACGTAGTCTTTTTGCCACTGCTTGTACCAAGTGACTGCCTGCGTTGTTTTCGCGTGGGCAGTAGTTTGGGTGACGCCCCCAAGCGTTAATCCCAGACCAAGGACGGCACCAAGCAATACTTTCCCTAATTTAGATATCATCCTTAAGCTCCCTTTCAGTTGTATTATGTCTATTATAAGGCGTAAATACGGGATACTGTGTTTTTGAATTTCTGGAATTTTCAAAATATTCGAAACACCCGTTGACCACCATACAGGTTTGCCACTTGCGGTATAATAGGCACTATCTATCGGATTGAGAGGGGTGAATCGTGAAGTGGCTAAGACAGCAGCAATTCAAGCTGACGTGGGTGATTATTTAAAATTAACAGCGTGTACAGCAGTTATGCTGCAGCCGATACTGGCTCTAGCCCTAACGCTGAACCCCAGTAACGCGGCGCAAGTGGGCATTGGGTTTGCCTACAATTTAGTGAAATTTACCGCACCGGCGTTTATCTTCGGGATTCTCTACACGACCATGCACCAAACGCTTTGGCCGGTGCGCCCCTATAACGACTATCTACGCAAACAGTGGCACGGGTTGTTCGTTCCCACAATATGGTGGACCAGCCTCTATCTGCTGGTCATGCCCTGGGTACAGCAAGGGACGCGGTATCACTCGTTGGGCGGTTTTGTGTGGCGGTTTGTCAACGGAAATGCCGCACCGCATCTGTGGTACAACACGATGATGCTGCAATTTATCGTGCTCATGCCGCTGTTTTGGAAGCTGGCCCGGTGGTGCGGTGTCAGTGCAAAACGGGCGTGGCGCATTGTTGGCGGCACTGTCCTTTTCACGCTGGGATGGCTGCTGATTTACGACACTCAGGTGTTCCATGGGCCGCACATGCACAGCTGGTACATACTGGATCGGGTATTTCTCAGCTTCCTGATTTATGGCATCTTCGGTACCTTAACGTGGTCGTTTCGCAACTGGATCATGCCATGGTTGCAGCGCTGGTGGCTGGGATTAGCGGCGCTAGCACTGGCAGCTTATTACTGGGTCAACCGCGATTTGTTTGCGTTTGACTTTCCGGTCAAGCTCACGAACGCGCCGTACTACCGCCCGGTGATGGTCCTTTATGATCTGTTGGTCATTGGCTTAGTGGCGGCGTTGGGCAGTTATCAGATTCGGTGGCAACGGCCAGTAACAATTTGGATTCACCGGTTTGCTAATTTTGCCTATAAAGCTTTTTTATCGAACGTTTTCTGGGAACAACTGGTTTGGCTGAAGGTTGGAAAAACGGTCATGCAGGCGCATTTGTTTTGGGGCATTCTCTTGACTTACGCTGCGACTTGGCTGTTGTCATTTGCTTCAGCCTTTGGGTTGCACGCGTTGTGGCGACCGTTGAAAGCAACACTAAAAAACCGTTTTGGGCAATCTTAGCGACTGCACAAAACGGTTTTTAATCGGATAAATTGACTAGCATCTGGTCGACAACGTTTAAGAATGTATTGAGATCATCGGCGGTAATGTGACGTGCTAACCGGTGTTCGAGGCCGTTGATGTCGGCGAGAATCTGGGTTTCAAACTGGTGTGCCTTTTCCGTTGGGATAATCTGTTTGAGCCGGTTGTCATACACTGTTGGCTGGCGATTGATCAAGCCCTTCCGGACCATTTCCTTGAGCATGTTGGTCGCGGTTGGTGCCCGCAAGCTGTACTCGACCTCGATGTCTTTTTGAAAAACGGGGTGCAGGCGGCTTTGGGCCAGAATGTAGAGCAGAACGCGACCCTGGGTGCCGCTGAATTCATATTTGCTGGCAAATTTATCAAGTTGGCGCCGAATCTTATTGGCCAACATTGAAATAGCTTGCCCAGCATCTTTTTGATTCTTCATGGTTCGCCTCGATTATTTGCGATTGGTTACGGTGTCAGTGAGTAATATTATCATGATTCAAACAGTGTAAAGTATACCGCTAAACTGCTGATGAGAGTAGCATTTTAGCGGTTTGTCAGTGGTTAGATTGAAAATATAATTTTATTTCCTAATAGTAAAAGAAGAAATATATTCTCGTTTACGTCCTCGCTAGGTGGTTAAGGTGCTACACTAAGAGTGGAGGTGAGTGAGATGACAACTTTGTTTGTACATCAAACTGACGCAGAACAACCCGTAAAACTTTCTGACGGGACAGCAGGTCTTGTGGAGCGCTGCAAGACCCCTGATGGTAATAATGGGTATCTATTCAAATTTTTTGATCAATTGCACGGTGATTTTTGGTGTGACGCCATTACAGATGGCGAAACGGTGACGGTGGATTCCATCAATCGACATGAACAATTTCAAATGTCGGTGCACTGAACACTTTATTTGTGCGAACATACGGTATTTTTAGTGGTGACAGTCAGGTATGCGGTATGTGATTAGAAATAAGGGTGGCAGTGGCCGTTGTTAGATGCAAAAAAGCGAACCTACTTAGGTTCGCTTTTTTGTCATTACCGTTTAACTTCTTCATTGATTGTTTTGTAAGTCAATCCAGTGATATCTTGTTTGTGCCCTGGTTTCAAGAAGCTGAAAACATAACCCAAAATCATAGCACCAAGAAAACCAACAATGCTGACAAATAGTGCATTAATACCATTTAACTGAATGACATAACAGATAACGGTGGTAACAAGCATTCCAATTGTTGCCCCAAATCCATTGGCACGATGGCTAAGGATTCCTAAGGCAAACACTCCAGCAATTGGAACACCAAACAAACCAAAGAGGCCAAGATACTTATCAATCATATCAGAACTATGCAATTTGATGAGGACAAGTGTTGCAATCAATCCCAGAGTCCCACAGATCAGGATACTTAAGTGGGTAATACGCATACTCATCTTATCGCTTTTATCCTTCATGAACCTTTGTTGAAAGTCAGTAACTAAACAGGCGGCAGTACTATTTAAACTAGACGCAATAGTGGCTTGTGATGCGGCAAAAATAGCTGCAATAATCAGACCGGCCACTCCAGCAGGAATTTCTGTCAGAACAAAGTAAGGGACTAGTGCCGTTGTGTTAAAACCTCCTGGTAACTGGCCACCATGGTTGTAGAAACTGTATAGTACGGTGCCCATTCCGTAAAATAATGGAATCGTAATTAGTGAAAGCAATGCATTAGTCCAAATAGATTTTGCGATATGCTTATTATCTGTAGACGTAGTGTATCGTTGAACAACATCTTGGCTAGCGGTGTATTGATAAAGTGTATTGAAAATCTGACCTAGCAAAATGATTGGGACGGTAGATTTAGTGACACTCCAAGCAAAGTCCGCTTTTGTTAATAATTTACCTTTTGTTGAAATGTCATTCGCGACTGTCGCTGCTCCGCCGTGAGTACCGTGAACGGCAAAGAAAATAATCAATGCGGCCCCAATTAATAACAGAATGCCTTGAATAACATCACTCCAGATGACACCTTCCATTCCGCCTTGGTATGTGTAAATGATACACAATATTGTAATAAGGGCAGCTACTAAGTAGGGATTAATATTAATGATGGAGTCTAAGGCCACGGTTGGAAGATAGATAACAATGGCAATTCTACCAATGTGGAATAGGACAAAGAGAATACTGCTGAAGACTCTTAAGAACGGATTGAAACGAAATTCCAAATATTCATAGGCGGTTGTAACATTAAGTTTTGAGAAAAATGGAATATAAAAATGAATCAAAATTGGCGCAATTAGGAAAATAGCCAAGTTACCAAATGCATATGCCCAGTCGGTTAAGAAAGATTTTTCTGGTGTAGACATGTAGGTGATTGCACTCAAGGTTGTGGCAAAAATGCTAAATCCAACTGCCCAAGCAGGTACAGAACTGTTGCTGGCTTTGAAAAATGATTGAGAACTTTGTTGACTTTTTTTACTAAAGCTCATTCCGATAAAAATCATGATGATCAGGTAAGCAATTAGGACAATCCAATTGAGTGTCCCAAAACTGTGTTTAACCATAATAGCGTTGGCCTCTACTTTCTAATTGAATGAAATCGATAATATTAACGCTGACTTAGTGCGTCATTAACCAACTCAATTTGATTATTGATTTTATTTGAGTCAATTTCGTATTCTAAAAATACCGGTACATTTCTATCTAGTTTGTTTAACATTGGTCGCCATTCAGTCTCACCATGGTCGAGCATAACAGTTTCTTGATGCTCGATATCTTTTAAGTGAAATACTGAAGTGACATCTTCCAAGGAATCAAATGCGGTTTCTGGACGTTGATTGATCCAGTACCAGTTGCCTGAATCAAATGTATAGCCTAGTTCTGGCACTAGGGTCAATAAGCGATGAACAGCCTCGGTAAAGGCTGGCATTTCTGAATTGGAATTAGGTTGATTTTCAACTGTTAGCTTAACCTTACTTGTTTGTAGCTGTTTTGACAGTCGTTTAAGAGTAATCGACTTAATATCGGTGCCATCACCTAAACTTATTTTCAGCCCGTTGATGTTATAGTGATCTGCCATGTAAAGGTATTCTGCTAGATTTTCATTGATTTGACCATTTGAGAAAAGTTCTTCAGGAATAGAATAGTAAAGACCCCAGTGATTATCATGGCAAAGTTGCCCAATTGCTTTTAATTCTTGATCCTTAGTTGTGGTATCAAATAGTTCACCCCGTACTTCAATGTTGTCAATCGGTTGATTCACAAGTGTGCAAAGACAATCGCTTTGAGTATTACCATTTTGAATGCTGGTTAGGAAGATAGCAGTATTAATTGAAGCATGCATATGATGGTCACTTCTTTCATAAAAATCGCTCATTTATAAAAACAAAAAACGCTACAACCCCCTAAGACCTCAAATCTCAGGACGATGTAGCGGTTAATTTTTAATTGGCTGATTATTACAAAAAGTAGAATAGCATGTCTTCCTAAAAATGTAAACGCTTTTATTTTAAAAATGATGAAATTGCACCCAATAGTTGGGCGTCATTTGCTAATTTACTAGTCTTTAAGTCTGTTTGAAACAAATCGGCAGGGATATATACGGTTAGTGCGCGGTTTAATAGTTTGAGCAAATAATTACCTTGTTGGGCGACAGCACCTCCGATAATTAAGACCTCTGGATCTAATACGAGCAAAATATCGGCTATTCCAGTCGCAATTTGATTAATCCAATTTTCAATGATATGCAGATAAGGTTGCCTGCCATTCTTTGCTAGATTAAATCCATCTTTGACACTGACATTTAGCTTAGCAAGTTCGGTATCTAATGTCAGTGTTGCTGCCCGCTGTTCAAAGTAAGTGTCTGTTTGTGGTTGAAAGCGAGTATATCCAATTGAGTTAGCGTTATTATGTGCACCAGAATAGAGTTTTCCATTAATAGCGAAAGCACCGCCAATCCCAGTACCTAGGGCAATACAATAGGCACTAGTGGTATCTTTTGCGCTACCGGCAAGGAGCTCACCTAATAACGCAGCGTCAACGTCGTTTACAACATTAACAGGTAGATTGGTTTTAGTTTCTAATGTGGATTTAATTGCTGTGCCTTGATAGTTCGAGATAGTAGGTCCCGCATACCTAATCGTTCCTGTTTGATCAACAATACCAGCAGTTGAAACGCCGATACCCACAACGTGATACAAATGTTGGTACCTGCTTGCTGTGTCAGTCAAGTAGTCTATTATCTCATTGTTCAAATTACGATTAGTTTTTACACTGTTGCGGTCAATAATCGTGAAATCATTTTTTATTAAGGCCGACTTGATTGATGTGCCGCCAACATCAAATGCCAAGTAGACGTCATCCATAAGAATCATCTCGCTTCTCTATTTAGTTACAGGAGTCATTAGACACGATTTTTCCGTTTTTGTAAACCTTTGAAGAATGTGTGTCGGTAGAAAAATCAAAAAATATTAATTATTTTGAGTGCTTGTAAACGCTTACGATATTACACTGCACTGAATAAATGAAATTATTTTTCACATTTTTATATTGAAAAAATAATTTTCATATCGTACAGTGTTGTCAGCGGTTGATATTAAATAGCTGATTATTACCGACCACAAAATAATCCAATAGGAGTCTTAACCATGAGAAAACTTTATGCTGCATTAATGACATCATTTAACAAAGATAACACCATTAACGAACAAGGAACTCGGGAAATGATTCGCTATAACATTGACCACAATGAGGTTGATGGATTGTACGTAGGGGGGTCTACGGGTGAAAGCTTCATGCAAAGTACTGAAGAACGTGAATTGGTTTATAAAATTGCTTATGAAGAAACGGCCGGTAAAGTTGATTTGATTGCCCAAGTCGGATCAGTGGATGTCATGGAAGCCAAAAAGTTAGCAAAATATGCTGTTGACCTTGGTTACAAGACAATCTCAGCCGTACCACCATTTTATTATCATTTTAGTTTCGAACAAATTAAAAATTACTATGATATGATTCTGGAAGGCTTAAACACGCAACTTATTATTTATTCAATACCTGCATTATCTGGTGTTTCGCTTTCTCTTGATCAATTCACTAAGTTGTTTGACAACCCGAAAATCATTGGTGTTAAATACACTAATAACGATTTCTTATTGTTGCAACGATTGCGTGCTGCTTTCCCTGATAAAGTTATTTACTTTGGCACAGATGAAATGTTGATTTCTGCATTGCCGCTTGGAATCGATGGCGCAATTGGCTCAACCTTTAATTTGAACGCTAAACGTGCAAAAGCAGAGATGGCTGCTTTCGATTCGGGCGACATTAAGAAGGCTTTTGAATTACAGAATGTTTCTAATGATTTCATTCTGGATTTGATTGACAACGATTTGTATCCATCGATCAAGCTCATATTTGAAGAGTTAGGTGTTCACGCTGGCTATAGCAAGGCGCCAATGAGTAAACCTAATCCGGCGATGGCGTCAGGTGCCAAAAAAATTTACGAAACTTACTTTAAAAACTAATAATCCGGGGTTTGGAAAACAGAAAATAGCGAAAAGAGTATATAATTATGGCAAATACATTTTTAGACACAGTGAAAGGACATCTCATTATTTCTTGTCAGGCGTTGCCTGATGAACCGTTACACAGTTCGTTTATTATGGCACGGATGGCTCGTGCCGCTAAAATGGCCGGTGCTCCAGCATTACGTGCTAATTCAGTAGTTGATATTCAAGCGATTCAAGATGAAACAGGATTACCAATTATTGGAATTGCCAAAGTTGATTATCCGGATTCAGGTGTTTACATTACACCAACTATCAAAGAAATGCGGGCGGTAGCAGCCACCGGCGTTCCGGTAGTTGCCACTCAAGTTACCGGTCAGAAACGGCCCAACGGTGATTCACTAACAGAAATTGTTTCTCAGTTTCGACAGGAATTTCCGGAAACTTTGTTGATGGCTGATACAGCTACGTTAGACAACGTTCGAGAGGCTGATGCACTCGGATTTGATATTATCGGCACAACAATGCATGGTTACACGCCTGATACAGACGGTATGAACATTGCTGAAAACAATTTTGAGTATCTAAAACAAGTTCTTGAAATTGCCAAGCACCCTGTCATTGCTGAAGGCAAGGTTGATACACCTGAAAAAGCACGAAAAGTACTTGATCTTGGAGTTCATGCCACTGTTGTTGGCAGCGCAATTACGCGCCCTTTAGAGATTGCAAAACGGTTTATGGCAGCAGTTAACAACTAACTAGGATTTAATGGGAACAGGTGTATCCGATGGAAGATGACACAACTCTTTTAGATCGAATGGAAGCTGAACTGGCTCATCTTTCACGGCAAGAACGAAAAATTGCCATGAAAGTGATTCAAAATCCTAAACAAATACAAACCATGGGTATCGCTGATTTAGCGAAAGCAGTTGGAGTGAGCAGTGCGACCGTGACTCGGTTTGTTCGACGTGTTGGGTGTGCTGATTTCTCTTCCTTTAAAGTTGAACTTGCGCTTCAAATTGGCGAAAAACACGATATGGCACAGGGCAGTCCAACATTGAATAGTGTTTCGGAAATCTATTTACATGTTTTGCAAAGCACCTGGAATCAATTAAATCCGAAACAACTGGATGAAATTGTGGCACTAATAAAAAAAGCACGTCGAATTTATATTTATGGATTAGGTAGTTCAGGTTATTCTGCACAAGAAATGACGCAACGATTAATTCGGATGGGATTAGCTGCTTTCTATACAGTAGACAGTCATATGATGTTTATCAATGCAAGTGTAATGTCAGATTTGGATCTGATGATTGTTTTATCAAGTTCGGGTGAAACTAAAGATGTTAACGATGCGGTTGAACTTGCAAAAAAAAGAGGTGTGACGGTTGTTGGCCTGACTGGTGTCGCAGATAGTACTTTAACTAAACTGGCAGATGTTTCGATTCTTGTTAAAAATTCGAGCGTCATTAGTGATACTCGTTTTGTAAACAGTCAGTTTGCTGCCATGTTTGTACTGGATAACATTACCACGATGCTGTTGAAGGATGATAAGTATAGTCAGAAGATGAATGAGACTATTCAACTTATCATGGAACGAAAGTATAATCAGTAATTATTTTCGTTGAAGATAGCCATTGAATAAAAAAGTAAATTAGTGTACCCGTCGGCTACTGTTATAAATTTGATAGTAGCCGACTTTTCTTGTCTCGTTCCAGTTAAGATAGGGTATTAGAGAATTTTTTCCAAACAATTGGTAACTGTAATAGCGTCCCAAAATATTGTGATTGCCAATTGTCGAGACTTTAGATTGGGGAATAATATACTGAAGTTTACTGAAATAGTGAAGAATAGTCAGGTATCGGAAAAGTTGATTAACATAGTAAACCATTCTACGACATCAATAATATCTCTGAAGTTGAATTCAATTGGGGCTTGTTCTGAAAGGTGTCGTATTTATTCTTAAACCTCACCTGATTTTTCAAACACAGAAGAGGCATGCATCACGAATAAGCGATTGATTCTAAGCAGTTGGTTGCTGAATTTTCATAGTAAAAAAATGACAACGAGCCATTTCCAAGATCCTCTAATGCTTAATTTAGAAAGAGGACGCATTTAAATCAGCAATCCTTTCAAGTACTAAACATTCAGTTAGAATGTTGATTCAAAGTTGATTTAAACTCAGAGGAGACGACCCTTTTTGCACAAAAACAGCAGTTGATTCTTAAATGAGAATCAACCGCTGTTTTTTTATTCTTACAGAAATTATTTACCCATCCGAGACTGGTGCATATCATCCCAGCGCAACCGGAACAGTTTCACGATTTCGGTTACAACAAGGACGACAAAGCCAGCGATGATTGGAATGCCCCAACCGTACCAGAAGTTCACACTTGTAGTATGGAAGACCCCCTGCATAAACGGCAGGTAGATGATACCTAGTTGGAGGACGATCAGCAGGCCGATAATATAGAACGCCATTTTGTTTTGGAAGAAGTACTTGGAAATGACCGGGTGGTTGTTCCGGAGGTTAAACAGGTAGAAAATCTTCCCAAAGATGACCACGTTCAACGTCATAGTGCTCCCAACGGCAGCTGTGATCGAGTGGTTGACCAGCATGTCGTAAGCCAGCATCCCCAAACCGGAGATCAACAGTGAGACATAAATGACTTCCACAACGTCAAACTTGCTCATAATTCCGGCTTTCACATCTCGGGGTCCCCGCGCCATGATGTCGTTTTCGGCGGGTTCAAAGATGAACGCGAATTGAATCGTTAACGCGGAGACCATGTTGATCCACAACAATTGAGTTGGGAACAGCGGCAATGATTGGTCTAAGAGGATGCTCAGAACCACAATCAGGCCTTCAGCGAAACTTGTTGGTAATAGGAACCGAATCGTTTTACGGATATTATCGAAGACGTGGCGGCCTTCACGCACCGCCGTTAAAATGGTGGTGAAGTTGTCATCGGCCAAAACCATATCGGCTGAGCCTTTGGCGACGTCGGTTCCCTTGATCCCCATGGCAACCCCGATATCGGCTTGCTTAAGGGCGGGCGCGTCGTTGACACCGTCACCGGTCATCGAGACAACGTGACCACGGGCCTGTTGTGCTCGGACAATCCGCAGCTTATCGGCGGGTGTGGTTCGGGCAAAAACGGTGTAGGTGTCGATTTTGGCGGTGAGTTCTTCATCGCTCATTTCGTTAATTTCCGGGCCGGTAATGGCCTTTGGCACTTCCGCCAGGTTCAACTGACTGGCGATAGCGGCTGCGGTATCGGGGTCGTCACCGGTGATCATTTTGACTTGAATACCGGCAAATCGTAATTGTTGAACGGCCTTAGCAACTTCGGGACGCGGCGGATCGATGATGCCGACCATCCCAACGATAACCAAACCATCCCCAATTTGGTTTGGCTCAATTTCTGTTTCATCCGACGCAACGGACTGGTAGGCGAGTGCCACCACCCGTTTTCCTTGGTGCGTCAACGTATCTAAACGGGACTGCCACTGGTCGAGTGACGTGTCCCCGCCGTGATCTTGAATCAATCGGATCAAGGTCTGCGGTGCTCCTTTAACGAGGAGAACACGCTCTTGATCCATGTCGACTAATCGTGCTGAATAACGGAAAGCGGAGTCAAACGGCAACGATTCAATTTCATTTAATTCTGGTTCACTACCAGTCAGTTTGTGATACAGCGCAGTCAAGGCACCGTCAGTTGGCTCACCGGCTAAGATCCACTGGCCGTTTTCCTCATGGAAGGCGGCGTCAGAGGTCTGACCAGCAATGTTGACTAACCAATTCAGATCATGGTTGTCCTGCCAGCTGACCGGCTGCGCACTATCGTTTAACACTTGCCCTTCAGAATCGTAACCCACCCCGGAAACGGTATAGGCGTGATGGTTGGTCAAAATGTCGGTGACCGTCATTTCATTCTTCGTCAGCGTCCCGGTCTTGTCGGTATTGACAATGTCCACGGCACCCAACGTTTCCACAGCTGGCAACGTCTTGACGATGGCGTGCTGTTTCGTCAACCGACGGGTCCCCATGGCCAGCACCACTGAGGTACTGGCGGGCAATCCTTCCGGCATCGACCCCACGACCATGGTGATCACGGCAATCAGCAATGTTGGCAGGCTGTACACTTGGGTGATCATCCCGAGGACGAACAACAGCACGGCGGCAATCACGATAGCAACGGATAAACCGAAGCCAAGCCGGTTCAGGTTCTGCATCAGCGGCGTTGGCTTAGCCTTGACCTCTGCTACGTCCTGCTGAATTTTACCGATTTCAGTATGGGTCGCGGTGGCAATCACAATACCAAGACCGGAACCGCTGGTAACGGCCGTTGACGCGAATGCCATGTTACTGCGTTCGGCTAACGGTAAACTATCAGCATCAAGCGGATCCTCCGTTTTTTCGACCGAATTGGTTTCCCCGGTCAGGACGGATTCCTGGATGTTCAGGTTATCGGCAGAAATTAAGCGCATGTCAGCTGGTACCGAATCGCCGGCTTCCAATTGAACAAGGTCACCGGTAACGAGTTCACGCGAAGGGAGCTCAACCTTTTGACCGTCACGGATGACGTAGTTTTCAGAGACCAGCAGTTCCTTGATCTTATCCAGTGCGTTGTCCGCCGAAATTTCTTGGAAATAACCGATTAGGGCGTTGGCGATGATCACCAGCCCGATAACGATTGAATCCGAATACCGATGCAGCAAAAAGGTAATGATGGCTGCAGCCGCCAAGATGTAGATGATACTGCTATTAAACTGTTTTAAGAATCGCAACAAATTGGATGGCTTTTTCGCCTGCAGTTCATTTGGCCCCTGTTGGTTGAAACGGGTCTTTGCCTCCTGGGTGGTTAATCCATCTTCACAGTTGGTGTGCCACTGTTCTTCCAATGCGGTCGTTGTCTGCGCCCAAATTTGTTGCTGACTGGGTCCGGCGTCCGTGTTTTCCTGCGGCGCGTCGGGGGTTTTATTAGAAATTGAATCTGTTTCGTTTGCCATTAAAATAATCATCCTTCCGAAAATAAATAATTAGCGATCTGGAACGTCGATGTTCAAGAATTTCACGAGCAAGGTGCATCCCTTCTTTCTCAATAGTCGTTCCTCTATTATATCGAAGTTTGCCCATCTTGAGAATCGGAAAGAATTCGGTTTTGCTAATTTAATAATCTTATAATATATATAAGCTCAAAACACAAGGCAAAAACGTTGCCTCGCCTGTGATTTTCGAAGCGTTTAGCCCCTCTGTTTTCGGGTGAAAACGAGAATCTTCTACGAGTTTTATTGCCACCGAATGCAACCAGGAAAATTTTCAGTACAGAATACGGGAAAAACAATGGCGTTCCGCGGTATTATAAGAGGTGAGTACAAGTTACAACCTGAAAGCTGATTTTCAGGGTGACATTTGGGGCGCAAAACACTGACACAAAAAGGAGTGTTTCGACATGAGCGAGAAAATCGACTATAACAACTTTGATTACTACACGAACCGGGAACTCAGCTGGTTGGACTTTAACGACCGGGTCTTGGAAGAGGCCCGTGACGAGGCCAACCCGTTTTTGGAACGGTTATCTTTTTTAAGTATTACCCAGAGTAACCTTGACGAGTTCTTCATGGTACGGGTGGCGTCACTGGCTAAACTGGCGGCGGTCAACTACCCGGAACCAGAGGCGTCAGGCATGACGGCTGAGGAACAGTTAAAAGCGGTTAACCAAAAGGCTCACGTGCAGCTGACCAAGCAGTACCAGACGTTGGACAATCTGTTGCCGGATTGTGAACGATTAGGTATCCATCTGAAAACGGTCAAACAGTTAACGGACAAACAATATCAGTACATTAAGAACTATTTTCATGACGACCTTTATCCGGTTCTGACGCCCATGGCAGATGACAGCTCACGACCGTTTCCGTTTATCGCAAATGACACCCTGAATTTGGCAATTCAGCTAAAGAAGGGCGGCAACGATGAACCGTTGTACGCCACACTGCAGATCCCGGATGTTTTTCCGCGGGTGTTGCGACTGCCCGATGACGATAATGCCTTCATTTTAATCGAAGACGTGGTCAAAGAATTTGTGAGTCAGCTGTTTGTGAACTACAAAATTAAATCCAGCAGCGCTTTTCGGGTGATTAGGGACATGGACTTGGATGTCGCTGAAGAGGATACGTCCGACCTGCTGAAAGAGGTCCAGCAGCAGTTGAAACTGCGGGAGCACGGGGACGTGATCCGATTGGAAGTTGAGAGCAGTATCAGTAAGAAATTATTGAAACGATTGACCACGGAACTCAACGTTGAGCCGTTTGCCATCTACGAGGTCCAAGGGCCGCTCGACCTGACCTTCTTGAAGCACGTGGTTAAGGAAACAAACGGGCATGATGACCTGAAATACCCAAAGTATAAGGCCTACCAGCCTAAGGCACTGTCCGCTCAGAGCAACATTTTTGATGCCATCAGTCAACATGATTGGCTGATGCAGCACCCCTACGATAAATTTGACCCCGTTGTCGAATCTATTCGTCAAGCGTCAAGTGATCCCGACACGTTGGCCATTAAAATGACCCTGTACCGGGTATCTGGTGATTCACCAATTATTCGTTATTTGGGACAGGCGGCGCAAAATGGGAAACAGGTTACCGTTTTGGTAGAAGTTAAAGCGCGGTTTGATGAACAAAATAATGTGCATTGGGCTAAAAAATTGGAAACGATGGGCTGTCACGTTATTTATGGCCTGATTGGCCTGAAAACTCACTGCAAGTTGTCGCTGGTCGTTCGCCGAGAAGAAAACGGCATTCGCCGGTACATGCACATGGGAACCGGGAACTATAACGATGCGACGGCTCACTTCTACACGGACATGGGGTTGTTCACAGCTAACAACGACATGGGAATCGATGCCACTAACATCTTTAACATGTTGTCCGGCTATTCACGGCCGCCGTTTTTCCACGAACTGCACATCTCACCAGAGGGCATTCGCGACTTTATCGATGAAAAACTGGACGCGGCCATTCAAGTGGTAAAGGACGGCGGCACTGCCCACGTTCAGATGAAAATGAATTCGCTGTCCGATCAGGAAATTATCGCACATCTGTATCGCGCGTCGCACGCGGGGGTTGAAATTGATATTATCGTGCGGGGTATTTGTTGTTTGCGAACCGGTATTAAGGACGTCAGCGACAACATTACGGTGCATTCGATCGTTGGCCGATTCTTGGAACACAGCCGGATCTACATCTTTGATTTCAACGGTGAACAAACTGTCTTTCTGTCGAGTGCCGACATGATGACGCGAAATCTGAATCGGCGGGTCGAACTGCTATTTCCAGTGAAACAGTCTGATTTGCGGGACCGAGTTTTGGCCATTTATGACATTATGTGGACGGACAACGTTAAGACGCGGGTTCTCGCGGCGGACAACACTTACAAACGTGTTAGTCGCGGCGGGAAACCGGCGAATGAATCGCAAGCGGTGTTTGTCGCAGACGCTGAAAAGAAAGTGGCATTTGCGCAAGCACGCGCTGAACAAAATAAGTTATCAAGTTTGCAATCGGCGGGTGAACGCCAACCGGAAACACCTGATCAGTCTGATTCTGCCAACCCTGATGGAAGTGACGCTTAGTGGAAAATTTTGCGGTAATTGATTTAGGATCAAATTCGGCTCGTCTGAGTGTGACTAGAATTGACGATAATGGCGAAACAACGCCGGTCACACAACTGAAATCATATGTGCGGTTGTCGGAAAATATGGGTGCGGAGCGCATTTTGCAGCCGGAAGCCATCGACCGGACATTAGGCGCGTTGAAAGAATTTAAAACAATCTATGATAAGGAAAAAAATGTACAAGTGAAGGCAATTGCGACTGCGGCGACACGGCAGGCTAGTAACCAGAAGGCCTTTTTAAAACAGGTGGCTGAACTGGGTATCGACCTCAAGGTGATTCCCGGCACAACGGAAGCCTATTACGATTACCTTGGGGTGAGTGAGACGCTGCCCATGCCCAACGCTGTAATCTTGGATACGGGAGGTGCCAGCACTGAAATCATTTTGGTGCAGAACAACAAAGTGAAGCATCTGATCAGCATTCCAATCGGCAGCGTCACGCTGACGCAGGGCTATCTGCCGGCTGACGTGATTCCTGCCAGTAACTTGTTTAACGTTATGACATACGTGAATAACCTATTGTCTGGCGTCTGGTGGTTGCGTAATGGCCTGCATTTACCGATTATCGGGTTAGGCGGATGCAATCGAACCCTGGCTAAGATTGATCGCCGTTACAACCGATTCTCGGATTATGAAGACATTCACGGCTATCAATTGAGTCGTGAAGTTGTGGACAATACCTTTTCGAAAATTGTGGATCGTGATTTAGACGGCCGCAAACAGATTCCAGGGTTGAGCAAGGACCGCGCGGATATCATTGTTGGCGGATTGATCCCACTGGTATTGATGATGCGCTATTTAGATTCAGACCGAATCACGTTTTCAAACAGCGGTCTGCGGGATGGTGTTTTATTCGAACATTTACGTCAGTTGCGGGATAGTGTGGTTAAGTAGTAAGAGAGTGGAAGAAAGCGGTTAGAGACCAGAACGTAAGCGCCATTAGAGACAAATCCCGATCTTGGATTTGTCTCTAATGGCGCTTACGTGGCCGGTCTCTGCTTTCTGGAGCTCGTTTCCGCTCGGTGGCCTAGAAAGAGCGGTATAAATTTATTTCCTTGGTTAATCTTAGGAGAGAGTGGAACAAACCGGTTAAAGACTGGAGCAGAAGCGGACTATTTTATAAAATCCTGGGCTTTATAAAATCCTGGGCTTAGATTTTGTAAAATAGTCCGCTTCTGTGCAAGTCTTT
>NZ_AYYR01000054.1:91686-138780 GCF_001435975.1 Secundilactobacillus collinoides DSM 20515 = JCM 1123
GAAGGAAAGAGAGTGGAAGAAAGCGGTTAGAGACCAGAACGTAAGCGCCATTAGTGACAAATCCCGATCTTGGATTTGTCTCTAATGGCGCTTACGTGGCCGGTCTCTGCTTTCTGGAGCTCGTTTCCGCTCGGTGGCCTAGAAAGAGCGGTATAAATTTATTTCCTTGGTTAATCTTAGGAGAGAGTGGAACAAACCGGTTAAAGACTGGAGCAGAAGCGGACTATTTTATAAAATCCTGGGCTTAGATTTTGTAAAATAGTCCGCTTCTGTGCAAGTCTTTGGTTTGAGGAACTCGTTTCCGCTCGGTTGCCGAGAAAGAGTCATGAAAAATAAATGTATGAGTAATCATAAGAATAAGAGCATGACAAAAAGGCGGATTTGCGTCCAAACTTTAAGGACCCCATCTAAAATCCTGAACTTAGGTTTTAGATGGGGCTCTTATGTGGCTGGGGGCGGTTGCTTGCTCGTCTTAGCTAAATAAACGGGAAGGACTAATCATCTTTATCCCTAATATAGACTTTTGCTCCAGTTTTATTTTGGCACAGCTACGAAAAAGGCGTCCCTTTCCAGAGACGCCTTGTGGGAGTGGAACGCTTATTCAGTAACGGATGATAGGAGAAATTTAAAAAGTACCGAATCCATGTGGGTTCGGTACTTTAGCCCATAGAAAAGTAGTTGGTTGAACGCACTACTTTGAACAATTAAGTTCATGTCTATGTTAGGATAACCGAAAATAAAAGTCAATTATATAATTATGAAAATAATTGTTAAATGATAATTAGCGACATTATGACCATTTTGAAACATTTATAACACCCTAATAAATCAGACATATGTCATATATTAGCAATTCGTCTGATAAATGTTTGGGACACAGAAAAAAAGTTTATTAATTATGAAAATATTGTAAAACCTATTAAAACAGCAAAGAAAGCGTTAACTATATTTGATTCTATAGAATATCTATTAAGGAATACCTAAACTTCTATTTGAATGACATAAACTTTATTGTACAATGTGTGTGGTCACAAATAGAAAGGTGGTTTTAATTTTGGCAGATCAACCAAGAAAGCATCATTTGATTGAATACGCCAACGGAAAGTCGTTGGAAGAAATCAATGGTACCGTTGAAGTTCCAAAGAATATCGGGTTTTGGAAGGCGTTATTCATGTACTCCGGACCCGGTGCGCTTGTTGCAGTCGGGTATATGGATCCAGGTAACTGGTCTACTTCCATTACCGGGGGTCAAAATTTTCAGTATTTATTGATGTCTGTTATCTTAATGTCAAGTTTGATTGCGATGTTGTTGCAGTACATGGCAGCTAAACTTGGCATCGTGAGTCAGATGGACCTTGCCCAAGCAATTCGGGCTCGGACCAGCAAATCTCTGGGAATCGTGTTGTGGCTCCTTACTGAATTAGCAATTATGGCGACGGATATCGCCGAAGTTATTGGGGCAGCCATTGCACTGTACCTTCTGTTCCATATTCCATTAGTGATTTCTGTTTTGATCACGGTTCTTGATGTTTTAGTACTGCTATTATTAACGAAAATTGGGTTCCGGAAAATTGAAGCAATCGTCGTTTGTTTGATTTTAGTAATCTTATTGGTTTTTGCGTATCAAGTCGCGCTGTCGAGTCCTAACTGGAGTGGTGTGATTGCCGGATTAGTCCCAAATGGCAACACCTTCTCGGGTGCCATTCACGTCAACGGAGATACACCATTGACCGGTGCGTTAGGCATCATTGGCGCCACCGTTATGCCGCATAATTTGTACCTGCATTCGGCCATTTCCCAAACACGGAAAATGGATCACAACGACGAAGAAGACGTTGCTCGGACGGTAAGGTTCTCAACTTGGGATTCCAACATTCAACTATCGCTGGCCTTCGTTGTGAACTCATTGCTGCTGATCATGGGGGTTGCCGTCTTTAGGAGCGGTGCCGTGAAGGATCCTTCGTTTTTCGGCTTATTTCAAGCACTTTCCGACACGTCGATGTTAAGCAATGGTGTTTTGATTGGTGTCGCTAAATCTGGTGTGCTGTCCATTTTATTTGCAGTCGCACTGTTAGCATCTGGTCAAAATTCAACCATCACTGGGACTTTAACCGGTCAGGTGATTATGGAAGGCTTTGTTCATATGCGGATGCCACTATGGCTCCGGCGCTTAGTCACCCGAGTTATTTCAGTCATTCCTGTTCTGTTCTGCGTTGCCTTAACTGGTCGCGACACGCCAATTCAGCAACATGAGGCGTTGAATAATCTGATGAACAACTCACAAGTTTTCTTGGCATTCGCCTTACCATTTTCAATGTTGCCGTTGCTGATGATGACGAACAGTAAATTGGAAATGGGGGAACGGTTCAAAAATCATATGTGGGTTAAAGTCTGTGGCTGGTTCTCAGTGATTGCACTGACGTTTTTAAACATGAAAGGCTTGCCTGATGCCATCGCTGGATTCTATGGTGCAAACATCACGGCGGCGCAAACACAGACGGCTAATCTGATTGCTTACGTTTTAATTGTTGCCGTGTTAGCGCTGTTGATCTGGACCATTTATGACCTGTATAAAGGCAATAAGCGGCTGGAAGCTCAGATTGCTAATGCCGACAAAAATAACCCGGCAGCTGGCACTGCAAATTAAGGGAGGGTCAGATAATGGCTAAAACTGATTTTACAAGTATCTTAGTTGGGGTCGATGATTCTGAAGATGCATTACTCGCATTTGATTACGCGATTCACTACGCCGTGAAACTGAGCGCTAAGTTGACGATTGCTTCGGTACTCGAAAGCGATGATATGAGCGTTTACCAAGCTCTGGATAAGGATTATATTCATGGTGAGCGCAGTGATCTGGAAAACCATCTGTTGGATTATCAGCGTCAGGCGAAAGCGGCTGGCGTCAAAGATGTCGACTTAATTGTCGATGAAGGTGATGCGGGGGAAACAATTGTGAAGAACATTATTCCCCATGTTAATCCGGACCTATTGATCATAGGATCCATTGCGAAGAAGGGCATCAAGCGACGTTTTGGGAGCCAAGCTGCATATATGGCAAAATACGCACCGATATCAGTATTGGTCATTCGGTAGCAGTAGCTTGTGCTATGTGGTACTTCTTTCTACCATTTGAGCAATGTTGTCTCGGCATTTCGGGCGCCAATCGTTTCGGCTAGAAATTTAGAAAATTTACTGCCATGAGCCTATTCGAACGCTGTCATCGTTAGCAGTGCTAGACTTTAAGTAACTCTAGCAACAAATTAATTCAACGAGGTGTTCAAAATGAAAATTGGTGTCATTGGTGCGACTGGGCATACTGGTCAAGAAATTGTCAAACAGGCACAGGCTCGGGGCATTGAAGTAACGGCAATTGTGCGTAGTACGGCTAAGGCAAATAAGATATTGGGCAGTGACGTACCGGTCATTGAAAAAGATGCGTTATCGTTGACCTACGATGATCTGTCAAATTTTGACTACGTTGTGGACGCTTTTGCTTCAAGAGAGGCTACATATCAGCACTTAGACTTAGCGGCTCGTTTGGTTAGTGCCTTTCGTAATGATGCAACCACAACGTTGTTCTTTATTTTGGGTGCCAGTTCGCTTAAACAGGCAAATGGTCAGCCATTGCTGGACAATATTTTGAAGGAAAATGCCGGACAACCTTGGATTCAAACACCTATTCAACAAGTCCACGAATATGCCTTTCTGCAGTGGGTCGATAACGTCAACTGGACTGCTATTTCACCACAAGCAAGTTTTGTGCCGGGGCCTAAGACGACTTATCGGATTGGAAAAGATGACTTGTTAACTAATAAAGAGGGGCAATCTAAAGTATCAACTGGCAATCTTGCCAGCGCAGTGCTTGATGAGATTGAGAACCCAACACATTTGCACGAGCGGTTTTCGGTCGTTGATGATTAAACGACTAATATAGGAAGCGTTAATTTATTTTTTAAAAAATAGGCCCAGAAGCTGCATGTCATATAAATGACAACAACTTCTGGGTCTGTTTTATTAATCAGTCCAATCACTCATATCTGGACCGGCTGGGATCACATGATCGAAGCTAGTTACCTTTTGCGTCACCTGATAGAAATGCTGTTTGATCTTATCAAAATCGGTATCTGCTTTAATGATGGGATTGCTGTACAGTACCCGGGCATAACGCCAAAGGTTAGGATAGTCTTGCAGTTTGTGCTGATTGAGCTTTGCCGTATAGTACCAAACCAAGTCAAAACGCAATAGTCGGGCAAATAACATCAAGTCAGCAGTCGTCAGATGCTCACCGAAAAGATAGGCTTGATTGGCTAACCGTTGATTAAAATCCTTTAGTTCATTGAAAAACCGGTCAGAGAGTCGGTTAAACCCTTCTTGTGAAGTGGCAGTTGATGCACCGTTGATGATTTTCGATAGGTCGGCAATACGTTTACTAAGCGCGCTGATGTCATCACGTTCGGCTTCTGGAAAGAGGTCCGGAGCATCAGGGGCAGTGAAGTCACGCCATTCGCTACCAAGTTCTTCAAGCAAGGTTGCAGATTGGCTAATAACCACAGCGCCAGTTTTGACGTCAACCAGTGCTGGAATCGTCGGTCGGCTGTCAAAGCCTGGGTCAGCCTTTTTGTACGCAATCGAGACACGATTGATTTCTAAAATCGGGTCCTCATCAGTCTCACTTGGGCCGAAGAACCAGTCGTCATCGATTCCTGTGTGACGTAAAGAATAAATGGGGCTGCTAGCAATCACGTTGTCGAGTCCTAAAAGATCAATTTCCATTTTAACGGGGTTTGCCCAGGGGCAAAAATAGGCCCAAATCAATGAATAACGGTTAGGTTCGATTGGCAGGTCGCCGGTTGAAAAGCGTTGGTTTAATATTGCGGATGGTTTCTTTTTCGGCTGCCAGGCACAAGCGGCGCCTTCGTTTGATTCGTTTGCCATATCGTAAACACTTCCTTTGATACTGATTATAGAGCCTTTGCTCAAAAAAGGACACGGGGGTGCTTGCTAATTGTTACATTAAATAATAATGATGGACAATTTTGACTGAAAATGATGTGTTTTGTGAATTTTTCATTAATTAAATCAAAAGATATGGATTCATCTTCTGGGTACATTGGACATTTTTTAAAAAAACTTAAACTTTGATTTGATAGCAGATAAAGCGCTTTATATAAGCGCCTGGAAACATGGATTACAGTTCCCAAAATATGACTTATTTATGAAAATAGTGTGATTTTTAATCTAATTGTGAACAGTTTATCAAATTATATGCTATACTAAATTCATTCAAAATAAACTTAAAAATTAACTCGGAGGGATTCACATGACAGATCGGTTAAAGGGTAAAGTTGCAATTGTTACTGGTGGTACATTGGGTATTGGCTTAGGCGTCGCAAAGCGGTTCGTTGATGAGGGCGCCAAGGTTGTCATCACCGGTCGTCACGCTGACGTTGGTGAGAAAGCTGCTAAGAGTATCGGCGGCGAAGACGTGATTCGGTTCATCAAACATGACGCAACTGATGAAAAGGGTTGGGTCGAATTGTTCGACGAAACCGAAAAGGCTTATGGTCCTGTAACCACGTTGGTCAACAATGCTGGGATTGCCATCAACAAGAGTATTGAAAACACAACGACAGACGAATGGCACAAACAATTGGCTATCAACCTGGATGCTGTCTTCTTTGGTACCCGTTTAGGAATTCAACGGATGAAGAACAAGCATCTCGGTGCTTCAATCATTAACATGTCCTCAATTGAAGGCTTTATCGGCGATCCTAACCTGGGTGCCTACAATGCTTCAAAGGGCGGCGTTCGGATCATGTCAAAGTCAGCAGCCGTTGACTGTGCTTTGAAGGATTATGAATTATGATGTTCGTGTTAACACCGTTCACCCAGGCTACATTAAAACACCATTGGTAGAAGATTTACCAGGTGCTGAAGAAGCTATGTCAGCTCGTACAAAGACACCAATGGGCCATATCGGTGAACCAGACGACATCGCCTACATCTGTGTCTACCTCGCCTCAGACGAATCTAAGTTTGCAACTGGTTCAGAATTTGTTGTCGATGGTGGATATACCGCACAATAGAGTGTTGAACTAAGCGCTTTGTAGGCGGAGCACAGCAATCTTCGACCGAAATTTCCGTTTCTGGTTTTTTATCGGAAGTTGCGTAAACAGTTGCTCTCAACCATGGGAACACGTTTCGACAATGTTTAAATGCCGAGCACGTCACAACAAAGTCAAATAATCCCACAATTCCCACACTAGGGATTTGTACTAGAGTTGCGTGAGTGGGAGATGCCTACACGTTGGAACGCGACTCGACACGATGGCCTAAGAGGACAACGAGTTATGCCTTCAGCCACAAAAACATCAATGGCTTGAGCAAGCATTGATTATCAAGCAATGAAATAGCAATGCACCAACCAGCTAAGAGAAATCTCAGTGAAGTGCAGATTCGACAAGCTGAAACACTACGATAAGTAAAAATAGGTACCAGAATCATCCATGAGAGGTGATTCTAGTACCTATTATTATTTGGTTTTGGGGGGACGTGTTAGCCTCTGTGGCTTGCCAACATGGTTACCACCAAAATAAGAGCTGAAACAAAAATGGTTTGCCCATGCAGGATGCCGATCAACAGACCATTTAATGCGGCCCCGGCAACGAATCCTAGCAAAATCGTACCGATGGTGGTTAAGTTATCCCAAGCTAATGTATCTCGTTTAAACAGGCCGTCATAGATGGCTTCAGCAAACGTCCGTAAGTTACCAGTCATCATCAATGACGTGAACCCCTTGCCCTTCAGTTGTCGAAACTCTTGTAATTGGGCAGCGGCTGCCATGGACAGCAGACCAATGGTTACCATGGTAGGCACAACTGCTGTTATGCTGCCAGCCAGAACCATTAGAACGATTTCGTAGCTCACGACAAATGTTTGTCGACTCATACGAAAACCTTCTCGGTAACGGTGTTGAATGAATCGCGCAATGATGGTGCCGATCATAAACATTAAAATAGCAATTAAATAATGGCTGGCGCGTGACCAGTTTCCCAGCCCAATATGACTGCCTAGTAAGATCAAGTTACCTGTTTGCAGGCCGGCGAAGACTTCACCATGTGTGAAGTAGGTATAAGAATCGAGACCGCCAGCTGTAGCGGCTAGTAAGGTGCCTGTCAGTAACCGATCATAACGCGGTTTTGCAATTGTCATGATAGTTTCTCCCCTTTAATGATGTTAACCTAACGCATTGTTGCTTGATTCAATCCTTTTAATTGCTGATTACCCCAGTGATGCAAGGTATTTAAGACGTTTTGCATCGCCACACCCGCTGGTAATAGACGGTAGGCGTATTCATCATCATCAGTGATCAAGCCTAAGGTCATTAGTTTGCTGATGGCTAACAACAAGTTAAGGGTCGAAATGCCGCGTATTTTTTTGCGTAAGATCATAAAATCCGAAAAATCATCGGTCAAATTTGTTAAAATTAAGGCGTACCACTTATTGTTGATTAGTTCTAGGCCAACGCGGGTACCAACGCTGATGTCACGTTTCGTCACGATCATCACTTACCTTTTATCAGATACTTGCAAGTGTACCGTTATCGTCGAAGGGTTGCCAGTAAAGGGGCTTGGACTAATACGAGAATATTTAAGAAGAAATCCAGTCAGACTCATTGACATTAACGATTTTTGGGGTATTATATTCTCAAGCAAAAGCACGTAAGCCGTGCGATTGACAGGTGAACGACCTGTCTACATGTCTGGAAATCGATTGTTGTAAAGGGGATACTAAAATATGAAACGAACATGGTTAATTACTGGTATGACGAGCAACTTCGCACAAAGATTGATTCAAAACTTGGCCAAAAAAAGTCAGTCCAGTGTTAAATTAGAAGAACACAATCATCTCCCAATGTTGCCGCAGACGGCGACTGTGGATTTGATGATTAATGGAAGAGGCTAGAGTGCGGAAGCAAGCGTCCAGAAACTGGAGCCTAAGACAAAGAAGACAGTAAATCCCGGTTCCGGATTTACTGTCTTCTTTGTCTTAGGTGCAAGTTTTTGCTTGCTGCAGCACGTTTCAGCTAGGTAAAAGAAGAACGCAAAGACGTCTTTGGTTTTTGAAACAAGTTTAGCCAGCCAATATTAGGAATGTACAACCACCCCACCTCCACGCATCCTCAAAATAGTTACCCAAAGAAGCTGCTAACGGACGGCTTCTTTTTAATTTACACAAGCAGTCACCAATCAAACCTCTATAATAGAACTAAACTCAAAAAAGAGGTTTCAAAAAATGCCGATTGAACTTCTAGTAACTGTGAACGAAACTTACATTCCGCCACTCAAAACACTGTTAAAATCTATTTACCAAAATGAAAAACAACCTGTTCGTGTTTGGCTCATTCATCGAAACATCGCAGCAAAGCAACTCACAGCACTGTCACAGTGGGTAACTGATCTTGGAATGAGGTTTGAAGTCTGCCAGGCAACACCAGCCGTATTCGGTGATGCACCAATTACCGATCAATACCCAGTTGAGACTTACTTTCGGTTATTAAGTGGTCAAATATTACCGAAGACATTGCATCGCGTGCTGTACATTGATCCGGATGTTTTAGCACAGGGACCGTTAGACGCATTGTGGCAACTTGATATGAATCACCAACCCTTCGCCGCTGCTGCACATCAAGACAGACAACAAGAAAATCGACAGCGGATGCAAATTAATCACGCGTACTATAACACCGGTGTTTTACTGATTGATTTAGACCGAGCGCGGCAGGTGATCAATTTCAAGGATGTTGCGGCCTACATTGCCACCCATGATGATTTGCCATTAGTCGACCAGGATATTCTGAACGGATTATACGGGGAACAGGTCACCCCGATTGACGATAAACAGTGGAATTTTGATGTGCCTAGTTACGACTGCTATCTTGAAGCTGGGCTCACTCCTGACTGGATTTCAGCCAACACAAAACTGTTGCATTATCAGCGGCAACCAAAACCTTGGCAGACGGAATACACCGGACCATTAGGAAACGTTTATCGTTACATGCAGGTTAATCAGTGAAAAAACAGTTAAAAGGTGTGTCGTTTTCGCAACGACGAGCCTTTTTTTGACGGTATTGCCAGCATAGCGTCATACACTTACAACAATCTGTCTAAACTTGAAAATGAAAGCGTGAAATCGGCTAAATTTTTTGACAAATGTAAAAAAGACAACTATTCTTAATAAATAATCAATAAATATAAGCATAATGAAATCTTTTTGATTAATTTAGATACTAATGCTTAGTCATCTAAATAACCTGCATGAGAGAAGGAAAAATCGGTGTTAGAGAAAACAGTTTATCGTCAATTACTAAGTCGGGCATTTGATATTCCAGTATCCGTAACTTATTGGGATGGCAAAACGGAAAACTATGGTGAGGGCAATCCGGTTGTTAAAATCAAGCTCAACAAGCAAATTCCAGTTAAAGAAATCACTTCGGCGCCAACGAAAACGTTGGCTGAAGCTTACATGAAGAAGGACCTCGAAATTGACGGCAGCATTCAAGCCTTAGTCACTTCAGCCTTCAGCCACACAGGCAGCTTCTTAACCAACAATCCATTTTTGAAGCACTTACCAAAGAAGTCACACTCTGAGAAAGCCAGTGAAAAGGATATTCAGAGTCACTACGACATTGGTAATGATTTCTATGAACTTTGGTTAGACGATACGATGACTTATTCATGCGCCTACTTCGAACATGAAGACGACACACTTGAACAAGCACAAATGAACAAGGTCCACCACATTCTAAACAAACTCGAACCAGAAGCTGGCAAGCGGTTGTTAGACATTGGTAGTGGTTGGGGCACACTGTTGTTCACGGCTGCTGAAGAATATGATCTGAACGCAACGGGGATCACATTAAGCCAAGAACAATACGACTACACAAAACAACAAATTAAGGAACGCCACCTTGAAGGCAAAGTTGATGTCATCATGGAAGATTACCGTGAAATGAACGACAAATTTGACTATGTCACTTCAGTTGGGATGTTTGAACACGTTGGTAAGGAAAACTTGGGTATCTACTTCCAGAAGGTCAGTGATCTGATGAAGGATGATGGTCGTGCGTTGATTCACGGGATTACCGGCCAACATGAAGGTGCTGGTGTGGATCCATTTATCAGCGAATACATCTTCCCGGGCGGCTACATTCCAAACATGGCCGAAAACTTGACTCATGTGATGAATGCTAAGCTACAGTTGGCTGATTTGGAACCACTGCGTCGTCATTACCAAAAGACGCTAGAAATGTGGGACCAAAACTACCTCAAGGTCTTTGACCAAGCCGTCGAAAAGTACGGCGAAGAATTTGCCCGCATGTGGGACTTGTACCTGCAGGCCTGCGCCGGTTCATTTGAATCAGGCAACATCGACGTGATGCAGTATCTGTTAACAAAACAACCTAGTGGAACTGGGCTGCCAATGACCAGAGATTACATGTACGAAGATGCTAAGGTGAAGCAGACAAATTAAAGAGTGTGGAGCAAGGCGTCTAGGAGGCGGAGCGTAAGGCACTTTGACCGAAAAAGGCCGGGTCTGCCTTTTTTGGTCGAAGTGCCTTACGCTCCGCCTCCTGCCTTGCGGAACACGTTTCGGCAATATAAAATCCAAGCACGTCGCCAACACAACTCAGGCAATCAAAGGCACAATCCCAAACTAAGATTGTGAGTCGAAAGGCGCTTAAACATTAGCCTTGAGCCTTGCAAAACACATTTCAGCAGTATAAAATCCAAGCACGCAGCAAGAAAATCAAGGTCAACCAAACCCACAATTCCGAACTAGGAATCTGTGCAAGTATCGTTGAAACCACGACTGTTTGCTTGCGGATAGTTGCCTAAGCGCACATTCCGCTATCGCCATCGTTAAAGCCACACCTCAAAATAAAAATCGTAACCAAAAGTCTCGCAGGGCATCAAGCCTGCGAGTTTTTTTTGTGCACGCAAGTACCGGAATCAATATGCAAAAATAAGTAAAACGTTTAATATATGTCGTCATATATCACGTGATAAAATATTTTTGTCCGTATAAAAACCGCGATGTACCAGTATCTTTAATGTATAAAACGATACTTTTCTGTATTTGTGACGTTGAATTCTAAAATTAGCTATGATACAGTTCTCTTGCAAGCCTTATATATGATTTATCGTTATATAAGGTGTCATAAATAATTCATTGGGGTTAACCATGCCTGGTAACCATTTTTTGGGAGGAATTGTCGTGAAGAATTGGAGATCCGTTTTAAAGAAAGCATCGATCCTATTTGCCGCAACGTTGATGGTGGGGAGTCTTGCTGCCTGTGGCAAATCAAGCAGCAGTGCCACAAAGGAAAAGACCATTACCTTCTTGCCACCGGCCATGGTCAGCCCGTTTTATAAGTCGACCATTGAAGGGGCTAAGCAGGAAGCCAAAGCGCAGGGATACAAACTGGATGTGCTGGCACCCCAGAAGGAAGACGACTACGAAGGTCTCTTGAAAATCGTCGAGGATTCCCTCAGCAAGAGTACCAACGCTATCGCCATCTGTACCACTGACGACAAGACCATGGCAGCTGCCGTGAAGAAGGCCAACCGTGATAAAGTACCCGTTGTCGTTTTCAACTCGCTCAGCAAGGTTAAGGGTGCCAAGGTGTACTCGTACGTTGGTTACGACCAAGCTAAAGCCGGTGCCAGTGTGGCTAAGTGGATGGGCACCAAGTACGCCGATCGGACACTGAACGTTGGTATTCTTGAAGGACTGCCTGGCGTCTTTACCCAAAATCGTGAGGGCGGGTTTGTGACCGCGGCTAAGAAATACAAGAACATCAATATCGTTTCCAAACAATCAGCTAACTGGGATCGCGGGAAAGCATTGGATGTGGCCACCAACATGTATCAGGGGAACAAGAAAATTAATGCCTTTTATGGGCTAAGCGATGAAATGGCCATCGGGGCCGCTTCAGCAGCTAAACAAGCCGGCATTAAAAACGCCATTACCATTGGAATCGACGGCAACCCGAACACTTTGGAATCCATCAAGAAGGGCAACGTTACTGGGAGTGTCTACACCAATCCTAAATTAATGGGTAAACGGGCGGTTAAAGACGCCATCAAAGCCATTAAGGGCGAAAAGAAGGCCAACAAGATCAACGAAGTGCCAACGGTGGTCGTTGATAAGAGTAACGTTAACAAGTACATCAAGTAATCAATTTAAACGAAACGGGTGAGTAATTGTGATTGATACCGACACCATTTTAGAAATGACCCACATCAATATCAGTTTTTCGGGTGTTCATATTCTTAAGGATGCCGACCTGGTCCTTAAACGCGGGCAGGTAAATATCCTGCTGGGCGAAAATGGTGCCGGGAAGTCCACCCTGATGAAGGTCCTCACCGGCGCCTATCACAAGGATAGCGGTGAGATTCGCATCAACGGCGAGCCGGTGACCATTAACAATGCGGCTGACGCTGAGAAAAACGGCATCAGTATGATCTATCAGGAATTCAACCTGATTCCAAACCTGAGCGTTGCTGAAAATATTTTTCTGGGCAAGGAACTGGTTGGCTTTGGCGGTAAGGTGGATTTTGAAGGCATGAATCGCGAAGCACAAAAGATTCTTGATCGGTTGCACGTGGCCATCAGCCCGAAGACGAAGGTTGGCAAACTCGGGGTGGCCCAGCAACAGATGGTGGAAATCGCCAAAGCCCTGTCCGTGGATGCCAAAATCGTTATTATGGACGAACCAACGTCGGCGCTGACGGATGAAGAAATTGAAAATCTCTTCGCTATCGTTAACGAGATGAAGACCCATGGTGTTTCCATCATCTATATTTCTCACCGGCTGGAGGAATTTAAGTACGTCGGCGACTATGTCACCACCATGCGGGACGGCAGTACAGTTGGGTTAACACCGATTGCTGAGGCCAGTCACGACCGCCTCGTCCAGCTCATGGTGGGGCGGGAGATTAAAAATCAGTTTCCCCACGTGGAACAGGAACTCGGTAGCGAACTTTTGCGGGTCAGTCACTTGTCAAATGCACACGTCCACGATGTAAGTTTAACGGTTCACGCGGGTGAAATCGTGGGAATTGCGGGGCTGATGGGTGCCGGAAGAACTGAAATTGCCCGGGCCATCTACGGTATTGACCCCATTGATGAGGGTGAAATTTTCGTTGCCGGCAAAAAGGTGAAAGTGGCGTCCCCAGCGGATGCGATTGCCCACCACGTTGGGTTTGTTACCGAAAACCGACGCGATGAAGGATTGATCATGACCCTCGATATTAACCAGAACATCACGCTTCCCGCACTTCGCGCCATTCAAAAAAATCGGTTGGCGTTGAGTATGCAAAAGGAGCGGCAGGTCGGCGCGAAATTCATGCACGACCTGGATATAAAAGCCGTTAACGGGCGGCAAAAGGCCGGAACCCTTAGCGGCGGTAACCAACAGAAAGTCGTCATCGCCAAGTGGCTTGAAGCGCAGCCGCAAATTCTGATGATGGACGAACCCACTCGTGGCATCGACGTGGGCGCGAAATATGAAATTTATACAATTATGAATGAATTGAAAAAGCATGGGGTGGGCATTCTGATGATCTCATCCGAGCTGCCTGAGGTCATCGGCATGAGTGACCGAATCTTAACCATGCGTGAAGGTCAGCTGACCGGCGAACTTGACCGGGGTGAGGCGACCCAAGAAAAAATCATGACGTTAGCCACGAGTGAGGTTGAATAATATGGAGAGTACGCAGGTAAAAACGCCGCAGCGTGAATCTGTCTGGCGGCGGCTAGTTTCAAACAATAATTTCGGTGTGTCGATTGCCCTCATCATACTGTTAGTAGCGATGGCCGCGTTTGCCCCCAATTTCACCACGTTAAACAACATCTTTAACGTGCTGCTGCAAATTGCCCAAGTCGGCACGATTGCGGTCGGGATGACTTATGTGATTTTAACTGCCGGCATCGACCTTTCCGTAGGGTCGATCGTGGCCTTTGATGGGCTTGCCATGGCGATGATGATGAAGACTGGCGTACCCGTAGTGCTGGCCATCCTAGCCGGACTGGTCATCGGAGGTGCCATTGGCGGACTGAACGGTTTCTTGGTTGCCAAGCTGAATCTACAGCCCTTCGTAGCCACACTTGGAACGATGACCATGTTCCGGGGCCTGGCCTACACGATTTCTGGTGGTCAGCCAGTGTATACCTTGCCGGCAGCCTTTGATTATTTGGGTGGCTCAATTGGGGTCATCCCGATTCCAGCAATTTTAATGGTCATCGTTTTCATCATTGGCGCATACACACTGAAGTACACCAAGTTTGGCCGTCACATTTACGCGATTGGCGGCAATGCCGAAGCATCAAAGCTATCTGGGATCAAAGTGAAACGCAATACTGCGATGGTCTACATCATCTCGGGGCTCTGCTGTGCCATTGCCGCGGTCATCCTAACAGCACGGTTGGATTCAGCTGTTCCGACCGCCGCTGACGGTATCGAACTGGACGTCATTGCCGCCGTTGCCATCGGCGGCACCGATATGCAGGGTGGCAAGGGTGCCATCTTCGGCACGATTATCGGTGCCCTGATCATGGGGGTCATCGCAAACGGACTGAACCTGCTGGATGTCGCGCAGGGGCCGCAACGGTTCGTTAAGGGCGTCATTATTATTTTAGCGGTGGTCTTACAGGTCATTCGAAATCGGAAATAGTGAGGCAAAAAAACGTGCGGGCCGAGTAAAACGGTCGCACGTTTTTTGCGTATTTCTAGCGTTGTATTTCTGAGGGTTATTCCGTTCGTAACGCTGTCGCAGCATCCTTCTTCGATGCCATCCGCGCTGGAATGTGACCGCCCAATACGGTGAGAATAGTACTGATCAAAATCAGGACGATGGCTGCCGTCGGGTTCAATTGAGACACGTTACTCAAATTGGTCATGCTCTTGAGCACGGCGTTGATTGGGAACGTCGCGGCCCAGGCGATGAAAATCCCGATAAGCCCAGAAGCCACACCGAGAATTGCTGTTTCCGCATCGAATACCCGGGTGATATCCTTTTTCCGAGCACCCAATGCTTTGAGAACCCCAATTTCCTTGGTCCGTTCCAGTACTGAAGTGTAGGTGATGATGCTGATCATGATCATGCTGGTAACCAGAGAAATTCCGGCAAACGCAATCAGTACATAGGTGATGGCATCCATGAGCCCGCCAGTCAGCTTAGACACTGAACCGGCCATATCGGTATAAATCACCTTGTCTGCCTTGGACTTGCCCTTGTTGTAAGCGTCCAAGTAGCTCAGAACCTTGTCCTTATTCTTGAAGTTATTCGGGTAGATCATGATGCTAGATGGAATCTTGGAACCGCCCAGGGCTGAGACGAGTTGCGTCTTGTCAGAAGACGAACTTAGTGTTGCTCCAGTCAGCACATTTCGTGAACTGGCCTTTTGAGCCTTGACGATTTTTGAATCGGCATTTTGATCGACCAATGCCTTGGTTAAATTATCGCTATAGGCAAATCCGGTCGCAAGGATATCCTCTTCATTCGCTGACCGGACGCGTAAAACACCAACGACACGTAACGTTTTGTTGCTGCTATTATTGTACATGGTCTTGTAGTCGGTATTTGGCAGGTACATGCCGGCGGCGGACTTGTAGTACGTGTCGTTGTTGACGGTCTTGAAGGTGGTGCCCACAATCTTGTTGAAATTGACCTTCTGATTGTTTTTGACGTTAAAGCCTAAGTTTTTCAGTGCGTTGATGTTCGTTGAATTGTCCTTATTGATAATTAAAACAACATCGGTGGCCTTGGTCGGATAATTACCGGCCATGACCTTGTAGTGCTTCTTTAAGAAACTGGCTTTGCCTTGATTGTCAGTGGGGTAGGACGAAACGCCGATGCCCGCGGTACTGGCTAGGGCGCTAGACATGTTCATGCTGCTTGATTTGGATTGACTGTCATTAGATAACTCAACCGGCTTGACCTTGCCATTGACGTCGCGCAACAGGTTCATCCCTGTGGTGTACGTAATACCCACATTCTTACTATAACTAGGGTTTAGTTTTTTGATATAGCTCACATATTTTTGTGTGATCTTATTTGTGTGTTGTGATTTATCCTGTTCACTGATTTCAGCCACAACGGATTTATCCTTGGAGAAGTGTTCCTTCTTGCTGGTGTCGTTAGCCGTGGTCTGTGAAGTGGCGGTCTGTGAGATCGTTACGGGATACTGGGCCAGCGTATTGGATTGCGTTTGGTTAATTTGTTTTTGGAACCCATTGGAAAGGGCCAGCACAATTGCAATCCCGATGATCCCGATACTGGATGCGAACGCCGTCAAGAATGTTCGCCCTTTTTTAGTGCGGATGTTGGTAAATGACAATTTCAACGCTGTCCAATAGGTCATTTTCGTCTTGGTTAACTTGAACTGCTCGTTTTCTTCCTTTTCATCGTAAGGGTTGGTGTCGTTTACGATTTTTCCATCTTCAAAACGAATGATCCGGTCGGCGTACTGGTCGGCTAAATCCGGGTTATGTGTAACCATGATGACAAGCCGTTCCTTGGATAGTTCTTTGATGATCTGCATAATTTCCTGACTGGTTTCAGTATCAAGCGCGCCAGTCGGTTCGTCACACAACAAAATTTCTGGGTCGTTGGCAATTGCCCGCGCAATGGCCACCCGTTGCATTTGCCCACCAGAAAGTTGATTGGGCTTCTTATACATATGTTCACCCAGTCCAACGCGTTTCAAAGCGGTGATGGCCTTTTCTTTTTTCTCCGCAGCTGACACGCCACTGAGCGTCATCCCTAACTCAACGTTATCGATGATTCCGAGGTGGCCAATCAGATTATAGCTTTGAAAAATAAACCCAACGGAATTGTTCCGGTAAGCGTCCCAGTCGGATGCTTTGAACTGTTTAGTGGACTTCCCCTTGATAATCAAATCGCCGGAGTCATAGACGTCCAACCCGCCAATATTGTTTAGTAACGTGGTCTTCCCAGAACCGCTGGGACCAAGGATGGCAACGAATTCCTGTTTACGAAAAGACACCGAGACATCGTCCAGTGCCTTTGTAGTCGTGTCACCCACCTGATAGTACTTTTTTAAATGCTGCAGCTCGAGCATAATAATCCCCTCCATTGAGTGAAACGGATGCGCTAAAAACACCTATTTGTAACCGATTTCACGCTCTTGTATATGTTTGATTATAGGGGTTGGTGGGGGAAAGTCAATCAGAGTGCGGAAGAAGGGCGGTTAGAGGGCGGAGCATAAGCCAACTGTGACAGAAATGCCTGAACCTGGCATTTTTGTCACAGTTGGCTTATGCAGTAGCCCTCTGCCCTTCTGGAGCACGTTTCAGCAATGGTGCCTAGAAAAAGCCAATCAAGGCAGAAATGCCTGAACCTGGCATTTTTGCCACAGTTGGCTTATGCAGTAGCCCTCTGCCCTTCTGGAGCACGTTTCGGCAATGGTGCCTAGAAAAAGCCAATCAAGGCAGAAATGCCTGAACCTGGCATTTTTGTCACAGTTGGCTTATGCAGTAGGCCTCTGTCCTTCTGGAGCACGTTTCGGCAATGGTGCCTAGAAAGAAGGAAACCTGATTTTGAGATTCTAACCCGTTGACACAGACTTCCATTACCTTTTCAGAGAATTTAACACGAAGAAATTGCGCAACGGAGCGTGTCTAAATGATGAGTACGCAAGAAAGTCACTCTTCCAGAGTAGGTCTGAGAGTTACTCCCTGAAAGATGGCGCAGGATTTCCATGAAAAAACAATCAATGCCTTTTTTGATTATCAGTTCTATAAAACAAATAGAAATCCGAAAAGTGTTGTGTAAAACTCATTCCAAAATTATATACGAAATATTCAATTCCACATAATTTGAATGCGATTACATAAATTTGTAGAAAAGCCGTATTTACAAGACTTATCGGTTGACGCGTGCCTTATTTTGCATGATAGTTAATTTATTATTGATTCAATTTAGATTCTTTCTAATCACCTGATAAGTGAAATTACAAATGATCTTATTTAAAAACGGAGGGGATATTCTATTAAATATACCAAATGTGTATGACTGATTTTTGCAATTATATATGGTTCGTAGGAGGACGTAACATGAAAATTAAGGGGTTAAAGCAAGTCATTGGCATCCTGGGGGCGTTGTTCTTTTTCGCGCTGGGGCTGGGTGCCACGACCACACAGGCACGGGCAGCGACTACATATACGGTGCCGATTGAAATGGATAAGACTGGAACAAGTACTAAATCAGAGGCGGATGGTTTTTTCAACAGCAATGCCACGGTGACGCCAGATGGCGATAAGTATGATGTCTCACTGGATCTTTTATCATCTGGGTCAGCATTAATCGATGCTATTACGATCAATGATACCAGCGCAACAAAGGGTACTTCGGATGGTGACAGTGGGGTTTATTGGAACTTTAGTGTCGCTGATAAAACATCGCCAGTGACGATTGGTTTTGTAATCGATTTCTTTGGCTTGTTTAAGATGAACGAAAAGGCCGATCTGCACATCGATTGGAGCGGTGTACCAGATTTAAATGCTGCTACTAGTGATAGTTCTTCAGCCGCAAGTTCTTCGGCTACGAGTTCTTCAACTGCAACAAGCAGCAGTTCGACCGCAAGTTCCAGTGCGTCGTCAAGCAGTGACGCAACGAGTGCAGTTAGCGCACTGACCTCTTCGAGTTCTGTCAGTTCTGCACTTGCGGACAGTTCAAGCTCAGTTAGTGATTCGTCTAGCAGTACAGCTACTTCAAGCAGCAAAGCCAGCAGTACGACTTCTTCAAGCAGTTCAGCTGATACGACTTCCCTGCAATACAATATTTTGAAGAGTGATTCGGACGTGCTTTCCGATGCTAACAATTTTTACACTGGTAGTGCTGAATTAGAGACGTTGTCAGATGGGTCGATCAAAGTCACAGTGACGGCAGCATATCCCAAGGCGGAAATGGGTCAGAAAGATTTGGTGCCTGAGACAGTGAATGGTAAGGCGGTGTCGGATGTGTCCTACGGTGAATCCGGTGATAACTACACCTGCACATACAGTTTCACCGTTGCGTCAGAATCTGATTTGGACAGTCCGATTCCGGCAACGATTCACATGACTGTGCCGTCGTTTAATATGGATGAAGAATTTGGTATTCGACTTAATTTTAGCGACCTGACCGGCGTTTCAGCTGCTTCATCATCAAGTGAGTCAAACGCAGACACCAGTGCCGACAGTACTGCTTCGAGTTCTTCTAGTTCGTCGGCATCGAGCAGTTCAACCGAAACATCTTCGCTGCAGTACAATGTTTTAAAGAGTGACTCGGATGTCCTTTCTGATGCGAACAAGTTTTATACAGGCAGCGCTGTTTTAGAGACGTTATCAGATGGGTCAATTAAAGTAACGGTGACTGCAGCGTACCCGAAAGCCGAGATGACTCAGCAGGGACTAGTGCCCGAAACGGTAAATGGTAAGGCAGTGTCTGATGTGTCCTATGGTGAATCAGGCGATAACTACACTTGCACGTATAGCTTTACTATTGATTCAAAGTCTGTGCTGGACAGTCCAATTCCGGCAACAATTCACGTGACTGTGCCATCGTTTAATATGGACGAAGAATTTGGTATTCGACTTAATTTTAGCGATTTGACCGGTATTTCAGGTGACTCTGGCTCATCATCTTCCAGCAGCGTTTCTTCCAGTACCAACAGCAGTTCAAGTGCGGGATCTGGCACGCAGGCCGCCACCAAAACAACAAAAGCAGCGGCGAAAGCAGCTGCTGCAACAACAACCGACCCAACTGAGGGCTGGACTTATACAGTTCTCAAAGCCGATGAAGATACGAAATCCGATGCTGATCAATATTACACCCACAAGGCGGTCATCAAAAAGATCTCCGATGACAAGTATCAAGTTACATTAACAGTCAGCTTTGCCAAAAGCTTAGGTATGGGTGCTAAGGGTGTCATTCCGTTAACAGTCAATGGTCAGAAGGCCGAAAATATTAAGTATGGCACTTCTGGTAGTAATTACACCGTCAGCTATAGTTTTGACGTTGCTTCACTAAGTGCGCTCGATAAAATCATTCCGGGCACGATTCACGTGACGGTACCGATGGTAGGTATCAACGAGGACTTTAGTATTCGGTTTAAATTTAGTCATGCCGCTGTGTCGTCTACCGCAAACTCAAACAGTGATAAAACAACTACCGCTGCTGATGCAGCAACTGCTGGTAATGGTTCCGGTAAGTCAACAACGGGCACCACGCCAACTCATAAGGCAAGCGTTAAATACTCACCGGATAGCAGTACTGCTCGGACAGCAAAGGGGACGCTGCCGCAAACCGATGAACAAAAACAGCAAAGCCTGTTCTTCCTGGGTCTTCTTGCAGTGACATCGCTCATTGGGTTTACCATTTATAAGAGGGGGCACGCAGCATGAAACAAACAATAAAACGCTGGTTGTTGGGCATCGGCGTGGCAATCGCGTTTATCTTTAGTATCCAGACTCAGCCTGCGTTCGCTAAGGCGATCAACTACCAAGCGCTTGTTTATGGTACTAACAAAACGTCCATGGCCAGCGGTTACTATGTCCGTCCCGCTAGCGTTGTGGTTAAAAACCACAAGTATGTCGTAACGATGCGCATTAAAACGGCAAAGAAACTATCGTCGTTTCCCGTTAAAGTCATTTCGGTTAATGGCGCTAAGCCTAAAAATGTGCGAAAAGTGAAGGATAGTGCCGGTAATTCAAATCTGTACTATTCGTTTGTCACGACCAATCTTAAAAAACGGATCAACGGAAAATTAACGGTTAATATTCCAAAAGTTTACAAGGCAACACACATGATCACATTTAAATTCAGTACGGCTGGTCTGCCCAGTTTAACGAGTAAGTCTCATGCGGTTGCTGCGACCCGTGCGGCCTCAACAACTAAGACGTCAACGTCCACAAAAAAGGCAACTGCAAACAGCACGGCTGCTACTAGTGAACCAAATGAGAGTCGTTTAAAGGCCATTAAGGCTAAGGATGACAGCAGCAAACAAGCTGCCAGCGCAGCCGCTGCGACATCAAGCAATAGTAAAGCGTCATCGGCTAGCAGCAGTTCCTCCAGTAGTTCGGCAGTTGTCTCGTCAACGCCTCAAAAAAAGGCAACTGCAACGTCTGAGGATAAGAAAGATCACAGTCAAACGAAATCAAAATTACCAGTCTTGATTTCGGGAATTGTTGCCATTATCGTCATTGTTGGCGGCGGTGCCCTGTGGTTAGCCGGTGGACGTGGTCGTCATAGCAGGGGGGATTAGGGTGAAATCGCCACGAAAAATTGCGGGTATTGTCATCACGCTTATTGTCGTTTTTGGTATTATTGGCGCCCTTGCTGTGCACACAACAGCGACAAAGACTAAAAGTCCGCGGATCGTCGCGACAACGTATGCGATTGTACAGATTTCTGACCGGTTAAACTTACCGTTGGTTGGTGTGCCGACCACCGAGAATAAAATTCCGGCCCGTTACAAAAACGTGACACGAGTAGGCAGTCCCATGAGTCCCAGCGCAGAAAAAATCGCCTCAACGCACCCGACAACGGTTTATTCAGTTGCTGTACTGAAGGACCAGTTTGGCAAATCGTTCAAACAGCAACATATCAAACCTCACTTTTTGTCGCTGCAAAGCGTAACCAGTTTAAAACACACGCTCGCGAAGATGGGCAATGAGTATGACCGAAAAACTGAGGCTAAGTCGGCAATCACGGAAATTAACCACGCCGAAACAACAGCCAAAAAACGCGCGGTTGGCAAGACGAAACCACGGGTGCTCTTATTGCTGGGCATGCCCGGCGCCGGGTACATGATTTGTACCAATAAATCATACGTTGGTGATTTAGTACGTCTGGCTGGTGGTAAAAACGTCTTCATGTCGAAGAGTCAGTCTTACATTGAACCTAGTGATGAAGCAATCGAAAAGTCACGGCCACAGGTGATTTTGAGATTAGCCCACGCGATGCCAAGCTTAGTTATCGACCAGTTCAATACGGAATTTAAGCAGCAGTCGTTTTGGAAAAACACACCGGCTGTTCAGCATAAACGCGTGTATGACCTGCAGGAACCAAACTTTGATGCAACTGCCAACATGCGAGCTGCTAAAGCGCTGGGATTAGTTTCAAAGTGGCTGTATCCCACAAAGTAGGACATGGGGACAACCGTTTTGAAGACAGTTTTCATAATCACTTCCAAGTTGGTGTCTAAAAGGCACTGGCTAAGTGCTAGAGTACTAACAATTGAGTCTTGAACAGAAACCGGTGGTCAATTAAATAACCGGTTTCTGACTACATATCTTTATTAAAGGGGGAAACATCGATGTCAAAAGCAGGCTGGGCTTACGGTATCGTGCTGGTTGGTCTTTTGGTAACCAGTGTCATTGCGCTGATGTTTGGCGTGACATTTTACACGCCGATTCAGCTCTGGCATGCCTTGGTGGGTACAAATCCAGACGTTTTAAACAACGTCCTCACTTTTCGTTTGCCGCGGTTGGTGGCGAGTCTCATTGGTGGCGGAGTGCTAGCGGTTGCTGGCGCGTTAAGCCAGTCGGTGTTTCGTAACCGGTTAGCAGACCCGACCATTCTTGGTGTAACAAGTGCGGGTGATCTGTTCATCCTGCTTGGCAGTTTTTTGCTGCCGGGCCTGCCTTTTGAAAAACTAATCTTAGCACTACTGGGTGGAGTGCTTGCACTCGCCCTGCTTACGAATCGTCACACGCTGTCGCAACCCTACATGCTGATTATCGTTGGGGTTGCACTGAACCTGACTTTTCAAGGGTTTACAACGTTGTTCACGAAAGGTATCGATGTTAATTCTGACACGAGTTTAAACGGCATTACCTGGGATTCGACCCTGACTTTGCTGATTGTCGGTGGTTTCGGCCTGATTCTTGCACTTGTGTTGGCACCTTGGGCTAACAACTTAAAAGTGGCGGATGCCCAACTGACCGCCGCTGGAATGCCTGTCAAAGTCTTGCGGGTAGGGTTACTGGCACTGGTCGTCTTCTTGTCAGCAACGGTTACCTCAGCGCTGGGGACGATTCCGTTTGTTGGCATCATTGTGCCAAACATTGCCCGTAAACTGGTCGGGCACGATTACCAGACGTTGATTCCATTTTCGATGCTGAGCGGTGCTTGGCTGTTGTTGCTGGGCGACACGATCGGCAGGTTGATCATACTGCCAAGCGAATTGCCAGTCGCGACGTTAATGACAGTGATTGGTGGACCGTTCTTGATTCTTCTGGTTTTCAAAGGGGGCCTTGGTCGTGGAACTGAAACACGTTAACTTTGGATATCAAACGGGTAAACAACTTATCACTGATTTCACAGCTCAGGTGCCGGAAGGTCAGATATTAACGATTTTAGGGCCAAATGGTGCCGGTAAATCGACCCTCTTAGCTTTATTGGATGGGCAGTTGAAGCCCAGTGCCGGTCAAATTTTGCTGGCAGGAAAGCCGCTTGGTGATTATTCATTGAAAGCGCGCGCGGCCCAGATTGCGGTGGTCAGTCAACAACATCAGCTATTCGATGATATGACCGTGCTTGAAGCCGTTAAAATTGGCCGGCGTCCGTTTCATAGTTTGCTGGACACGGTGGCGGATGCGGAGGTGGCCTCATTTTTAGACCAGGTTCAACTGACGGATTATGCTGAACGCTCACTTACATCGCTGTCTGGCGGCCAGCAGCAACGTGTCTGGATTGCCATGGCATTAGCGCAAGAGCCGAGTTATTTGTTTTTGGACGAACCCACGACTTACCTCGATATCCGTTACCAGGGGGAGTTAATGGTGCTGATCAAGCAGCTGCAGCAAGATCAAGGCATCACGGTGATTCTGGTCCTGCATGATATAAACCAAGCGTTACAGGTGAGTGACGCAGTCTGGTTGATAAAAAATGGGACGTTAGTGAAGGCCGGTTCCTCACAAGATGTCATTAATGAGCAGTTGCTGACGGATGTGTTTGAGATGCCGGTGCGTATTGTTGATCTGCCGGACTATGGGCGGTATGTGATTCAGGTACCTCAAGTGGTCGAAAAGGCATAGATTGGCTTAATTGAATATACTTGTAGATACGAAAAACGTTCCGCTTTTGGTTATTAATCGGCCAAAAACGGAACGCTTATTTTGTTTGGTTGTTAAGGTGCAAGGAGCCGGATTTAACACCAGTCCTTACGCCTGTTCTATCGGCTTATAACCGGTTGTACGGTTACCAGCTTGCCTTTCTAACACCAGGAATCTGCCCTAGATGGGCGTATAACCGGAAATTGAGGCGGGACATTTCAAATTTGCGCATATAACCGTGTGGTCGGCCGTCAATCCGGTCACGGTTGTGCAGACGAACTGGGTTTGAGTCCTTTGGTAACTTGGCAAGTGCCTCATAGTTACCTTCTTTTTTCAGTTGACGGCGCAAATCTGCATACTTTGCGACTAATTGTTGTTGCCGTTGAAGCTTTGCGATTTTTGATTTCTTTGCCAAATTTTGGCCTCCTAAATGATGTGATGTATGGGTAATGGTGCTTTCGGTTGCTGTTTGAAACGTGCTCAGTAAGGCAAGGCGCTACTGCATAAGCAACTTCGGCTTAGAAATCCAAGCCCGGGATTTCCGATCCAAAGCCACTTACGCTCCGCTCCTTAAACGCCTTGCTTCACACTCTGGTCGAAACGTGCTCAGCCAGGCAAGGCGCTACTGCGTAAGCAACTTCGGCTTAGAAATCCAAGCCCGGGATTTCCGATCCAAAGTCACTTACGCTCCGCTCCTTAAACGGCTTGCTTCACACTCTGGTCGAAACGTGTTCAGCCAGGCAAAGGGCTACTGTGTAAGCAACTTCCGTCATCAAATCCAAGCCCGGGATTTCATGCCGAAAGTTGCTTACACTCCGCCCTTTAAACGCCTTGCTTCACACTCTTACAATAAGTACACGCACAATCTGCCGTATTCTAAAAGAATAACGGTTACGGTTTAGCATTATCCATGAAACGGGGTGTTAAGGCAAGCAAAGAGCTTACAACTTTGTAAAACGTAATATTTACTATTTACAAAATTGCTTGACTTTGTTAATCTATAAAACGTAATAATTACTATTTAAATTATTTGGAGGTCTTTTAGAATGTTTAGAGGTAGATTAGGACGCAGTTTAGCTGTCATCGTTGCACTGATTGGGGTTGGTGCTGCGCTGACCGGTTGCGGCAAGGCATCATCAACTAGCAAGGGAAATCAAATTGACGTGGTGACCAGTACTGATTTTTATGGTGAAGCAGCCCGGGCGGTTTTAGGCAACAAGGGTACAGTACACGCAATCATCAATAAGCCTTCAGTTGATCCTCACGATTACGAACCGACACCAGCAGTGGCTAAGGAGGTACACGCAGCCGATGTGACTGTGGCAAACGGCATCGGGTATGACAGCTGGATGACGAAGCTGACCGCCAATAGCAAGGCCACCAACATTAAGGTCGGTAACGATTTAATGGGAAAAAAGGATGGCGATAACCCGCACATTTGGTACAATCCGGCCACCATGCCGAAGCTGGCAAACAAATTAGCAACAACGTTTAGTAAGCAACAACCGAAAAATAAGGCCTATTTTGAGAAGAACGCGCAAAAATATATTAAGACTTTGGCGAACATTAAAACTGAGATTGCAACGATCAAACAACTAGCGGAGAAACTGCCGAATAAGAACGTCTATGTCAGTGAACCCGTATTTGATTACGCGTTAGAAGCAACCGGCTTTCACGTCGCCAATAAGTCATTTGAGGAAGCCATCGAAAACGAGAGTGATCCATCACCAAAATCGATTGCAACGATGCAGGCAGGCATCAAGCAGCATAAGGTGGCGTTTTTCGTTAACAATAGTCAGGTTACCAGCAAGACAACGGAAAATATTATGAAGCTCGCAAAGACCAACAACGTGCCGGTCTTACAAGTGACCGAAACGTTGCCTGCCGGTAAAGATTACGATCAGTGGATGCTCAGTCAGTACAAGCAACTCACGAAGATTTTAAAAACGGCTGTCACAAAATAGTCACGGTGCACGATATGCCCGAATGAGTGCGGAAAATCGGCGTAAAATCTGTTAACCTGACTTGAAAAAACACTAATAAACCGATAAAATTAAACCTAATTGAAAACACACTAGGGGTGCCGTAATGGCTGAGATAGAAGCAATTCTGATCCCTTTGAACCTGTTAAGTTAATTCTTGCGAAGGAAAGTGTCGAAATCTATCGGGTAAAATAACGAGGATCTTCACTGTTTGCGGTTAACCGTGGACGGTGTTAGCATCCTCGTTTTTATTGTCAATAAACCGATGAGATGAGTATAAGGAGGGTTTTCATTTGGGTAACACGAAAATGAGCGGTCTGTTTCTGCTGTGGGCGGGGGCCGCGATTTCCATCGCTGAAATTGTAACGGGGACGCTCGTGGCGCCGCTGGGTTGGCTGGAAGGCCTGAGTGCAATCTTGTTGGGGCATTTGATTGGTTGTTTTGTCTTCCTGCTGCCGGCGGGTTATTTGTCGGCAAAACAGGATCAAACGGCGATTCAAGCAACTAACACTGTTTTTGGCAGTGCGGGTGTCGGGCTGTTTTCAATCCTAAATGCGGTTCAACTATTAGGCTGGACGGCGGTAATGATCGTCAATGCACAACAGGCGATGAACGGTATCGCAAAAACGCTATTCCACTATCAGTCCGCGGTGGTGATGTCGCTTATCGTGGCCGTTTTGATCATCGTTTGGCTGTTAATGGATCACGAGTGGTTATTCAAAATCAATAACGCCATCGTTGTTCTGTTAGCGCTTGGGATGATCATGATTCTGTGGACGATTGTGGCTCATGGCGGCAGTCATTCAACTTCTAATTTGGCTCCCATGAGTTTTGGGTCGGCCGTTGAATTGAGTGTCACAATGGCGCTGTCCTGGTTACCGCTGATCGGGGACTATACGCAACATACAGACAAGCCGTTTCAGGCTAGTTTAGCGAGTGTCAGCGGCTACTTTATCGCCAGTTTCGGGATGTTTGCGCTGGGCATGTTCACCGTGATTTTAACGGGTGAGTCAAACTTCACGGTGGCACTGTCGCAAACCAAACTGGGTATTGTTGCGCTGTTCATTATCGTTTTCTCGACGGTGACCACGACCTTCATGGACGCTTATTCGGCGGCAACCAACATTGCGAACCTGGTGAAGACCAAGCGCGTGAATTTGATTGCGATTGTCGTGACGCTCCTTGGGTTACTGATCGCGTTGGGGGTTTCAATGACCTACTACGAAAACTTCCTGTACGCCATTGGGGCTGTCTTCGCGCCGTTGTTTGCGATTCTCTTTGTCAGCGTGTTCTTCCTGCACGCCCGGCTGGCCGTTTGGTTGAACTTTGTTTGGTGGCTGATTGGTGTTGTGGGTTATTCTTGGCTGCAAAAATTGGACTTTTTCTTGGGCACTACGTTCTTCCTGCTCTTACTTTTAGGCGTGGGGGTCTATTTGACCAGTTTAGTTGCCAAAAAATACCCGCTGCTAGACTAAATAAAGGGGTTATTTGGTATCATGACAAAACGCGTGTACTATCTCGCATTAACGTCAGTGTTGGTGGCACTAGGTGTCATCGGCGGCAGTTTATTTGAGTTTACAGTTGGGGTGGCAAAGGTCGCCCCAATGCAACATTTGATCAACGTACTTTCGGGTGTCCTGCTAGGGCCGTGGTGGGCAACCACGCAAGCATTTTTAACGTCCCTGATTCGCAACATCATGGGTACAGGTACGATTCTGGCCTTCCCTGGCAGTATGATTGGGGCATTCATGAGCGGCTGGTTATTCCGCTACACGAAACGCCTAATTGGTGCAGTTTTGGGTGAGTTGATCGGAACTGGCATCATCGGCGCTTTTGTTGCCTATCCGGTTGCGGCACTTTTTCTCGGCACTAAAGGCGCGTTGTGGGTGTTTGTACCCAGCTTCTTTCTAAGCGCCTTGGTCGGCGTTGTTGTGGCCTATGTTGTGCTGAAGAGTATGTGGTCGACGGTGATCAAGCCACAGATGGAACGATTGAAATAAATGAAGTCACAAAAAAACATCGTAACGGTTAGCGACCATTGTCGGTCACGTTACGATGCTTTTTTTGTCACGCGTTATTTTTGAATCGGCGTCAGCGCCATATCTAAATGCGGAATGTCATCCTCAAGATAAACATCAGACTGGGCCTGAAATCCAAAATCTTCATAAAATTGTTGCAGGTAGGCCTGGGCCTGGATCTTGATTGGTTTATTTGGATAGCGCTCGGCAATGACATCTAGTGTTGTCTGAACGATTTTTCGTCCAAAACCGGCTTTCCGGAATTGTTCCGCAACAAGTACCCGGCCGAAATTGACTTCAGTATTCCGATCCATGACCCGTGTGTAAGCCTGCAAGTCGCCGGTATCGTTGAAAAGGGCAACGTGCAGGTCATCAAAATCATCGTCGTCCACTTCCTGATAAGGACAATTTTGTTCGACTACGAAGACCGCGACCCGGGCTTTCAGAATGGTGATCAGTTGCTGAGGGGTTAACTCGTTGGTGTGTTTGACTAGTAACATTGGCAGGCCTCCTGTGACTTAAATGACTACTTTGAGTATAGCTTCATTTTGTGGTAAATACAACTAAAACTAATATGGCCGTTTATGCCCATCCTTGACCAGCGTCCAATCAGCAGCAACGTTCTGCGCCATCTGTTTCGTTAAAGCCAGTAATTTTTGCCGATCCGTCTCGCTGATACCAGTGAGCGCGATCTCGTTTGAGTAGTCGTTTTCGCGTTTTAGGGTTGGGTAAATGGCGAGTCCCTTATCAGTCGGAAAGAGTGCTTTATTCTTGTCATTTCCAGGTTGCTTTTTACGTGCAATCAGGCCGCTTGCTTCAAGCTTTTTAATGGCCCGAGCAGCGGTTGACCGGTCGATTTTAACCAATTCGGCCAGGTGACTCTGCACGATGCCGGGGTGTTCGCAAATGCGGACTAAATAAACGTATTGGCCCTTGGTCAAGTCAAATTGTTTGAACTCGACATTTGCAATGGCGTCTAAAGCGCGGGCAATCGTACCGATATTTTTTAAAACGTCATCTTCCATGTAATGGCCTCCGATCCTAATTGGTGTTGATCATGTGATACTCGCTATCAACTAACCGGAATGTATCAGTGATGCCGCTTGTCACAGCAACTTCATGGTTACGGGTCACAAACACGGCTTCCAGGCCGGGTTGGGCCTCAATTAACGCGGGTCCTTTTTCGATGCCCTGATAAAATGCTTGGGTCGTCCAAATGTCGCCATCAATCGACTGATTGCTAACAATTGTGACACTGGCGAGATCGTTTTTGATTGGGTAGCCGGTGTGAGAATCGAACATGTGATGGTATTCTTGACCGTTGATAACTAAGAACCGCTCGTAGATGCCAGAAGTGACTAGCGATTTCTCCACAGTATTCAAAACACCGGCTGGTACATCACGCTTCTCGTCAGGGCTCTGAATGCCTACGCGCCACTTGAGGTCGTCGTGGGTGCTGGGGCCGACTAACAAAATGTTGCCGCCAAGGTCAATGATTCCAGTCTTGACGCCGCGGGTCAGCCACAGTGTTTTAATGGCGTCGGCAATGTAACCTTTCGCGATGGCTCCAAGGTCGAGTTCCATACCTTTCTTGGTCAGAAAAACGGTCTGGCGTTCATCGTTGAGTTCAATGTTAGCCGGGTCGATTAATTGTAACCGTTCCTGGATGTCGGTATCCTTTGGCAGGTTGGCACCATCGAACCCAATTGCCCACAGTTTTACGAGCGGACCAATGGCCACGTTAAAGCCCAAATGCATGGCACTTACAGCGACGGCTTTTTTGATCAACTGATAGGTGATGGGCGACACGCCAACGGCATGGTCACCGGCCGCATGGTTGATGGACATGACCTCGGACTGGTCGCGGTTGACAGTCAGCAGGTCTTCGTAGTGTTGAATGAGTTGGTAGCCGGCAGTCAGGTCGGCTTCGGTAGCGGGTTCAGCCACGGTCAGATTAATGGCCGTACCTAATCCGTAGTATTGTTTATGCAGCAAGATTACTCGCGCTCCTCGTGTGTGGTTTCAAAAATTCTGTTAGCAAGTTCAATAAAACTCTGTGCCTGTTTGGTAGGCTCATTTTGGTTGTTGTAAACGATGGCGATGTCGCACTGCAGCGCGGTGGGGGTCAATTTAACGACCTGGGTCTGCGCCGTAAGTTCCGGTGTCAGCGCGGACAGCGGCGCAATAGTGGCGCCCATGCCGCCAGCCGTCAGACTCATTGCAGTCGTGATGTTGGCGGTCCGAAGCACGATGTTTGGCCGCACATTATACTTGGTCAGATACGAGTTGACGATGCGCTGGAAACCGGTACGTTCGGTTTCGACAATGAAGTCGCGGCCGTTGATCAACGGACTGACGTCTAACAATTCCTCCGGTGCATCTTCAATGGCGCGCTGTTTAGGAATCAGCAACACGCCACCATCCGTGTAGAGTCGCTGATAGTGAAGACGTTCATTATAAGCCGGTGTGATGCCAACGTACAGATCCAGCTCCTGGTTCAGGACTTCCTCTTCCATCGTCGCGGAAGTTTTTTCACTCAGTTGAACCTGAATTTGCGGGTACCGCTCATGAAATTCCGGTAACACAGCGGGCAGTACCACTTGTGCTAGCGACTGGTTCACGCCAATGGTGAGCCGCCCGACCCGGTTATCAGCGAAGTTGCTGAGATCGTGACTCATCGTTTGATAGTCGGCGACCAGTTTGCGAACCCGGTCAAGATAAAATTCACCGGCGTAGGTAAGTTTCAACGGGTGTTCGGTTCGATCGAGAAACGATATGCCGTACTGTTTTTCTTGATTGCGGATGATTTTACTGACTGTCGGCTGGGTCATAAACAGCGCTTCAGCAGCCTGTGACACGTTGCCGTAAGTCTGAATGGCCTCCAAAATCTGAATCATTTGTCGTTCACGTTCCAACTGCTTCACGAAATAACCCCCTTCAGATGACTATAGTCTAAGTATGCCAAAACTGGCATACTTTTTCAATTAAGAATCTATTTCACAAACGAAATAAATAATTGCATAATGGTAGTGTCAAAATAGATAAGAAAGCGTTTTAATTTTATGCTCACTAGATAACAGATAGTTCAGTCGCACCCTGTCGGATTTCAATCACGCTTTCTGAAAATCGTTTGACCCGTGACTGCGCAGTATGCAGAATCGCGGTGTTGGTTTTAATAATCAAAATAAGTAGAGGTGAATGCTGTGAAAATAACGGCAATTGTTGGGTCGAATTCGAAACACTCTTCCAACCGCAAACTCCTGAAATTTATGGCGCGTCACTTTGACGACCAGGATATTACGGTGGCAGATATCGACCAAATTCCCATGTTTAACGAAAATTATCCTGGCGGTGACCCCCAACCAGTCATTGACCTGGCTAACCAAATCAAAGCCTCGGACGCTGTTATCATCAGCTGTGCCGAGCACGCACACACCGTGGCGTCTTCATTGAAGAGCGTCATTGAGTGGCTGTCGTATAACCTGCATCCACTGGCTAATCAGCCCGTCATGATTGTCAGTGTTTCATCAAAGCCGCAGGGGGGTTCCCGGGCTCAAATGGCACTGCGCGGGATTTTAAACTCCCCCGGCGTTAACGCTGAAGCTTGGCAGGGCAACGAATTTATGCTGGGTAACGGCAACACCGCATTTGATGACAACGGTGACCTGAAGGATGAGGGCACTGTTAAGTTTCTTGAATCGTGTTTCAGCGATTTCATCACGTTTGCTGGACACAAAAATGCAAGTAAGGAGGAAGCATAATGAAAATTGCTGCCATTGTCGGCACCAACGCCGACTTTTCTTACAACCGGCTGCTGCTGAAATATATGAAGAAACATTTTAAGCAGTTAGCAGACATTGACGTGCTGGAAATTGCTCAGCTGCCAGCATTCGACCAGGATCAGCCCTACGAAGAGCAGTCCATGGAAGTGTGGAAGTTCAAGCAGACCGTTAAAAATGCGGATGGCGTTATCTTCTCTTGTCCCGAATATGACCACGCCATTCCAGCAGCGTTGATCAGCGCTATTGAGTGGCTGTTCTACAATCCAAAGAATATTTTGGAAGAAAAGCCAACCATGGTTGTTGGGGTGTCGTACGGCACCCAGGCAACCTCAAGAGCGCAGGAACAAGTGCGGGCCATTTTGGCTTCGCCTGACTGTAACGCTGCTGTTCTGTCCGGCCATGAAGTACTGGTCGGCAAAGCGGCCAACAACTTTACTAAGGATGGCAACATTACCGATGCCGCCGCCGTGAAGAATCTGGAAGAGAGCTTTACCAGCTTTATTCAGCTGATTGATGCACTCGAAAGTCGTACGAAGGAGGATGATCTTGTGACTTTAAAACAACCATTCGTTAACGAGGCTTACATTAACTTCCCTACAGGCCGTTTGACTTTTAAGGAAGCCCAACAAATTTTTAGTACCATTCCGTTTGAAATTGATTTAATTGACCGTACCGACCACTTTGCCTGGTACTCAGATAAACCAAACCGTGAACATGTGCGTCACGTCAATGAAATTGGTGAAACTGTCGATGAATGTCACCCACCGAAGGCTTTGCCTGCAGTGAAGGCCATTATTAACAGCTTTAAAGATGGGTCAAAGGACATGGTGGAGCGCCCACTGATTATGCATGGTCACCGGACACTGATCCAGTACTACGCCCTGCGCGACGTGGACGGATCCTACCTTGGCACCATTGAATTTACCGGGAGTGTTGAACACATTATCGGCCTGTTTGAAAACGGCGCTTTTGCGGATGTGACCAGCGGTGCGTCAAAGCATGAAGCTGCTGACACAACGACCGCAGCTTCTGAGGAGACCGGTGCACCGGTCGACGACGCAGCCGATGGTGCTGCTGATGCCACGACCAGCGCTTCCAAGACCGAAGAAGCGTCACCAATTGCCGTCCCAGCACAGGATGACCAGCATTTCAAGGCTGGCAAGTACACGGTTCAGGCTAAGGGTCACAACGGTGACTTCCCACTGGACGTTACTTTGTCAGACGATCGGATCGAAGCCGTTGAAGTGAAGGGTGACACTGAAACAAAGGGAATCGGTGACACAGCTTATGTGAAGCTGCCAGCTGAAATCGTTGCCGGCCAAACCTTGAACGTTGACGTGGTTACCGGTGCTTCTGACACCAGTCACGGGATTATCAACGGGGTTGCCGAAGCCGTTAAACAAGCTGGTGGGAATCCGGATGCATTGAAGGCACGTGCAAAATATGTGAACCCGAATGCTGATACCGAAGATAAGACCATTGAAACGGACGTTGCTGTGATTGGTGGCGGGGGCGCTGGCTTATCAGCAGCTGCTACTATCTTGGATCAGGGCAAGAAGGTTATTTTACTTGAAAAGACCGCTGCTCTTGGTGGCAACACCGTTCGTGCCGGCGGTCCAATGAACGCTGCCGACCCACAGTGGCAAAACAAGTTTGACGCTCTTCCTGGTGAAGACAAGTCCCTGCAAGCCTTTCTGGACATGGACGTTAACGATATTGACGCCGACTATCAAGCCGACTTTAAGACGTTACAACAACAAATTACCGACTACCTAGCAGATACTAAGAAGTCCGGCCACGAATACCTGTTTGATTCCGTTGAATTGCACCGGATCCAAACATACTTGGGTGGCGTACGGACCGATTTGAAGGGTAACCGGATTTTCGGGAAGTACCCGCTGGTCAAGAAGTTGACCGACAATGCACTGGCCTCACAAAAGTGGCTGGATAAGATTGGCGTTGACTTTGACTACTCACAAGTAACGATGCCCGTAGGTGCCCTTTGGCGGCGTGGTCACAAACCAGTTAAAGAAGCTGGTTTCGGCTACATTTCTGCATTAGGCGACTACATTAAGGCCCACAACGGCCAAATTATGTTGGAGAGCCCAGTTACTGAACTGATCCACGAAAACGGTCAGGTCAAGGGAGTTATCGTCAAGAAAGCTAACGGTCAGACCATCACCATTCATGCTCAAGCAGTCATCTTAGCTTCTGGTGGGTTTGGTGCCAACACGAAGATGGTTCAAAAGTACAACACCTACTGGTCAACTATCGACGACAACATTGCCACGACGAACTCACCAGCGATTACTGGTGACGGGATTCGTTTGGGCGAAAGTGTTAACGCTGGTGAATTTGGGATGGGCTTTATCCAAATGATGCCCGTTTCCGACCCGGATACTGGTGAACTGTTCTCCGGGATTCAATGTCCGCCTGCCAACTTCGTGATGGTCAACAACAAGGGGAAGCGGTTCGTCAACGAATTTGCTGAACGTGATGTTTTGGCTCAGGCAGCCTTTGATAATGGCGGGTTGTTCTACTTGATTGCCGATAATGAAATCAAGAAAACGGCTTACAACACCAGCAAAGAAAAACTCGAACAACAGGTTAAAGAAGGCCGGTTGTTCAAGGCTGACACCCTGGATGATCTGGCAAAACAGATCAATGTTGATCCGGATACCTTGAAGGATACGGTCACCAAGTACAACAGTTACGTGGACGCCGGCAAGGACCCAGAATTCGGCAAGAACGTCTTCGATTTGAAGGTTGAACACGCGCCATTCTACGCAACGCCGCGTCGACCAGCCATTCACCATACCATGGGCGGTTTGACCATTGATCCTGACGCACATGTTTTGGATAAAGACGGTGTTAAGATCAACGGCTTGTACGCTGCCGGTGAAGTTGCTGGCGGGCTGCACGCCGGGAATCGTCTTGGTGGGAACTCGTTAGCTGATATCTTCACCTTCGGCCCGATTGCAGCTAAGACTGCAATTGGCGAGCTGGTAGATACTGTTTCCTCAGCTTCTAAGAACGATTAACAGTTAAAATGAATAGATACTAAAACGACCTCTTCCGTGCGGGAGAGGTCGTTTTTTCGTGATAAATCATTTACACGATTTTTACAAGTTTAATCCAGAATATTTACACTGGCATGGTATGCTGCAGTCACACTTCGATGATTAGGTATTAGGGTTTATTTTTTACTTGATCAGTTGAAAAATCAGGTAGTGGTTTTTATGTATTTGACGTTTCTCTGCTCAGATGTGTGATCCGTTCAGCGGTAACGTAGGCTATAGCTGCCTCACTTCTGCTCCGCCCACAAAGCGTCTTGCTTCGCACTCTGGCTACAATAAAACCCGCACAACAATTATAGGGGAATGTTGTACGGGAGTCTCCAATAGCCTAGTACTCAATTACAAGTATCGAGTACAGTTATTATAACTTGAAAAAGGTTTAAATACAATGCTTTAGCCGAAAATATATTGCGTACAATTTATTCAAAAATGGTGATTTGATGAACAATAATGTCAATTATGTTGTTAATTAGTATATTATTATACATTTAAAATGTGTCAATGCACTTAATAACCTAATACTAGAACTTAATATGGGTCATATATCCTTGTTATTGAACGCGTGTTTACTAAGTCTTGAAATTTTCGGGAATTCTGATGTATTTTCTGAAAATGTTGGTATACAAAAACACCCCAGCTGAGAAAGGGCTGGGGTGTCATGAAAGCAGACATCGAAATTTTGCACTTCAAATTTGATGTTTCAGCAAGCAAGGATTACTTGTTTGAGTCGATATCATCACGACTTTCGGCGAACTTCGTCTTGATGAAGTCGGCAGAAGTCTGTAACTTTTTAAGTTCTTCTTCAGTCAGATCGAGTTGAAGTTGTTCCTGAACGCCGTCCCGGCCAACGATAGCGGGATATGAAAGGTAAGTGCCGTACTCTTCACGGTAGTTTGACACTGGTAATTCAGTTTGTGCATCACTCATAATCGTGTAGGCCAACCGTACAGCAGAAGTAGCAACCCCGTAGTTGGTGTACTTTTTGCCATGGAACACGGTGTGCCCACCGATGCGGGCCAGATGGTCCAGTTCATTCAAATCTAGGCCACGTTTTTCAGCAATTTCGGTAATGGGATGACCCAGTACACGAACCGTTGACCAAGCAGTAAATTGAGAGTTACCGTGTTCGCCTAAGTTATAGCCGACAACGGAACGTGAATCAATATTTAACTGTTCAGCGACTGAACGACGCATCCGAGCGGAATCAAGCAAGGTCCCAGTTCCGATAACGTGATTCTTTGGCAGACCCGTGACTTCTTGGTAGATCGAGGTGATGACATCAACTGGGTTGGTGATAACCACAATCTTACCGTTGAAGCCGGATTCCTTAATTTGCTTAGCAGCACGTGGAACTTGTACACGGGTGAATGGTAATTCCGCGAACCGGTCATCAGTTGGGTTATCTTGGAGCTTGATGTTCCCAATAGCTGAGATGATGACGTCAGCGTCTGACAATTTTGAATAGTCGTTTGTGAAAATGTTGGTGTGATATGGCAGGTTCGCAATAGCATCGCGAAGATCCAGTGCATCAGCTTCAACCTTTTCAGTCCGTGTGTCAATCAAAACTAAATCGTCAGCAAAGCCCATGGCAACGACGTAGTGTGCTGCGGCTGCGCCAACGTTACCCATACCGATAATACCAATTTTACGTGTCATTTTAAAAATCCCTCCAGATTTAATATGCTAAGTTATGAACTGGGCAATTCCCAGTTGAATCAGCTTAGTTCGTCATTTTGAAGCGAAACAACTGGGTGTTCTGATTGAACAGAACCCGTTAGTTTAGACATAACAGGTCACGCCCTTCGTTGTTTTAGTTACTATGTAATCTTGCGTACTGTCACGCGATGTTATTTCATTGGCCTCACCTCCAGTAAGGGTCATGCTATAAAAAAAGCCAGAAGCCTAATGAACAGCCCCTGGTTTGCACCAACACTGCCCGTTGTTTATTACGGGCACTAAATCAACGGCCCGTACGTTAAATGACGACGACCCGGATGACTAAAGATTTAGTTGACGTGTTCGTGTTTTTCATAGTCAATTACCTCGCTTGTAGTATGAGATTAATTTATCATTAAAGGAAAATAAAATCAAGATTAAAAACAGATTAAATGTAACCGATTCACTATGAATGCTGGTCTCATGGGATTGATAAAGTATAAAAAAATTTGCAAAAGTGAGTTAAAAAGATGGCTTTTTTGAAGAAAAGAGACTACCTTATGATGAGAGAAAGAACAGAGTTATAGATTGAGGATAGATTAGAGGGTTAAAACGATGCAAATTAAAAATTTAGATGCTATCAACGACACCCAGTTGGCACAGCTGATGAGTATTTGGCTCTCGAGTAATTTAGCTGGTCATGATTTTATTCAACCGGAATATTGGCGGCATCAGCGTGACAATGTGGCACGCCAGATGCGCGAAAGTGATGTTACTGCGGTGGTTGATGATGACGGTGAAATTCTGGGATTTGCTGTAACACTGGGTAACACGCTGTTGGGTATTTATACGAGAACCAATGCCCAAAAACAGGGTGTGGGCAGCATGCTGTTGTTTGCGTTAAAGGCTAAAAAGCCACACCTGAAACTGAGTGTGTTTCAAAAAAATGAAGATGCAGTCCTGTTCTTTGAACGTCATGGGTTTAAGACGACCAAGACGTATAATGAGTCAGCCGTTGGCGAGTCGCGCTGTGACATGCGCCTATAAACCGACGAAATAGGCAAAAAAGTGCCCCCTCAAATGATGAGGGGGCACTTTTTTACTATCGTCCGAAATTAATTTTCCCTGACAATACCGAAAAGTACTTTGCCAATTCCGTAAAACTGTCACCGCCACCGGCTGGGCCACCGTCACCATGCTGGTGCGAGTGGCCGCTGTCTGAAAAGGCGACACTTTGATGCTGGAACTGATCACGTTCATTGGCATCTTCGAACTGTTTCAAGGCTTCTCGCTGTACCCGCTCATGGGCAGCGCGTTTTGCGGCGGCTGCCTTGCGGGCTGCTGTGATTTGCCGCTGCTGGGTGGCAGCGGCTTCGGCAGCTTTTTGCTGTGCTGGAGTTGTTTCATTTGTAGATGTGTTCTGCGTGTCAGCGGTCGTTTGCGGCGTTGATTCCGCCGTAGATGGAGTGGCTGCATCGGACGTAGACGGGGTAGCATCGTCGGTCAGAGTAACAAAGGGGGCACTCGCTGATGGAAGGCGAGGCGTCGCCAGTTGATACAGTGCCTGTTGATGCATTGCTCATAGGAGTAGTGCTCGTCCCGTTGGTTGAAGATGGGGTTGCGGATGCAACGGGGGTGGTGCTGTTATTGCCAGACTTTGTGGTGGTCTGTGAAGCTGGTTGTTTCATAGTTGATGGTAGAACGACGCGACCTGATGACTTTGGCGTCACAGTCTTAGTGGTTGCCTGTTTCTTTAACACAACCGTTAGCGTTTGTCCCTGTGTTGTGTACCAGGCGGTTGCTAACGTTCCATTACTTTGAACCAAATAACCTTCTTTTAAGAAACGACTAACAATGGTGGACGTGTCAAATGGGACACGCGTACCAACAATGCCGGTAAACGATTCAGAATCAAGTGTTTTACCGTTATCGGCATCAACGTAATTGACGGTTGTAGTTCCGTAGTCCTGGGTCGCCAACTTAATGAGATGAATTATCAGCGTGTTTTTTGAACTGTCGGCGTTTGTCCAAATAAACGGTACCGAAGTTCGTTGCCCGGAAGCTAAAACATAGCCGGAAGGTACCGTGACACTATAAAGTTGTAATGCGCCAGAGGCCACTTTTAGGGCATCAGTGGTGACTTGATTGTTATTTTGATCAACGTACTCAACAGTCCCGGAAACAAGCGTATTTGACACAACGACTTTGATATTGATCGTGTGATCTTTATCGAAGTAATGGTCATCGGAGGTAGCTTGTCCGCTGGCAATCTCATAACCACTTGGCAGGTAGTCATTGTAATCGATTGTTTGATTGCTCTTGGCAGTACCTGTAATCACCTTAGTGTCAACGATTCTATTCAGATTATTCACATAATTGATTGTGTAGGTATAAGTATCTGCGGTTGGAACACTGTTTCCGCCCGTGGATTCTGTGTCAGTGCCGCTGCCGTTATCGTTTGAGGTGGTTGATGGATTTGAACTCGAGGTTGACCCGTCAGTCGAAGCAGCAGAACTGGTACTTGAAGAACCAGTAGTGCTTGCGCCTTGTGCTAACAGCTCAAATTGACCATAGGTGCTCTCAGCACTTAAATCGACAAAACTATTTTTAATCGATTTTTCGCTGATGAGTTTTGTGATATGGGTGCGGCCCGTCGTGCTCAAGTAGTATTCGTAAGATCCAGTGCTTGACCCATCTGCCTTCATTGTGATGTCATCGGCTGTCAGCGTATAGGCAGCAATGTTGTCATCACCAAAATCATCACTCAGTGAGACTGACTGGCCAACTAAAAAGGTACTGGCGTTTTGCCCATCTGTTTGTTCATTCTGGGTGGGTAAATTGACAGTTAGTTGTTCATCAATGTTGAGTTTTAGACTGTCAGACACTGTCGACGGGCCGTTCGTCAATTTTAATGTCGAGGTGTGGCCGGCGATATTTTTTTGAACGATATCCTTTATCATACCGCTGTCCAAATAAACGCCAGAGTAAATTTTTCCACCGACTTTAGTAGTTGTAAAGCTGCCGCTGTCGTAGTCACCAGTGCCATCGTCTGCATTCAACGCAAAACTGCCATTACTGAGATCCTCGTCAGAGTTGAAGAGCAGAACAAGTTTGGAATCCTTGTGATAAATATAATCGCCAGTACTGTCTTTCGTTACATCGTAGGCGATAATACTATAGTTGGAATTCGCAGACACTTGGGTCCAGTTGTTGCCGGAAACGGTAAACTCGCCGTCTGACGACAAACTCAGGCCGATATTATTGACATTAGGCATTGTCGTAGTCGGCGTGCCTGTATTTGACGAACTAGTTGTACTACCACCAGTATCTGCATTAGCGGTTACGCCTTGGTTAGCTTGGCTCGCTAAGAACAGCACGGATGATGCCACACCCAGTGTGATCCATTTGCTAAGCTGGCGGTCGTGCTTCTCCCCAATTGTGACCTTCATCATCTGCTCCTCCTTTCTGGCATGCCCCTATGACTCTTCTTCAATGTGACTTAATTGCTTTAATTTACTATGTTTACGTTCCAAAATCATGTCCGCAAGATTCGACCAATCATTTGGAGTGGGCGGATCCTGCCAAACAACTTGCGGTGCCGTGACCTTCTTTGAGTGAAAGTCTGAGATGTAGATATCGACGTCATCAGTTAACTGTGTTTCCAAAACGAGATTGGCATTGTCAAACGCGTTGAGTGATTTCTTTACGTAACTGCTGTAAAGGCAGCCCTGTGAGAAATCAACGAAGATATGAACACGGTCGACAACGGCTTCCGGCGGCACCGAGTTGATCAGTGAGAACATGTAGCTGAAGTACAGGTTGACCTGACCGTTGCCATTAACTGGCACGAGGTGCGAGTGCACGAGGTTCGTGATGAATCTCGTAATGACAATGTCGAAAGCTGGATACAAATCTCGGAAAAATGTGGTTTTGCTGGGATCTGTAAACGTAGTTGGTTCTATATAAAACGATGTATATTGCATGTGGACACTAAACAGGCTGTTTCGTAATTCGGCCCAGTTAAGATTATCGCGTGAGACGATGATTCTGCCGCCGGACAACGATTTAATAAAATCGTCTGTCAATCGTTTGGCTAGCGGAAAGGTGTCAGCAAGCACGTGGTCGTTTTTCGGGTCCACAAGCGCTTGTGACAACAGGAAGTAGTAAACATAATCGAGTTCCTGTTGACTAACGACGTAGGTGTCACCTAGTAATTGCTGAACCTGCCCGAGAAAGTCAATAGCGGTCTCGTCGGTAACGGGTGTTGTAATCGTGTCTTCGGTGAGATGACCCTGATTACCCAATCGTTTGAGCCACACTTTTAAAAAGAAGCTCAATTTGATTTCCTGCGTTGGCGCCAATGCCCGGTTGAAACAGCGATGATAGGCAGCCAGAAGCTGGGTAACAAGTTCGTCCAAATCTGGAAACGGGTCGTCAATATCGTTGAACAGCGTGTAATACAACTGGAACAGATGCAGGCGGATGGTGAATTCAGGATCTTCAATCAGGCTCGTTGGCGCATAGAAGTTTTCCTTCTTTAATAGTTTCGCCAGTGCCCGTTCACCACTGTAAAAGCTGGAACGGCTTAAGTGATTTGCTTCCGCAAAGGCCGTTTTGCCAGACAGTGTTGAATAGAAGAACTGATACTCCAAGATGACGTACTTTGTTGCGCGATACAGATACTGCAACTGAATCCGTTGCAACATGTCCGCGGTCACGTTATTGACGTGCCAAACACCCTGGATTGTTTCATCGACATAACTCGGAGCCTCACCTGCGACCAAGCTTAAATCATTATTTAAATTATCGAAACATTTATCTAATTGGTAACGGGTCAGATCCAGCTTTTCTGTCAGCTCAGCTCGTGAAACAGTTCCAGAATCTGAGTCGGTTAAAAGGTGCAGCACAATAAAGCTGGTCTGGTCGTCATCGTTAAACAAAGTCGCATAATTCATCTGTGGGGTTCACCTCCGGGTCCGTTCACCCTCCCCAACGCTAATGATTACACAAAATTAGCAAATTGTGTGTGCAAGTTTTTTGCAAAATTTCAAAAAAACACACACGCGTAAAGGGTTGAGCTTTAGGCGTTTTCACTCTAGAATTTTGGGAATAGAGAGGTGACAGATTATAAAAATAATCGTCACGTTATTACTAGCTAATTATACACCATCTTGTGCAATTATTACTCTGATTCACAACGGTGTGTGATCGGGTAATTGAATCTATTGCTGCTTGAGGCACAACCGTATCTCAACTCATTGTATCTTTTGACAACGAGGTTCGTCATAAGGGTGACTTACCGATTAAAGCCAATTGTTAATGGCGCCGATGCCAAAGAACCGGTGCAGTTGAAACATTGATTTATAGGACAGTTTCAAGTGGCTGATATCAGTCATTGGCGTGGAAGACGTCAACGTGAGCTCGGGGGAGTGACACGTTGGCTTGCTGCATACCAAGATTAACAATTGGGAACTTTAAGGGTTATCAAAGATAGGGGGAAATGCGATTGCGTGCCATTGATTTAATTGGTAAGCATTACAACCGGTTAACGGTGATTGCCAGGGCGACATTGAACGCCGCCAATGGTGATGCCCGTTGGATTTGTAAGTGTGACTGCGGTCAAGAGTGCGTGGTGGATTCCTACCGCTTGCGGAAAGGGAGAACCAAGAGCTGCGGATGTTTACGACGCGAAGACTCAGCCAGACGAAGCAGTGACAATGATGCGTTCATTCAAATGAAGGCAAATAATGCGTCACAGCTGAAAAATGAAGACGGTATTTGTTACTCGTCGCTACGACGCAGTAAGCGAAACCGCTCCGGTCACATCGGCGTCTCATACGTCAAACGAACGGGACTATATGTTGCCCGTCTGCGATACAACGGCAAGTACGTGTTGAACAAGACGGTCACCACATATGAACGTGCCTGTCAGCTTAGGGAAGAAGCTGAGGACACCTATTTACACCAACTGAGTGAAACGGCAGAGCCAAGGTTATTGGCTGGCCGGTAGATCACGAGGTTTAGAAATTAAATCGAAACTAAGGGAGTATCGATTTAGACGGCAAGGCGGCAAGGTAGTTTCATTGCAACACGAGTGGATAACTAGGGAGAGATACAAAAAGTCATCGTAAACGCGTAGGAAACGAGTACGATGCATTTAAATAAGGCTGCTAATTCCTAGAATTGGAGTTAACAGCCTTATTTGTATAAACGACAACGCTGCATCTGGATGCCATCTAGTCTGGACGTGCAGGTATTCTAAAATCTTACAGTATTGGCGGAAGTATCGGGTTGAGGGACTTGATGCTTTTTTGCTGTTTTCAAAAAGAGTGTCGTGCAAATGAGCAGCCACCGGCAATTAATAAAATACGGCCGAGAATAGCGTCCGGCTTTTTTGGCAAAACGTTCTCCCAATGTGTTCTCCAGGTAACAGTGGTCACTTTTTTAAAATCATTTGGTAAAAAGTATGGTGAATAATCGGCTGCGGTTCCCAACAATAACGGCCCTATTTCAACTGCTTAAGCTTTTCTTACCAAACTTAAAAAGGGCTTTATTTCATTTTAAGCTCACATTAAGCCAGCCACCGTAACATAGGCTTCGAACATTAAGTTCAAAACAACTACAGCACAGATCAGAAAGGAAGTCCTTTTTATGGAAAAACTACTGAACACGCACTGTAACTCGAAATTTTCGATACCACACTCGCTCTTAACTAGGAACAACTAATAAGATAAGCAACATTCCTCAAGCATAAACAGTAATAAATACTCCCAAATAAGTAACACCTCACAAGCATAAACACCCCAAAATAAAGAGATTTCCAAACAAAGTTACAACCCCCAAACATTGCAACACAATCCCAAAATTACCCATTCACCTCTCTATATAGCAAAACTGGTCAGCGTCCTCCAAATACTGATCACAGATACCGGTTAGGCGCCGGTATCACCAAGGTAAGTCGTACCAACTCGTCTCACCCCCTTGACGATGAGTGTACGGTAAATAAAAGTATGAGACGCCCACTAGAATACAGCGCTAGTGGGTGTTTTTGTGTTGCTTGCGAAAGAAGGCGGCTTGTGCAGCAGCCGGTTAAACATCACCAGACATTAGGTACGAATTCTCGCGTTCAACTGAACCAGAATTGGCTCATGTGCGGTTCCGTGCCCTTCAACAGCACATTTAATCTCAAGGACAAAGAACAAAAAAGCAGGCGAACTTGAGAAAATCGCAATCAAACGCCCAAATCATCAAAAATAGTTAATCAAACAAATAATCCTATCTAATTCTTATGCGAATAATACTCAAATATTCCTATAAAGAATATTTTTAGGCTTCAAATTATACCAATTGCTAGTTTATCACTCTTCCTATCACGTTAATTCCTGAAATAGCAGTTTTTATAAGTCCTATATCAAAATATTCCAATTTTGTAACAAAAAATTAAAATATCATGAGACAATTCGCGCAAAATCCTTTACACAGCGCGTTTCCAATGCATTTAAATAAGGCTTAAGCATAATTATGAGCAATTTTTAATATGCTATAATACTTTCATACAGTTTTAATTTACTGATTTTACTGACGAGAGGATTGATTTAATTTGACAGCAGCTACAGACTATTTAGCATCAGTTCGTGCCCAACTTGAACAACGAGATCCTAACCAACCCGAATTTTTGGAGGCCATCGATAACTTTTTTAAGACGATTGTGCCTGTTTTGGAAAAACACCCCGAATACGTGAAGGCCAACATTGTTGGTCGGTTAGTCGAACCAGAGCGAGCATTCCAATTCCGTGTACCGTGGGTTGATGATGCTGGTAACGTGCAGGTTAACCGGGGTTTCCGGGTTCAGTATAGCGCCGCAATCGGCCCGTACAAGGGCGGTTTGCGTTTACACCCAACCGTTAATCTTTCAATCGTGAAATTCTTAGGTTTTGAACAAATTTTTAAAAACTCACTGACCGGGCTGCCGATCGGTGGTGGTAAAGGTGGGAGTGACTTTGATCCGAAGGGTAAATCCGATGGCGAAGTCATGCGTTTCTGTCAGAGTTTCATGACTGAACTACAACGCCACATTGGGCTGGACATTGACGTGCCAGCTGGTGACATTGGCGTCGGTGGTCGTGAAATCGGCTTCTTGTACGGCCAGTACCGGCGTTTACGAGGCGCTGAACGTGGTATTTTAACCGGTAAGGGTCTCAGTTACGGCGGGAGTTTAGCCCGCACTGAAGCCACCGGATTTGGATTGCTGTATTACACCAAGGCGTTATTAGCCGCAAACAATGACAGTTTGAAGAGCAAGAAAATCAAGGTTTCCGGTTCTGGGAACGTTGCTATCTACGCTATCCAAAAAGCGACTGAATTAGGGGCTGTTGTGGTGACTGCTTCTGATTCGAACGGTTTTGTTTACGATCCAAACGGCATTGACTACAAGGTCGTTCAACAGATCAAAGAAGTTGAACGCGGCCGGATCAAGGACTATGCTGACCGCGTGTCAACAGCGGTATACCATGAAGGATCCGTCTGGGACTTCGATGCTGAGTACGACATTGCATTGCCGTGTGCCACCCAAAACGAAATTGACGGTGACCAAGCCAATCGCGTTATCAAGAATGGCGCCACGGTTGTTGCCTCAGGGGCCAATATGCCATGTACACCAGCTGCTGTCGCTGCTTTCAGCAAGGCCAACGTACTTCTCGGCCCGGCCAAGGCTGCTAACGCCGGTGGGGTTGCGGTTTCTGCCCTTGAAATGAGTCAAAACAGCGAACGTCTGTCATGGACTTTTGAAGAAGTTGACAACCGTTTGAAGGATATTATGCAAAATATTTTTGATGAATCGCAAGCCGCAATTGATGAATATGACTTGGGTAACGATTACTTGGCCGGCGCTAACATTGCCGGGTTCAACAAAGTTGCCGATGCCATGTTAGCGCAAGGCGTCATCTAGGTCGTTTCTAAAAAGAATTTGAACTACAACATTAGAAGTCCCCGGTCAGAACCCGTTTATTCTGGCCGGGGACTTTATTATCTCTTGGAAATTTCTCGGAATCAGTTAAAAATTTAGAGAATTACGTGCATGATGCATGCTAAACTAAAGAAAGACTACTTACAGAAAGAACTGATGCGGATGCGGATTCGACCCGCGCGAAAGGATGATGATTTTCAAGCCATCGCGCAGATTTATTTGACGACTTGGCGTGCAACTTACGCTGGACTGTTTGACCAGGCATTCTTGGCCGGCCTGACCACAGATATGTGGCATCCGGAAAAGCGGTGGCAACAGACAGTTGTTGCGGAAACGGATGAAGGCCGGATCGTTGGTGTTTGCGCGTATGGTGCATCGCGAACGCCAACGCTGGCAAACATGGGCGAGGTGTATTCAATATACATATTACCGGCATTCCAGCATCTGGGCCTGGGTCAGCAATTAATGGCCAAAGCCCTAGCACAGTTAAAACGGCAGTACCGCACGGCATTTCTTTGGGTGCTGCGCGACAACGTTTCCGCCGTTCGCTTTTACGAAACGTTAGGGTTCAAGCTGACAGGCACAACACGTGATGATCATGATTGCGTTGAACAAGTGTTCATTATGCAACTGATTTAAGAAATGCGTGGCACTTTGGCTGACAGAAGGGACGGTTTTTGCTATTGTTATGATAGTAGATTAGGTCGTAAAACTAGGAGGTTCCGCGCATGCCTGAACAGGGAAACTACGTCGTCGTCGCCATGGAGAACACGAAGAATGCTAACCGAATTTTTAAGTACGCCATTGAACTTGCTGAGGAACGGCACAAAGCCGTTTATGGTATCTATGTCATTGATACAGTCCAGAATCTGCCCTATGATGAGGATCAGTGGGAGACCTGGATCGAGACACAGGAGGCGCTGGGAACGTTCAATATGCAACGTCACAGCGAAATGGCCGCGGAGGCAGACATTCGTTTTATCTGGTCTGTCATGTACGGCGATCCGGTGCGAAAAATTGCCCGTTTCGCCAATCTAGACAACGTGTGCCACCTCGTCATGGGCGCGTACGGCGAGCGCCACCTGGCCATGGACCTTCTCGGCCACAAAGTACCAGAAATTTTAAGCCATGTCAGGGAAAACGTGACACTGGTACACTGATTTTGATTAAATGGATGTATCATAGGTAGTAGCGACGTTTAGGAACAGATGGGTAACGTGTTCAGCAAGGCAAAGGGCTACTGCATAAGCAACTTTGGCTTAGAAATCCAAAAGCGGGATTTCCAATCCAAAGTCGCTTATGCTCCGCCCTTAACCGCCTTGCTTCACACTCTTGTCGAAACGTGTTCAGCAAGGCAAAGGGCTACTACATAAGCAACTTCGGCTTAGAAATCCAAAAGCGGGATTTCCAATCCAAAGTCGCTTATGTTCCGCCCTTTAACCGCCTTGCTTCACACTCTTGTCGAAACGTGTTCAGCAAGGCAA
>NZ_AYYR01000054.1:138874-187198 GCF_001435975.1 Secundilactobacillus collinoides DSM 20515 = JCM 1123
ATAATATTCTAGGGGGGAATTATCATGTGGCTTATTTTAGTCATTGTCTTTATCATCTCGACCGCCATTGGAGGGGTAGCTTGGTGGTACGCAGTTAATTACGATGGGTTGGTCGGTGTCACTCGTGTCATTACATTTATTAGTATTATTTGTTTGATTGGCAGTGGGGTTGGGCTATGGCACAATGGGTTTAGTTTTGGCTCCACCAATTCCGATGCGGCACAGTCATCCAGTTCGTCTTCAAAGAAGCTGGCATCCTCGCAATTTTTTGCTAAACGCAGCTCACAACAGCAGGCAGCAAGCAAACTTGCCACTAATGAAAAAGCTGTTTTGAAACAATTGAACAAAATATATGTTAATCAAGGCACTGTGACGTTTGATAAGGGCACTAAGACTTACACGGTTACGGCAGGTCCAGCTAAATTCAAAAAAGCACTAAAGACCATGTGGAAGTATCCGTCTTCAAATCAAAAATCACTGACAACTTTAAAAGCGAATTATGGCAAGGTGAATACATCAATCAACAAAACGTTGAAGGGTAAATACGTCTTGCAGTTACGGGAATCTGAAACAAGTGATTCAATTGTAGTGGCCAAAAATGGTGCTGCAAAATTGATTGGGCTAAATTAATAGCATTTTATAAACACTCAAAATTATTGGGTGTTTTTTTTATGGCAATGGAAAAATTGAGTGTGAAAGTGATTAGTGTGTCATGTACATATTTTATAAAATAACGCCATTTTTTATTATGGTTAAGGGAAAAATAGGCAAGATATTTCGTATTATCCCGCCATTACCAGATAAATATACATTAATTTCTCAACAAATATAAACAGATGTTTGATATTATGTACAACATTGATTGAACAATCAAACAAAAAATAATTTATGTTAAAAAAACTATGCACACGTATTTACATCTAGAAAGAAAACCCTTACAATGTCATTAGAATCATAAAAATTAAATATTTGGAGGAGTTGACTTCGTTGGGGAAAAAGAAGTTTACCACAACGCTGGATAGCGACATGATTAAGCAGTTAAAAATCATCGCTGTTGAACAAGACACCAGTGTAGCAAGTCTTTTGGAGAAACTTGTGCAGTCATATTTACTGACAAAAACGTTGTAGTTTAGCGTTACTGTATGGGAGTGCAGCAGGTAATTAAAAACAAGGGGGTCTTTAACCATGGTAGGGAAGAATAATCGGTTAAAAGATGTAGAAGCGAATGAGAAGACACACTATAAGTCTTATAAATCTGGTAAACGGTGGGTGTTTGCAAGCATCGCCAGTTTATCTTTGGGTGCCGTATTATTTTTTGGCACAGGATTAAACACGCACGCTGACAGTAGCAGCAATACGTCAAATACAACAGCATCACTGAGCGACAGTACCGCAAGTACGGCCGCAGCCACTTCGTCTGCAAAAGAAGTGGCGTTATCGTCGTCATTTAGTGAGAATACTGGTGCAGAATTGAGCAGTTCTGATAGTGAAAGCAATGCGACTGCAACGACTGAGGCTGATGGTGTGAGCACAACAGCCACAGCTGATTCAAGTGATGATGCAACCACTGTTGTAAATGACGACAGTTCTTCCGAGCAGAATAGTCCTGAGATCGAATCGAAATCTTCGACTGAAACGACTAATTTGGATGATTCAAAAACGGTAAACGTAAATGACAGTGGCACCTCAAGCAACAAAACAGAGGAAAGTTCAGAGGAAAGTTCAGAGGAAAGTTCAGAGGAAAGTTCAGAAGTAAGTTCAGAAGTAAGTTCTAACAGTAATTCAACTAGTAGCGATACAGATGCGTCAGACGTGGATGCTGGGAAAACTGTTCCAGAAACAACCAAAACGCCAACTGGTGGCATCAGTAGTGCTTCATCGAATACTGACAGTTCATCAATACTTGATGAAAATAAAACTGAGACCCCAAGTGTCATTGATGATGTGCCCGGCGAAGTTTCCGGCACGCCAACAATTGCTGATGACACATTAAATGTCAACAAACTGACGTTAATTAATCCAACGGAGAAAGAAATTGACGCCGCAAAAGAAACAATGGAAGCTGCCTATAAATTGACTGGACAAGCGCAGCAATTGAATGCGTTGTTGGATGAAGCTGCACCGAGTGCTTCTAGTGCAGTAATCACACTGACGAGCAATACCGACGTTATTGGATATAACTCCGGCCAGACTTCTATCATTTTGACATTTACAGTGGTTGGGGCTAAGGCGGGTGATGTGTACACAATTACGATTCCAAAAACCAGCGTTTTTTCCTATTCATCAATGGACAAACTTACTGCAACTCAAGGAACATCAGAAACACAATCCACAGCTGACGGTGGAACCATGATTACAGTAACAATGGCCAGATCTGTCAGCGACCTCTCCTTCAAAATCAAACTTGGAACCGCGAACAATGAGAATCAGCAACCAAGGCCAATGAGCGATGTTGGGGTTAATACTTATACGATTACAGCTATGAACGGTGACACTGAAGTTGCTTCTATTCCAATTACACAGACAATTACGCCCACGATTTCAATGGGTAACGTGACAAGAACAACCCCGAATCTTTCTGAACTAACAGCCGTTCAATCAGGTGTTGACTATATCTATACTCTGAAAGTAAATGAGGCTGATGGTGTTTACAACGACGGTAGTACTTCGTCTTATGTAAATGCTGCAGTGAATTACGGTACGACCATCACGATTCCTGTGCCAGAGGGTTTTACGCTTAATTCTGATGTAACGAATAGCATAAATGGTTTTTCGGATGAGACAACAATATCACAACCAGACGGAAGTGGAACTAACGTCATTATTACTGTACCAAAGGGTTCTGGAAAAGAGACTTATGAAGGCGGTTCAGGGTATAAACTAGTTGGGTCATACGATGTAGCGGCATCCGAAAGTGAACAAACATTGACTGCGTCTGGACCCGTCACCATAACTCAAGTAATTGATGGTACTGGTACAACAATCACAGATGAAAGCGAAAATGTTTTTTCGGAAACTTTAGCCGCCAGTACAGAGATTCCTGACGCCAGCAATATTTCAATTTCCATGCATGGAAATTCATCGAGTACAAGCACGGAATTGGCTTTGGATGGCGACACGACGAATGATCCAAAGTATTTAACAACTTATTCTTTAACAGATAACTCAGCAATCAGCTTAACGGATGATTTAAATCTAACAATAAATGTGCCAGATGGAATTGAAATGACCAGCCTTACAGTCCCAGCTGAGGGCGCAACAACATCTCAGTACTTGCCGGGAACAACATCGTATGCCTACCAATTAACATTGGCAGATGGCAGTATTGAAAACGGCGAAGTCGATGCTGGAGGTACAATCACTGCAAATTATGGATCAGAAGTTCGTCAAATTGTATTAACGCCTAATTACTTGGCAGCCGGTGCCTATACAAGCAGCAATGCGTTTATTCTCTCAGGGATAATGTCATCAAAATATGATGACGGTAGTGATGTTCAATATGGGGATACGATTGACTTCACTTCCTCGTTGGCGCTTTCATCTGATCCCTCAACAATTATTAGTTCAGATAGTATTAAGCAGACAGTCATTGAGTCATTTGCCCATTTCTACGCTTATTTGAGCCAAAGTGATAAAACACCAGGCGCTGTTGCAGCCGGTTCTTTGTCGTTAAGAATGACCGGTCAAGATTCTCATACAACATATGAAGTTTATGAACCAATATTTTATTACGTGCTCCCATCAGCCACGTATATCAGCGGTTTTTCTGCAATAGATTCAAAGGCTAAAGTCACTGAATTTCAAGCCGATGATGGAAGAACGGTTGTGCAAATTGATTATTCTGGCACTGGAGAATACGTCTCCACTAATTCAACTTTTTCACAACAGGTTAAGTTGTCGAACTACGCTGATGCGTTGCCAGGGTCTTATGGTTACCTCATGTACGTTTACTCACCGGTAACAAAATTGGCAAATACAAAAATGATTTCTGATACATCATATAGCGCCGGTAATGCAGAAGCCGTGGAATTTGGTTCGGGAAACTGGACGATTTCTTCAGCAAGTACTTTTGACCAGTACAGTTTTGGTCAAACAAACGAGGATGTTCAAGGTGTTACTAACGCAACCTCAGATGATCAGGGAAGCTCTGACGCAACATTTTATGTAGCGTTGGTCAACACGCTTCGAGATGGTACCGACAATACAACAACAAGTATCATTAATTTACCAACGTCGGATGATGCCAATGGTTCAGGATATACATTTAATTTAACCGGCCCAGTTACTTTACCAACAAACTTTATCACTGCAACGGGGACCGGAGATACAATCGATGCCACTGTTCTTTATTCAACTGCTACAGTCGCGGTCACTCAGGGACAAAAAACAATTGATACTAGCAGTTATGTTTCTGCAGATGAGGTCACCTCATGGGATTCAATTCGTTCGGTGCTTATAAAAATCAATAATTTTGGTTTAGACGATTCAACTGGGAAAATTGCTTTAAATGGGACGATTGCCGATATGCAGAATCTTGCGGGAATGACTGGTTATTTACAAGCAATTGTTTTGGTCAACGATGATGGTGCCAGCGTCGATAATTCAACATCACTGTCAATAACTGGGACCTCAACTGTCACTGCCCGTTTTCACTACATCGATGACAACGGTGAAGACCAATATATTACTTTAGATGATTTGAAACAAACTGACTTACAGGATAATGTTGATTCGTTGCAGGACATCTATCCGACGAACCTGGACGGCTTTTCTGCGGTTGATCAAGCTTTGATTCCTGAAGGGTACACGCTTGCAAGCAATCAATATACGTATGTTTCAGGTGCTAACGCGGATGGTATTATGTCGTCTGCAACGACCAAAGTTGGTGATACGGCTGTTTACAATACTGACGGTGAGATTGTACAGTATGAACTTGCAAAGAACGCTAGTTTAACGGTCACCTATATTGATGATGCCGCTGATGGTGCAGTGGTTGGTGATGTGACCACCGTTACTGGCTTACTTGGTGCCAGTGACACCTACAAAGTAGTCATTCCAAATGGTTATGAACTGGCCTCTGGACAAGCTTCTTCGATTGGTTACACGCTGTCAGATAGTGATACGGATAATCTCACAGTTCATCTAGTTCATCAGATTACAGTTATTGGGACTAAGACGACCACGAATACTGTGACTTATACTGGTCTTCCTACAGATAAAACACCTGCTTCCCAGAGCAAAAAAGTTTCGTGGAATGTTGAAAAAGATGATGTGACTGGTGAAGTAACCTATGTCCCTTCTTCGACTCATCAAACAACTTATACCACAACTAATGTTTCAGGTTATTATTATGATTCAAGTCAGGCACAAGTCGGTTTTACAGTGACGACCCAGACGACTGAACCAAAAGATCAATCAATCGAAGTTGCTTACTATGCCGAAACGCAAACAACGAACATTGAGTTTGTCGATGACGATAATAATAGCGCAGTAGTTGGCACCCAAACAGTATTACAAGGCAAAACTGATGAGAATGTGCCTTGGTCAGTAAGCGTTCCAGACAATTATGTGTTAGCTAGCGGACAGTCATCATCTGGCACATATACTTTCAAAGCGTCGGATAACGATAATATTATTGTTCATTTGAGCCACATTCAGGCTACTGGTACAACGACTACTACTCGAAACATTTACTTTATTGTTGAATATAATAATAGTTTAAATCCCGAACCGGTTAATCAAACCGCAATGTGGAATGTGACTAAAGATATGGTGACTGGGGCCATAACAGCAACAACGACTGATAGTTACAATCAGGTAGACAGTCTGCCGATTTCTGGATATACAGCCAATACTGCTATAGTGCCTAGCGAAAACTTAGAGCCAATCACTACTTTACCAGCTAATGCTGCTGATATTTACGTCACTTATACAGCGGATGCGCAAACTGCTTCAACAGAGTACGTTGATGACAGTGCCAGTGAGACAATTGTCGGTACACCAAAGATAATTGATGGGTATACTGGTACGTCAACGAATTGGGATACGAGCGATCTTCCTGCTGGTTATCAGTTAGCAGCCAATCAACCTTCTAGCGGGACCTACACCTTTACGGCTGAAGATAATCAGGTTGTTCAAATTCACGTGGTGCACATCCATACCCAATCGGAAATGAGCACGAAAGATACAGTTAACTACTATGAGTTACCGCAGGACAAGGCTGAGCAATCAAAAACTGAGAGTGTTAATTGGAAAATAGATACGGACGAAGCTACTGGTATCAGCACGTTCACGCCTAGTTCAACCGCGATAGAGATTAGTACCCCAGAAGTTCCGGGTTACACACCAAGTGAACAAACAATCAAATTTACGCAGGCAACTAGTGAAACACAACCGAGTGACCAAACGGCGGATGTCACCTATTCTGCTGACCCGCAAGAAATAACTTTTACGTATGTCGATGATACCACTGGCGACGAAATGGAGAACTTGGATATTACCCTGGAAGGTCATACAGATGAAGCGGGAACGTACACAGTTATTGTGCCAAAGAACTACGTCTTGAGTCAGGGACAATCCGCCACGGTTCCATATACGTATACTGCTGATGTGCAAACTCCCACCAAGGTTCATTTGACACATGCAATCGCTGACGGTACCGTGGTGACGACCCGAACCATCACTTATGTGGTCAATGGGAATCCAACTGCAGCACCCAAGGCCGTAGTTCAAAAGATTACTTGGAAGGTTGTTCGCGACATGGTGACGGGAACGAGTTACGCGACTGCTCAAAATGGGTATGATGCAGTGATCACGCCAGAATTGGCGGGATATACTGCTGATAAGTCTGGCATCGCGCAAGAGTTGCTGGGCAGAGTCGATACTGCTGATTTGGCAGATAGTGCGGTAACAGTGACTTACACAGCGATTCCAGTCGCACCAGATAATGATTCAGAAAACGAGGTGGTGACACCAACGCAACCGGATACGGCGGTTTCTGGAACAATGGGCAGTGATGTTGATAACGAACAAAGTGATGTAACAGTTTTAGAAAAAGATAACCAAAAAGTAACGAGAGATGGCAACTCAGATGAAACGACAAAGAGCAATGCTTTCGGGAGTTCAGCTGGTATTTATGTTCATGGTTCAACCCATGCTGATGCAGTTCCCACGGTTACCACTGACGATACCGGCGTAAAGAAAGGTACTGCCAATAAAGTCAATATAACAACTGCTGCTAAATTGCCACAAACGGACGAAAAACAAAATGGCATCTGGACAATCGCTGGTGCATCATTACTTGGGTTGTTTAGCCTATTTGGAATTGGGAAGAAAAAACGTCGTGAAGACGATTAACGAAATTTAGTTAACTATAAGAAAAGGGCCGAATGCATATCAAACATTCGGCTCTTTTCTTATAGTTATCTTTACGGATTGATCAATTTAGAATAACAGTTTAAAAAACACTGGGGTAAATTTATAGGACGAGTAAACCAAATTCGTATTTATGATAAAAAGTAAGTAAAACATAATGTGTTACAGAACAATGTGTGTTACCATATTGATGTTGAATACGACAATTAGTTTTATGGAAAAACTAGTGCATACGTATTTACTTTATGACGTATATCAGTTACAATTACATTGTAATCATTAAAAACTGAATATTTTGGAGGAGGTGGACTTCTTGGGGAAAAAGAAGTTTACGACAACGCTTGATAGCGAGCTTATTAAGCAACTGAAGATTCGCGCGGTGGAGGAAAACACCAGTGTGGCTAGTCTTTTGGAGGGATTAGTCAAAGAGTATCTTCAGGTCAAGACGCTGTAAAAAATGAAACAAGCATAGGCTTTATGGGAGCAGTATAGGCATTTAAGTGAATGGGGGGTTCTACCATGGTCGGTAAGAACAATCGTAATAAAGAAGTACAATCTAATTTAAAACAACACTACAAGGCATACAAATCAGGAAAGCACTGGGTCTTCGCCAGCATTGCTAGCCTGTCTTTAGGTATGGCCTTGTTTTTTGGCGTTAACACAACAACTTTTGCTGACGCTACCGCAACGAGCACAGCAGAAACGACAACAACTGCTGTTAGCACCAGCCGGTCTTCGTCTTCCGAAACAGAGAACACCGATACTGATGGTAATGCAACGAAAGCCACAAGTGCAGACTCAACCTCCGAATCAACTTCAACAGCAGATGAGACAAGCAGCAATGCCGAAACAACGGCAAGCGGCACTGCCTCTTCTGCTTCATCTTCATCCGCTGTTTCTGAATCAGTAACCAGTGACACACCAGCAACTACAGATAACGACAACGGTACAACAGATTCGACTATAAACGAGGCGTCTTCATCTGATCCTTCTGCAGTAGGCAACGATTCAAATGTTGGTGCAGCAAGTGACAGTCAAATAATTAATGATAATAATACCGATGAACTAGCTAGTGAAAGCGATTCAAACGCAACCACGACTGATACAAAAAAGACAGATCTTGGTTCCACGAGTCAAGCAAAGATTAATGCAGCCAAAGAAACTGCCGCTGAAACTTATTTAACAACGGGACAACCGCAAATAATCAGCGCTGACTTGGCCACAGAAACTGCCGAAGTTGATGCCACCGTCGGAACGACAACTAAGACTTATGACGATAATCCTGATACACCTTTAAACTTCGAAGTGACTTTGGCTGATGGTGTTACCGCACCAAGCGGCTGGTATGCAACAGAGACCGCTAATCAATACGAAGTCGCAGCTTCGTCAGGCGACTTAGATCTGTCAACTGTTGACCAGAACGTCGGAACCTATGCCGTCACATTATCAAGCAACGGAGTAGCAAAATTGCAGGCAGTCAACGTTGCTAAAACGATTACCACCGACAATATTGTTGCTGGCTCACTGGTCGTTGAACCAGTCGTCGCACCATCTAATTCCATTGTGATTTCTGGTGGCGGTAAGGCTTACGATGACGATACCAGTACAGACCCAACGAGTTACGTTGTGACATTGGGCAGCGGATTGACCGCAGCTGATGGTTGGACAGCTAACACTGACGGCACATACACAGTTTCAGTGGACAGCGGTGATTTGGATGCGGATATTACCAGCCAAGATGTTGGAAGCTATGAAATTACGCTTTCGGACCAGGGCCTTGAAAAACTTGAAGCAGCTAACTCAAACTATACGATTACTTCGTCGGCTGTTCGGTCAGGCTGGTTTAATATTACAACCAATTATCAACTGGTTGTTGGCTCCGGTAGTATGACTGTAGGAACCTCACTACCAGCAACCTATTACGTTGCGGTGAACGCAGGTTCTGATTATTCGGTACCGAGTGATTGGACGGCATCTTATAGTAGTGCTGACCAAGGTAACATTGTTTATTCCGTGCCAGCATCATACTTTGATACTGATGACGTTGTGACAACTACGGTTGGTAATTATGCACTCCAGTTATCAGCAGATACCGTCTCAACTCTGAATAGCCTAAATTCATCTGATCAATTAACAGCGAATACTATTGAAAACGGGACGATCACTGTTAATTCATCACTAACAATAACGGCTAATAGTTTTCAGCCTGCTAATTTCTATGCAACGATTGGCAGTGGTACAGATGGTGCGCATAGTTATATTTTAGCCAATGGGTCAGCTCTTCAGCTTGAATTAAGAATGTTGAATACAAGTACAGGTGATAGCTATAACAACTATACCGTATATGTTATTATCCCTGCAGGGTTTGTGATTGGTACCACTGATAGCAGCACAGGGGATTCCTCTGTTTCGACAAATCCCGCTGATACGCTTGCTACAGATGTCGAAGCAAGCATGGCGGAATATGATTTAGCCTATTCCGGATTAACCGTTACTCACGAAGATTCATATAATAATCGTCAAGTATTCAAGGTTAAGTTTGACAGCGTAACTACCATTAATGGGAATGATGCCAACCAAGCTGACAATGCGATTTCTATAACCATTGTCACTGATCCGAACTCAACAACAAGTGCAGGCTATATTGGGACAGCTGCAGGTTCTGAAGATGACAGCGTATTGTACGTCACAGATGATTATAACGACACGCAAGGTGCTTACCAGATTCAAAACCAGAACTACTATGTTAATGTTCCTCAAGTTGCCACAGCATTAGGCATTGATGATGCATACGCATTAAACAGCACTTACGTTAACTATGTATACTCATATACAGTCTCACAGGATGCCCAAGTACAAGACACCTATCACCTGGTTGGTGAAGACGGGCAAGAAATTGCGGTTGACATTACGACCGATGGGACACCAGAAACAACTTATAACGTGCTTGCGTTATTGCCAACCACGATTAAGAAGGATGGGGTCACTTACGAGTTAAAGGACGGTTCCGTGGCCACTTATGCGTCATATCCTGCAATCACATCAGTGCTTTCAAGTGCGGATGCCGTTTCGACAGGGAACACTTACACTGTTCAATATTTAAAGGTGATTGACACAACTCAGGATTCAGGCCAAATTGCTGACCAAACACAATTCTGGAACGGGACAATGCCCGCTACCTACACAGTGACCTTGCCCTCAGGCTTAGTTGGTGCTTCCGATTGGACTGAAAATGCTGATGGTACTTACAGTGTGCCGTTGACGAGCAACGATATCGACACGAGTGATTTGTCTACCAACGTCGGAACGTACACTGTAAAACTTTCTGCAACAGGCCTCGCTAAATTAGCTGCTGCCAATCCTAACTATTTGTTTGACAGTAATGTTGTCAAGGCAGGTACGCTAACAATCAATGGCGGCCAGACCAACTATACTGTGACGGTTCAGGATTCTAGCGGCAATACATTGCAACCAGATGTGACTGAAAGCTATTCGTGGCCAGATGGCACTAGTGTAAGTGGTGTTGACGTTGCTGTTGACGGGTATTCAGCTGATGATATCAAAGAAGTGGTCGTTACTGCAAATACAGATTCACTCTATAACACGCAGGGCATCACGCAACTGACATTGACAGATAATGGTAACGGGACGACCACGTATACGGTTCTTAATCAAGATTCATCGAAAACCCAAACAAGCATCATTGCTGCATCTGTCGCTCAATTGATGAGCGGATTTGGCATTAGCTATGGCGCAGCAACTACAATTAGTGATCTGGAAAAGACACAGCTTGCACAATTTAGTAAGGTGAACGTGATTTATCAGGCTAAAGCAGCAACTACTACGGTTTCCTATGTCGATACTGATGATAATAACGCTGTAATCAGCACTGATACTGTCGGCGCTTACGTTGGTGACACCGGTAATTACATCATCACGATTCCTGCTGGATATGAACTTGCCGATGCCGATGATCAGGATGAGACAATTCTTTCAGCCGATGGCATTGACACAGTGGCTTACAAAGTAACGGCTGATAATTCTGATAACCTTATTATTAAATTGACACACAAATTGGTTGATGGTACAACAACCACGACGCGGACAATCAACTATGTATACGCTGATGGCAGCCAAGCTTCAGCTCCTGTCACCCAGACGATTACTTGGAAGACGGTTAGCGACCTTGTGACTGGGACTTCATACGCAACCACCGCCCAAAACGGGTATGACAGTGTTGTAACGCCTGAACTGGCTGGCTACACGGCTGATAAGGCAACCGTGGCACAACAATTGGTTGGCAATGTTGAAACGTCCTCGCTCGCTGACAGTATTGAAACAGTGACGTACACGGCCAATCCAACCGTGCCAGATAATGACACTGATTCCACTCCTTCAGAAAATGATACGACAACTGGTTCAGGGACTGATGAGGATGTCGTAGTTAATTCTGGTGAGGCAGTTGTTGTTCCAAATGATGGCAGTAATGATATCACTACCGATGATGGTGACAATCAAGGACAAACAACTATCAAGGCGCACACAAATGATACAGAGGATATCAACACTACAACTGAAAAGACAGTGACGACTGCCAACAATGGCAACACAAATGCTATCAATAATCCGACTGCTCAATCGACCAACACTGCCGGGGTACTTGACGATGAAACCTCAGAAGATACATCATCTGCAACAACCGAGGGAACGAATTCTAGTAATGCATCTCAAAACAACACAGCCGCAACCGGCAAATTACCGCAAACAAGTGAGTCACAAAGTGGGGTTTGGGCGATTGCTGGTGCATCGCTTCTAGGCCTGCTGGGTTTGGTTGGTATTGGCAAGAAGAAGCGTCAAGATGACTAGAATGAGCGCTTAGTTGAGATAATCTTTTCGCAGCGTTAAAGTATGGGCTTCATTTTCAGATACTTGTACAGCAAGGAAAACGGCTAATCATTTGACTAGCCGTTTTTATTTTGTCAATCTGTGACGATGATCATAAAAAAAGGACAATTTAACTATAATCGTTGTTTATCCGACAAAGTGCTAACCCCATGATTAACAGTTTTCTTAATCTCGAGTCATACGTATTTACTAAGATTCCGTAACCGTATACAATGGGCATATACCTTAGCGTAAATACATTTTGGAGGAGATGAACTTCTATGGGGAAAAAGAAGTTTACCACGACGTTAGATAGTGATTTGATTAAGCAACTCAAGATTATCGCTGTGGAAGAAGATACGAGTGTCGCAAACTTATTGGAAAAGCTTGCGAAGGACTATCTGACCACGAAAGTATCATAGCGACCACACCATCGTTTAATAAAGGAGATGAACTTCAATGGGGGAAAAAGAAGTTTACCACAACATTAGACAGTGATTTGATTAAGCAGCTCAAGATTCGCGCGGTGGAGGAAAACACTAGTGTTGCCAGCCTTTTGGAGGGATTGGTACAGGCTTATCTGAAATCAAAATCATTGTAATTTAATAATTAGGCTGCAGGGGCAGAATTTAATATTCGGGGGTAATTTTTTATGCTTAGCAAAAATAACCGAAATAGGGAAGTATGGGGAAATTTAACAGAACATTATAAGGCATACAAGGCAGGCAAACACTGGGTGTTTGCTGGCATTGTATGCCTTTCTTTGGGTACGGCCGTTTTCCTTGGCGGTAACGTGACGACACACGCCGATTCGACAACAAGTGCTGCTGATTCAACAACTGCGGACAATAGTTCCAGTGAATCGGCACAGTTACAGTCGTCATCTAGTGCAACGTTAGGCGCCACCAGCAAAGTTAGCAGTGCCGCAACTGGCAGCACATCTGCTAATTCAACGAGTACTGCCGCAACTACAAGCGACAGCTCATCAGCAAGCTCAAGTTCAACTGCTGATGCAAACAGCAATAGTAATTCTGATGGGATAACCAACGACAGCTCAAGTGATGCTAACACAGCCAGTAGTGAAAGCGCCAACACAGAAACTGATTTAGGGTCAACCACAGCTGAGAAGATTGCTGCTGCCAAGGAGTCGGCAGCAGCGGCATACAAAGCTACCGGTCAATCTCAGAAGATTACGGCTTCATCGGCCACGACAACTGATGCGACTGCGGATGCTACGATCTCGACGGCCACGAAAACATACGATGGCAGTGCAATCACGGCCTTTACAGTCACCCTCGCTGACGGGTTAACAGCCCCAACTGATTGGTACGCAACATCAACGGCTAACCAGTATGAAGTGGCATCTGATTCGACTGATTTAACAACGGATGCAAGTTCAGTTGATGCTGGTACTTACAGTGTTAGTTTATCTGATAGCGGTTTGGCAAGGTTGCAGGCTGCTAATCCAAACACAACAATCAGCGCTGACAACATCGTGGTTGGGTCACTGGTGATCAATGCTGCGACCGCGCCATCGAACGCAATTGTTGTATCTGGCGGGTCGAAGCCGTATGACAATACTACGGACACTGATCCGACGAGCTACACAGTGACCTTGAGTGATGGACTGGTTGCACCATCCACTTGGACGGATAACGGAGATGGGACTTATACAGTACCTACCGCAACCAACGATATTGATGCTGAAATTACGAGTCAAGCCATTGGTAGTTACATTGTGACGCTGTCAACGCAAGGTATTAGTGACTTACAGGCTGTTAATCCAAGTTACACGATTTCTAGCGACGCAATCACATCAGGAACGTTTAGCATTACAGCTAATGATCAGGTTATAATTGGTAACAAGAATGTCACGGTTGGCGGTAGTTTGCCAACGACGTATTTGGTCTCTATCAGTAACGCGTCAAGCTATACAGTACCATCTGACTGGACTGCTTTCTCAACAAACACATCAACGAATACCACGGTTTATACGGTACCCGCATCGTACTTTGATACTTCAGCAGTCGATACCAGTACAGCCGGCACCTATTCCGTTTCACTCACGGCAGCAGCCGAAACTACATTAAACACATCAAATCCTGATTATCAATTAACAGGGATTAATGTTCAGGATGCAACAGTGACTGTAAGCGCTGCAAATTCGTCAGCAACGCAAGTTATTATGGCAAATTATCAAACATATGTCCCTCTTCCACCTACTAATACAAACTGGGTATTTGCTACAGGGACATTGCTTGAAGTGGATTTGCCATTACTCAGCACCACATCAACCACAACACTTAATAATTTTACATCTTACTTTATTGTTCCAGCTGGATTCGTTATTGGAACCAATGACGCAGAAGTTAATGCGGTTGTGGCTTCCAATCCAGCTGCTACATTACAATCACAGCTTGAGACAGCGCTTGCTGCCGATGGTGTCACATACAGTGGCTTAACGGTGACACAAGAAACAGATTATAATGGTCGGCAAGTCTTCCAAATTAAGTTCGCGAGTGTGACACCATTCAACGCAAACACGGACACGACCAAAATTCCTGTTGAAATTACCGTTGATCCGAATACGACAGTAACATCCGGCTCGATTGGCCATAACACATCATTAGACCAGGATGTGTTGTATGTGACGGATGATGTGGCCCAGACACAGGGCGCCTATCAATTAGATTCCGGTTATCTGGATTTTTACAACAATGTTTCTGAAGTTGCAAATGCTTTGGGATTGTCGGATGCGTACGCAAGTGCTTATCAGGCCGGTACACAATATGTTATTGTGAACGCAACAATCGAAGATGTTTACTATTTGGAAGATTCAAATAATAACCAAATTGGCGTGGCCACAAAAACTGGAGCACCGGGTACGACTTATAGTACTGCCTCGGTAGTGCCGACCACTGTTACATCCAGCAGCACTGGTAAGACCTATCAAATAGTGCCTGATTCAGTCGCCCAATACAACACGCTGAAGACAAACACTGCAGGTGTCGCCGGCGCGGGAATTCCAATTGTTAGCAAGCCATATTACGTCAAGTATGTTCAGGTTTATGACACTTCCACAACTGCTGGCCAAGGAACCATCAGTGATACGACAATGACTTGGACTGGTTCAATGCCGACGAGTTATGTTGTCACATTGCCAACTGGTATCACGGCACCGAGTTCTTGGACGAATAATGGCGACGGCACGTACACCATTTCTGCTGACAGTGGTGATTTGACCGTTACGCAAACGACTGACACCACAACTGCGCCTGTTTATGCTGAGTATACAGTGGCGCTGAGTGCCACGGGACTTGCTGAACTGGCAGCGGCTAACACGAGTGTCGTGTTTGATAATCAGATCGTTCAAGCTGGAACGCTCACCATTAACGATGGTGAGGCGGCTTACACGGTTACGGTGCAAGACGATGCCAATCATACGTTTAGTACGACTGATCAAGATTTGACTTACCCAACAGGCACGGATGCTAATGGCGTCGACATTAATGTCACTAACTATCTCGGTAACGACATCAAGTCTATCGTCGTTACTCAAAACGATGGCACGGTTATTACCTATACGCCGGATGGTGACGATGCCACTACGATGACCACGACGGATGCTGATGGCAATGTAACGGCTACTGAAACACTGGCGGCCGGTATTACAGATGCCTCAGTTATCGGTCAGTATGGGCTTGGGTATGGCAGCACACCGACGTTGGATGATGCGGCAAAACTTGCGCTGGCGCCTTATAAAGCCATTGTTGTGACGTACGGGGCACAGGCTGCAAGTATGGTGGCAACCTTTGTTGACGATGCTGAAAATGGGGCACAGGTTGGTGATACAACAACGCAAAGCACTTACGTTGGTGAAAATGTGACCTATACATTTAAAGTGCCTGCAAATTATGTCCTTGCAAACGATCAAGATGGCTTGGTAATTGCTAATAATGGGGATGGTACTTATTCGGTCTCTTACACAGTTACGAGCACTACGGACAAGACAATCACCGTTCATTTAAATCACGAAATTATTGATGGTACCACCACAACTACAAGAACAATCAATTATCAGTATGCAGATGGCTCAACGGCAGCACCATCGGTAGTTCAAAAAATTACTTGGAACACCGTAACGGATGCGGTAACCGGTACGTCCTACGCCAAGGCAAAGGACGCTTATGGTGCCGTAACATCGCCGACATTGGCAGGATACACGGCAAATGAAACAACGGTTGCTGGTAACTATCCTGGTAGCGCGGCCACATCTGATATTAAAGATACGACAGTTACGGTCATCTATACAGCCAATCCTACAACGCCCGATAATGGTGGTGGGACGACTACTAATCCGTCCGACCCAGGTAATGGCGGCACAACGACCCCGGGTGGCGATGATGTGACAACAACGCCAGGCCAGCCAGTCGTTGTTCCCGATGATAACGGGAATACGACAAGCGGCAATAATGGTCAAGATACTGGTGGTAAGACCACAGCAACAACAACCGATACGAATGCTTCCAGCGGCACAACAAGTAACGGCACTGATCTGGTTTCAACGACTGCAAGTGCAACCGGCTCGTTAAGTGGTCATGATGACACTACCGCCGGCCACACGATCATTGGCCAATCAGCAGCCGGACAGAAGACAAACGCGAACACCGCTAAATTACCACAAACCAGTGAGCAACAGAGCAGCGTTTGGGCGATTGCTGGCGCGTCACTGCTTGGATTACTAGGTTTGGCTGGTCTCAGTAAAAAGAAACGTAAAGAGGACGACTAGTCGCTATCACTGCGCGTTGCTTTTTGCCGATACTGGTAACTACGCAAGCCAATGTAGTTGATTTAAAATTAATTTTTATCCCACTTGGGCGATGGATGAGCGCTAGTTGTTCATCATCAACCAAGTGGGATTTTTTGGCGGCCCGGACGAACTTTTACCCAGAGACATACAGCTGCATAATACGTTGGTGGCGTCTGAGGTTGCGAAGCGCATCGGGTCATTTGAGTTAAAATTGAAGCCTCACTTAAAAATTGAAACTTCACTATTGAAGAGAAAGATTGATCTGTTGACGACAACGCTAATGATTTCTCGACATGACCATTCATTTGGTAAAATGGATGGTAAGCAGACTAAGCAACAGCACCAGATTGTTAACGTCATGGATAAGACTTGCGAAACCAGTCAGAAAATTGATTTTTCGAAGACCCAATTATCGAGTCCAAAAAGGGAGGCAGACTAGTATGAAATGTGTACAGTATCCACTAAAAACGGCACTGACTACGGCCACGTTGTCGGCGTATCTGACGGATGATCGCGACCTGGCAGGGGACGTTGCCAAACCGGCATTAATTATTTGTCCCGGTGGCGGTTATCGGCATTTGAGCACCCGGACTTCAGAGGTGGTGGCACTGTATTTTCTGAGCCACGGCATTCAGCCCTTTATTTTGCAGTATAGCTGTAAGCCGGTCCATTATCCGGCGCAGTTATTGGAAGCAGCAGAGGCTGTTAAAACGGTGCGTGACCACGCTTCTGAATGGCATGTTCAACCTGCACAAATCATTATTGGCGGCTTTTCTGCCGGCGGTCACTTGGCAGCCAATCTCGCCACTGCCTGGTGTGAACCATTATTGGCTCAGTATTATGCGAACCCGAAGCAAATTCGGCCAGATGCTGTGATGATGGGCTACGCAGTTGTAAGTGCCGCGGACCCGACTTCTCATCGTTGTTTTAACAGTTTGCTGGGGGATGGTGATCAAAATCAGGCATTATTAGCTGAAACTTCTGTTGATCTGCATGTTCGGTCGAACACACCACCAACTTTCATCTGGGCAACGACCACCGACAAGCGAATCTCTGTTAATAATTCGTTACAGTATGCGACTGCATTACAACACGCAAAGGTGCCATTTGCACTGTACCTCTTCCCGATGGGACCGCACGGACTTGGTATGGCAATTCCTGAGATGGCTCGGTTAGCTGATGAACCGCAACCGGCAGCCGACGTTCAACAGTGGCCAGCATTATTCTTGGATTGGGTGCAGGAAGTCGTTACGCAGAAAAAAGAGTGAGACTAATTTTGCCTTAACTGCTTAGAAAACGTCATCAGATCGAGTGGTTGACTAATCAGAAGAAGGAGAGTGGAACAAAAAAAGTTTTGGTCTCTTGGTGCAAGTTTGGTCTTGCTTTTATAGGGGGGCACTTCTGATACAGGTCTGTTTTGGTTTGATTACGAATTGCATGAGAAATCGAACAAAAAGATAAATGTTATTAAAATGTAATATTTTTCGTATTGTATTTGGCACACGTACGAAAATACAATACGGATAGTCGTTTCATTTTACCTGTGATGGCTTTTTCACCCAACAGAATTGCGGTCAATTGGCGGGCTTACACATATATATGAATGGTAAATAACGCCCTAGCATGCTATAAAATACTTAAAGTACCTTGATAAAATTGAAAAATGTCTCTATGATAATTAAAACAGAACGGAAAATTTATAGCAGTCAAACGCTGGTAGGGGGGGATTTGCTTGCTTTGGCAATTAAGCGTCAGGCTCTTCATCATTTTCTGGGTGATTTTTGCGTTTTTCGCCATTTGGGTGCTGCACTTTTTCTACGTCACTCGTAAGCGGACCAACGACTATTTTGATGACCCAACACTTAAGCTCCAGTATTTTATTCAAGAACAAGTTAATTATCGCGGTAAGGTTATTGGTTATGAATGTTTATTACGCCAACAGCATCACGACGGAACGTGGACATTACCCAAACAGTTGGCAGGGATGCCGTTGCAGCGGGTAGTGATTCTCTTGGAGGAGACATTCCGTCACTTACCAGTTGTTCACTACAGTTTGTCGATCAATCTCACCTATGAACAGATTATGGATCCAAACTTTTCGCTGTTTGTTAGGTGGGCTATTAGCAAAATTGACCCGATGGACTTAGTAATCGAATACCATGCCACACAACAACTACATAGGATTAGACAAAAACAGTTTATGCATCGAATCAGGGATGCAAAACAATATGGGGTTCGCATTGCCATTGACAACGTTGATTCAGAATTGACAAGCCTGCACAATATCGAGTGGATGCTGCCGACCGCAGACATCCTTAAGTGTTCCATGAGGGCGTTTCGTAAGGAAGACCCGAATGTTTGGCTTGATCTTAACCTTCAATTCTGGAACAAATTGGCTCGAGACCACCATATTTCCCTGTACCTTATGGGTATTGAAAACAGCGAGGACGAAGGATTAGCCGAACAGCTGCAAATCGATTTTCGCCAGGGATATTTGTTTGGTAAGCCAGTCAATGAGATCGAGACTGGAATTGAGGCGAATATGCGTGCAACAGACGCAGACGAAAACAACCAAACAGTCAAAAACGCGGTCAACGCTGGGCTCAGCTCCCCAGACGACCCCGTCAGCGGACGATAGAATTAAACAACAGTTATATACTGACCTCTTCTTTGAAAAAGGGCACTGGGGATTAAAAATTAAGGAGTCCCTAGTGGCTTTATTTGGCTTTGTTTCAGCAGTTGTACCTATTGTAATGACCGGTATTATCTTGACACACCGGTCCATTCACCTGTTCGGCGATACGATTGACCTGCGTGGTGGTGCATACACGTTCGCCTTTTTGGGCATCATTTTGCTATTTTGTTTTGCGGTGACCGCAGTGTTCGCAATTTCAATGGTGTTGATTCAAAATCGCAAACGGGATCGACTGATTGAACAGTGGCCGACATTTGATCCGTTGGACGAGCGTAACCGGGAAACTGAACTGACAAAGTTTATGACGAAACGATTTGGCGAAGAAAAATTCCGGCAGAACGTCCGGCTCTATCGTGTCCAGCCCGATCAAAATTTAGATACGCATGAGTTGGCAAAAATGGGACAGGTCGATAAGGAAAAAGTATTGGCGGAACGTCAAGCTGAACGAGAAGCCCTAGAAGAAGTGGGGGATCGGCATGCTTAACGGTATATTTTCGGTTCAATCGTTTATAGATATTATGCAATTTTTTACGCTGATTTTATGTCTATATCCAATTATTGGTTCCTTCTTTTGGTTCTGGGGAGCACTGTCTTACCGGTTCTTTAAGATCAATAAATGTGACGACTGGCACCGTATAGCCCCGGAAGAACAGCCATTTATCACCATAATGATTCCGGCACATAATGAAGAGGTCATGATTGAACAGACGATCACCTATTTATTTGAAAACCTTGATTATCAAAACTTCGAGATATTGATTATGAACGATGGGTCGACTGATCACACGTCAGATATTGTCCACCGGTTGATGAAAAAATACGATCGGTTACGGACTGTCGAAATCGTTAAAAACAAGGGAAAAGCGCACGCCTTTAACATCGGGATGTTTTTCGCAAAGGGCGACTACATCCTAAGTAACGATGCCGACACCATTCCTGAACCGGAAGCACTGATGAAGTATATGAACTTCTTCATTCACGACCAGGATATGAACACCGCGGCTGTGACGGCTAACATGGATGTTCAAAATCGAACGACCATGCTGGGCAAATCGCAGACCGTGGAATTTTCTAGTATCGTGGGTGTTATTAAACGCAGTCAAAGCGCCGTCAACGACTCAATGTACGCATACAGCGGTGCCAATACGTTGTACCGCAAGAGTTCGCTGATCGAAGTCAATGGTTTTCGACAGGATCGCGCTACTGAAGACATTAGCGTAGCGTGGGATCAACAAGTCAGCGGCAGTGTGCCGCGGTTTGCACCTAACATCATTTTTCATATGAACGTGCCGGAAACAGTTAAGGACCTGTTTCACCAACGAAAACGTTGGGCCCAGGGCGGAACTGAAGTCTGGTTGACAAACCTGAAGCCGTTCTTGCGACATCCGTTTCAGCGACGGTTTCAGATGTCCATGTTCATTGATTCCACATTGTCGATTATTTGGTCGTTTTTCTTTGTTATTACCAGTCTGATATTCGGTTTTTCGATAGTCAGTTTTCTGCTCCAAGGTGAGATGCACCTGTTACTGCAGACACTCTGCATGGTCTGCATCGTCATTGCCTTTGAGCTGATCGCAGGGACGGTGCAACTTGTAACTGCATTACTCTTAGACCACCGAGGTGCTAAACTGAAATACTTGCCGTTTGCACCGCTGTACATGCTTTATTACTGGATGGTCAATCCGTTGACGGTAGTCACGACTTTTATTCCAGCGGTCAAAACGATTTTGGGGGCTGGTTCCGGGACGTGGGTCAGTCCAACACGGCGAAAATTTTCAGAAAGTCACAATAAAAAAGAATAATTATACATTTCAAATGATGCCACATCTGTGATCTTTTTTATTCAACAGCCTAATGATTTATTGCTGAAGAGAGTGAGACAAATTGCGGTTTTGGTTCAACAATTTAAGAATCAGAACAGTCGGGTATTGCACGTTTAGCATACAGGCCCGATTATACTAACGTCACTATTTGAGTATTGTTAGGGAAAACATGGACTTTTGTCTCGTTTATTCTGTACAAAATAATTTTCAAGTGAAATTAAACGGGACAACATTCTTCCAAAAGACAGCACAGCTCTAAGATTCCGCTCCGATTGGACAGGGCCTGAACCACCGTGCACACATTAAAATAACCTAAGAAAAAAGTTGACAAGTTTCGTAATTCTGATTATGCTGGGGTCATAAATTAATAAACGCTATGAGAAAGTTGAGTAGCTGTTAGTTGTCCGCAAGCGAGCTTCGTTTGGTGAGAGGAAGTGGGACGCTAACAGCGAAAATCCCTTTTGAGCGATGTACCGAACATTTAGTAACGTACATTGGGCACACCCATTATCGTGTTAGCGTATCGCAGTTTTGCCGTACGTGAAGAGGTTGCATCAGCAATGGTGTGACAATAATAAGGTGGTAACGTGCAGAGGCACCCTTAATTTAGACAAATTGTCTGGATTAGGGGTGTCTTTTCGTTTAGCTTACATATTGATTTTTAGAAAGCGGGTGGTTTCAATGGAAGATCAGATTAGTGGTATTAGCCAGATTCAAATTCATAGATTGCAGTTTATTCAGATTTTAAAACATAGTGTGGGGGTCTTCATTTATGGAACCAGTCAAAGATTTAAATCCAAAGCCTTTAACAGGCAAACAGTATTTCGCTGTTAGTTCAATGCTTTTCGGACTCTTCTTCGGTGCCGGTAATCTCATTTTTCCAATTCATTTAGGACAGCTTGCCGGGGGACACTGGGGCATGGCGACCGTTGGGTTCTTAGTCACCGCCGTTGTCTTGCCGCTCTGTTCGGTGCTTGCCGTCAGTGTGACCCATTCAAAAGGTGTTTACGACATTGGTCGACCACTTGGACCGGCCTTTGCGTTGGCTTTCATGGTGCTGATTCACGCCACCATCGGGCCGTTGTTTGGGACACCGCGGACAGCCACAATTCCATTTTCAGTTGGTGTTCAGCCATTATTGCCCGCAAGTTGGGCGCACGTTGGCTTGTTCGTATTTTCAGCGTTATTCTTCGGGGCTGCCTTCCTTGTTTCCTACAAAGAATCCAACATCATGAACTCCGTTGGAAAGGTGCTTAACCCATTGTTTCTTGTGATGCTGTTTGTCGTTTTCCTGATGGGATTTGCGCACCCAATAAGCAGCGCTGGTGCCCAAGCAGTGACCTCGGCTTACAAACATGAGTCGTTCTTCAACGGTTTCCTGGAAGGGTATAACACTATGGATGCCTTGGCGGGACTGGCCTTTGGGGTCACAGTCGTCACCGCGGTCAACCAGTTAGGCAAAACCACGGCGAAGAGCAACGCCAAAGTGACTGCTAAAGCGGGCGTTTTCGCCACTGGCATGATCGGTGTTATCTACGTTGGTTTGATCTGGTTAGGAGCAACAACACTCGGTCGTTTCAAAGTTTCAGCTGACGGCGGAACCGCCTTTAACCAACTGGTTTCATACTACATGGGTGCCTTTGGCCACGCACTGCTGGCAACACTGTTGACAGTGACTTGCCTAACGACTGCTGTTGGGTTGATTGCGGCATTTGCTCAAGATTTCCACAAACATTTCTCACGGTTCAGCTATCGTCAGTGGTTAGGGTTCGTGGCCTTAGCGTCATTTCTGACTGCTAACTTCGGTTTGGATACTATCATCCAGTGGTCAACCCCAATGCTGATGTTCCTGTACCCATTCGCCATGGTATTGATTCTGTTATCGATCTTCTCACCACTGTTCCATCGCGACCCAGTTGTCTACTTGTTCGTCGTGGTCTTCACCGCAGTCCCAGCATTCTTAGATATGATGGCTTCCTTCCCGGCAGTCGTCAGCCAGAGCGCACTGGGTAAAGCCTTAGCTGGTTTCCAGCAAAGCGTCTTACCATTCGCCAGTCTGGGCATGGACTGGGTGGTTCCAGCAGTGGTAGGCGCAGTGCTGGGCCTAGGCGTCCACTTCTTGCGACCAGTATTTGCAAGTAAACGAGATGTGAATTCGGCGCATGTGAGTGGCAGGTAGAGTGTGGAGAAAGGCGTTTAGGGGGCGGAGCGTAAGGGAACTTGGTCGAAAAAGGCTGGGCCTGCCTTTTTTGACCAAGTTCCCTTACGCAGCAGCCCCCTGCCTTGCGAAACACGTTTCGGCAATATGGCATTAAAGCACGTCGCCAAAACAACACAGAGGGGAAAAAACAGCCAATCTAAATTTTGGGTCAAAGTGCCTTACGCAGCAGCCCCCTGCCTTGCGAAACACGTTTCGGCAATATGGCATTAAAGCACGTCGCCAAAACAACACAGAGGGAAAAATAGCCAATCTAAATTTTGGGTCAAAGTGCCTTACGCAGCAGCCCCCTGCTTTGCGAAACACGTTTCGGCAATATAGCATTAAAGCACGTCGCCAAACCAACGCAGAGGGGAAAAAACAGCCAATCTAAATTTTAGGTCAAAGTGCTTTACGCAGTAACTTCATGCCCCGCGCACCGCGTTTCGGCAATGCGACAAAAGAAACCGTCACGAAAGTTACAAAAAAGACAAAAGCACCGAATAATTAAAATGGCTTTTGCTCCGCTAACGGCGAAAAGTGACTTACTGTGGCAGAAATTTCCACACAACATGCAAGAAAATGGGCACCACGCCGCACCACGTCCACTAAGAATCATCTAAAAAGAGGTTACAAATTTAAAAAACACATAGTAACACCTAAGTAATATCCACATAGCACCACCTTTATCCATTGAAGGAAAACCGTCAATAACAGGCGATTGACCGTCATCAGCAACATCAAAACTCACTGGCATATCTGACTGTATGCTGGTGAGCTTTTTGTCGTCAAAATTAATTAAGAAGCGCGTAAGAAAGCCGTCCGACAAATGTTTAAAAACAAGCAGTCAAAGGGGGGCATGCTACAATGATAACTGTCAAAATAAGTCATGAATCGGGGGATTCTCATGTCGTTTATTGCAATTATTATCGATGCGGTTGCGTTGGCAGGCTACTTTGTCCAGCTGCACGCTGTAAGTACAGGGTTATATTGGATCGGATTTATCTTAGAGATTGTGTTGACGGTGATTCTGATTGTTTTTTGTTTTGGGTATAAGGGACGCCGTTTCCGTAATCCATGGATCTTTGGATTTTACCTTGCGACCATTCCTTACGGCATCATTCTATTTTCGACTGCCGTTAACCTGATTATGGTGTTCTTGTACGGGTTAAATGTTTTTGGCATTAATCCGTTGGTGTTTAGCGGGTATTAGAGAGTGGGGCAAAAGACGGTCTTGCTCCCCAGAATAAAAAGCGCCTCTAGTTAAAAATTCCAACTTGGATTTTTAGCTAGAGGTGCTTTTTATTCTGAGATGTGGCCATTTGTCGCACGTTTAGGCTTGATAATTAGGACGTTGCTAAATGACATTTTTATTATCTAAAGGTCCTTTTGACCGGCCTCTTTACCGTGTTTGATTATGGCGTTGACACGTAATCAAATAACCAATGTAATACCACTTAAGCGAAGCTATTTGATCGCTTTTTGATCCGTTTCCGGACCCCAAATACCAATGATAAGTGCGGCAATGATGGCCATGATGGCGATTCCATAGAAGATAAATGAAGCGGAAACTTGCGTGATCAAGAACGCTACGGCGGTTGGCATCAGCACATTGAGTAGTTTGGAAATCCCGTTTGAAATGCCGGCACCGCGGAAACGGTGGGTCGTTTCGAACAGTTCGTTGTTATAAACACTAACGACTGTGGCAACCAGAATGTATAACGTAACCGTTAAGAGGAAGCCGTTGATGAGAATCCCGGCCGTAGTTGTTTCATAGGCGTAGGCAATCCCCAAAATGGCAACACCCGCAAAGCCGCTTAAGATAACTTTTTTTCGACCGGCACGGTCAACCAACGCAGCACCAATGGCAGCGCCGATGGGTGCACCAATCATCATGATGGCTGAGAATCCAATTGAGCTGACGATGTTGATCCCGCGGTTGAGCAGCAGGGTTGGTACCCATGAGGTGAACGTGTACTGGCACAACAACGTGGCACTAACGGCAATGATGGCAATAAACAATCCATGGGCGAAACTAATGTGACTTGTAGGTTCAGCTTTGTCTGTGAATTCGTCTTCGTCGTATTGACCGCGGGAAGTCAGTTCGTTAATGATCGTTGCTGCTTCTTCGTTGCGACCCTTTGCCAATAACCACCGTGGTGATTCTGGGAAATGACGACGCAACAGCCAAAGCAAGAGGGCGAGGATGCCCATGATGATGAACATTGACCGCCAGCCGAACTTTGGAATAGCAAAAGTGGCAATCAACAGGGCGATGGGCGCACCAGCGTTAGCAACGATGGCGTTCATCCCAGACCAGTGACCACGGCGTTTAATAGGGGCAAATTCGTTAACGACCGCGTAACCGGTGACGATTTCGGCACCGAGCCCGATGGCGGCGATAAACCGACAAATAATCAACAGGGTAATGTTTGGCATGAAGGCGGCCAACAGGGTGAAGGCTCCGAACAGCAACAGGTTGATTTGATAGGATTTTTTCCGACCGAAGAAGTCACCAATGTACCCGGCAAGAATTGACCCAATAAACAGGCCAAGAAAGCCGGCCGATAAAAAGGTCGAGCCTTGTTGAATGGTTGCAAATTTCTGGGCGATCATTGTACTGTTGATGGCACTTGCCATGTATACATCCGCAGCGTCAAGAATCATGCCGGCGCTGGCGAGGGCGAACACCTTGTAGAACAGGGGTGTTTCGCGGGCGGTGTTGAGTTGTGTTTCCAAAGTGAGGGCGTTAGTTGCCATATAATAAACCTCCGTTATGTGTGTGAGATGGTGATGTGCTATGTGGATGATGCAATATGTCGACGCTTGAGGGACGCCGTTTTTGCTTGATGATGCTATTTGGTGACGCAATATGTGTCGGGAAATGATCCCGGATGGATAATGAAGATATATGTTTGGAAAGATATGGCTTGAAACGAGATGCTTTTGGGACTTGCTATGTGTGGAGAGCTTTGTGCGGAGCGATTTGTTGAGTGTTATTCTGAGAACCTATGGATTGAAACTATGTGTTTTGTGTTGCTAAATGAAACGATGGGTTGGTACTATGTGTTTTGTGTTGCTAAGTGAAATTATGGATTGAAACTATGTGTTTTGCGTAGTTAAGTGAACCTATGGATTGAAACTATGTGTTTTGTGAAGCTATGTGAGACTATGTTTTGCTGCTATGTGTTGGTGGTACTAATGTGCTATGTGTGATTTGTTTAGTCCGTCATGTACTGCGCCATGTTCTCCGGTGAGTACTGGGCATCGCGTGCATTGACTTTATCCAGTCCGACAAAGGCGTTGAACTTGGAGAAGGTGATCATCCGGTCTTCGAAATGCTTAGTCGTGCCTTCACACTGCAAGGTTTGAATCAATTGTTCTTCGGCGTAAGCCTGGGTGTAAGTCATTGCGGTTGGATGAACCACGATGTTAAAGCCTAATTTTTCTAAGTCCTCGGACTTGGTCAGCGGTGTCTTGCCGCCTTCGATCATGTTGGCCATTAACGGTGTGTCAGGGAAGGCTTCGTGGATCTGCTTTAATTCATCGATACTTCGAGGGGCTTCGATGAAGATGAGATCAGCGCCAGCAGCCTTGTAGCGACGGCTGCGTTCGATGGCGTTGTCTAACCCGTAAACGGCACGGGCATCAGTCCGGGACATGATGAGAAAATCATCGTGTTTGCGGGCCGCCTTAGCGGCAGTAATCTTAGCCTCGAGAACTTCAGTTGGCTCAACTTTCTTACCGTCCATGTGACCGCAACGTTTTGGCCAGACCTGATCTTCGATGAAGATACCGGCAGCACCGATGGCTTCGTAAGATTCAACCGTACGGCGGACGTTATCGAGGTCGCCGTAACCGGTATCTGCATCAGCGAAGACTGGAATGTTGGTGGCGTTGATGATTTCTCGGCAACGGTTCAATGCGTTGCCGAAATCACTGATGCCGCGGTCTGGCATGGCTAAGGTGGAAGCACTGGTGGCGTAACCGGCAGAGAAGATGGCCTGCGCACCGCTGTCCTCAGCAATTTTAGCTGCTAAGGCATCCGGCGCAACCATCATCCGCACGATGCGGCCGCTCATAACTTCGGTTTTAAATTGGTGACGCATGCGATCATTTTTCAGCATAGCTGGTGTCCTCCTTAAGTAAGTTTTGTAACGCAGTTTGTTGCGCTTGTAACGCTTTGTCGGCAAGGCAGCCGGTATCGAGCCAGCCAGCAATACCGGAGATCTTGGTGGTGTCTGGGTTCCAAGTGGCTAACAGGGGTAGTTCGGGTTCTGAGCTGACTAACGCCTGTAAGTCTGATGTCGTGTAGTGGTCGATGATGATGGCGTCGGCTCCGGCGTTTGCGAGGTAGTGCATCCGTTGTTGCGCACCCTCAATGCCGTAGTCCCAAATGCCTTCGAGCTTGATCCAAAGTTGCGTTGCCGGATTCTCAAGGCTGTCCTTAGCGGCCCGAGCCTTTCCCAGCAGGTCAGCTGGTGTGGTCGTCGTTGGCCGTTCCAGGTTATGGGCTGGATAGGTTTGGTCGTTTAGCATTAAAATATCGCCACCGGACCGTTCTAATTCTTGGGCCGCGTAGAAGGTGTTCAGCGGGTTGCCGAAGCCTGATTGCATATCCGCAATCAATGGGGTGGTCTTTTTTAACTGCATGTCGCGGAGAAACTTGGCGTATTCAGAAATGGTCAACAGACCGGGATTTTCTTCGGCCAAGAGAGTCTTGGTTGCGAGCGTCGCGTCCAGTAAAATTGCTGGGGTATCGCTGTTTGTTAATAAGTTAAATGTATTGCCATCGCCGGCTGCCGGAATTAACTGGCCTGGTGTTGTTTGTAATGTGTCTAGTAATGTCATTTTAGTTCCTCCTTGTAAATGCCGTAACCACGAAAAAACGCCCTTCAAAGAATAATCTTCGAAGGGCGCATTGATATGCACGGTACCACCTTGTCTTTACTACTGTTCGTAGTCTTAACGAGCATGCCCAGTGGGCAGATTCGTTGGCCTTGATAATGGCGGCACCCAATAGATACTTCAAATCGTCGCATCTATAGCTCCGAGCTTACTTTCCTGACGATGGGTCACGTTCTCACACCAACCGAACGCTCTCTTGGACCTGGGGATCAGTACTCCCTGCTCTTCATAGCTTTTAATCAACTTTTAATATACGAGTAGTGTAACCGATGATTTTCTCATTGTAAAGCCATTTTTGATAATTATTTTTGAAAGACAGCCGAAATTCCTGTTAATACGGCAAAAGTAGCGTAAACTTTTTTTCTAAAGAATGCGGATGGGAGCCATAAAATGCCAAACGAAATTGTAAAAAATGTGACCATTGGGTTGGACGATGTTGAACCCGATACGACCTACGTGAACTGTGAAGTGGGGTATGCCAATCATAACAGTGATGTGAGTGATGTGGTCTTTGATCATTGTACTTTTAAACAGACAAATTTTAGTAACGGCACCTGGATCGACTGCCTGATCAAAAACTGTGATTTCACCAACGCCGATTTTACTAGAAGTTACTGGTTACGCTGTGAGCTGCAGGATGTAAAGTTGATGGGTGCCAATTTTGGCGAGTCAGCAATCAAAAAACTCAAGCTGACGAACTGTGTTGCCGATTATTGTAACTTCAGTGACAGCAAAGTGAAGGATTTTTCTGCGATGGGCAGTCGGTTCATCGAAAGTTACTGGAATAATATCGCGTTTACCGGTAAGACTGCCTTTGCCGAATGCGACCTGACTGAGGCCGATTTTTCGGAGACTAAGTTGAAGGGTGTGGATTTGAGTTCATCGCAAGTGGCAGGCATCCGACTAAACTTGCAGTTGGCGCGCGGACTTAAAGTTTCGACATTTCAGGCGGCTGATATTTTGGCTGGAGTTGGCGTTGAAGTGATCTAGCACATTTCTAATGATTATTGGTTTAAATAAATAACTGGAGATAATCTCCTATCCATAATAAACGGTCCCATCCTAAGAGTTTGAATTTCTTAGGGTGGGACCGTTTGTATCTTGATTGTAAAGGCGGTGAGTTCAAGATTTTTTACTTATTGGATTTAATTTTTTAGCGTGGTGTTTCGTGTTTTTTGGGTGAGTATGCAATGATTGCAGAGGCTCAGTGACATAGGGTGGAAACGGGTTTACAAGGGAATGATTTTTAAGACCGTTTCTCTTCTAGGCAACCTAGCGGAAACGAGTTGCACAAGGCAGGAGGCTACCGCATAACGGACTCTGAGCCAAAAAGTCAGGTACGGACTTTTTGGCTCAGAGTCCGTTATGCTCCGCCCCTTAACCGCCTTGTTCCACTCTCTTTCACGCGATTAATCAAGGAGATAAACTTTAAAGGCGTTCCTTCTAGGCAACCTAGGGGAAACGAGTTACACAAGGCAGGGGGCTACCGCGTAAGGGACTTTGGTCAAAAAAGGCAAACCCGGCCTTTTCTGCCCAAAGACCCTTACACTCCGCCCCCCTAATCACCTTGTTCCACTCTCTTTCACGCATTCAACCTTTCCGGCTCCCTCAATATCAAGTGTCCCAACAGTGACACAATTAAAAAGCCAAGTGCCACCAAGCACACACCTGTCCAGCCAGCCTGACTCCAAGCCCAAGTCGCTGTCAGCGTGCCCAGTGAGCCGCCCATAAAGTAGCCAAACATGAACACCGAGTTGTTGCGGCTGCTTTGTTCTCGGTTCAGCGACTGGACGATTGCCTGGTTTGAAACCTGGCTGAACTGGGTTCCTAGATCCAGGAGCACAATACCGATAATCAGTCCCAGCATCCAGTGGCCGATCAACCAGAAAATGAGAAAGGCCAACGTGGAAAAGCCAATTGACATCCCGATTGTCAGTCGTGGTGAACGGTGGTCGACCATGCTGCCGATGTACGGCGCAGCGGTGACCCCGGCGATGCCCAGCAGGCCAAGTAAACCGGCAATGTTGCTACCGTAATGGTATTGGGATGCCAGATAAAACGCCAGCGTGGACCACATCACATTTGAGACGCCGAACATACAAAAGCCGTTTAACGTAGCGCCCTGTAACGGACGTTGCGTAACTAACAAATGCGGCAATGACCGGATGACGCTGAAGTAGTTCAGACTATGGTGCCCACGGGGATCCCGCGGCAGGTATCTGTGTACGACGCCAAGCAAAATGGTATCCAGCACCGCAGCAATCAAGTAAATCTGTTGCCATGGGAGCACGCTGCCCAAAAGCCCGCTGAACGACCGGGAAAGTAAAATTCCCGTCAGCAAGCCACTGAGCACGGTTCCCAGTACTTTCCCTCGTTGGAGCGCAGGAGCAAGAAAACCGGCGTAGGGGATGATGATCTGCGGGGCAACGGATGTGATACCAATCAACGTCGTGGCGACCGCGAAGATGCCCATGGTTGGCGACATGAACGCAAGCAGCAGCGCAATGATCGATAACACCATCATGAATTGAATCAGGTGGTAACGGTCGAAAATATCGCCGAGCGGTACGATAAGCAGTAACCCAAAGGCATATCCCAACTGTGTCAGCATCGCCAGAATCCCGACTACCGCTTTAGAAATTTGAAAGTCGTTGGCAATCAGAGCCTCAATGGGTTGGATAAAGTTTAAATTAGCCACAATGACCCCCGCAGTGAAGGCCATCATGAGCACGGTTTTTCGTGGTAGTACAGGTTCGTTTTTCATTATAAGACTCCCGTTTAGTAGATTTTTATTGATGTGAATCTGCTAGCACGGGAATGGGTTCTCAGTGCGTTTAATGAGCCAGTGAAACAGATGATAGGTCATGAAAGCACCTCTTTTTTATTAATTGGGTAAATCTTTTTGGCAGTCCAGAGGAGATGAGTTCTGCTAGTTTGGACTGGTGTCGAGTGGACTTTGAAACGAGAAAGAGGCCTCGATTTTTCTGCCCGTGTTTGTTGCTAGGCAACGTCGCGGATACGAGTTTTAGGAAACAGAGACCGGGTACGTAAGGACGATTAGTGACAAATCCAAGCCCAGGATTTCCCGCTAATCGTGGTTACGTTCTGGTCTCTAACTGCTTCCTGCCACTATTCTCTATGGTTACTCAGGGAGATACTTTAAAACCGTTCCTTCTAGGCAACCGAGTGGAAACGAGTTACACAAGGCAGGGGGCTACCGCGTAAGGGACTTTGGGCAAAAAAGGCAGACCCGGCCTTTTCTGTCCAAGGCCCCTTACACTCCGCCCCCTAATCGCCTTGTTCCACGCTCTTTAATTTCTTAACGTCAACCCCACGCCAATGAAAATTAGCAAGCAGCCAAAGACAAAACTCACATGCAGCGCCTCTCCCAATACTAGCCAACCTAATAAGCTGCCAACCAATGGCTGGAAGAAGAAAAATAAACCGGATTGACTGGCTTGCAGGAGTTGTAAGCCCTTATTCCACATCACAAACGCGATCGCGGTAGATACGATTCCTAGATACAAAATACCGCCGCCGACCTTTGGCGTCAGCATGACGGCCCAGTTGAAACTATGGTACACGATGAGGGTTACCGGTGTCAGACCGATTAGTGCCACCAGGGTACCAATCGTTGTCACTTGTAAGGCCGAATAGCGTGCCGGAACCTTCTTTAACAGAACGGACATCAGCGCCCAAGTGAGCGCGGCTACCGTCAGTGAGAGAACGCCCAGCGTTTGATGGGCCTGAAAATGCAGACCGCCGCCCGCGAGAATTACACCAATGGTGGCACTAGTGACTGCCAGTAGTTTGACGACCGTTAGCTGTTCTTTCAGCAGCCACGCCGCAAAGAGTGTCATAAATGCCGGGGTGGTCGCCGTGATGATCGACCCGATTTGGGCGTTGGCCAGCATGGTCCCCGTTTCCTGGAAGACGATGGAAGCCAGTTGACCGATAACTCCGATACTGATGAGCAGGTGCCAGTCTTTTTTTTCAACGTGCCAGTGTACGTGTTGCTGCAGGCCCAGTAACGTCAGGGCGACGATGGCAATCAGGTACCGTGACCACACCAATAGGAAGGGCGGCACACTCGGTACCACGACCTTAACGACGACGAACATGCCGCCCCAGATGCTGGCGGCTAATGTGAGATAGAGACTCCCAATGAGTTTTGATTTGGTACTATTTTTTTTATACATATTTAGTGAACTCCTTAGTTAGTTGGCGAATGGTCGCCTAACTGAGCTGAAGGATAGATTTGCTCAATCGAGGCTTACGCAACGGCTGGCACATCATTTTCGAATAATGGGGCATAGAGCATAGCTGGTTCCTCCTTTACTTTGAATACAGTGGTTATTATTATAGGACAAATCATTACAGATTTCACTTTTCTAAGAATTTAGTGTTAAGAAACTTGTCAAAGTGCTATTCTGATAGCGAGGTGAAGACTATGAAAATTGCCATGCGAAACGGAAAACCATTTATTCTTAAAGATGATCAACACGGCTCGGTCGTTCAAAACGCCAGCACGATTATTGACGTGCTGCACCAAAACCCGAGCAACCGACTATTAGGCGAAACTGAGGCCTTTACTCAGGATGAACTGGAACAGCCGATCAGTGACCCGAAACAAATTTTTGCGGTGGGCATGAATTACGTTGACCACTCGGCTGAAATTCATATTGACTTACCGAAAGCACCCAGCATTTTCACGAAGTTCAGCAGTTCCTTAGCACCGTCAGTGGTTGACGTGAAAGCCCAGGGCCCGCAAACTGACTGGGAAACTGAAATCGTAGCGGTCATCAAAGACGGCGGTCGTGACATCGCAGTGGAAGATGGCTGGGACCACGTTGCCGGGGTCATGGTTGGGGAAGATATCTCCGACCGGGAAGTCCAATTCCAAAACGATAACCCGCAATTTTCAATGGGGAAATCGTTTGAAAACTACGGGCCGATTGGACCTTGGTTGACCACGCTCGACGAAGTGGAAAACCTGGATGATGAAGTGATCACCACCAAGGTCAATGGCAAAACCATGCAGGAAGCCCCGTTAAGCCAGCTGATCTTTTCGATTCCCGATTTGGTTCACTACCTGTCAACGATTACTGAACTGCAACCTGGTGATCTGATCTTCACTGGGACGCCAAGCGGTACTGGGGTTGGCCATGAACCGCAGATTTTCCTAAAACCCGGCGATAAACTGACCGGAAGTATCACATCACTTGGAACGTTGAAGATGACCATTAAATAATAAGTATGTTAAAAAGCATCTAACCAGTAATCAGCCGGGGAGATGCTTTTTTAACGACTTCTAAAATATCTTCCTATCTACATATTAGTATCTTATAATACTCTTAGGGGAGATGATTTCTTGAAAAATATTGTTAAGGGCTCAACTGTATTTGTCATTGCCGCCACTTTAGGTGCTGTCGCGACTTTTGGCGGCACATCGGTTCAGGCTGCAACTTGGCATAAAGGAACGCCAAAGGTTTTTGTCGGTCAGAAATATCGTGGCAAGTATGTGAAAAGTTTGCGGAACATCGCGCGCCATTACGAACACGTTTCCGCAACGAAAACGACCTATTCCGTGTATGGTTTTCAGTACGAATTTAAGCTCAAAGGCACAACCTATAAATATGCTAATAAAACTTACTACATTCGTGGAAAGGCCTTTGGGAAAACAATGACAGTTAAAATTAGACGGCTAAGCACGACCAAAATCAGGATCTTGCCCGCAGGAAACTGGCAAACGATGACACGCTATTAAATAGGTCTGGGTCAAAAGTCTTCACAGACAATACAATTACCGTTTTGGTGCGTTCTGGCTAGCTGGCTTAGGTCATGAACGAAGACCATGGTCATATCAGCGCCCCTAGCTAAACCCTATTCGGTTAGCTAGGGGCGTTGATATTTTGGGGCATAACTTGGTGCCTCTTCCTATCTCTAAAATTGGTATTAGTAAAGGAATTCTACTAAACGAGGGGGATTCTGAAGAGATGCCTGCTCGCACTCATCTATTTGCTGTCTTTAGACTACTTGTGTCAGTTTTCTCAGCAAGCAATGTGTTATCGTTCGGGAACTAGGCGTGGCAGGGGACCCTTTAGTAAATTGCTGTTGTGAATTTCGCAACGGACATAAAAATACAGTTAACGGCCGCTTCGACACCGGTCAACAAAATCTTCAAACAAGGCGTTTTCTTCTGGCATTGTTTCATAAAGATACTCTGGGTGCCACTGAACGGCGACAACTTGGTCATCGTCCTGTGATTCGATCATTTCAACGGCACCGTCATCGGCCCGTCCGGACACCATTAAATGCGATCCCGGTTCCTTGACAGTCTGATGGTGGTTGGAGTTGACATACGGATGTGAACCTAGCAACTCAGCGGCGATCGTGTCGCCCTTAATGTTGACGTGGTGGGTCGGGTAGATCAACGGCGCTTCTTGCTGGTGTTTCAATCTTGCATCGGGTGACTGGCTTGGAAAGTCCTGATACATCGTACCACCAAGTGCGATGGCGATAATCTGGGCACCGCGACAAATTCCGAAGATGGCCTTGCCGGCAGAAAAAGCTTTCTGACATAGTGCGACTTCAAACTGGTCTTTTTTCATGGAGGTCGCGCCGATTTCGCGTATGGGTTCTTCACCAAATAGCGTGGGGTCAATGTCGGGGCCACCGAGAAACGCGAATCCGTCACAGCGGGTCACGTAGTCTTCAGCAAGTTCCGGGTTATTGCATGGCAGCATGACAGGGATTCCGCCAGCTGCAATGACCGCCTGCATGACGTTATCGTAAGCATAGTCGCGAAAGCCGAGGTCTGTTTTGACCGTGTCAGCTGGCATTCCGATTAATGGTTTCATTATGATCACTTCTCAGTTCGTTTTAAGAATAGGATACGCCTAAACGAGGTATGGGCATAGATAGTTGTGAAAAATGCTGGTACAAATTGGTTAATGACTGACGCAGAAGCGGACCATTTACAAACCCGGGTTTGTAAAATAGGCCGCTTCTTTGCAAGCCTTTGGGTTGTAGCACTTATTTCGGCTCAGTTGCCTAGAAAACGTGGTATTGCAGTCATTTCCGGCAGGCACTTCTGCCCCGCACTTTGGTTATTCCGGTTTGTCGATGCCATGTCCCAAAGCGTCTTCTAGGAGGCGGACAGCATGGTTATTCTCGCCAAAAATCTGAGTTAGATAGGCGGCCATCGCAGGCCGGCTTTCTTTTTTTGCTAGGGTAATTGCCCGGGTCACGAACAGATTCTGTGTGTTGTAGTCTTTGATGGTCGCGGTTAATACGGTTTCGGTGTCATGGTATTTTAAGCGGCCGTCCTCATCCAGCATCGCGTACGTCTTGTATTCAGCGGTGGTCGAGGGTGGCAATTGTCCCTCATCGAGCAGGACGTCAGCAAGATCGTCATAGGTTTGCCGTGCCCGTGCAATCAGGGTGGTGTACAGCGGCTTGATTGCCGCACTTGCGGGACCCTTCAAGAACCACTTGGCTTGGTGAAGTTTAGTTATATGGACGTTTAAATTAGCCACAATGTGTCCGGCCATTGCGCCAGCAGTTGGTGTGTGGTGGTCGGTGTCGGCCTGTTTGATTTCGGTCTGGTAAGCTGCTTCAATTTGGTCTGTTGTCACAATAATTCCTCCCTAGGCTTCTGTCTTAATCTTGACACTTTTGACGGTGTAACCAAGTTTGCTGACCACTTCGACGAGTTGATCAGCGGTGGTTTGGCGTTCGTTAAAATCAATTTTGATCTTGCTGGCGTTGAAGCGTACCTGAACCTTTTCAGTTCCAGGGTGTTTTGAGACAGCACTTTGAATCTTGGTCATGCAAGAGGGACAGGTGAGTGTGTCGAGTTGTAAAATAGCACGTTTTGTCATGGTAATAACCTCCAAGTTGTTTTGAATAGATTTAGTTTAACGGGCTTGGCGTGAATTTAACTTGATCCAGGTCAAGTTCAGCCTTTTTTTTAACACGATTTAGCGATTCGTTTCGTATCTAGTTGGTATTGGGCAATTACGGGTTGTCGGTAGCAGAAGTGAGGTTCCTGCTGGTCAATGAGGTGGGTATCAGCAGAAGATTCGCCGGTTATCAGGGATGATTTTCGACCGGTGTCGCTGATTGTTTCGGCTGAGTCATCGGCAGTTTACCGAAACGAATCAGTCGCATGGCGTTCAAGATGACTATGAGAATACTTGTCTCGTGGACGAACATCCCACTGGCCATGTAGATGACCCCAAGAATCAGACCAACCAGCAGGAAGATGACGACCCCGATAGCGAGCGCAATGTTTTCTTTCGTGACGCGGACGGTCTTTTTAGCTAGGGCGAAAGCGTGAACTAGGGCTTGAAAACTGGATTGCATGAGGACAACGTCGGAAGTTTCTATCGCGACATCGGTGCCGCTGCCCATGGCAATTCCGATGTCAGCAGTGGCAATGGCGGGGCTGTCGTTGATACCATCGCCGACAAAGGCAACGCGGCGACCAGCGGCCTGGGCAGCCTTGATGACGGCAACTTTTTGTTCGGGCAGCAGTTCTGCACGCACTTCGTCGATACCGATTTGGGCGGCCACTGAGTTGGCGGTTGCCTGATTATCGCCAGTCAGCATGACGAGATGTTTTGCACCATGACCGTGCAAGGCTTGAAGGGCAGTCTTCACCTCTGGCCGGACCACGTCTGCCACGCCGACAATGAGGGCGAGTTGATCGTCGACAGTTTCGATGATGACTGAATTGCCATCGTTTTGAATCTCAGCCAAATCAAATTTCTGGGCGGGTGTGAGAGCGATATGGTTGGCGGTCAGTAAAGCCTGGTTACCTACGAGCACGTGGTGACCAGAAATGTCTGCCACGAGACCCTGACCCTTGATAGTATTGTTGTCCGTGACGGTAAGATTTTGATAGGCCAACCCCTTATCAGCAACATAGGCGATGACAGCTTTGCCAAGCGGATGGTCGGACAGTTTTTCGGCTCCCGCAAGTAATGACAGGGCCATGTTACTGTTGCTTGTGTAGGTCTTGACCTGTGTTACGGCGGTGTTGCCCATGGTTAACGTCCCAGTTTTATCAAACATGAACGTGTCGATTTTTGAAAAATCGTCCATTACGGCGCCACCTTTGAGTAAGATACCGCGCTTGGCGCCGTTGCCGATGCCGGCAACGTTGGCAACGGGTGCACCAATCACAAGCGCCCCCGGACAGCCTAGAACCAACACCGTGATGGCAGTTGAAAAGTTTTGGGTTGTGAGATACACGATCAGCGCAATAATCAAAACCGCTGGGGTGTAATACTGCGCGAAGCGGTCAATAAAGGATTCAGTCTTGGATTTGGCATCCTGGGCGTCCTCTACCAGTTCAATGATTTTGCCGAAAGTGGTGTCGTCGCCAACCTTGGCAGCTTCAATTGTTAGCGTACCGTTGTGCACCTGGGATCCAGTAAAAACGGTGTCGCCCGTTTGTTTTGTGACTGGGACTGATTCACCGGTAATCACTGCTTCGTTGAGGTAACCCGCACCGTTAATAATTGTGCCATCAACGGGCACCGTGGCACCGGTTTTAACCAAAACGTGATCTCCTTTCTCAACATCGTCGAGATCAACCGTTTCAGTCGTGCCGTCTGAGTGCAGCAGTTCTGCGGTTGCCGGTGTCAGCTCAGTCAAAGTCTTAATGGCATCGCGGGTCTTCGCAAGTGTCCGCTGTTCGAGGTAGCTGCCAAAGAGGAATAAGAAGGTCACGATGGCCGATTCGTTGTATTCACCAATGAGAAAGGCACCGATGACAGCAATCGAGACCAGCAATTCAATGCTGATGACCCCGACCCTCAATGCTTGATAGGCGCGGCGCATGATGGGGATGGCGGCCAAAATTGAGGCGGCTATCATGGCGGCCGTGTAGCCTTGCTGGTAATGGAGCCCAAACTGGCTGAGGTAAGCCGCGGCAATCAGTATGGCACTTAGAGCAGTGTATTGATTTTGATGGTGCTGCATATAGGCTTGAAATTTCATGTTGTTTCGCGTCCTTTCTTTTTACATGTCCTGTTTGATTGGCTATATCGTACGATGATTTGCCGGAAAAGAAATTGACGGCGGTCAAGTTGGACATAAAAGTTGCGAAATTTCTGCGTTTACTAGAAAATAGGGGATGTAGATTAAGAAAGAGGAATGGAAAACAACACATGTCAGAACAAAAAATGCGGCTTAAACTGCCGCAAAAAGTAACTAAGCAGCTAGCGCTAAAAGATGGCGACCAGGTGAAAATAACGCTGCGTAACCACGATGCATTGATCCAGAGTTCCGCGAGTGAAATTTCGTTATATCAGCGTATCTCATTGGCCTGGTACGTGTTGCCGGCAGTGGTCTGTGCACTCGTCTTTAACGCTTTTTTCGCAGTTCGTGAGGACAATCAAATTCCGTTGAGTGGGAATACGTCACTGGCGACAGCGACGATTCTGCTGGGGGTGATCGTTGGAACGATACTATTTGGTATCTTCTTTATTCGTGAACGCCGTAATCAGACCAACACGTTTTCCAAGAATATTTACTGGCGGAATTTTCCAGTCATTATTTTGTCGTTTGCACTTATTTTGGGGTTAGGGTTATTAGGCTTTTTCTGGCTATTTAGAACGATGTTTGATGGTTTATCGTTTGACCGGCTGACGGCAACGATCATTTTCTTTATTTTTGAAACGATTATTAACTACGTGATGATTCTCGTCGCCTTTTCGTTAGCACCCAACATGCTGATTCGACTATTTACACTGGCAATCATCAGCGGCGTCCTGATCGCGATGGCTTCTAATACGTCACGGCGGTGGTGGCAATATAATCTGAGCTTTTTGGGCACAAAACTAGCTAGTAACAGTTGGCAATTCAATATCACACTCATGTTTTCGGCTTTGATCATGGTGGCGCTTGTTGATTACATCTTTGTGTCACTGCACGCTAGTTATCCGCATTCTTGGCGGCTAAATGTGTTGCGCGGGGTTCTGACGCTCATGGCAGTCGACCTCGGTTCAGTCGGCTTTTTCCCAAACAACGCGGCCTCACATTACATGCATGATAAGGTTTCGGGTTTTCTGGTGTACTTCATTATTATTCTGATTGTTGGCATTCGATGGCTGTTGCCGGGTATTACCAAGGAGTTTTTGACGTTGTCGTACACGATTGGTGCGATCCTAGTCGCTGCCGACATTTTGTTTCAAGGCGTTGGCTACTTATCGTTGACCGCTTTTGAAATTATTGGGTTTGTGCTGTCATTCGGCTGGGTCGTCATGCTGTTGCAGCTGCTGCAACAGTTGATCGACCGCGGGACCCGTGTTTTTTACGTTAAGGCCAAGGTAAAACCTTCTGAAAACAAGCAAGATTTGTTATAATAGTGGTAAATACAACAAAAAGTTGGAAGGACGTGTCTGTTATGAGTCAGTTCGTTGTTGAAAAACCATTTTGGGATATTTTTCCGGAGGTTCGAATCGCGTTGATTCGCGTGACGGGATTAGATAATCACGATCATGGTCAACTGCCGGACACTGTGGTAGAAGAAGCTAACGCGCACGTGGCCGACTTGATTCCAGACGACCCCATCAGTGCCAACCCGTTGATTCACGAGTGGCGCGAAGCTTTTCGGAAGTTTAAGACCAAGAAAGGCGCCCGTTGCGCGGTGGAAAATTTGTTAAAACGGTCGAAGAATGGGAATCCCGTTCGGTCGATCGACCCCATGGTAGATTTATACAACGCCTGTTCACTACGCACTGGGTTTCCGGTTGCCAGTTTGGATACTGAATCGATTCAGGGTGACATTCGGTTAACGGTGGCCAAGGGCGGCGAACCGTTCCAAGCCATCAGTGAAGATGAACCAGAACCGGCATTGGATGGTGAAGTGATCTACGCGGATGATGCCGGCGTGGTCAGTCGCTGTTGGTGCTGGCGGGATGCCGAACGGGTCGAGACTCGCGATGACACCACGGCTGCCACGATGTACATTGAATGTTTGAAGCCAGAATGGCAGGCTGACCACGAAGCAGCTGTCAACCAGTTGACGAGTGAAATCGAGCAGTACTTGGGTGCGAAGACGGAGACCGTTTATGTTGATGCGGCTCATAGTGCTGTGGATTATGATTAAAGAATGAAAAAAGTGGTTGCTGCTTTCTGAAACTCTTTGCGCTCAGTTGTCTAGGAAGTCTTTCTAATTTATCACAGCAAATGGGAGTGGCCGAAAGACGGGTTTGCCTGGGTGCTTTTTGCTGATCTAGGCTGGAATAAACTTGTCATTTTATGGTTGTCTAGTGATGATTGAGATTTTTAACTTGTTATCCTTCCTAAGGTTCCCCGTAATTACGAAATCATTAATGGAAGAACGTATTTCGTGAAGAAAAGAGCAGTAATACGGTGATTTTTGACTAGTCATTCTAAACTAAAAAATGGACCCAGACCAGAAAATTATTTTTTCTGATGTGGGTCTATTTTTTGATACTGAAGACAACAGTTCTATTTCAAAAATTTAGTGAAGTATTTCGCTGAAGCATAGCCGTATGACGTGTTGTGATTTCGAAATAACCGTTCTGGTAAGAGAATTTCAATCAGGCCCATGAGTATCAGCATAATAATTGTTTTTACCCAGTCGTAGCCTGTAACACCACTGGCGATAACGTTTTGAATCATCATAATAGCGATGACGCCAAAGCCAAGGTAGGCAGAAGCAAAGCCGGGATTGTAGATTGTTTTTTTACCGCGATCTTTAAACCGGCGATACATTGTAACGCCAAAGAAGGTGTGCATGCCAACTTCCAGCAAACAAAAACCGCAGAGTGCCATCACGATCCAAGTGTTTTGAGCGAAAAAGAGACAACCGAGATAGACGATTTCAGCGATGCAGACGGTCAACATATCCGTTATTCTGTTCATTGGGTAGCGGTTGGGGTCATTCGAGCCAAAGGTTAGATTGTATTAATAATGAAATCCACCAGGCAGTTGCCATTCTTCGCAGGCATGAATCGGTAAAATGATGGCTACTGTCCAAATAAGCCTGAATCTTGTCGACCAATTTGAGCCGGCTGCTACTAAAATCATTAACAAGACGATGCCGACAACATACAAAATGTTTAACCAGCTTTTATCCCACTTTTCTAACATGTAAAACACCTCCAATTTTTAATCTTGAGGTTAGTATAAATGAAACTATTGTGTGATACAATAGTTCCATAAAATACTGAACTAATTTAGCGGAAGAGTTCCATATTTTGAGGGGAGAGTGTGATATGTATCACATCAAATCAGATAAACGGTCACAACGGTCAGCCCGATTAATTACTGCGGGATTGGATCGGTGCCTGGCTGAAAGTAAATTTGAAGACATTACAATCTCCACGTTGGTGGCTGAGGCTACCGTGGGCCGGGCGACCTTTTATCGGTTGTTTGATTCTGCGACGGATGTTCTGGTGTATGAGTGTGATCAATTGTTTGAAACGATGACGGTCGATCATCACGAATTTTCCAGTATTAATACTTGGTTGCAAACAAATATTGACACATTCATTGCCAATGCCGTTTTATTAGAAACATTAATTCGAACACATCAGACACAAGCTATTTATGCGGCCCAACTCCGAACGCTTCAGAAAATGCCATTCTTGACTGATCGTTTAGGATTACCAACAGACCAAATCGATTTTTTGAATGCAAGTCTGGCTGCGTTGTTGATCAGTACGCTGTCAATGTGGTTTGAACATCACAAAAAGGAGTCACCTGAAAGATTGTTTGAGATGATCAAGGTGACGATACAAAGTTTGTCAGTTGGCTTAGCAGATTTGTCTTGAGTGTTGTTTTAGTTGCCATTCTCAAAGAATTATCTAAGCGATTAAACCCTAATTTTGGTAAGATAAACTCAGGTAACTTCAAGTAAGAGGGGGAATCATCGTGAAAGGGTTTAAGAAAGTGTTCATGGGGACCGGTGTGCTGTTAGCCGCAGTATTGCTGGCCGCTTGTGGAAATAGTAAGCAGTCCACGTCCAAAAAGTCGATTTCGCTAATGCAAACGTCAGATTTGACGAGTTTGGATAATACAAACCAGGCGACCATGCCGGAATTCAACACGCTCACCAATATTTCAGAGGGGCTGTACCGTCTGAATAGTAAGAACGAACCGGTAGCTGCCATGGCAACGAAAATCGTCAAACCAACGGCAAATGGCACTAAGTACGTCTTCCATATTCGCAAGGATGCCAAGTGGAGTAACGGCGATCCGGTTACCGCTGCGGACTTCGAATATTCTTGGAAACGGTCGCTGAACCCAAAGAATAATCCGGTGTACACATACATCTTCAGCGGCATCAAGAACGCCGATGCGATTATTGCAGGTAAAAAATCGTACAAAACGCTTGGTATTAAGGCAACTGGAAAGCGTACACTGACGATCACATTGGATCACCCAATGACCTACTTTAACAAGCTGGTTGCTATGCCGGTCTTTATGCCTCAGGATAAGACCTTTGTGCAAAAGATTGGCGTCAAAAACTATGGCACATCTTCAAAGAACACCGTTTCAAACGGGGCCTTTAAGATTACTGGTTGGACTGGAACCAACGACACTTATACGTTGAAGAAGAACAGTCATTACTGGGACAAGAAGGCAATCAAACTTGATGAAATCAAGTATCAAACTGTGAAGGACGCCAACACGGCCCACAATTTGTTTACATCGGGCAAGCTGGATGACGCCACTATTTCAGGTGTCACCGCCAAGAACTTGCAGAAAAACAAGGATTTGAAGTCCGTTTCAAAAGCCTGGACCTATTACCTGCAAGTTAACCAGCGTAACGGTCAGCCACTTGCTAACAAGAAACTGCGTCAAGCCATCTCGCTCGTCATCAACCGAAAATCGCTGACCAGCAAAGTTCTTGCTGACGGCTCAACTCCTGCCAGCAGCTTTGTCAGTCCTGGAACTTCCACTGATCCGACGACCGGTAAAGATTTCAGCAAGGAAACGAGTACATCCACGGCTCAAAACGTTACGAAAGCCAAGCAATTATGGGCAGAAGGCCGTAAGGAAGCAAACGTTACCGGTACGCTGAAGTTGTCGATCATTGGCGATGACCAGGATGTGACCAAGAATGTGGCGCAATTTATTCAGAGCCAGATTCAAGAAAATCTGCCAAATGTCAAGGTTCAGATCAGCAACTTGCCTGATAAGGGTTTCCAGGACAAGAAGACTAACGGCAACTTCTCATTGAGTCAGTGGTACTGGTTGGCTGACTTTGCTGATCCGATCAACTACTTAGGTATTCTGACGTCTGGCAACACGATGAATCCGGGTCACTACAGTGATAAGACCTATGATAAATTGGTTGCTGAAGCTAAAAAAGCAGGTAACCAAACTACGTACTGGCGTTATCTAAGAGCTGCTGAGAAACGGCTGCAGTCGCAGATGGGCATTATTCCGTTGTACTACGTGAAAGAATCCCACTTGGTTAACCCGAAGTTGACAGGTGTTGAATACCACGTTGCCGGGTTTGCGGACTATACGCGTGCTTATTTGAAATAGAGGGTTTATGATAATTTGGTTATTAAAAGCCGCCAACGGGATTTGAGCCGTTGGCGGCTTTTTGTTGTGGACTGGGTTACGATGCTGAGATCGGTTGGCCTTGGTTATTGAGCTGAAACACGTTCTGCAAGGCAGGACGTCTGGAACCACACGCTACTCTTGGTACCATTCAATAGTGCGGCCATTCAAATCTTGAGCGTCCCTATCGTTACGTGGAAAATGTTTTTTAAACCATGCCAGTTGTGCCACACTAGCTGTGACCAGCGGATTTGTAATGACGACCCATTCAACACCCTCACTCAAAGGCGGGGTGGTTAAGGAGCCCAGATAGTGGAAACCGTAACTTTTTTCACTGACCCAGTGCTTGATGATAAATGTTACCGGCGTCTCCTGATCCGGGTGAAAGTTATCGATGATCTCCTGCAACGTTTCGTCAGCAGGACCGAGTTTGACCATCAGCGACACAACGCAAAGTTGGCCGATGCTCGTGTGGTACACCAGATGGATCTCTAACGGCGCGGTGGCACCATCAATGAGGTGCTCTGACGTCCAGTGAAAATGCAGCTGAGCGAAGTGAAAGGGGCGGTTGAAAATGCTGGCGTGCCCCGTTCCCGTGACCTGAATCGTGGTGCCATCATCGCGGTCAAGTTTTAAGTGATGCTTATTATTCATGGTAAACGGTAAGTATTGATTAATGACAACGGTGTTGGCCGTGTCAATGTTGATGGGTGACTGGTGGTCGTTGACCGTGGTCCAGTCAGCCTGTTGGTGATAATCGGTCATATAATCATCCTCTCTGAAAACGGTGTCTTGGTCTAATTCTAGTACAGAATGATTCTAAATACCGCAAAATTTGAGGTTTATTTTCAATTCGTTATTAAATAAGACTTTACAAACCATCATAAATTCAATAGCATAATTCTCATAGTGTTTTAATTGAGAGGGGAAGACCAGCGATGACGACTAAAACTAAAGGGCTCATCTGTGCCATTGTTGGCACAACATTCTGGGGAATGTCCGGTTGCGCGGCACAATTTCTATTTTCCGACTTGGCCGTGAAACCGGCGTGGTTAGTAAGCGTGCGGTTACTGATTTCTGGTGTCTTGCTCCTGGTGTGGAGTACGGTGACCACCCCCAAACAAGTCATGCCGGTATGGCACAAAAAACGTGACGCGGCGCTGCTCGTGGGGTTTGCCCTGTTCGGCATGGTACCGTCACAATTCTCCTATTTCATGGCAGTGAAGTACGGGAATGCACCAACGGCCACGATTCTGCAATTTTTAGGACCATTATTCATTATCATTTATTTAGCCATCGCAAACTGGCAGCTGCCGCGGCGAATCGATGCAATTTCAATGGCGGTTGCCTTGTTTGGGACGTACTTGCTGGTAACGAAGGGCCAGTTCACGAGTCTCCAATTGGCTCCGCCAGCTATTTTTTGGGGTGTGATGGCGGGCGTCGGCCAGGCGCTGTACACGCTGATCCCGATTCGGTTGTTGAAAACCTACGATGCAAAAGTGGTGACGGGCTGGGCCATGCTGATCGGCAGTATCGCGTTCTTGCCGCACTTGCTGACAACGCCGATGCCGAAATTGCCGCTGATTGGTTGGGCTGGCGTGCTATTTGTGGCAACGGTTGGGACGATGTTTGCCTACCTGTTGTACCTGCAAAGCCTCCAGTATTTAAAACCGTCAACAACGGGAATGCTGAGTTCATTTGAGCCGTTTACGGCCACGATTTTATCAGTCGTTTTGTTGCACACGGCCTTTGGATTGCCAGAAGCGCTGGGCGGTATTATGATTCTCGCAACCGCATTTTTACAGGCGTTTGCGGTGAACGGCATGCCAAAATGGTTCAGGGTCCACGCAAAATAAAAGTTAAACGCTAATTGCCGGGAATGCCGACAATTAGCGTTTTTTGTTAAATGCGACAATAGTAACCCTCTTGTTGAATCTTGGGTTACTAAGGATTATAATCAGTTTGTGACAGTATTTTAAAAATGATTATCAAACATGAATGGAGATCTATCTTGATCAATAAACAAGGCGCGACCCGGTTATCAGTACGTGAGGTAACCATGGTTGCCACGATGATTGCGATTATTATTGTCCTGGGAATGTTTCCAGGGATTCCGTTAGGCTTTATCCCTGTACCAATCGTTTTACAGAACATGGGGGTCATGATTGCGGGCGAATTATTGGGGCCGAAACAGGGCAGTCTGGCGGTTTGGCTCTTTTTAATTCTGGTTGCTCTTGGCCTGCCCCTTCTGTCAGGCGGGCGTGGCGGAATTGCCACCATGATCGGACCAACCGGCGGGTACATTGTCGCCTGGGTGCTGGTACCGCTGCTAATCGGAATCAGTTTGAAAGGCGTTAGCCGCCATCGCCAGCCGAACTGGGTGATTGAATATCTAATCGTCTGGTTGTTTGGCGTGCTGTTCGTCGATGGGCTTGGTGCGGTGTGGGTCAGTGCGCAATCCCACATGACGATGGTCGAAAGCCTGACGTCCAGCCTGACCTTTATTCCAGGGGACACGATCAAAGCCGTTATTTCAGTGATCCTGGTGCGCCGTTTGCGACGCGCCCTGTCCTATTTTTAAAAAAGGAGTTTTATCATGGCGCAATCAACCGCGCAAAAAGTATTGTTACAGCTGTTATCACACTCAGAGTCGTGGGTCTCCGGTGACATCCTTGCCAGCCAGTTACAAATCAGTCGCGAGTCCGTTTGGAAAGCCATTAATGCTTTGCGTAAACAGGGTAATGAAATTGAAAGTCGAAAAAACGTCGGCTACCGCTTTATCAAAAATATGTCGCTGAATCCTGATATTATTAATTTTGATACAAACAACCACTTCACCGGCCACCTTCACGTTGCGGACGAAGTGACTTCGACGCAGAGTGTGGCCAAGGCGTTTCTCAGTCATCACCAGGTGATTGCGCCCACGGTCTTCATTGCAAACAGACAAACGGCGGGCTATGGTCGGCGGGGACGGGCATTTTATTCCCCTGCTGAAACGGGGCTGTACTTTAGTATGATCCTGCCTAACCCGACGAACGTGTGGCCTAAGGCGGGTCTGATGACAACGACATTCGCCGTTTTGATTGCGGATGTCCTCAGACAGTTCTTCCCCGACGAAGCGTTTCAGTATAAGTGGGTCAACGATATTTACCTGCATCATAAGAAGGTTGTTGGTATCCTGACCGAAGCGGTTTTGGACCTAGAATCAAGTTCAACGGCAGCCTTTGTTGTGGGCGTTGGCATGAACATTGCGACCACGGCCTTTCCAAGCGATATCAGCGCTAAAGTAACGAGCATGACTAGCCATCCCATTGATCGAAATTTACTGCTTAGCCGGCTGATTGAAACGATTTCCGCACACTATTTGGATTACGATGATCCACAATACCTCGAAAAGTATCGACAACACGCCGTTGTATTGGGTCGGGAGGTTCAGCTGCAGCTGGGTGACGAAACGGTGGTTGGTGTCGCACAACAAATCGAGGCTGATGGCGCGCTGACCATTAAAACGGGTAACGGCAAACTGAGAACCTTTAGCAGCGGAGAGGTGACGAAGGTCAACTACGCTGGACAGCAGGAAGAGGGCTAGCACATGACGATTCCAATTATTGGCATCAAAACGGATAAGTGCGGCCGGTGCGTACACTACCACCAGGATAATGACATTGCCGGTCTGAAATGTGCCGCGTGCCAGGAATATTTTGCCTGCTATCAGTGCCACGATGCGCTGCGTGACCATCCCTTTGCTGCCTGTGACAAGACTGATGCCCCGGTGATCTGTGGCGAATGTCACACCACGATGTCATTTGACGACTATCAAAACGGGTACTGCCCAACTTGTCACGCGCAGTTCAACCCGAAATGTGAGGTTCATTGGCCGTTATATTTCAAATGATCTGAAAAGAACCCTGAGTTTCTAACGCGACCCTGTGATTATATGATGGGCAGATTGAAGGCGTGGTCCTTTGCCGCAGCCTTGCGGTGTACCTCAATGCTAGCGGTAAAATTCAGTCCAACAAAAAAGGCTGTAAAATTTCTGGTATTGGTGATCACGCCAATGCCAGTTTTTTATTGTCTT
>NZ_AYYR01000055.1 GCF_001435975.1 Secundilactobacillus collinoides DSM 20515 = JCM 1123
CTAGACCAATCATTGGAATAGGTCATTAACTGTTGCACTTGATTTGACACTTCGGGCGAAAAAAATAAGTATTATTTTGCGCATAAAAAAACTAACAAAAACTAAAATATGTCTGTATTTAGCCTTCGCTAGTTTTATTAGAAACGTTAGAATAATGTGTCACTTAGCGCACTATGGCGCTATATTTTTGTGTGCTTCAAAGAATGCTTCCGCATAGCTGCGGTCGGGAATGATTTTAAAGTCGTACGTCTTGGCCATCGAAATCGGTTTGGGAACCAGTTTCTTAGCGATTCCCTTGACCTGCGGTTCAGGTTCAACGGTCGTCCTTGCAATGGTCATGGTGCCTGGGGTATCAAAACTAAACTTAATTTCGGTGACAATATCGCCCGTTTTGTTCTTGTGATGGTAATTCCATCCCCTAAAGTCAGCGACTATCTGTTGCTCAGCCTCGCATCAAGTTGGAATACGAGCATCAAAAAACGCCGTCAAGAGCCATTCAAACATCGGCACGTCTGGCAACCTTTTGTTCGTTTGATTAATATTGCTGATTATAGCACCACAGGTACGCCTGACCACTAGCAGCATCAAAGCCGATTTTCGTCACACTGGTGTTACCCGGTTCCGGAAGTGCCATGAGATTGGCTGGCTGAACCGCCGTCATCGCAGCAGCCTTGACCGTAAACCCATGGGTAACCACAATAATGGCTTGATCAGGATACTTCGTGGCAAATTCAGTCATAAATGACTTCGCGCGGTCAGCCACTTTCTCAAAAGATTCGCCATGCGCGAGGTCGACATATGTTGGCAGCACATCGTGAAGGTTGTGGTCGAAAACATCTGGATATTGTTTCTCCAGATCCAGGTTCTTTTGACCGTCCCAGTCGCCATAAGAAATCTCTAACAACCGGTCATCGTAACTGATTGGCAGCTGCGCTTTCTCGTTTAAAACGGCGGCCGTCTTTCGTGTCCGGTTCAGGGGGCTTGCCACCACCTGGTCCGCAAAACTGATATCAAAATGATCCCGCAAATTGGCAGCCTGTGCCAGCCCCGTTTCGTTTAACTCGGTGATTGCCGTGTTCATGGTTCCTTGTTTTAAACCCCGAACATTCGCCGTTGTCTGCCCGTGACGGATGAAATAAAAGTCGGTCATAATGTGCCTCCGTTTTTCTTATTCTGTTGTTATTATGACATATTATTTCAGACACGTCTGCTAAAACCTGTTGACATAACTAAATTCCTCTGTTAAATTTTAATTAAAGAAACGGAGGCCGATAAACATGAATTTACACACAATTGACATTCAAACATCCTCCTCCTGGTCTACAGTTCCATCTATGTAGGCCCCTTTGGCAACGCCCAAAAAAGGTCTCACATAGGTGATTCATATCACACTGTGAGGCCACTGAATAAGTGATGATAACCGCCCTCACAGTGACTGCACTGTGAGGGCTTTTTTAGGTCCTATCTCAGGTCATAAAATTCTAATTGGAGGCAAATAGCCATGACAGTTTACAACTTCGCCGCTGGTCCGGCGACCCTACCCAATGAAGTGATCAACAAGATTCAAGCCGAGTTACCATCCCTGGAAGGATCCGGGATGAGTATTTTAGAGATTTCCCACCGCTCCACACTCTTTGACAACATCATCAACGGTGCCCAAGAAGACCTGCGCGACCTGATGGCCATCCCTGATAACTACGAGGTCTTGTTCTTCCAGGGCGGCGGAACCGGCCAATTTGCAGCGGTGCCGCTAAACTTAGCCACTGACCATCACCGCATTGCGCTGCTGGACAGCGGCCACTGGGCTGACCGGGCTGCCAAAGAAGCTGCTAATCTAGGAATCACAGTTGATACGCTGGCCACCACGAAGGCCGACCACTACCAGGAACTGCCCGTTTTACCAGCACCGTTAGCAACCGACACGTATGACTATTTGCACATCACCACCAATAACACGATTGAGGGCACAGCCTACCACGACCTGCCGGAAACAAACGGCACTGTGCTGGTCGGCGACATGTCTTCAAATATCACCGCACAACGCTACAACGTTTCTGACTTTGGTTTGATTTTCGCCGGCGTTCAAAAGAACATCGGTCCGGCTGGGGTCACCATTGTGATTGTCCGCAAAGACCTGATCAAAGAAATTCCGCACCTGCCAAGTATCTTAAACTATGACCTGTTTGCAAAGAAAAATTCGATGTACAACACACCAGCCGTCTTCTCAATTTATGCCACCGGTCTCGTGCTCAAGTGGATCAAGGAAAATGGCGGCGTCGATGAAATGCAGCAACGCAACGAAAAGAAGGCCAGCCTGCTTTACGACTATCTGGATCATTCAAAACTCTTCCACAACAACGTTAAACCAGCCGACCGCTCACTGACTAACGTGCCATTCATGACTGGTGACGAAGACTTGGATAAGGCCGCTATCGCCGACATGACCGCCCACGGCCTCATGAGTTTAAAGGGGCACAGAAGCGTTGGTGGTCTGCGTGCCAGTCTCTACAACGCCATGCCATTCGATGGTGTCCAGGCACTGGTTAACGAACTGTATACGTTTGAACGAGCTCACGTGTAGCCTATTGGAACGGTGCAACGCGTCAACTGACATGGCATCGTGATTTCAATATCACGTGTTGACCGTTGTTTGACCACATCACCGCGCTATGTAACGGACGCATTTATTAATTCATTAACTACTAAATAAACCCTAAAACCCAAAACTATCTAGGAGGAATTCGACATGCATCAAGTAAAAACCTACAACGCAATCGTGCAGGCCGGTTTAGACCGGTTTACGGACCAGTATCAAGTGAACCAGACCGACGACGCGGACGGCTATCTCATCCGTTCTGTGGACCTGCACGACCACGTCTTTCCAAAGAACTTGAAAGTTATCGCCCGTTGCGGCGCCGGCTTCAACAACATTCCGTTAGATAAAGCAACGGCCAATGGAACCGCCGTTTTCAACACTCCCGGCAGCAACGCCAACGCCGTTAAGGAGCTCATGGTGGCAATGCTGATTGCCTCAAACCGAAACCTGTTTGCGGCCGCTGACTATGCCGCCCACAACAGTGGTGCCGACATTTCAAAACGGACCGAACGCGACAAGACAAAGTTCAACGGCGAAGAACTGCTGGGCAAGACACTGGCTGTGATCGGTGTCGGCCACGTCGGGTCATTAGTCGCTAACGCTGCCAACCACCTTGGCATGAAGGTCATCGCTTATGATCCTTATTTGACGTCTGACGCTGCATGGCGGATCTCGACTGATATCCACCGGGCTCAAACCCTCGATGAAGCTATCAAACAAGCCGATTTCGTGACGGTTCACGTGCCAAAGAACAGTGAAACAACCGGCATGATTGGTGCCGAACAACTCGCAATCATGAAGCAGGGAGTGGCCCTCTTCAACTTTGCCCGCGGCGGCATCGTGGACAACGCAGCCGTTGTTAAAGCTCTGGATGCCGGCAAAGCCCGCACTTACTATACAGATTTTGGGAGTGATGAGATCCTCGACCGCAATGACGTTGTCGTGACCCCTCACATTGGTGGTTCAACCGCCGAAGCCGAAACGAACGGCGCGATTCAAGGCGCTGAAACGATCATGACCTACCTGGAAACTGGCAATATTTTAAACAGTGTGAACCTGCCAAACTTACAGGTTCCCTTCACAACACCTTACCGAATCACACTGATCCACAAAAACATCCCTAACATGGTCGGTCAGATTGCAACTGCCTTGGCCAACGCCAATATCAACATTGAAGGGATGAGCAACGCTGCCCGTGAGGACGTTGCATACACGGTGATCGATGTCAAACACCTGCAACAAGAAATTGAGGACGAACTGGTGACCCGGTTAGGTAAAATTGATGCTGTGTTCCGGGTTCGCATCCTGAAGAACCCAGCACTAGCGTAATACAGATTTAAGCGCCTTTAGATCCGCAGCTGCCGGTTCCTGCATCCTTGGAAACCGGCGGACGTATGACGGGTGGTACATGGCGAAGATTTTGTACTCCCGAGCCGTCCATTGATACGTTTGACCGTCCCAGTAACGAATTGCGTGTGTCAAACTTTCACCATGGACATCGCCAATCTTCACCGCGTTACCCAGTAACCGTTGTAACCCTGTATTTCCCAATGGCACGAGGAGGTCGTGGCCCTTTGGCAGCTTTGCTAGTTCATTATCTAGCAGAGGTGCAAAGGCTGCTTCCTCCTTTTTGCTTGGCTTCCGATCGCTTTTCCGACCGTTTTTCTCAGTGAACGGGCGCCCTTTTACGGCCCCGGTCATGTAGATTTGATCACGTGTAATACCAAGGGTCGTCAGCCACTCATTGAGTTTCTGGCCGGACGGTCCCATAAAACCGTGCCCCGTCTCCGCTTCAATGCGGCCAGGCGCCTCGCTGACTAACGTGAATTGCGGTTCTAACGTCCCTTCACCCGGAACAAAGCCTTCTAAACGCGGATTTTCTTCAATCAACTGCTTGGCTGTATTAATTTCTGCTGCCGTTAAAAACGTTGCCATACTACTGATCACCTTTCTGTGCACATTGTGCATAAGTTTGTGGATAACTTGTGGATAAGCTGTGGAAACTGTGTGGATGTGAATGTATATTTTTATCGGAAACGAAACTGAGATTCCTGAAAGCAATCCAATTTATCAGGTGCTACCAGTGTGTTTCGCGACTTTTATCTGTTTCAGTTATTGTCTATTTTACCCATGGCAAAAAGAATTCACAAGCTACGAAGTTATCCACAAAAAAGCACCTTCTCGCAAAGCGTATCGCGAAAGGTGCTTTTTTATGATTATTCTGCTAGTTTAACCGCTAACTGGCCACGTTTGATATCCGTAGTCGACAGGGGGTTCGCCCAAATGGTGGCATTGGTGACATCCTGGTATGAATAGATGTCATCGAATGCCAGCCCCGCGTACATCAGATCCGTTTTGTTCTTTGAATGGGTCAGTCCCAGCGTATGCCCCAATTCATGGGTCAGCACCCGGCTGTATTCAACGGTGCGCGCTGTATTGGCCGTTGTCGCATCGATGGTCGCGTCGGCTTTAGCCGCCGATAGACCAGTCTCTGGTGCTGTGCTGTACCGACGTTTCATATATTTATCGATAAAACTCAGTTGGCTGGTGTAATAGGACTTGTCCACCTGAATCGTCTTAGCTGCCGGCAGCCACCAGGCCATTTGATTGCCGTCGTTTGACTTGCCATCGCTGAGTTTCACGACCATTGTATGGTGTTTTTTAGTGCCCGCATAAAAAACTTTGGTGCCCAGCTTGCTGTTCCAATTCGCCATCGCCACCCTTAGACTACGGTGAAGCGCCTTGTTATGCGTTTGATCATAAACCCAAATATGGTCGGCACTGTTGTACGCCGTTTGGTAACTAAGATCGATCCCATAGGTCGTGATAAGGGCCAGTTCATGCTGCGCATAGTAACTGGCGGTATGGGCTAAAACGGCATGACTGGGTGTGGGCGTCGTAGTCGTTTTCGCACTTGCCGTGGTGTTGAAGCTGCTAACAACTAATAGACCAAAAACGACTGTCAGAACTAGTTTAAAGCGCCGCATCATGTTCACCCTCCTTTTACCTGGCTTAGCATCTAACGTAGAACCATCCCTCACTGTGCGAGATGATTAAAATACCATTTTAAGAAATGCAACCAGATCATCCGCGAGTTCACGTCCCTGTGGACTGTAAGTCATGACGTGGGGCGCATTCGGATAGTGATGATAACTCACCGTTGTCTGATTCTGTAACGTATCTGCCAACCTTGGGCCAACCGTGCGATCGATCAGCTCATCCGCATCAGGTTGCGCAATAAATGTCGGTTGTTTGATGACGTTTAGTTTGTCATGGATTGGCACAGTATAGTCCCGAATCCCCTGCAAGGTCAAGTTGATCTGTTCGTGCAAAAACGCCATTTTGGTGTCGATCGTCTCGGCTGAGATCCCGATTTTTTTATACCACGCCCGCGCATCCTGCAAGAATCGCTCGGCAACCTTACCGGTGTCAATTGGAAACAACGGTGTGCTGATAGTGCCGCCCGCCACGATATTAGACAATTCTTCCATGGCCTTCACCGCGAACAGACCACCCAGCGACTCGCCAAAAATAGCAATCTGGTCGTGGCCATCCGCCTTGAGCTGATTGACTGCTAGTTGGGTGTCTGCCCACCACTGGGTTGGATTACCCTTGAGAAAAATATTGGTCGGATCAGCCGTAGCGTGCCCGGAAAACGCGGGCCCGAGAACGGTGTAGCCTGCCCGCTGAACGTTTCGGCCGAGAATCTGGACATCCATTGGTGACCCGGCAAACGTGTGCAATAAAATAACCGCACTGTCACCGCCCTTAAAATAAAATGGTTGTGGTAAAGTGACGCTCATCCGAATCACTCCTCTCTGTTTCTTACTATCTCTATTTTACGCTATCAGCAGTCTTGGAGACAACTGCAAGCCTCTGACTTAGCTTTTAAAGTTTGCCACAAACAATCTAAGCATAGTCCAGTATCGATTTTCACCAATTATTTTTGACAACCGACTGGCAGCGAGCGCCACAAATCAAAAACTGGCACAGAAGCAAATTTGCTCCCGTGCCAGTCGTTAACCTGTTTATTCGTTTCTATTCAATGATCAATTAAGCTGATATAGTCAAAACGCACCGCCTGCGCAACCATTCCAGAAAGCAGGAATCGGTCACTCAGTCAAAACGAGCTCCGCAAATCAAAGTCCGCTTCTGCTCCAGCCTTCAACCGGTTTGTGCCGCTTTCTCATCATTCAGTTATGGCGTGCCGACTCTTCTCACCATTCAAAATGGTCCGAACATCGTCCAATGCAATTTCCACCATGTTATCCACAGCGGCATCAGTGTAAAACCCAACGTGTGGGCTAACGCTGACGTTCGGCATGGTCAGCAATTTTTCTAACGGGGCGTTGTTGAGCGCTTTGCCTCGCCAATCCTGACTAAAGATCTTGCTGTCGCCTTCGATCGTATCAATGCCGGCACCAGCGATTTCATGGTTTTCCAAAGCGGTCACTAAATCATCAGCCACCACAACGGGACCCCGCGATGCGTTGATGAAAAAGGCGGACGGTTTCATCATTTTAAAGACATCTGCATCGATCATGTGCATCGTTTCGTCCGTCAATGGCGTGTGCATCGTCACAATATCAGCCGTTTGGTAAACGGTTTTGTGGTCCGTATACGTCAGGGTATCACCGAGTTCTGGCCGGTGGATCGGGTCAGCAGCGATGACGGTGGACCCGAGAGCACGGAAGATCCGGGCAACGGCACTGCCGATTTTCCCCGCGCCGATGATGCCGATGGTCAGGTTATGAATCTCGTTTGCTTCGATACCGATCCAGCGAAAGTCCTGTTGCTTGCCGTTGGCGTGAGCGATCCCAAGATGACGCACTAAGTACATGACATGGGCGAGTACCAGTTCACTGACTGACCGTGGTGAATAGGCCGGTACATTCGTCACGACGAGATTGTTTTCTGCTGCCAACTTCAAATTCACGATCTCATAGCCGGTAATGCGCAACGTCAGCTGTTTGATGCCATACGCGTGCAATTTTTGGTAAATTACGGGCGCATCAATGGGCAAATGCTGCTGAACCACGATACCATCGTAGCCCTTGACGAGGTCGACTGTGTCTTCCGTCAGCGGGACCGTATTGGTGTCCACCTGAAATTCTGGATGCAGCCCACTCCAGTGCTTAACTGCCGCCTGTTCATCTTCCCGAACCGAAAACATTAATATTTTCATGATCAACCGCCCTTCGTTATTGTTTAAATTATTGGTTATCTGTGACGTACTGTTGAATTCGCTTGATAGCTTCCTTCAAGTTATCCGTGCTGGCCGCGTAACTGATCCGAACGTACCCTTCACCGCCGGGGCCGAATGAACTCCCGGCAATGACGGCCACTTTGGCCTTACGCGCTAAATCGTAACAGAAGTCAACGCTGTTTTGAATCAAGCCGGCAGGAATCTTTGCAAACAGGTAGAAGGCCCCGTTTGGACTGGCACATTCAAAACCAGCTTGTTGCAGGCCGTCAATCAACAGATCCCGCCGTTCTTGATAAACTGCACGCATCTTTTGGCCATCATCAGGTCCGTTCTTGAAGGCCTCTTCAGCGGCCGCTTGTGCGTTGGTCGTGGCGGAAGTAATGGCAAACTGGTGCACCTTTGCAATTTCAGTGACAACATCGACCGGTCCGCATAACAGGCCGATCCGCCAGCCCGTCATCGCATGCGACTTGGAAGCCCCGTTGAGCAGAACTGTTTGTTCGGGCAAAATCGATCCCATCGAAACGTGAGTGCCATCATAGGTGAGTTCAGAGTATATTTCATCACTGATGACAAAGATGTCGTATTGTTTGATAACGGCAGCCAGTTTTTCGAGATCTTCCTTCTTATAAGTGACCCCAGTCGGGTTGTTCGGGAAGTTCAGGACAATGGCCTTAACCGTGTCCTTGTTGGCCTCAATGGTTGCCTGTAATTTTTCTGGGGAAAGAACGAAACCGTTATCGGATGTGTCAACAAAGATCGGTGTGCCGCCGTTTAAGATGGTCACTGGAATGTACTGTGGAAAAATCGGTGTTGGGATAATAACGGAATCACCGGGGTTCAAAATGGCAGTTAATGCTGAAAAAATACCCTCTGTTGCCCCAGTTGTGACCAGTAATTGCGTATCCGGATCATAGTTCAAATCATACTTACTGTTTAAGAAGTGCGCCGCCGCTTTCCGTAACCCTTCAGTCCCGCGAGAATCAGTATAGTGGCTATCGTTATTTTCAATTGCCTTGATAGCAGCCTGCTTCACGTGATCCGGGGTGTTGAAATCTGGTTCACCCAACGTCAATTTGACGATGTCTGGAATTGAAGAAATCTCCTGATTGAACGCCAGGATAGATGATGGTTGAATCTGTGCTAATTCTTTCTTCATTGTCTTTGATAAACGACTCATTAAAACCACTCCTTAGATAGTTAAAGACCCCTGCGGTCACGGCATGACTGCAGGGGTCTCATGGTTTCATCCCACACAGTCAGTCCCTGATCTGTGCGGTCGGTTTGCATTAATGACAAAATGCTCTTGGCGCTTCACAGATCAGCTCTGGAAAAACCAAAAGTAATAACGGCTATTCAGTTGGATAATAGTAGGTAATTGCATCATTAAGAACTCCTCAGAATAGATGATAGTTCTATCATAACATTTTCATCTTGTTCGTCAAGGTGGTTGTGAATGCTGTCACTTTTTGTTCAGTTCGGAGGCGACCGTTTTCAAATACCGTTGTAGTCCGCAATTTGACACAAGACTAAAGTAACTCGCGTATCAGTCCCGGACCAGGTCACAGCCGCTACCTGATACTGCCCAAACCAACCGAGTGACAAATCGCAGATTGTAACGAACGCAAGCGCAAATCAAGCACATCATTTTTCAGCAGATTACAAACATGACACAAATGTAAGTAGACTGTAAACTGGCTGTTTTCATACTGTTTTATTGTTACGTTAGACTTATAGTATACAAACAGACAATCAAAAAAAGGGGAATTCCATGAAAAATCATCGTTTAATGAAGAAAATCTTTGCAGGGAGTTTAGCACTCGTGAGTGCGCTGACTATTGGTAGCTCAGCTTTTGCTTCAGCAACTAAAATTGCCGACGTGTCACAGTACCAAGGATCGATCAACTGGTCGAAAGCCTCAAAGGTGCTCAAGTTGGCGATTATTCGGGTCAAACATGGGAACTCGGGTGATTCCGACTACACCATCGATTCCAAACGCAATACCAATGCGAACGGTGCCAAGAAGTACGGGGTCCCGTTTGGTCAGTACGACTACGTTGAATTCAACAGTACTGCAGACGCTGTCAAGGACGCTCGTCAGTTCTACGCCCTTTCTAGTTCCAACGCGAAATTTTACGCGCTGGATAACGAACACCGGGTCTCAAGCGTGAAGGGTAAGGAACAAACTTACGTTAACGCTTGGTTATCAACGATGCGCAGCCTGACTAACAAGCCAGTGATCTATTATTCATACCAGAGTTTCGTCAGTTCACACAGTATCAGCACCTCGAAGTTTGACGGAACTTGGATCGCCAACTACTCAGCAAAGCCAAACGTCTCAACCGACCTGTGGCAATACACAAGTTCAGGCAGCGTTTCCGGTATCAGCGGCAATGTCGATCTGAGCAAGGTCGTTGACAGCAAGACCGTTTCAAGCTGGTACAACTACACCAGTAAAGCCACTTACATGACCAGTATCAAGTCGGGGACCAAGGTTTACGCCACCCGGGCAATCAACCGTTACAAGACAGCCAACCTGACCGGTAAGGTTGCCAGCGTAAAATACAATACGGCGCTGACTGCTAAGTCAATCGTGAAATCATCAAATGGTACGGCGCGCATTCTCTTGACCAACGGTACTTACATCACCGCTAACAAGGCATACGTGCAGACCCGTTAAAATCAAAATAAAGAACGCTGAAAACGATATCCAGCCCGCTTATAATAGTGGTATTGGATGTCGTTTTTTCTTACGCTTTTTCATTGCTTACTTTTAATAAGTGTGTCATACTGACATAAAATTTGAACTCGCCCGGAGGTGGCCAACATGGTAAAAACAGACTTAATTGGGCTTCATCACGTTACCGCGATCACATCTAGTTCACCGAAAATGTTTCAGTTTATGACCGAGATTCTCGGCCTTCACCTCATTAAAAAAACCGTTAACCAAGACGATGTTGCTTCCTATCATCTTTATTTTACCGATGACATGGGCACTGCCGGCACCGACATCACGTTCTTCGACTTTCCTGGTCTTGGACACGGTATGCCAGGCAATAACAGTATTTCACGGATCGGCTTCCGGGTGCCAAACGACGCCGCAATTGATTACTGGGTGCAGCGGTTTGACGAAAACGACATTAAACACGATGCTGTAACCACGCAATTTGATGCCAAAACCCTCTTTTTTTATGATTTTGACAATCAACGCTATCAGCTTGTTTCTGATGAGACTAATGACGGGGTCGCGGGCGGCACACCATACCGTCACAGTCCGGTGCCCGATGAAGTCGCCATCACCGGCCTGGGACCAATGGTGATCACACTCTCCCACCCCGAACAGCTCAACCCGATTTTGACCACAGTCATGGGCTTTAACGTGATTGCGGTCGAAGGCAGTCAAACGTTATACGAACTGCACCACGGCGGTCACGGCGCACAAGTTATCGTTAATTTTGATTTGATGACGTCAAACGCGCTGCAAGGCTATGGCAGTGTACACCATTTGGCCTTTAGAACCAGCGACCATGACACACTTGAATACTGGATCAATCGGCTTCAGAAAGCGGGTTTGCACGACTCCGGGTTTGTGGAACGCTTCTACTTCCAATCAGAATATTTCCGAGCAGCTCCCGGTGTATTGTTTGAGATTGCCACCGATGGCCCAGGCTTCTTAGTTGATGAAACGTACGAAGAGGCCGGGCGTCACTTGGAACTGCCGCCGTTTCTCGAACCGCAACGAGCCGCCATCGAGGCCGACCTCGTGCCGTTCAACACGGAGGCCGCTGATGAGTGAGACCGACCTGCATACGGCTTACTTTCCAGGTCAGCAAAAACTGGCACCGGTTTTAATGCTGCATGGTACCGGTGGCGATGAAAGTGACTTGTTGCCGCTTGCGACCTTTCTGCTGCCGCAACACCCCACCTTTGGCATTCGCGGTCGCATTACCGAAGGCGCCGGCGCACGGCGGTACTTTATCCGCAATCGTGACGGCAGCTTTAACCTGACCAACATTAGCCAGGAAGCTGACTGGTTATGGCAATCGGCGGCCACTGTGGCTGACGAGCATCTTCTTGACCCGCAACGATTAATTGTCCTGGGGTTCTCCAACGGTGCTAATATCGCTGCCTATTCACTGCTGCATAAGCAGCCACCCTTCAAAACCGCGATTCTGCTGCATCCAATGCTGATTGAAGAACAGCCGTCGTTACCCGATTTGAATGGCGTGGCAGTCTTTGCCAGTTTTGGCGACCTTGACCCAATCGTTAAAGAAAGCAATTTTGACCAACTCATTACAGCACTCAAAACGGCAGGGGCTGATGTCACTGTGTTCAAAAATCATCAGTCGCATCGCCCTTCTCAAGCTGAGTTAGCAGCCGCCAAGCAATGGCTGTCAGTGCATTAATGCAATAACCTCATCGTTGCCACTTACGATGAGGTTATTTAGTTTAAGAATAATTAAATATCACAATAATACACAAACATGTGTTCCTTTCTGCATTGAATTGTGCTAAACTGAACCCACATTTATTGGAGGCGATTTGCTCATGTTATCAGAAAAATTACGCGAAGTTCTCTCACACGAAGGCGTTGTGACCATCATTACTACTGGTGATACCTTAGCCGTGACAAATACCTGGAACTCCTACCTCACCGTCGATGACGATACGATCTATCTGCCCGCAGCCGGTATGCACAGCATTCAAGAAGCCTTGAAGACTGACAACAGTTTGTTGTTAACCGTTGGTAGTAAGGACGTTGCTGGCACCCAAGGACCGGGGGCCGGTTTCCACATCACTGGCAGGGGCACCTTCTTAGAAGAAGGCCCCGAATTTGACGCTAAAAAGGCCCAATTCCCGTGGCTGACCCGCGTCCTGCAAGTCGACGTGATTAAAGCAGAACAGAAGATCTGATTCAAAGCAAGTGGCGCAAACCGATTTAAAACTGGTACAGAAACGGACTATTTTATAAAATCCCAGGTTTGGATTTTATAAAATAGTCCGTTTTTAGCAAGTTTTTGATTTGTGAACGCTTTTAAACGCAGCTGTCTGGAAATCGTGCTTTTAAATGATCTCCTTGATTGCCCATAGGAAAAGAATGAGATGAACAGCGCTTTTGCTGATAGAACTGTTGCGTAAGTCTATTTGATGCCGATTTATTCGATCAGACGCTGCACCTCCCGTGCCATTGCTAACTCCTCGTCAGTCGGAATCAGCAGCACGCGGGCCGTGCTGTCGGCCGTGCCCAAATCGCCCGTTGCCCCCGCCTTGTTCAATTGCGGATCCAGTTTAATGCCTAACACTGCCAACCGATCAATGATGGCTTGCCGAATCAGCTCATCTTTCTCACCGATTCCACCAGCAAATACCAGCGCATCCGCCCCGCCAATCTCCGTGTAGTACGCTCCGACAAGTTTTACAGCTTGGTTGACAAACATGTCGAGTGCCAAGCGTGCTCGTGGGTTATCATCGGCCGCGTCGTGCAGGTCTCGCATATCCGAGGACACACCTGAGACCCCCAGCAGTCCAGAGGCCTGATTCAGTTTTAGCAAGACTTCTTCCGGCGTCCGAAACCCTAACCGCTTCATCAAATACGGTATCAGGCTTGGATCCACGTCGCCGCTTCTGGTGCCCATCAGCATGCCGGTCACTGGGGTCAGCCCCATGGAAGTATCAAACGGTTTTCCGTTCTTCACCGCCGTGATGGAGGCCCCACTGCCAAGGTGCATGGTGATAACGCTCGTTTGATCAAGCGACTTGTGCAGCATCGCAGCTGCCTGTTGGGCCAGATAGCGGTGTGAGATACCGTGCTCGCCATATCGTCGAATCTGAAAGTCTTTCGTCCAGTCGTATGGAATGCCATAAATGGCGGTCTGTTCTGGCAGGTCCGCAAAGTAGGTGCTATCAAACACTGCGTACTGGGTGACTTGCGGTAATTTGTCGGCTAACAACTCAATACATTTCACCTCTAGGGGGTTATGCAGCGGCGCCAGTTCGCTCAACTCACGCAACTGTTCAATACACGCGGGTGTGAGTTCAACGGATGATTGAAACACTGTCCCGCCCGCAACTACTCGGTGGCCGACTGCCTGAATATCGTTTAACGATTCAACGATGTGCAATCGGGTTAACCGCTCGAGGATGCGATCAATGGCCGTCACCTCATCCAGTTTCCCCACAATTTCCTTTGTTTTCTCGCCACGAACGTTGACCTTCACGATTGACCCTGGGAGGTTCAACCGTTCCACTTGTCCATTTGCTACCACGTGCTCCGAGGGCATTTCAATCAGCTGCCACTTCATTGAAGAGCTGCCAGCATTCACTAAAAATATCGGCTTCATCGCGCGCACCTCCGTTTTCTTTTATTGTACTAAATTTAAAGTCTGGATGGTTAATGTTCACACTTAAGTCTAGAAGGTTTCTTTTTTAATTCACAAAAGTGACTTAATTTAAAGTATGAGCGCCAACACTCATTTCCCGTTAAGTCTTGTTAATCGTGTGCCTTCGTTCCACCAGTTGACATGGTTGTTCACCTGAATAATCAGCGAGAAAGTCTGAGAAAAAGGAAACACGCGTCCACAGTGCCGTCTCTAGTGCAAGTCAGATTATGTCTTTAACAACCAAAATAGACACGGTTTGTTTTATAATGAGCAATTTGATTGAACCCGTCTGCTAAGCATGATAAACTTGTTTTGCGCGAAAGAAACCGGTTACATATCCCTAGCAATTATTCGTTCACATTCAAGTGAAAACACATAGAAAAAGGTCGTTTGAGAAATAATAGTTCTCAAACGACCGATTTTTAGTTTCTCGTTAATTTTGGAAAGACTAGTTTGACCAAATGATGCCAGCCCGCGGCAATCAACAATGAAATGATGACGCCTAACAGCCAGAGTATCAAGGTATGGTTCAATGCCGGGACCATCGCGAGGACATCGATCACTGCCTGATGCATGTACAGAATCGGTACGGCATACCAGCTCAACGGTCGCAACCAGTTGAGCCAGCCCTTTTTATACAAAGCTTCCGCCATGATGCACAGTGCCAAAGCAACCATTAATGGTACATAGAAGGCCATGTACGGTGTTTTGATTGTGTGTGTCTTCAGGTAGAGGACAAAGTTCAACCCCCACTCAAACCGGCAAATTGCCAAGATAACGAAGATAATCGAAATCGCAGTGGCAAAGAATGCCTTGTTCTTCAACTGGCTGTAATACCGATAGCCATGATATCCACAGAGCATCCACAGGGTCGTCATCAAAACTAGGTCGGCAGCCCACGGCGTCGTAGGTTCGCCCATGAAGCCAACGCTGCCATAGCTGATACCAAGCGCAAACATGGTGATGGCAATGAAAAACTGCGTAAATGTGTCGGTCCAAGTGATCAGCAGTTCCACAACCAGGAACGTCAACGCCATCACGGTAAAGAACCACATCATCGTGAGATCGCCGTTCAGCGCAGACCCGCCATAGATCAACCTAAGAAAATAGTGGGCGGTAAAGCCCCATGAATCCCCGTGGATGACATGACTGGCAAAAATCAACAGCACACCAGCGATTAAGTACGTGGATGCCATTGGTAACAATCGTTCTCGAACAAATTGCCACATCGCCCGCCAGTTTCGTGCTAAGGGTTTGAGTGTCAGCCCACCCATAATAAAGAATAGCGGCATGTGCCACCAGTAAATCACAATGTAGAGCGTGCTGGCGGGGTGATTAGTTTTAATCGATGGAAATAACGCGTGCCCCAATACCATCGCAATGACCCCCACTGCAATCACAAGATCCGTCCAAGGGGCCTCCTTTGAAAGTTGCCGTTCACTATGTTTCATCCGCTTGTCTATAACATCCTTTCTGGTGCTCGGTACACTGATCGTGCAGGTAACAATTGCTCGATTGGAGCGATTATGTAGCCGGACCGCCATCGGACAGTCCGGAAATGTGATTCATTTCAGGTCAGGCAGTTCGTTTCCCAGCCCGTTGCCTGATAGGTTTGACGCGGTTATTCACCCAATGAACATCTTTTAGTAGAACGCTAAAGCCCTCGTCCAATACTTGCCGTTAACCAAGTAATAGGTCGACGTTTTACCATTAATAACGGAAACGCGGCGAGCCCGCTTAGTAATCGTTACCGTCCGCGAACTCAGGTCCGCAGTAGTCCCCTTGTTCTTAGCAAGTTTCGGATCATTAAAGACCAGTGTGTAAATTGGGTACTTTTTCAGGGTCGTCAACGTCTTGTCATAGGTTTCATAAGTAATCTTATCAAACTTCAGCGCACCAGCACGAACCCAGTATTTTCGAGCGCTAGTACTTGAACTGAACCGGATTCGGTACCACTTGCCTGACGTTGCTGTCGCCCGTTCGTCAACGTAGACGATGCCGGACTTCTTTGCGTTAGCCCAACCATCCTTCTTGTTATACAGATACCAGCCTTTATGACCTTTGACATGGTTGTATAGCCCATATTTCTTAGCAGCACTCGTGACCAGTTTTGCGTACTGATTGCTTGCTCCGGCGGCGTAAGTTTCTGTCTTGTTGGTAGCAGTGCCGCCCTTGTACTTCCCCGTCAATTTTGTTTTCAACTTCGAGGTGTTCTTAACATCAGTGGTGCTGACCTTGGTTGACGTGTTATTCGTATTGTTACTCATTGTCAAGTCACCAGAACTTAACCCATTTGAAAGTACAAACGGAATGTCCGGTTTAGAAGATGTGATTTTATTTCCTGTGACCTTAATTTACTAATCCCGCCGCCCTTTGAATTATCAAAGTAAATGTACCGGTTATCAGGATCGAGGTTCACAAATTTATTGTTGGTAATTTGGATGTTTGAAATAGCGATGTTTGAAATACTGTTGGTGATTCGAATATAGTTTCCGGAGCCCAACGCATTCACGTTTTCAAACGTGTTACCGCTAATGTACAGATTGTTGACCATAATAAAGTGAATATTGGCACCATCACCGCTATCATCCAGCAGTGGTTTGGCATCCTGCACAAAGTTACCAGTAAAGTGAATATCGTGGATCAGACCATGAACACCTTTTTTATATACAACGTGTTCGCCAATCGGGTTAGGCGCGAACGATTTCACAGCACCCGAAGCCTTAGAGAGCGGAATAAAGTTGTTGTTCGTGACGTTAATATCATATGATGCCAAATCATCGTATTTATCCCCGCTGACATGATAAGACATCGCCTTCGTATCCGAGTAATCGACTTGGATAGCCTCTTTGTAATCAAAATCAGTTGACGCGTTGAACCCGGTAAACGTTGAATTTGTAATATCAACGTTGTGGCTCCCGTCAATATCAATATAGTGCCCAGTAGGAGATTCACAATTATCAAAGGTACAGCCATCGAAAGTCACATTTTGAGCATGATTCATACTTTGGACAAAGACACTTTGCCCATCGGTGGAGTTATAATCACCTTCGAAAGTTGCATTTTTCCATGTCACATTCGAAATACCGCCATCATAACCGGCACTCGGACTAGGATAAGCAAAAGCCATTCGATCACCATTTGCAATTTTAAAAATGGCACCATCATCAAAGTCAAACGTTATATTAGAATGCAGCTCAATCGCCTTTAAATCGTCATTAGTAAATAAATAAGTCCCTTTTGGTACGTGAATTGTCACGTTATCTTCCGCAGAATAAGCATTAATGATGCGCTGCAACGTGGCCGAATTGTCGGTCTTACCGTCTGCCTTCATCCCCTGATTCACAGCATTAACGGTGGTCGCAGCATGTGCAACAATAGCGCCCTGATTAACTTGATGATTTGTGCCAACGTTAGCAAGCGAAAAGCCGCCAACTGTCCCCAAAAGCATCAAGCCAAGTATGTACTTACCTGGCTTCTTCATATTTTGACACCCTTCCTCAAATTCATTCTAATCAACACAACACTCGAATCACAACCATTGTACCGAATGGATGGGGTAAATCGCAAATTTTAACCAAAACGTTAAAAAAATTTATGTTGCTGTCATGTTTCAAGTGTTAAAATAGTGTCTTTTGGTGTGCGCCGCTTTCAATAAATGTTACGCAGTCATTCAAAACAAAAAACACGCGATCAGTGATCCGATCCCGTGCTCAATTTCAATATAAATGAGAAATAACTAGAAAACTTCTTTATCGACATACTTCTGCGGCAGACTATCAAAATCATAGTGCTTCAGTCCCTGGATATCATCCTTGCCGCTAAAAAACGCAGTGTAGGATTGTGCCAACATCAAGTTCAGTTTCTTGCTTTCGTCGAACTGAACTAAAACAACGGGTACACCAGCTTGAAATGCTGTGCCGATTTCAAAAACCGTGCCTGAATCCGGTTCGTTTTCCTTAGTCTCCTCAAACTGGAAGTCCAAAATAGCGACCACTGCGTCCGCCTTACGAACCTGCCTAACATCACTATTGAATGTCGCAACCTGCCACTTGAAACTGCCGAATTCCAGATCCTCATGCTGGTGTTCAGACGGAATGAAGATGCCGTCTTCAGCAATCGTTTTGTTGGCGCGTAATAAACTCACAACTTCATTAACTCGGTCGTTTTGACCATCACTAAAAAATGGTGCTGCTAAGTAAATTCGGTTCATCGGTATTGGCCCCTTTATTTTTGATACCTTAAGCATACCACAGAACACCTTTTTCAAGTCGAACATTCCCGAATTCTAACGGGACTGTTACCTGAAAAGACGAACTTAAATTCCACCCGTAGACAAAAAAAGCGTCAATCCCAAACGGGGTCGGCGCTATTTTTGTGTGCGTAATCGGCAAAATCACGTACCAACAAGTATTTAGCAATTTCATAGTAGCTGATTTTGAAAGGGTGTGCAATTAAAATTTGATTAGAAATTACAAAAAAGCCCAATTTGTTGCCTAAATCACCCATTATTTTAAGAAAGACCACCGGCTTCATTCACATAAAACACAAACCAATCACAAACTAATTAATTAATCATTCGTTTTTTCTGTAGATTCCTATTGACAACTGCCCAAAACGGTGATTAAATGAATGTCATATTAATATTTTAATCATTTTCTCATTTTACATTTTCACCAATACATATCAAAGGAAGTCTTACATATGAGTAACGCTAATTCTGCTACGGCTGATACTGAGAAAATGTCAGTCATGGATTATGTCTATAAGGTCTCTGCCGGTGTTTCAAACGCCGTGCTGGTCATGTTGGGAATCGGGTTGCTGACCCAATCCATCGCCAATTTCGTTCACTGGACCGCGCTTTATCAGGTTGGTTCAATTGCCCAATGGTTACTGGCACCAGCATTTGGTGCCGCTGTTGCATCGCAACTGAAAACAAACACGCTGGTGATGTTCAGTGCCATGATTTCATCAACTGTTGGTGCTAACGCTGTTTACTTCACCAGTGCTAACATGCACGCGGCGACCGCTACTGGGAACAAAATGGTTGAGGCTGCCCAATCCGGGATCTTCACCACTGGTCAACCTATCTCAGCCGTTGCTGCCGGCTTAGTTGCTGTGCTCGTTGGGAAATACCTGACTGGTAAAACGCCGCTCGACATGATGCTGGTGCCATTAGCGGCCACGCTGATCGGCTCGATTGCCGGGTTGGCACTTGCGAGTGTCACCACGCCAGCTTTGAACTGGTTGAGTGCCTTTATTGCTCAGTCCATGAAAGTTAACCCATTGATCGGTTCCGTATGTGTTGCATTGGCATGGTCACTCTTCTTGATGACCCCAGCGTCCTCAGCGGCCCTCGCCGTTGCGGTTATGCTGGACCCACTGTCATCCGGTGCCGCTTTGATTGGGACGACCGCACAGTTCGTCGGCTTTACCGTTATCTCATGGCGTCAAAACAACTTGGGTGCTAACATCGCTCAGGGTGTCATCACACCAAAAGTTCAATTTCCAAACTTGCTGGCTAACCCAAGATTGGCGATCCCATCATTCATTGCCGCGGGGGTTTCAGCGCCGATTGCAACGCTGTTCTTCCACTTCAAGGTTTCATACACCTTGGCCGGCCTCGGCTTGAACTCACTGATTGCCCCAATTAACTTGGCATCAAGCAATATGAGCATGTTCCTCGCCTACATTGCAATGGGCATCGCCGTTCCAGCCATCATCTCCTTGGTCGTTTACCGTGTCCTTCTTGCCTTCCACTGGGTTAAGGACCGTCAACTGCACCTCGAAATCGTTTAAGCTATTCGGTAATACGTACCTTCAAACTTATTCAGTACGTGTCACAACAATTCAACAAAACATTAGAAAATCAGGACGTCTGCCAGTGTGGTGGGCGTCCTGATTTTTTAATGTCCTTCATTAATGAGGTCAACACAAGTGAACCCTGTCGCTCCGTGCCGCTGTTCGGCTCAGCAAGCTCAGTTCCACTGCATTGACACTTGCAAACAGGACTGCCAAACGGCTAAAGTTTCTCCCAAGCTGAGGCGCCAATCGAAGGAAACAGCGGTACAATTCGACCAATCTGCTTTGCGTCCAAATGAAACTCAATTGCAGGCAGCAGGGTGTCGATGGCATCATCCGCTTTTTCGCTGACTTCAGTTGCGCCAACCAGTTTCTGGTCATCGTCGAACATCAAGAAACTGTCGCCAATGGTCTGTTTGTCCACTTGACGATACCAGTCATCCGCAATGTGGTTGCGCACGATCTTGCAGTCTTTTTGTTCAGCATAGGCCACGCTGATGCCCGCCTTTGCGATTCTTGGCGAGGTAAAGACAACGGATGGGATAACCGGATAATCAATTGGCCCAGTTTCCTTACCGGAAAAGACCTGTGATAAATACTTGGATTCGAAAATAGCTGTCGGTGTCAGCTTAGGCTGCGTCTTATTAATAACATCACCCGAGGCATAAATATTATCGATGCTCGTCTGTAAATGATCATTGACAGTGATCCCCTTCTCGGTATAAGCGACGCCAACGTTATCCAGTCCCAGGTTTTCAACGTTGGGAATGCGTCCAGTCGCATCCAGAACGTAATCAACAGCTAACGCTTCGTCATCACCATAGGTCACAATAGTCTGGTCACCGTTTTCTTCTAAACCGCTGACGTTCGCTCTTGGTACAAATTGAACACCACGGGTACTCAAATCATCGACTACCTGTTGGACAAACGGTTGGTAAAACTGGCGCAAGGCAGCATCACCGTGCATCAAGACCGTTACATCAGAACCGGCAGCGTTAGCAATCGTTGCAAATTCCATACTGATGTAACCTGACCCAAGAATGGCCAAGTGCTTTGGTAATTTTTGCAGGTTCATAAAATCAGTGCTGTCGTGAGCCAGCTCGGTCCCGGGAACATCAATATGGTTTGGACGCTGCCCCATGGCAAGCACGATTTTTTCGCCGGTCACACGCTGTTTGCCGTTGATTTCAATCGTATGATTGTCAACCAGTACACCATGGCCAGTCAGCAACGCGATGCCAGACTGAGTCATCAGCCCGGCAATCATCTTCGGCAGGCCATCAATCACGGCTTGTTTATTCGCCACATTTTCAGCCCAATCAATGGAAAGGTTCCCGTTAACGATGCCGTTTAATCGTTCAGCTAACCGCGTTAAGATAACTGGCTGATCCAGTGTGATTTTCGCATTACAACCACGATTGGGACAGGTTCCACCAATTAAACCGCTTTCAATCACGCCTACCTTAACCCCGGTAGCCGCTAATGGAATTGCCCCATCAAACGTTGCGTGGCCACTTCCAAGGTACAGCACATCATAATCGTATTTTGTCATTGTTGGTTACTCCTTTTCTAGTGTCAAATGCCTACGTTGAACTCAGAATACACTAGCATCAAGCAGAAATTCAATTAAAAAGCCTAGACTGAAAGGGCCGGTAGAGAATTTTAACCAAACCACAAAAAACGAGCTTATAAGACACCCATGAACCGTTTACCAATGACGGAAAATTCGTAGCCGCGATGACGCCACGTATAATTAACTGACACGTACGCCAAACAGCCATTTTCGGCCAAAACAAGCGGCCCCTCTGAAAATTCCGAATGGCTTTTTTAGAGAGTCCGCTTGTATTTTAGGCGTCAAACCATCTTTGGTTCACCCTGTTACTTTGTTTTCATTAATAACGATCATTATCCTGCTGCTCGCCCTGCATCATGCCCAGGACATACCCCTCATCAAACTCGCCATCGGCATATGAGGCACCACCGCCGCCCTTGCCGCGATTGTGCCATAAGAAGATGATAATCAGCAGCAAAAAGCCGCCGAAGATCACAAAAAAGATACCGCTGATGATATCGCCACGAAAGTCAGCCCACGATAAACTATCGTGATTCATTGCCTTTTGCGAGATAATTCGGTTACTGACCCTGCTGAAAACTTGAACGGCAGCGCTAATTTGCGTGTCCGTGTCATTGGATTTGAGCTTGTCTTTCAGATCCCATTTCAACAGATCGAACTTCATATCGCTGAAGTACTCATCAGTCACACCACTGCCCGAAACAGCGATGCGGTGGTCTTTCAAACCAACCACCATCACGTTTCGCTGATTGCCCAGTCTAAAACGTTTCATATAATTAATATCATAGTCGTATGATTCCGAATCCCACGTGCGCGTTTGGCGGTCATTCCAGGTATCACCAATGCTGTTAGCATAGCTGGCACCGTTGGGTGTGCCGGACAAGTTGTCACCATCAACGGATTCATTTGACGGAATCCTGTCAGCAATGTACAGCGACAAAAATTGGCGCCGTTTCCCCTGTTTCATTTTCTGATTCAGCCGCATAATTTGCTGGTACTGTGCGTTCGTCAGCACCTCATGCTGCTCGTAAATGTACGGTCCCAGATTAGGATCTTGAATTTTCGCAAATGCGCTTGATCCGCCGCTGATAATCACAATTGCCATGGCCAGCACCCCTACCAGCCAAGGTATTCCTTTAATCTTCATAGCATCGTCTCCAATTAGGTTACACCTCTAGTATACGGATGATGACGGCACAAAAAAAGCGCGATTTATAAAAAAATCACACTTGTTTAAGACTACTATTCAGATTGGTTTCGATGCCGTTCTTTTTCTCGCGCAGCATAACCGTCAGCGTACATTTCGTCCATGTCGGATGGCTCACCGCTACGTCTGCGATGACACCAGGCATAACGCCCAATAATCGCTAAAATAATGATGAACGCACCGAGAATCAGCCAGCCGTATAAATCAGTCCGAAAGTCTGCCCATGTCAGACTCTGACCGGCCACGGCTTTGTCTGAACTAATTTTTGCAGCAACTCGATTAAATAACTGCATTGCCGCCGCCATTTGTGTGGCCTCGTTAGTTGAACGTGACTGCCGATTCAGTCCCCACATCAATTGTGAATACTTGAAATCAGTGAAGTAGGATTCAGTACCCCGGCTTGGTGCAAACCCAATTCGGTGATCCTTCACGCCCACAATAATGATGTTCTGTTCACTTTGCAACTGGGCCGCCTTATCGTTATCAATGTTGTTCCCAAGTTGGGTCTGCTGTCGCTGCCACGCACTCAGTACTTCAGTCCCAAATGTTTCGCCAAATGGGGCACCAGAGCTCGTAACATAACTATCGCTCACACCTTCAGGCACCCTGTCCGTAACGTACAGACTAATTGTTTGCGGGTACTTTTTTTGTTTTAATTTTCGATTGACCGCCATAATGTGGTCGTACTGGGTGGTGGTCAGCGCGTCGTTATTTTGATAAACGTACGGCCCAAGGTTGGGTTGCTGCACCTTCGCCAACGCCTGACGACCACCGCTAAACAAAATTGCAACCATTACCAGCAACCCCACCAGTAATGGTCTTCCTTTAATTTTCATCGTAATCGTCTCCCATTAATCTACCCATTTAGTATACTTGGTTGCGTTCCAAGAATAAATAGGTGACCGATAGAAAATGAAAACGTAATATACTGCAACATCCCGTTGATTTGTGACCCGCAAGTCTGTTGTTGTTGAACAGTGGTTTAAAAAGGTTGGTAGCGATTACCATGAGCTTATCTTGCAATCGTTTTATATTTTGTAACCAAAATGTAACTTATGAAGTTCCTTTTCACTTTGGTATGATAACCAACATTGTGAATCAATAACACCACTTTAAAGGAGTAACAAGATGCCAAGAAATTTAAAAGAAGAACTACTGTTTACCGCAATGATGGCCGGCCTGATGGTTTTTGGAATGGTCGCCTATAACGTTGCGCTCGCCCAAGGATTTGCCGGCACCTACATGCTGGACGTTCTTGCCGAATATCCAGGTGGCCTCGCCGTTGCCGTTGTCCTGGACCTGCTACTCGTCGGGCCCATCGCCAAGAAACTTGCCTTTCGCTACATTATTAATGACTACATGAAACGTCACACCTTCCTTATCGGGATCACAATTTCCGTCATGATGGTGCTCGGGATGGTCTCCTGCATGTCCCTGTTTGGCTTGATCATGGCCCACAACTTTGCGGGCAACATCTGGATCAACTACCTGCACACTTGGGGCTTCAACGTCATCGTTGCCCTGCCATTGCAACTTGCTATCGTTGGGCCGATTGCCCGGACTGTGCTTGGAAAGGTTCAGGGTGGCAGCGATGCCCGTCAGGCTGAGGTGAAGAACCCGACTGAACAAATCGATTAATCATCGCAGTCATTTTTCTCAGCGATGTCTACCGCGAAAAGTAGGACTAATGGTCGCTAACATGATATATCTAACACAAAAGTGACTTAGTCGGGCAATCGACTAAGTCACTTTTGGTTATCATACAGATTCCCGGGGCAACCGTATTCTGATTAAATTGGTTGATCTCAATTCTTAAAGTTACTTAAATGTCACCTGAAGCATCTGTTCACCATGTTTTACCTCAGTGAGGTTTGACTGTGCCATCTCGGTGATTCGATTTGGCTGCGTGAAGAACATTACAGCGACGTCATCGTAACCCGCCTTCTTGATCAAGTCACGGTCAAAGGTCATCAGGAGATCTCCTGCATGAACGGTCTGCCCATCGGTGTAGTGCGAAACAAATCCTTCGCCACGCATGTTAACAGTCCCAATACCAACGTGAATGACAGCTTCCAGACCATTGTCAGACACAAGGCCCAGCGTATGACGAGTCGAGAAAGTGAACTTAATAGTCCCATCAAACGGCGCATACAATTGACCATCTTCCGGTTGAATAGCGAACCCTTTTCCAGCAGCCATATGGTCATCAAATGTTTCAGCCAGCGTGTGAACCTCCCCATCAACCGGAGCCAGAATAATGTCTGTTTTTTCAACTGCAGTAATTTCTGAGTCGGAATCAGCATCAGCATTTACTTTACCAGCTGCTAATTTTGCTTGCAGTTTTTCAACAATGCTGGCATGAACTTTTTCAGTAATTTTAACTTTCCAGAGGAAAATAACAAGCGATAGGATGGCGCAAAACAGTGGAATGTAGAAAGCAAAAATTTCAAATGAATGAATATCTTTGGATGTCATATCTGCAGCTGTGGCACTTCCCGTCATTCCAGCAAGCAAAGCAATAGAACCAACGATACCGTTTGACAAGGCACTCGAAATCTTATCAATCATTGGCCGAATCGTCAACGTTACAGCTTCATTCCGGTTCCCATTCTTCAACTGACCATATTCAATAGAATCAGTCAAAGTCAGTACAGTTACTAGTTGTGCATACGTAAAGTTGAACAATACCAGTCCAACAATGACCAGTGCCATATTTGACCGTGCGAAGATGAAAATCAGGTAGGAAAGAATCATTGAACATTGCCCAATGCTGAAAAGCACTTTTCGTGTAATAAACTTGTTCAAAATCGGGTATAACGGTGACCCTAGGAACCCAACGATGGTCGCCACGACACCGGCAACCCAGTAAGCACCCGGTTGACCAAGGACAAACTTAAACAGGTAATAGAGCACCCCATTTGTGGCGACGTAAGCAATCGAGTACATCAAGTAAGCAAGACTCGTCCATAGAATCTGATCGTTGCGAATGATACCAAGGAAAACATCTTTAATGCTGGTCTTCCCACTGGCGGCTTCACGAATAACGTTCGTTTTTTCAGTTGTTCCAAAGAAAACAGCCAGTGCTGAAAGAATGGCAAAGATCGAAATGATGATTGCAAATGCTAGCCACCCTTGTGCACCTTGGGTGTGTTTACCAGTAGCTAAATAAGTAAAGTATGTCGTAACAGGCACAACGATAATGGTTAAGCCGTTCCAGCCTAACGTCCCCGTGAAAGATCCTAACGCGGTGAAAATCCCACGTTCACGTGAATCTTCACTGATAGCGGGGACCATTCCCCAATAAGAAACGTCACAGAGTGAATAAAACACATCAAGCGCGATAAATAAAATTACAAACGCAATAGCGAACACGATGTAATTTACCTTGACCAATCCGAAAATCCCAGTAAACAGGATAATCAGCAGAATGGCACTGGTAACGCCCCCAATAACCTGCCAGGGCCGAAACTTGCCCCAGCGTGTGTGCGTATTATCAACGACATTCCCCAGGATGGGATCCACAACAACTTCTGCTAACCGAATGATCACCACCAGCGTTGTGATCATCCCAATCAATTTATTCGCAATGCTTGTCGGAATTCCACTGAACATTCCGCTTGTCACATAGATGATAAAGTAGGTACTCATGGCCCCATAAAATGCAGAGTGGCCGAAGTTCCCAAAACAAAAGGCGATCCGTTCAGTCCATTGTTTACCCGTCAGGTGTTTCTTTTTGCCCGACGCCTGTGCAGTATTTTCCATAATTTATTACCTCTTTAAAATTGCGTCACTTGACCGACTCAGTAAACACAGCAACATCGTATGCACCAAGTTGTACAATACTATTCGCCGTTTCGCCGGTAAGTACGTTTTGTAAGGGCTTCTGTAAATCAATTTCATGTGTTTCATGACTAAAATTAATGACGAAATAGTACCGAGCAACCTTATCTTCCCGAATTTGAATAGAAACAGCGCTGGTATTCTTCTCAATCGGTAATGCTAGTTTTAATTCCAGTTTTTCGTTCAGTTTGGTATAGAAATCTGTCAAAAAATCATCCGAAGCCCGAGCAGCAAGATAATAAGCCCGCCCTTTCCCGAGCTTGTTATCCGTAACCCCTGGTTGTCCTGCATAATAGTCCTCCTGATAAGTACCAACCACATTAGCTGTGTCAACCGTTATCAGTTCGTCATAGTCCCTTGTTTCGTAACGTTTATTAAACGCTTTAAGCGTGTTATGCTGCTTTGGATAAAGGGTATCTGTTTCTTCAAATTCAATGCCGTATGTTTTATGCAACGCTGCCGGCCATCCGCCAAGGTAAGCTAGATTATCTTTGTCGACGATACCCGTAATATACGTACCAACCAGCGTACCGCCCTGTTCAACATACGCTTGCAGTTTCGCAGCGAAAGTTTCACTCATCATAAAGTGCATCGGGTCGATCACTAATGTGTACGGTGTGAGGTCGTCAGCTGTCGACAACAGTTCCACCGGAATATCATTTTCCCAAAAATACCGATATTGGGCCTGAATCGTCCGCCAATATTTCTTTGTGCTATTCGCGTAGTTCCGCGAATCATCCAGCGCCCACATGTTGTCATAGTCATACACAATGGCGACCTTCGCCTGGCGATGTGGCAACTGTTTAGCAGCCTTCAATTGTTTCAGATTTTGTCCCAACTGGGCAACTTCTCTAAACTGGCGCGTCTGATCACTTAACTGATGTGTGATCACTGCACCATGGAACATCTCGGAAGCACCGCGAGATTGGTGTAACTGGAAGTAATTGACGGAATCGGAACCGTGGCTGATTTCCTGCAAAGCACCCATCCGCAGCATACCAGGTTTCTTAGGCCGATTAAACGGATGCCAATTGACCTGTGATGCCGTGCTTTCCATGATCAGATAATCTTGATGCTTCAAACTGCGCATAACATCATTCATCAGCGCCGTTTCCATTGCTAATCGTTCCGTGCTTTCGTAATCGTTAGCCCAGTTAGGATAGGAATCCCAGCTGACGATGTCGACATGTTGTGCGAATTTTTGATAATCTAAATCATAGTGGACATGTGATTCAGGTGGGTTTCCGCCCATAAAATTGGTTGTTATCGGAATATCTGGTGTAAGTTCGCGCAACGGTTTGATTTCTGCCTCGTAGAAATCAATCGTCCGATCGGTAATAAACCGTCGCCAGTCGAGGTTAAGTTCCAACACGTTTTGGTCGCCATTTGGCGCTGGTGAATGCACCTGATCCCAACTGGTGTAGGTATGGCTCCAAAAGTTTGCCCAGTAGGCATGGTTCAGATTATCAAGTGTTTGGTACTTGTCTTTGACCCAATCGCGGAAAGCAGCTTGGCAAAGGTCGCAGTAACATTCGCCACCAAACTCGTTAGAGATATGCCAGAGCAGTAAATTCTTTCTTTTACCGTATCGTTCGGCCAATTTGCGGTTAATGATGGCAACCTTTTCACGGTAGACTGGTGACGTATAACAGTGGTTATGCCGTTCGCCAAACAAGTTTCTGTCGCCGTTTTCATTAACGCGCAGCACTTCGGGATATTTATCAGCCAGCCATCGTGGTTTAGCACCACTTGGCGTCGCAAGGATTACCTTTGTATTTTGTGCCTCGGCTTTGTCAAAAATATCGTCAAGCCAGGAAAAATCAAATTTACCCTCTTCAGGTTCCAGCTTTGACCAAGAAAATACGCCTAAAGTTACGTTGTTAATGCTTGCTTCCTTGAAATAATTAAAATCTTGATCAAGAATGTCGGGACGGTCTAACCATTGTTCCGGGTTGTAATCGCCACCATGAAGAAATGAGTCTGTCTTTAAATCACGTGTCATTTGGATATCCCTTTCTCGGTATGCTTTTTTGAATCTAATCTATGACGGCTGCTGTACAGACAGTCGCTTGGATGGAACAATAATTGCTTTATTCATGAATTAATGTGTCGTGCGTTCCAGGAGGCGGGGAGGCTACTGAATTGTGCTCCGCACCCTAAAGCCCTCATGTCACTAGTTAACTAATGCACCTTTAGAATACCGTCATCTGGCCACTAATGAAAGCGCTTTAACGTGGTAAATTACTAAATATTGGTAAACGTTTGGTAAACGTCTTTACTTGTTTACCAAATTTGCAAAACACTACTTTAACAGTGTTTCAATTTGCCATGCTTGTGAATAATGATTATAATATGTAAAAAGTAAGCGTTTTAATTTGACGATGTTTAGTAATACGTATTTACTTATTTAAAGGAGGTCATAAAATGGCCACAATCCGAGAAATTGCCGCGAAAGCTGGGTTTTCTTCCGCAACGGTATCACGAATATTAAACGATGACGCAACGTTTTCAACTTCTGAAGTCACCCGTGCCAAGGTGTTAAAAATTGCCAGAGAGCTTAATTATCACCAACCCGTTAGACAGCATCAGCAGTTTAAAGTTGGGGTCTTCTTTTCTATTTCTCCTCAACAAGAACTGGAAGACAGCTACTATAGTGACGTGCGCCGCAGCCTGATTTTAGCAGCAGATGCGGCTGACATGCAGCTGTTGTTCTACCCGAAAGTAGAAGATGCACGGTACAAGACTATTGACGGCTATGTTGCAGTTGGCCATTTTAGCGTTGAAGATCTTGCCAGCATGCAACAATTCTCCGAAAATAATATTTTCATCGATGTGAATCCAAATCCCGACGCGTTTAATGCGATCCAGCCAAATTATGAGCACATGATTCATCGCGCCGTAAACGAATTTCAAAAGAAACATCTTAATCGGATCGGTTTTGTGGGTGCACGTTACTGGAATGCATATTTTCCAGCGGATCCACGAACCACTTATTTCGAAAGTTACATGCGATCACTGGGATTGTTTGACGAGAGTCTGATGTTTGTCGGCGAGAGCTTTTCAGTTAGCACCGGTTATAAAGTGGGGTTAAAAATCGTTGATTCGCTTAAGGACCATCCGTTGCCCCAGGGCTTCATCGTTTCATCGGACCCCCTGTCCGTTGGTTTGCTCCAAGCTTTCAATAAAAACAAGATTACAGTGCCGGATGATACCCAAATCATTAGTATCAATGACATCAGCATCGCGCAATTTGTTTCTCCGCCACTGACCACGTTCCGGATTGATACACATGAAATTGGTCGGCTGGCAATTGATATTTTAAAAGATACCATTCTGTTTCCTAATGCGTATAAACGAACGGTCGCCTTGAATTCAGAATTAATCTATCGTGATAGCTTTCCACGAATTGAAGATTAGTCTCGCTGAAAAGCAAAAAAGCGTCTCAGAATTCAGATTGAGAATTCTGAGACACTTTTTGTTTTGCGATGAAGAATGGTTTCTTTTGTAGTTAAGGAGCCGCTACACATCGAATCGCATTCAATTGATAGAAGTGAAAAGCTTGTTGCTATGTGTCAGCAGGTAACAAATACAACAACGAACTTCACATCCTACTTGTTAAGCCAGACCCGCATCTGACCATCTTCCCGGTTGGCCCAAGCATAGTAAGGGACTAAAGTCATATCGACCGTCTCACTCGTCTGGTCGCCATCTTCGGCATAGAGATCAGCATCCGTACTATCCAGTTCTACCTTGTCCGCACTAACTTTAACAACGCCGACACCGTTCAACAAATTAGCATCATAGGCATAGCTTGGCTTGGTCTTTGTATCGACTTCATAGCTCCAAAGCGGCGCCTTGTTATCAGCTTGTTCAGCAGCATAAACGATTGGACCGCGTTGGATAGCAACCTTGCCGAAGTCAGCACTGGCCCGGTTGTTGGCACGCATGAACTTCACACGCATATCCAATGATAGGTCAATGGTCACTGCCTTGCCCGTTACATCAAGGTAGATAAAACCATCTTCAACTGGCAGTGTCTTAACTTCGCCATCGATTTCTAAGCCAAATTTCTTGGACCAGCTTGGAATCCGAATTCCGAGCTTAAAGGCTTTGCCGTTCGGGTTTTTGACGTCATAGTGAATTTCACCGCTCCATGGGAAGTTGTTCGACTGGTTGATTGCAACTCCGTCAGAGAACTGCGCGTTGTTTGAAATAAACTGGTGAGACAAAATCGTATCATCCGTGACCGTGTACAGATACTGGTCAACAGAAGTAATCAGCCGTGCCAGATTAGCAGGACAGCAAGCGCAGCCGAACCAGTCGGCCCGGTGTGTCAGCACGTGTGACTTGCCGGGGTTGCCCTTGCTGGCAGCCGGATCAGCTTCCAACGGGTTCACGTAGAAGAAGTGTTTGCCGTCAAGTGCCATCCCACTGATAGCACCGTTGAACAATTCCTTTTCCAAAACGTCGGCGTATTCACCCTTAGCGCGGATATTCAACATTTGTTTTGCAAAGAAGGACATCCCAACCGAGGCACAAGTCTCACCATAATCGGTGTCGTTTGGCAGGTCATAATCATAGGTCACAGCTTCACCTGTAGTGGTCTGGCCGATGTTGCCTGTGATGTACATTTGTCGTTTAACAAGGTCGTTCCAGAACCGGTCACAGGCGGCTAATAGTGCTGCGTCACGGGTGTAACGCGCCACGTAAGCCATACCAGTGCAGAGATAAACTACCCGTACCGCGTGACCGTGAGGCACTTTCTGGTCAGCAATTGGTTCTGCAGCCAAATAGTATTCTCTTGGAAAATCACGCATGCCCGGAATCAAGTCACGATCCATACTGTCGCCATCTTCTTTGATTTGTTTTTCAAAGAATGCCGGGTCTTGACCACGCTGGTTCAAGAAGTAGTGTGCCAGATCAAGGTACTTCTGGTCGTCGGTCGCTTCATATAACCGCGCCAAAGCCAATTCAACTTCTGGGTGCCCATCATAGCCAGGAATTTTGCCTTCTTCAAGACCGAAATTCCGGTCGATACAGTCGGCCATCCGGGTAGCAATATCCAGTGCTTTTTGGTTCCCAGTTGCTTGGTAATAGGCAACGCCAGCTTCGATATAGTGGCCCATCGTATACAATTCATGGGATTGTTGCAGACGCTTGAACTTTCGCTCAGGTGCGTCGATTTGGAAGTACGTTGACAGATAACCGTCATCGTCCTGAGCTTTAGCAATCAGGTCAATCAAATTGTCGGTGATGGTTTTCAAATCATCGTTTGGATGGTAACTAAACGAATAGGCTGCGGCTTCCAGCCACTTGTAAACGTCGGTGTCTTGGAATGGGAACCCATAGTGGTGGCCTTCCATTTCGCCGGCAGCAATTTTTAAATTAGCAACCGCGTGACTATTCTTATCCTGACCGTTGTTTTGTGGATCGTCCGCAATCGCGATATCAGCTTCGTCGTTCATGACCTGCCATTGATAAGGCAGGACCTCTTTAACAACTAATTCTCGATAGCGTTTCCAAAAATCGGAAGTAATGTCTACGTGGTTTAACTTTGGTGTCGCGAAGACTTGCATTGAAAGTCCCTCTTTTCTCTTTTATGTCGATTATTCAGCAGTCTTTTCAGCTTCAGCATTCCGCTTTGCTAAATCTGCCTTAACAATTGGTTCATGCTTTTCCCACTTACGGTAAACAATCATCAAAATCAGACTGACTGCATAAATGATAACTGGTACCCAAACAAATGAGAACTTAATAGCTGACATACTTGCTGTTGTCTGGTGTGCCTTAGCGGCGGTAAACCCAGCAGCATTCATGATCATTGAAGCGATAAATGAACCGAACCCTGAACCCATTTGGATACAGAATGAAGCGCCGATGGCGGTTAAGAACCCGTTGGCACGGATATGGTTGCGCCATTCACCAAAGTCAACGGTATCACCGACCATGGCGAAGAACATCGTGCAGGCACTCCCTGAACCGATACATGCAATGCACCAACCGATCAGCGCAACAGTAACGTTTGAACCGGCAAACCCCATCCAGATTTGGCCAATCATGGTTAAGGCCAGCATAAACACTGTAGTGCCCCATTTATGCAGGTACTTAGCGAAGAATGGTACAGCAGCCATCCCAAGCACTTGAATGATTGAAAATCCATTGAAGAATGAAGTCAAGCTAGAATTACCCAAGTTATACTGGAAGTAATAAGGCAGCACCGAGTTACGCGCAGTATAAGCGGTCCAATAGATCAAGTTGGCTAACACGATAATGACCCATGGCCAGTTACCAGCAGCTGCCTTGAAACTTTCGCGAATCGTAATAATTTTATCTTCAGCAATGTTCTTTTCACGCATGTCGAAGAAGGCAACTATCAACAGGATGAACGCGATAATGGCGTATACCCCAACGGCTAATGACCAGCCGCGTTGTTGGTTACCATGACCCAGCAAACTGGCAAATGGCATGATGAAGGTAACGGCGAAGAAGTTACCAACGTTCCCAAGAACCAGCCGAATTGAGTTAGCTGACATCCGGTCATCAGAGTTTGAAGTCAAGTTTGGCAAAACTGAGGTGATAGGTGTCGACATGGCGGTATAGGACAGGTCGGCTAAGATGTAAGTAACGCCGGCGTATACGATTTTGGCAGTTCCGCTCAGAGCTGGTGTGGTAAAGAGCAACCAAACGAAAACGGCGAATGGGAGTGACATCCAGAGGAACCAAGGCCGGTTCTTCCCATACTTACTGTGGGTGTGGTCAACTAAGATCCCCATGACAGGTGCGCCGATGGCATCGAAGAAACGACCAACCAGTAGTAACGAACCGGCAGTCCCGACGCCTAACCCAAAGACATTGGTGAAGAAGTAAAGCATGTAGGAACTAATGATACAGTACAGCAAGTTCCCAGACATATCGGTGAAACCATAAGTAATTTTTCTGTGCCAAGGCAGACGGTCGTTGAGCAATTCGCTGGCAACGGCTGTATGCTGATCGGCATGATCAGTATTTGCGCTCATAATGTAAGCCTCCAACTTATAATTGAAAAAGCGTGACTCTTCTAAAAATATAGTGCTCACTTTGAAACAACTTGCTCGATTATTTACAATGCATGAATGCAGACGATTCCTGCATTCCCTCCAAATCCCGGGATGGATTTTTGCTTGCAACTATATAGTAAGCGTTTTCAAATTAACAAAAAAGGGCTATAATAGCAAAAAGGGTTACTATTTCCGACTTAACCATTGTAAGTTCTCCTTACAAATGTTAAATTCATACCGAAAAGGACGCTGATTAGATACCTTTTCGACAAATAGTGACCATTTCCGATATTAAAACCAATTGTCTATTTTGAACTTTTAGTGACGGTTTCCGACATCACAAAAAGGAGGTTATGATTGTGCTATTTTCTACATTTACGCTCTCCAAAACACTGCTCTTTTATAAAGGTGGCGAATTTAAAGACGAAGGGCCTTGGCAACATAAGGAGATGTTTCACAAGGGCGACTATGAACTTATCTTTTGTATAAACGAACCCCTCTACTTAGAGGTTGGTCAGCAACGATTCGTCCTTCATAAAAACGAGATCCTTATCGTGCCGCCATTTACCAAAATGGTGGGCTACAAGAAATCCACGAATATCGATTTTTACTGGCTGCATTTCTTTTCTCAGCAGCCTGAGCAATTGTTAAATGTGCAGGCGCAAGACCTTTTGCCTAACGTGCAGAATAAGGATACCGACCATACGGATAAGGAACTCTATCTGCCAATGGTATTTAAACTAGTGGACGCCGACCAGACAACGATTTTGATTCACCAGATTCTGTCGATTCATAATGAGCTCTCGTTTATCGAAGAGCGCGATTACTTGGTTTCGGCACTGATGATTCAACTGTACAATACGTATTGGCATAACTTCGATCCCGACAATGAAAGTTCACGGATCGATAACGTAAAGGAATGGATCCGCGCCAATATCACTAATGAGCTGACCGTGGCAGAAATTGCCGATAAGGTTCATCTCAACGCTGACTACCTCACGCGGTTGTTTAAGAAGTACACGGGTATGTCGACCTTGAAGTACCTCAACCATATCAAGATCGAAGTGGCCACACTGTTACTTATTCGGACTGAGATGTCCATAAAAGAAATCGCTTACAACTCCTACTTCAATGATCCGAAAGTCTTTATGCGTAAGTTCAAAGCGGAAATGGGACTTTCCCCTTCCGAATACCGTAAATGCAATAATTCAATCCATCTCAATAATCCTCATGTGGATCCGCAGATTCCGATTCCAAAACGAATTGCGGATTCCATCGACTATATTCCAGAAAACGGCAGTATACCAGAAACTTTACAACCATAGGAGGAACCACCATGAAACTATTTACCAAACACTTTGCCGGCCAATCCATCGTCTCCTGGGTGCTTCAGATCATTTTGATCTGGATCGCTTGGGCCGTTAAATCCGGCCAAATTGCAAATAACCTGACCACCATTTTTGGTGCCGGTTTTGTTCTCGTGTTGATCTACGTTAGCTTTTCTTTGGGTCGACGGGGAAATCGCGGCAAAGAATAGCCAGAAAAGCCTAAGCACGAAAGTAGCGTGCTTAGGCTTTTTTTATTTGGCAAAACATTTGTCCATCTTGAAATAGGATGACACCCTAAATCGAATTAGAAATAAACCGTGACCTAACCGATTTTCCGTGAAAACTTCTTGAAATCAAATAACTGATCAACTCGGGCATAGTAGTCATCCGGAATGGTCAGATCAATGGCCTTCAAATTATTCTCCAATTGCGAAGGCTTGCTGGCACCGGTAATCAAACTGGAGATGCGCGGATCACGTAACGCCCATGCTAGCGCAAAAGTTGCTAAATCGGTATTCAATTCATCGGCCATTTTAACAAGCGCTTCAACTTTGTCCAAATTATCATCGGTCAGCAACGCCTGAATCTGGTCCTGGTACGTTGCGCGTGAGCCAGCAGGGATCGGCTGTCCCTTGCGATACTTACCTGTCAGCAATCCCTGTGACAATGGTGAAAACGGCACAACACCTAACCCTAATTTCTGGCAAACATCCAACGACTCATGTTCAATGTATTGGTCAAACATGTTGTACTCCGGCTGAATAACGGCCATTGGATGCAACCCGCGTTCTTGAATGACCAGTTGTGCTTCCAGAATCTGAACTGGTGTCCATTCACTGACCCCATAGTATAAAATTTTGCCCTTATCGACGAGGTCGCTGAGCGTCTGTAAAGTTTCAGTCAATGGTGTTTCTGGGTCGAACCGGTGACAAAAATACAGGTCCAGATATTCAGTCTGCATATTGGTCAGTGACCGATCAATGGATTTGCTAATATGTTTGCGCGATAACCCGCGGTCGTTTGTCCCCTCCCCGACTGGAAAGAAGACCTTGCTGGATAAAATGAGTTCATGGCGCGGAAACTGCTTTAGCGTTTTACCAAGGAACCGCCCCGCCGCTGTATGCATCCGCACAGTCAAAGAAGTTTACGCCTTTCTCGTACGCGAGTTTGATACTCTGAGCAGCTAAAGCCTGTTTTCCCGTGTCGCTCACATCCGTCATCCAACTTCCAAGCGCGATTTCACTGACGCGGAGTCCTTGTTTGCCTAAATGCCGATATTTCATTGATCAAACTTCCTACCTATTTAAAACGGTGACGTTTAACTCATTCATGCACGCACCAAAAACCGATTGATTTTTCGCCCTTGCATATCATCGATTAAACCAATCTTAGTGCTTTTGTTCATGATATTCTACTCGTTTTCAAGGCTAACCGCGGTATCACAGACAGTGACCGTCGCACTCCCCAACCCGCATTCTGTCACACACTGTATCAAAAGGACTCCGGAGAAATTCCCCGGAGTCCATCAAGAAAATGAAAGTGTTTAACTCATATTTATGAAACAAATGCTAATTCATCGTTTGCGGCAATGAGTTACTGTTTTTGCGATGCTTCAACTTCACCGGCTTGAACAGGATCTTCCTTAGTCAAGAAGATAGCGGCGATAATCGTAGCAACGGCAACAATGGCACCCAAGATGAAGTATGTGTGTTGGAAACCAATTGAGTCGTACAAATTACCGGCAACAGTTGAAAAGATGAAGACGGATATTTGCTTAGCAAAGTTCGATGCTAAGGCGTAAACGGTAGCGTAGACACGGATATCGAAGGCACCAGCGATGTACTTCATAATTGAAGTCAAGACCAAAGGCATTTCGAAACCGGCTAACAAACGAAGGATAACGACCCAAGCAACGCTAGGTGAAAGGGCAGAACCGACGATCCGGATACATAGAATAACACCATAAGCAATCAAACCATTACGTGAACCGATCTTGTTGATCAACCAAGGCATTGGGAACATCAGTAAGAATTCCAATGCAATTTGGCCAGTGGTCATGTAACTGTATGCTGTCGTACCAGCGGCAGCTGTGTGGAAGAATGTCTTGAAGAAGATGATGAATTGTTGGTCGAACACATCGTACAAAGCAGAAGTCCCAATGTAGAAGATCGACAGGATCCAGAAGTTACGAATTCTGAAAATTTGACCAATTAAGCTCCAGTCAAGTGAACCGGTAGTATCACCAGCAGCAGCAGCGTTTTCCATGTGGATCTTATCACTAAACAGTACAGTAAAACTTAAGACAACACCCATTACGGTACATGCCCAGAAGATTGAGTTTGGTGACCAGAGGAATAACTTCCCACCTAAGAAGGAAGCACAGGCGCCGGCTAATGAACCACCCATCCGTGAGTGCGCATATTCGAAACCGTTGGCAAGACTGGCACGTTGAACGTATTGTTCAATAACAGAAACACCACCGTTGAAGACGAAACTTAAGAAAATACCAGTAACGACAGCAACTAAGGCTGCGTTAATGTGTACCAGCGGAATAAACAACCACTGGAAGTACGGTCCAATTAAGATTGAAGCAATTGAAATCGTCGCCAGTAAATTCTTTTTGAAGACCAATCGATCTGAAATAACACCGAAGATTGGTTGGAAAATCAATGACATGAAGGCCATCATTGAGAAGACGAACCCAGCTGTAGTCCCATCCAAATGACCTTGTTGTTCCATCCAAAGGGTTAAATACCCGTTAATAATTTGCCACTGGAAGAAGTAGGTAAAGTGGGTAACGGGGAAGCCCCAGAAGTCCTTCTTTTTATTTTGAGCAGTATCCAAATTAATTCACTCCGTTTCTATTTTGTGTAACATGCGTTATAGAACGCTTTCAATTTAAATCTAATGTCTAGTCGTAGTTATAAGGAACAGGTTTTCCAAAGTTTGGCGTGCCATCGTCGTTCCAAGTAAACGGCTGCACCTTTGTATGACGGTTTGGATCGTACAATGGGTCACCTTTGATCTCGGTGTAATCGCGGCAGTGGTATACCATAATGTCGGTTTTGCCATCTTCAGCGACCGTAAACGAGTTATGACCTGGGCCATATTGATGGGTTGCTAAATCGCTCTTGAAAACGGGTTCCTTCGATTTTGACCAGTTGGAAGCATCAAGTAAGTCAACGTCGTCCTTGACAGTCAGCATACCCATGGCGTAGTTCTCATCGGTAGCGCTTGCAGAATAAGTTAAGAAGTAACGACCGTTGCGGTGAATAATAGCTGGTCCTTCGTTAACCCAGAATCCAATGATTTCCCAATCAAATTCTGGTTTGGACAACATCACAGGCTTTGTCTTGAGTGTCCAAGGATTTTCCATTTCAGCAATGTATAAGTTGGAATTACCGCGAATGGCCTTATCTTTCTGGGCCCAAACGTAATAGAGTTTGTCGTTAGCTTCAAAGCAAGTGGCATCCAAGCAGAACGTATCCTTGTCGGTAACGACTTGGCCGTGTTCGAACCAGTTGTCTTCGCTTTCCATTGGGTTTTCAGCATCGCATTCAATACAGAACATACGGTGCTGGAACATTCCGTTTTCATCTAATGCCGTGGTTTCAGCAGCTGCGAAATAGACAAACCATTTGCCATCAATATAGTGCAGTTCCGGCGCCCAAATCAGCTGACTCATGGGACCGCTTTCATGTTTACGCCAAATCGTTCTTGGTGCAGCATGTGCTAGGCCGGCTAATGTTTTAGCTCGACGGATTTCAATCAAGTTATAGGCTGGCACTGAAGCTGTGAAATAGTAGTAACCATCAGTGTGTTTGTAGATATATGGATCTGCTCGTTGAACGATGAGCGGATTGATATATTGATTTGTGTTCGCCATGTTTTACGATCTCCTTAAGACTTTTATCGCTACGTAGCTTATTCCTCTTGTGCACGTTTCTATAGTAAAATGAGTGGAAAGCGATTACAATATGCTTTTAGATGTTTTAACGTGTTTTTTTGATTTTAAGCAATATTTTTATTGCTAATAAAGCAATTGCAGAAGCATTTATTGCGAACAAAACACAAAAACACTAATTTTATACTGATGAATTAGAAATTCTAAAAATAATTTATTGAATAAATCAAGGAAAAATTAATAACTTGTAGCGCCATTAAATCGCCTCATAATTTGAATATTGCAATGACAAATTTCGAAATAATACTGTTATATCAACTTATAACGTGATAATTGATTATTGTTTCACAGATGCGAATGCACGTAATTAATAGGTCACATGAATTTTCATAGTATTTTGAAACTATTTTGATCTCATTGTTTAAAACCAACAAAAACATTGGTAAAATAGACTTGTACAGTTAAATGTTCATGAAAAGGCACTATATTTATTGTTCATCAATTAACAATCAACCTTATCATTGGAGGCATGACTCATGGAAGCTGATATCTCACAAAGTTCCCTTCCCGTTTATAAGGCCCTTGCTAGCCCCGTTCGATTGCGTATCATTCAAAAACTCTCTGCTCGTAAAATGAGCGTGCGGGAATTATCGGATGATTTGGGGCTAAGCGGTACCATCGTTCTACAGCATCTCAACAAACTTGCTGATGCCGGTATTATTAAGTTCGAACGAATCGGTCATAATAAGGTCTCCCGGTTGACAGTGGACAACATCAACGTTCATTTTCCACAGACCATCTACCCAGAGTTTGAATCCTATAAGACCGAAGTTCCAGTTGGTCACTTCACAAATTTTTCCGTCAAACCCTCCTGTGGTCTGGCCGGAAAAACGGACTATATTGGTAAAGTAGATAACCCCGCCTACTTCATGGACCCTGACCGGATCTCAGCTGGCATGGTTTGGTGGTGTAACGGCTTCGTTGAATATCAATTTCCAAACTATTTGACTAAGAAAAACAACGTGGAGATGCTGGATCTGGCCATGGAACTAGGCTCCGAATTTCCCTTTTCTAACAACGTATGGCCCTCCGACATCACGTTCTACATTAATGGGACAGAAGTCGGCACTTGGACCGCTCCTGGCGATTTTTCGGACACTCGTGGCAAGTACACGCCGGAATGGGTCCCTGATAACGTCAACCAGTATGGCATTCTCAAAACGTTACGGTTGACCCACGACGGCAGCTTTCTGGATGGCCAGCCATTTACGGACGTAAAGCTCGAAGACATCGATACGAGCCGAGAAACCTTCGCGGTACGGTTCGGCATCAAGAAAAATGCCAAAAACAACGGTGGCTGCACGATTTTTGGCCGGGGGTTCGGGAACTATAATCAGGATATTGAAATGAAATTGTTTTATAGCTAAAACAGCAAATTCAGTGACTCTCACTGATCAAACAAGCAACCAAGTTCTTAAGAATATAAGAACTTGGTTGCTTGTTTGTTTTTGAAATTAACATGGCTTATTTGGAACCTAATAAGCGCCATTCTTTTTGAACAGCTTCATGGTGTATGACCACTTTTGGATAAAACGGCTAACTTGTATTGCAAGAAAGCCTCCAAATGGGCCAATTGGCATCTGCAATTACAACCGAAAAAAACTGTTATCCATCAAAAACACTAACACTGATAAATCGTTCCTCATTATGCCCATTCCAATTCAATTCGGCACATAAATGAAAACCACCATTGAAAGTCGTGCGGTCAAGGCCGGTTCCTCTGCAAACTAGTGTGTCGATGCTTAACAGACGGGTACACCGTGCACTTGGTGAGTACCATGCAGCAATTTGGCACAGCATTCCTTCGTTGATAGACAGCGTCAGGTAATCGATTAATTTAAAAGAAAAAACGCCCGCGGGTTGGGCGACCGCGGGCGTTTTTTTCAGAAAGAGTTTGAAACAAGCGATTACTTGATGTTGATCAAGTGCAGGTTAACCATGTTAGTAAAGTCTTCTACCTGTTGGGCAGTAACGCCAAATGAGAAGACAGTGTGGTGACCGCCGCCATTTTGGATCCATTGAGTAGCGCCTTCCTTGAGGCCAGCCTTAGGAGTCCAGAGTTGCTTAGCAACGGGCAGTTTTGGCGTTTCGTCAGCTTTGTTAGCGTTGACTTCATACATAATCATCCGGTATTCGTCACCGAAGTCAGCCAAGGTAACATCAATAGCATCGCCTTCGTCACCGGTGAAGACCAAACGTGCAGGGTCTTCCTTGCCACCGATGTCCAATGGGTGAACTTCGATCTTTGGCTTGTCAGAAGCTAAAGTTGGGTCAACTTCCAGCATATGTGAGCCGAGAATGGCTTCGTGTCCTTTACGTAAATCAAGCGTGTAGTCTTCCATGAAGGCAGTCCGCTTGTTGTGGCTGATGATCTTCATCAAACGATCCAAAGCAGCGGTCTTCCAGTCACCTTCACCGGCGAACCCATAGCCTTCAGCCATCAATAATTGCGTAGCTAAACCAGGTAATTCCTTCATGCCGTACAAGTCTTCGAAGTTATCTGAGAAGGCAGTGTAACCGTGAGCATCCATAAACCGCTTCAAACCGAAGTATTCGCGAATCTGGTACTTCACGTGGTCTTCAAAGAAGGCTTCGTCGTTGTCGCCGGCACTTGGGTTCATCGTGTATTCCTTAGCTAATTCGGCGTACTTCTTGTCGATATCAGCATCGGTCACCTTGTTCATTTCTTCAACTAAATCACCAACGGCGTAGTAGTCTGCGGTCCAACCAAGTTGAATTTGGGCTTCAATCTTGTCACCGTCAGTAACAGCAACGTTACGCATCTTGTCACCAAACAAAACAACCTTGAGCTTGAATGATTCGTTGTAGGCAACAGCAACGTCTTGCCAGTCAGCAATTTCTTGTTGCGTTTCTTCATCGCCCCACCAGCCGTAAACGACTTTGTTGTTCATCCGAAGACGGGCGTTGATAAAGCCGTATTCACGGTCACCATGAGCAGATTGGTTCAAGTTCATGTAGTCCATGTCAATGCTGTCGTATGGGATGTAGTTCAAGTATTGGGTAGCCAAGTGCAACAATGGTTTTTGTAACAATTGTGTCCCACGGATCCACATCTTAGCTGGACTGAAGGTATGCATCCAAGTGATGACGCCGGCAACGGAATCGTCATGGTTAGCATCCTTCATCAGTTTAGTGATGTTGTCAGCAGTGGTTGCAGTCAGTTTGAATTCGATTGGGTAAGGCAGGTTACCTGAGGCGTTTAACTTGGCAACGATGTCCTTAGCATCGTTTTCAACGGACTTTAATTGTTCGTCCCCGTATAAGAATTGGCTACCTGTAACGAACCAAAATTTGTAATCTGGTGTTTCAATCATGATAGAAATCTCCTTTTTGTTTAGTGGTTTAAATTAAGAACGCGTTGCGTGATCTTTTGAATGGGCGTTGTTTTGACCATAGTAAGCGTTGGCACCATGCTTACGGTAATAGTGCTTGTCCAACAGGTACTGTGGCAATTCTGAACTCTGGTGCGTAAGTTCCATGGTGTGGAAGTCTTCTTCGGCAACCACTTCAAGCACCTTAGAGTTGTAAACAGCCTTGGCAGGTGTTGGCCCCCAAGCAAACGGACCGTGTTGGCTGACGAGGGCTGCTGGAACAGCTTCGTAATCGAGCCCACGTTCGTTAAAGGTCTTCACAATGGTTTTACCCGTGTTGCCTTCATAATCTTCTTCAATTTC
>NZ_AYYR01000056.1 GCF_001435975.1 Secundilactobacillus collinoides DSM 20515 = JCM 1123
AAAATATGCCCTGTGATACCAAGGGATCAGTCTGTCTTCATACTTTCAAGTTTCAGGTATGTTATAAGAAATGTGGTACAAGTGAAGCACAAATTAGTTTAAGAGTTATTTTCATGAAAGTAAAGTTGTTTCAAAAAAGAATTACCGAATGTCTGTTAAAAGAAACAGGTAAACAAGACTGGCCAAACCAATGGTGACAATCAAAAAAAGTCCCGGAAACACTTCCGAGACTTTAATCGAGACTTTCATTGTGATTTTAAACGGTTAGATTAAACCAGCTGAGTAAACGTGGTCCATCAATGAACGGGTTTCAGTAAACTCGTTTGCATCATGGAGCACAACGGTAATCAACCGATCGTGGCCTGATTTCTTACCGGTCCCAACGAAGCAGTACCCTGCAAGGTCGGTGTAACCAGTTTTTAACCCATCAACGTTGAGGGCCTTTTCGTAGTATTTTCGGCCTGGCAAGAGGTTGTTATAGTTGTAGCAGAGCTGGCCTGATACGGTAACGGACCCCTTTGCGGCATCAGTTAAGACGGCCGGGTAGTCGGTGATCAGATGTTTTGCAATCAACGCAACGTCCTTTGCTGAGACCTCGTTGGCATTGCCGCCGCTCACTGAGTAGCCGTAAGTCTTCAAAGCGGATTGTTCAACGCCAGATGCTGAAACAAATGTGGCTTTGCCCAGATTCCAAGTTTTGGCCTGAGCGTTCATTAACTTAATGAACTTGGTGTTGTAGGTTGGTGTCGACCCACCGGCAACCCACTGGCCAAGCGCTGTTGCAGCGTTGTTAGATGAATCAATCAGCGCTGCTAAGTACAATTGACGAACGGTGTAGCTGCTCTTCGTAAATTTGAACCCACCGTAAACACTAGATGCCCCCATACTCTTTAACCCGGAGTATGACGTGGTCACCTTAGAACTCCAAGTTGCGCTGGTGTTGGCAACTTTTTGTTCCACTAGATATAGCGTCATCAGCTTGGAAACAGAGGCAATGGCGCGAGGGGTGTTGGCATTCTTTGACCAGAGCACTTTCCCCGTTTTTTCATCCATCGCCACCGCAGCTTTCGCAACACTTAAGGTAAAGGGTGCTTTGCCCTTCGTTAAGTAACTGTGCCAAATGTACCCGGTCACAGTCTTGGCGCCGTTAGTCACCTTGTAATAAACGGCCTTAGTTGACCCGTGTTTTAAGATAACTTCCTTAGTGGCGTACCAAGTAGTGTTCGGATAACTTGATAAATTAGCTAGTTTTTTTGTGTGTAGTTCATTGTAGACTGCACCTTTGCTGGAAGCTCGATGATAAGCAGTTTTGGTCATACTCGTCGTTTTATAAACCGAGTAAGTAGCGGCCTGAGCTGAGGGCTGATTGGCGGTTGCAAAACCAATGAAGCCCAGTAATAGTGCTAACGCAACAAGCATGGTGCCGCGCAGCTGAAAACGTGACTGACTCATATAGGTTCCTCCTCTTTGTACTCTTCAAAATAGCATGTTTTCTCACGTGTATTCAATAAATTCATCAAACTGTAACTAAACTGTGTAATTGCGGTTACTTAAATTTAATGCTTAAGGTACTATTAAGGGGGCACATCTTTGCAATTAAGACCGCAGGATGACCTTCGTCAGACAACTGTTTGCCTCATTGACGTGCCTGCGAAATGCCCACCAAGTTATTACATTAATTGCAGACAGATTGCAGACGCATTGCCGCTTGTGACAGCGGTCATGAAAAAAACAGTGCCGTGAATTTACCAACCGAATAGAAGGAAGTGCCACCATGCCATCACCAGCTGAATCCGTGTATCGATTTTTAAACGCGTTTAATCTGCCCTATGAGGTCATTTCGCATAAACCAATTTATACAGTGGCGGACATTGACTTTTCAACACCTGGCAGTCAGGTAAAGAATTTGTTGTTACAGTCAAGACGCGGCAACATCTACTTGGCGATTTTGCCGGATGATAAACGCGCTGACTTGAAACAGATAGCCAGCCAACTACATGAAAAACGGCTGCATTTCGTGTCACCTGAACAGCTGTATCAGCTCATGCGACTTCAGCCGGGGACCGTAACGCCGTTTGGTTTGTTAAACGACCGCGACCACCAGGTTCACGTGCTCATCGATGACAGTATTGACCGGCAGGCACCAATTGGCTTTCATCCGAATGTCAATGATGCCACATTGATTTTGAGCTTCCACGACTTGTTGACTGTTCTGCATTTGTTGGGCTATCAACCAGTGTGGTTAGCGTTATCAACAACCAAATAAGGGCTTCGATGTGTGATAACCGTTGTTTTACGATCAATTTGCGAAAAACATAAAAAAATAGCGTTCCCCATGCCACACAATCGTGGTGAATGAGGAACGCTTTGTTGTATCACATCTGGTGCTGATTAGTATTCTGTAATGGCTTCATCTTCAGACAGCTCAAGCCACAGCGTTAAAGCTGACGGGTTGAAGTTTGTCCATGACTGCATATCTTGATAGGCCCGTTCGAGCAGGGTGCTCTTTTTCGTCTTTTTGATTTCATCAAAAACTGAGAGGGCGAATTCATTATCCTCCAGGTCAGACATAACCGTTGGCAAATGGTGATTCCACTCGGCAATCAGATCTTGGTAGATCAATAGTTTACGTGCGCTCTTGATTGCAAAGTCAACGCCTTGTTGACGCAAACTTTCAACGTACTTATGATATTCTTCAATGACAGCGTCCCGGGCAGTGGCCCACTGCTGATCATTATAGGTTGGTAATTTTGACATAATATCCCTTCTTAGCAATAAACTAATGAAACAATGGTGTTTCTAATCATCCCAAAAAGTCACCCAATACAGTCTTTTATCTTTAATCGTTAGATGAGGACTGAAGTGTCTACAACTCAGACTACTGATTTTTGACTGATTTGTCAAAGTTTTATTTAAGAAAATTTTGGGCCATTTTTGTTACAAAAAACACAAGACAAGTGGAAACGCTTTCGGTACACTTATAATAGGAGGTGTTGGTAATGAATTTAACTACGATAAGAACAATTGGCAACCTGGGCGCGGGCACAATGGGGCACGCGACAGCCCTTCAGTTTGCGATGGCCGGGTACCCGGTAATATTGGTAGACCAAAACAATGAAGCTCTAGACAATGGCATGGCACTCATCAAAAAAGATCTGCACACATTTGCTGATAATCATATCATTGAAGATGAGGAGGTTGCCCCCATTATGGCCAGAATCACGACGACAACTGATAATCAGGCGTTAGCAAAAGCGGATTTCATTATTGAATCAGTTGTTGAGAATGTTTCAGTAAAGAAACAGGTATGGGCCGCAACTGAGCAAATCATTCGGCCAGACACCATTTGTGCAACGAATACTTCAGGTTTGGATCCGACTGAAATTGCAACGGTCTTGACGCACCCAGAGCGGTTTGTCGTGGCACATTTTTGGAATCCCGCTCAGTTGATGCCGCTAGTAGAAGTCGTCCCGGGCGAGGCGACGGCCCAAGCAACAGTGACCACAACTTTAGCGCTGCTCAATAAAATTGGCAAACACGCAGTCCCGTTACAGAAAGCCTCACTTGGGTTTGTAGGTAATCGGATCCAACTTGCCGTTTTAAGGGAGTGCCTGCACATCGTGAACCAAGGAATCGCCACACCCGAAGCTGTCGATGACATCGTGAAGTACAGTCTTGGTCGTCGTTGGGGAATTTTGGGGCCTATCGTCAGTGCGGATTTAGGCGGACTGGACGTATTTGACAATATTTCTAAGTACCTCTATGCGGATCTGAGTAATACCACTGGTGAGGATGTCCAGTTAAAGGCTAAGGTTGATGAGGGGCATTTAGGCTTGAAAACGGGTCAGGGGTTCTATGACTGGCAGGGACATGACGGTGCAAAGCTAGTGGCTGACCGGGATCAAGCATTATTGGATGCTTTGGCAAGTGATCAAAAAAAGACACAAAAATAATGTGCTGTCTGATTATAAAAATTAAATTGACCGCTAACATGCTAATTCGCTATAATAAAAGTCTTGTAATCAACGTTTAAATCAGGTTATATGGTGCACATGCGTAGGGCATGTGCATTTGTTTATTCGTGGGGTACAATGATTCTATGTAGAAATGATGGCGGAGAAGATGTTTAAAGGAATTAAATTTGTTGGTGTTTTGGGGATGGTGCTGTTGATCATGAGCAACGAAAAATTGGATAACGCACACGCGGCCAAGAAAACCACGGCTAAGGTAACGGTCAGTAACGTGCACAAGATCAGCAGCAGGGCATATGCGTTGCGGTCAGGCACTTATGGTTATTCAGCAGCGACACTGAAACATGGTGTCACACTGAGTAAAATGAGCAAAACTACGTGGTACTGCCATCAGGCAGCCACTGTGGCGGATAAGAATCAAAAACAGGAAGTTTATCAGGTGACCAGCGCGAATAGCCAGCATACATACTGGGTATTGAAATCGCAACTTCAAAGTGTGTTGAACAGTTCATTTGATCTGAAGCTGCCAGCTGCCAAAGATAAGTATCAAGAAACCAAAATCGGGTTCTTTGGGGATTCAATCCCAGATGGCTGGAATGGCTCGCGATTTTATTCCACGACGTATCCAGTTTGGTTAGGGAAGTATCTGGGCGATGAAAAACCCGTTAGCAACTATGCCTTCCCAGATGCTCGAATCGTTGGCCACCGCTGGAAAGATGTCAATGGGACTGCGCGACCGCAAGACCTTGCAGCGGTTATCAAGGCCCGGAAGAAAGCAATCCCGAAGTTTAACATGATCTTCATCCACATCGGGACGAATGACTATACACCGGGCTCTGGTTCAGGTAGCCTGAGCAATATTATGACACATTTAAAAACAAACGTGCAGGCGATTCGGAAACTGAATCCATCTGCGAAAATCTATGGCATCCTGCCACTGACCAGATACAGCAGTACTGGCATCAACAAAGATGATATAAGAAACGATAACGGCTACACGTTTGATCAATTAAAACATGCGGAACGTCAAACGTATGAAAAATTGGGTGTCAAAGTGGTCGATTTCAAAACGTTGACTCCGGGATTGATCACCAATAGCAATTACCACGTAGCACTGGCAGACCACCGATTGCATCCCAGCGCGGAAACTGCACAGAAGATGGGCCGGGCGTTGGCTAACTGGATCGCCAAGTGATCCCCTTAAAATAAGAATTTACTAAAAGACTGCCTTAACAGGTGGTCTTTTTTATTAGCGATTAGACGGTTTTGTAAAAAAACGGATACACGGTGGTACAGGCCAATCAAGGGTGCAGGTGAAACAGTTTTCAAAAAGAAACGATTGTATGACAAGGATACTGCTAGGTTTCATTATTTTATGTGGAACATGCCCACCTTTTAGGTTGTATGCAATGAAATATGATTCTTATCAAAAGAAAAAATATTTGTGATATTAATAACAATCTAAGCGTTTATGAGAAAACTCTTATTTACAATAATTTCGTGTAACCGCTTTAAATTCAGCTCAATAAGGACTATAACAAAGACGTTGAAAGAAATGAACATTAATTCACAAGAACGACTCTTATTGAAACCGTATCATCGATAATGACTGTATTGTACTGTTTCAATAGCAATTGTGAGTGAACAACGTTTCATGCCACTTTCATGAATCAGATGAATTCAATGGAGATGATGTTGTTATGCGTATCAAAGCAGCAGTTGTTGATCAAAAGGGTAGTGCATTTCAAATCAAGGATGACGTTGAGTTAGCACCGATGCAGGCGGATGACCTGCAGATCCACATGGTTGCCAGCGGCATTTGTCACTCTGACGAAGCCCTGCGTAAGGGTGATGCAGAGATTGGCTACCCAATTGTTTTAGGACATGAAGGTTCAGGCATCGTTGAAAAGGTTGGGCCAGAAGTTAAAAACTTCGAACCTGGCGACCACGTTGTCCTTTCATTTTACGGTTGCGGTGCCTGTGACAATTGTTTACAGGGCAAGCCGACGCAGTGCTTGAACTACGCTGCAAACAACCTGTCCGGTGTTCGGCCTGATGGCAGCGCCCACTTTACGGAAAATGGCCACGATGTTGCCGACATGTTTGATCAGTCTTCCTTCACTACGACGACGGTTGTACGTGAACGAAACGCCGTTAAGGTGCCAAAGGATTTGGATCTTCGTAAGCTCGGACCTCTAGGCTGCGGCTACGTTACTGGCAGCGGGACCGTCCTGAACACTTTGAAACCAAAGCCCGGTCAAACAATTGCCGTCTTCGGAACTGGAGCCGTTGGTTTGGCCGCAATGATGGCAGGTAAGATCTCAGGCTGTACAACCGTTATTGCCGTCGATGTTGTTGATTCACGGTTGGCCTTAGCCAAGGAACTGGGCGCAACGGATGTTATTAACAGCAAGACGGACAACGCCGTTGAAAAAATCAAGGCGTTGACAAATGGCCATGGTGTTGATTTCGCAGTTGATACAACCGGTGTTAAGCAAGTTATGGAAGACTCAATCCAAGCCTTAGCTCAAGGCGGGACCACAGCGACAATTGCTGTTACACCAAACCACATCGATTTGGACACCTGGAATGACCTCTGTGTCGATGACCGCTCAATCATCGGTGTTAACATGGGCGATTCCGTACCGCAAATTGATATTCCACGGTTGATTCGGTTCTACAAAGCTGGCATGTTCGACTTTGACAAGACCGAGAAATTCTACAAATTTGATCAAATCAATGAAGCTAATGCCGATTCAGGTAGTGGTAAGACAATCAAACCAATTTTGGTCATCGATCCAGATTATGAACCAGGCAAATAACCGCGTTTAACAGTGACGTGTTTAAATCATCAGTTTTAAAACTGAAAGGGAGCCATTCTAATGTCAGAAACAATCAAGCAATTAAAGCATTATCAAATGTACGTTAACGGTGAATTTAAGGATTCAAAGTCAGGCAAACTGCTGACAGTTATCAACCCATCGACCGGTGAAAAGATCTCCACGGTACCAAGTGCAACGCGTGAAGAGACACAAGAAGCAATTAATGATGCGTATGAAGCTGAAAAGACTTGGAAGTTCGTTCCGGCCGCAACCCGTGGTCAATACCTTCACGATGTTGCATCAGCCATTCGTGACGATTCAGAGCACCTGATCGACATGTTGCAGGAAGAACAGGGGAAGATTCGTTCATTAGCTAAAACGGAAATTCTGTTCTCCGCTGATTACTTTGATTACATGGCTTCAGCAGCACGGACTTACGAAGGCGAAATTCTTCAATCAGATAACGCCAATGAAAACATTATGATCACGAAGCAGCCAATCGGTGTTGCCGCTGGAATCTTACCATGGAACTTCCCATTCTTCCTGATTGCACGGAAGATGGGTCCAGCGTTAGTTACTGGGAATACCATCGTGATGAAACCAAGTTCTGACACACCAAATTTTGCGTTGGAATTTGCTAAGATCGTTGACAAGATCGGCATTCCAAAGGGCGTTGTTAACTTTGTTACTGGTCCTGGCTCAGTTGTTGGTGACGAATTATCAAAGAACAAGAAGATCGGTATCATCAGTTTGACCGGTTCTGTCAACTCCGGTAAGCAGGTTATGGCTTCGGCTGCTACTCACATGGCTAAGGTTTCTCTTGAACTCGGTGGGAAAGCACCAGCTATCGTTTGCTCTGACGCCGACATTGACCTCGCCGTTCAATCCATTATTGATTCACGAGTAGATAACAATGGTCAACTTTGCAACAACTGCGAACGGATCTACGTTCAAGAAGACGTTGCTGATGAATTTACAAAGAAGTTAAGTGACAAGATGGCCGCAATTAAGGTCGCCAACCCAATTACGGACAAAGATTCTGGTATCGGCCCGCTGATCAACCAAGCTGCTTTGGATAAAGTAGCCGGCATGGTAGACCGGGCAGTTGCTGCTGGCGGCAAGGTAACGGCAGGTGGCCACAAGGTTAAGATCGAAAACGGCTTCTACTATGAACCAACGGTCATTACCAACGTTAAGCAGGATTCTGAAATTATTCAGGACGAAATCTTTGGCCCAGTATTACCAGTTGTCACCTTTAAGACTTTAGATGACGCGATTGAAATGGCCAACGACAGTGACTTTGGGTTGACTTCATCGATCTTTACCCAAAACATTGATAATGCCCAACGCGCTTCAAATGAATTGGAAGATGGCGAAACCTACATCAACCGGTTCAACTTTGAAGCCATGAACGGGTCACACTCAGGCTGGAAGGAATCCGGTATCGGTGGTGATGATGGTCGTCACGGAATCGATGAATTCTTGAACACCCATGTGATTTACCTGCAGGGGCATCCTGAGAAGACCCAGGGCTGATCAGTGCGCAACTGAGTGATTGGGAGCTGTGAACTTGAACTTGTCGGCGTGTGCTATTAGACGACATTGCCGAAATAAACTCGGCAGGTTAAGGGCTTCTGTAAAAACAGCTTCTAACATTAATTCCAAGTGCGGGGATTTTTGTTGAAGCTGTTTTTGCTTTGTTGGGGTGCGTATAGCGTTTTGCTAATTTGGAATCGAAACGTGTTCCGACAGGCAAGTACCTTACGCTCCGCCCCTTAAACGCCTTGCTTCACACTCTTCAGCATTTGTCACCCAGCGCCTTTTCTGTTAAGCTGAATGTAACCGTTTACAAACCCGTATTTTGCTTTATTATTGCGTTGGTGTGGTCTGAATCGGGGATGCAAATGTGCGGTTTGATGTTTGTTTCAGAAAGCCGGTATGCCGTTTTAAGTGGAAAGCTGGTATTGGCGGGCTCGCGATGCAGACGTTAGACTGATTTCCAATTATGGAATGGAGGAATTTGGAATGGCAATTGTGGTTTCTGTTTTAAAGGAAGAACAGGCTCATGAGAACCGGGTCGCCATTGATCCGGATGTCACTAAGCGACTCGTAAAAGCTGGTGCAAAGGTGCTAGTTGAGCGAGGTGCCGGCGAGGAATCGTACTACAGCGATGATAGCTACGAACAAGCTGGTGCTAAACTGGTGGACCGGCAGACGGCACTGAGTGAGGGAAATGTCGTTGCGGTGATCAATCGACCGGGCGATGACACGCTAAAAGCGTTAAAGTCTGGTCAAGTATTGATTGGTCTTCTGAGTGCACTAATTGATCCGGACAAGATGCAGCAGTTGGCTGATCAAAAGGTGAGCGCTTTGTCGTTTGAATTATTACCGCGGACGATCAGTCGGGCTCAGACCATGGATGTGTTGAGTTCGCAATCTAGTATTGCCGGCTACAAGGCAGCTCTGGTTGCAAGTGACCTTTATCCAAAGTATTTTCCAATGATGATCACTGCTGCTGGGACAGTCAAACCAGCTAAGGTCCTTGTATTGGGGACCGGGGTTGCTGGCCTGCAAGCCATTGGGACGGCTAAACGGCTTGGTGCTGTTGTTTCAGGTTATGACGTTCGGCCGGCTTCAAAGGGTGAAGTTGAGTCGTTAGGGGCTGACTTCCTGACAAGCTCTGTTTCAAACGGGGCTGGTTCGGGCGGTTATGCTCGTGCATTGACGGCTGAAGAAACAGCTAAACAGCAAGCAGAACTTGCTGGATTCATCGCCGAAAATGACGTCATTATTACGACCGCGCAAGTACCGGGGCATAAACCACCGTTGATGGTTCCCCAAGCTAGTGTTGATAATGCCAAGCCGGGGACTGTCTTTATTGATTTGGCAGCGAGCGATTTAGGCGGCAACGTTGCTGGCAGTAAACCATATGAAACGGTCACGACTGACAATCAAGTCATGGTGGTTGGTGCATCCAACCTGGCCAGCGAACTGCCGCATTCAGCTTCGCAGTTATTTGCTAAAAATGTTCAAGCAGTTATTAACGCGATGCTGGATGATGATGGCAACATTGCCATTGATCCAACCGACGATGTTTTCAGTGGTTTAACGGCAACCACGAGCGGCGATATTGTTAACGAACGGTTGCGCGAGGCGCTTAACTTACCACCGCTGACCAAACCGGAACCAGCAACCGCGACTGAGGCACCAACCGAATCGAAGGGGGCTGAGTAGCATGAGTCAGGAATTATATACGAACCTTGCCATTTTTGTGTTAAGTCTGCTGGTGGGCTTTGAAGTCATCAGTAAAATTCCGGCAACGTTGCACACACCGATGATGTCTGGTGCTAACGCCATTCATGGCGTGGTTGTTGTCGGCAGTATCTTGGTTGCCCTAGAAGCAGATTCGCCGTTGTTTTACGTGATTGCGTTTATTGCTGCTGTTTTGGGCGCCGTCAACGTGGCTGGTGGCTACGTGGTCACCGACCGGATGCTGGAGATGTTCTCCAAGCCTAAGGAGAAGCAGGATGATACCAAAGGAGGCGAGCACTAATGTCAGGATTAATGACTGTTGTTTCGCTTTCATACCTTGTCAGTGCTGCTTGTTATGTGATCGGCCTGCACATGATGCGGACACCAAAAACGGCAAGAAATGGTAACCGGCTGTCATCAGTCGGGATGTTCCTAGCAGTGATCATGACCTTTATTGTCGCCCTGGTAAAACACCAGGCTTCCGCAATGGGCTGGATCTTATTGATTGTTGCGCTTGTTATCGGGGTCGGCTATGGTGTTTATAAGGCTCGAACCGTTAAAATGACGGACATGCCGCAACTGGTTAGTTTATTCAACGCCGTGGGTGGCGGTGCTGCGGCTGCCATCGGGACGTTTGATTATTTGAGCAAGCCAAACGGTGCATCACTTGCGTTTGCGTTCTCGTTTCCAGTTATCTTGGACTTAGTTATTGGGAGCGTCACCTTTTCGGGATCGTTGATTGCGACCGGGAAGCTGTCTGGCCACGTATCAGGGAAGCCGATTAGTTTCCCAGGGGCTAAGCTCTTAAACGGCCTCGTGGTCCTTTTGATATTGGGCAGTATCGTATTGACGGTCGGATTTCCAACCAATGTTTGGACGCTGGTGCTCGCCATTGTTGCCAGTCTGGTCTTCGGGATTTTAATGACCATCCCAATTGGCGGTGCTGATATGCCGGTTGTCGTTTCCTTACTGAACGCCTTTACCGGGTTAGCTGTTGCCATGGCAGGGTTCGTCATTGATAACCAAGTCTTGATCATTGCCGGGGCCCTCGTTGGGGCTGCTGGGACGATCCTGACGCTGCAAATGGCCGCTGCCATGAACCGTTCCGTTGCCAACATTATTGCCGGTGGGTTTGGGACTGGTGATAGTGGGGGTACCGCAACCGATGACGTACCTGTTAACGTCAAGGAAACTTCCGCTGACGATATTGGGGTGCAATTGGCCTATGCTAAGAACGTTATGATCATCCCTGGCTACGGGTTGGCTGCAGCTCAAGCCCAACACGAAGTCGCCGAACTGGCAAAATTGCTGACCGATAACGGCATCAACGTGAATTACGCAATTCACCCAGTTGCTGGGCGGATGCCTGGTCACATGAACGTGCTCTTGGCTGAAGTGAACGTCCCTTATGATCAAATGAAACAGTTGGAAGAAGCTAACTCAATGTTTGAAAATACGGATGTTTCACTGGTCATCGGTGCGAACGATGTCACGAATCCAGCTGCCCGGAAACCAAATACGGCGATCTCCGGGATGCCGATTTTGGATGTCGATAAATCAAAGTCGGTCGTTGTGATCAAGCGTTCCATGAGTACCGGTTATGCGGGCATTCAAAACGAACTCTTCTCAGACGACCAGACCAGCATGTTCTTCTCGGATGCTAAGAAGGGGCTGCAAGACATTATTGCGGCAACTAAGGAGTATTTGGATCAATAAGTTAACTTAAGATGTGGTTTAATTTGGAGCACTGGCAGTTAAAGTCCGTGCTCTTTTTTTGTGGTGCTGTTCCCACTGGATTGCAAGCCGCAAAACGAGACAATTATCATTAAATAGACCAGCGTTAAATTATTGAACAACTGTCATATTTGCAGTAAGCTCAAAGCATCAATTAGGTGTCGCAAACTGATAAAAACTTTCAAAGGGGTTGATAGGCATGCCAATGATCGATATCTATGCACCCAAAGGGTTATTTAAGGATCCCCACGCGTTAGCACAAGTAGCCGCGAAAACGGTGATGACCGTTGAACAGGTACCGCCGATTCGAATGTTCAGAGAAAACACCGCGGGTTTTGTTCACGAAATTGACCCGTCAGCGTATTCAAACGTTGATGGAGAAAGTGACCATGTTCGGGTGCAGGTCTTAACAAATCAAGGTGCTTTGAACCGTGATCAACAGCTGGCGTTAACAGCACAACTGACGGATTTGATTGCTGATACGGCTGGAGATGCAACACTCAAAGATCGAACCTGGGTGCTATTGACCGAGGCGGAAGCCGGCGGTTGGGGGTTGTGGGGTCACGCGCATACAAATGAAGAACTAGTAAAGGAAGCGCAGAAAAGAATCGCTAACGGCGAAAAGTGATTGCGTTGATGGTGATAATTTCGAACAAAAAAAGCGACCGGAATTGAGTTGAATTCCGGCCACTTTTGTGTCGTTTTTAGGTGAAACAGTGCGACTGTTTAACAAATAAAGCCAATTTAATGCGTTTTGAGATGCGCAGCAAAGGCCTGGACGTTTTCGCTTTTAAACGACGTCATCGGGATGGCCATTTTTGCTGTTTGATAGGAAAATGTAAACACAGCGTTGCCAAAGTTCATTAAGACGAAGTTTGCGGCTTCACTGTCGGTATCGATGTCAGCTCTAATTTCACCCTCCGCCTGCATTTTAGTGAAATTGTTTTTCACTAAAGAGACGAAGCGCACGGGTAGTTTTTGCAGTGCTTTGCCGACTTCTGGAAACTGATAAGACTCACGCACACCAACTAGAAAGACGACCTTATGATGCTGCACAAATTCATTGTAGATATCCGCGACGCGTTGTAAATCAGTCACGATGTCGCCAGAATGCTGAAAGTTTTGGCCGACCTGATCCACGTCATCGAGATAGTCATTGATGATACGTTCTAAAATCGTCCGCTTATCTTTAAAATGGCGAAAGATTGTGCTTTCATTTACGCCGGCAGTTTCGGCAATTTTTTTTGTCGTTGTTCCCTGGTAGCCATATTTTAAAGCAAGGTCCGAAAACGCTGCGATAATTTTTGCGTCTGTTGATTGTGCTGCCATCGTGCACACACTCCTTACAATTAACTTAACTGTTCAAATTGTAACATTGGTTGGTGCTTGCGGAGCGCAACAATCCCTAAATTAATGAGAATTGTGACAAAAGTGAGGGTCAGCAATCCCAGCCAGATGCCGGTCGTGCCTGTTCCACCATACATGATATTGAAGTCGGCTCTGACAGCGTAATACATTGGCATCAGACCATGAATCCCTTTAAAGAAGGTATTCATCGCGATAACGGGAACCATTCCAGCACCAGCTACAACTTGCAGCATGGTGAGGAAGGTGTTGAGCGCTGTTCCGATTTGCCCCAACAGTAAAACGAGGACTGCATTGAAGTTATAGGCGGAGAAGAGCAGCAGGGCAGACGTGATCCACAAATCAGCGAACGAGCTGCTGGCCAATCCCATCATTGCAACAACGGCCCATGAAACAAACGCTGTCCCGATAATCGCAATCAGTGCCATACTAATCTCCATGTTGATAAACGATTTAAAACGCCCAATTTGTTTCGCAAATTTTACGTAAGTGCCATATAGCATAATCGTGCCAAACAGCGCGCTGATGTAAAGCGCTAGGTTCGTAATGAATGGCGCGAGGGAATAGTTAAGCCCCTCCTTCACCTGGTTTTTAACGTGAATTTTCGTTTTGACTGAGCTGGCCATCGGGGCGGCCTTCTTTTTCGCATTTTTTAGAATGGTTTCTTTTTGCGTTGCGGCTTTACTCGTTGCGGTCTGCTTGGAACTGGCAATTGATTTTTGAAGCCGGGCAGTAAGGTTTGCTTGAGATTGCGAGGGCGCGGCAGCAATTTTGGCCTTTTCGGTTGCCACCTTTGAATTTGTTTTGGCCTGTGTATGCTTGATACGTGTTTGTAATTTTGTGAGCGCCGGTTCAGCAATCATTACGGTGCTCTTTTGTAAAACGATATTGGTATTGACAGTTGTGCCGATAGTTTTGGCAACTGACTTCATGCCTGACACAACAGAAGTCTGGTTTGAGTCGTTGATGTAGAAGTTCAGGCTGACCTGCTTGTTGGCGCTGACGTCCGTGTTGAAACTTTTTGGAATATCGACAATGAGGTAGGTCTTGCGGTCATTTAATTGTTTTTTAGCCTGACTCAGATTTGTCGTTGTCTTTACGGTATCAAAGGGCAGGGCACGCTTTAGCTGGCGTGCGAGTTTTTTACTCTTCTGATCCTGATTGACCACCGTGACAGGTAATTTGTTCAGGCTATTAGGCATCGCGTGGTAACCCGTAAAGTAGATGGCAAAGATGACAATGCCATAAATTAATACGATAGTGACTGCTAACAGCGATCCTTTGCTTTTTAAGAATTTTTCAAGTGTCATTTGTGAATCCCCCTTAACTAAGTAATGAGTACGAGAATAGCACCATTTTATTATGCATGCAAGTGCTTGCTTGCATAATATTATTTATAATTTCTGTCCAATGCTGATGAAATCTGATGATAACTTGATTGCAGGCGTTTTTTACCAGTTGAAATATGTTAAACTTTAACTAATATGTACTCGTGAAAGGAACCTGTTGGTATGGTTAAAGCAATTGCCTTTTTTGACTTGGACGGAACGCTGCTCAACGCCGAAACACAGTTAGACGAAGACGTCATTGACGCCATGCATCAGTTGCAAAAAAACGATGTCCTGCCGGTGATTTCGAGTGGGCGAAACTTATTTGAAGCCCGCAACATTATGGCCCAGACGGGTATCGACTCACTGGTCGGTGCCAATGGTTCTTACGTAATGTTGCACGGTGACCCGATTTATACGGCAGAAATCAATCATAAAGTCATTAGTAAATTCGAAGCCTTTGTGCGCACGCAAAATGAAGCTTTTATTGTGTTGAATGACAAGGATGCACGCAGCAATCGGGTGACAGAAGCCACGAAACAGGCTTATCGTTTTGTGAACAGTCCGGTGCCAATCGTCAACCCGATCTATTGGCAACTTAATCCGATCTATATGATGATCATCATGACGGATCACGATGATGACCGCTACATTAAATCGTTTGAAAATGACCTGACCTTTTATCGCAATACGCCGTATAGTATGGATATTGTGGTGAAAAACGGTTCCAAAAGGGCGGGGATAATGCAACTGTTATCACGGCCGGAGTTTAAAGATGTGCCGACCTATGCATTTGGCGATGGTAACAACGATATTTCGATGTTGGAACTCGTTGACCACCCAGTTGCGATGGGGAATGCGTTGGATCATGTGAAACCCTACGCCGAATTTGTGACGTCAGCCAATGTTGACCACGGTATTGTAAACGGACTAAAGCACTTCGATCTGTTGTAATCTGGAAGACTTCTGACTTTGCAGGGGGGCACAATTATGATAGACTTGTTGTTGGACTTAATTTATGGGGTCGTTAAGGATTCGACAGGTATAGGTTGAGCCTAGATTGCGTTTCGTAGTGAGGAACTACGCTAAAAGCCTCAACCTTTTTTAACTGCAAATAACAGTTCAAAATCTCTTGCATTAGCTGCCTAAATAGCGCTATACAAGGATCCGTCTGACTTCGTCCATGAGTCGGGTAGCGGGTCTTACCTTTAGTGGACTTACGCCAGAAGCTCACGTCTGAAGTAACTGGAAGAGTCTAATCAGACTAGCACGTTGAGTTAGCCCTGACAGGCGGCGCGTCAGCGTGTGAAACTTAAGTAGTCTGCCTATGAACGTAGATATTTGGGTGGCAATATGCTTGGACGCGGGTTCGACTCCCGCCGACTCCATTGCTGGAAAGGATGACCGAACCATCGGTCATCCTTTTTCTTTGCCCTTAGAGCATTAAAAAAGCTGGCAGTTGACAATCGAGGTTGTAACCGCTTGTGACAGCGCGTAAACTTGATTTGAGAACGACTTCCATTTTCGAGTATAATGGCATTAATATTGTAAGAAGTAGTGATGAACACGGGACTGACAACGACCTTTACTAACTCAAAGGAAGGGTCGGATACCCAAGAGGGTGCGTCGGTATCCAGTTTGTTGCTAAGAGGGAGCGACTACCGGGTGTGAACGGCACGCGGCAGTATTTAAGGTGAAAACCAAAATGTCGGAGGAAACTTCATGAAACTGTTAATGATTGAGGATAACAAATCAGTATCAGAAATGATGCAGATGTTTTTTAAAAAAGAGGATTGGGATGCACACTTTGCGTATGATGGCATCCAGGCTGTTAAAATGTTTAAGGAAACACCTAATGATTGGGATATGATTACGCTTGATTTGAACTTGCCAGGCATGGACGGCATGCAAGCCAGCGCTGAAATTCGGAAATTGTCCCCAACTGTACCAATCATTATGCTCACGGCACGTGATTCTGAAAGTGATCAAGTGTTGGGACTTGAAATGGGCGCCGATGACTATGTCACAAAACCCTTTAGTCCTATTACGCTGATTGCGCGCATCAAGGCACTGGATCGGCGTGCAAAACTCGGCTCAAGCAAGTCGACGGCAGAAAACACAGCTGTAGCAGTTTCGGAACCGGAAGAAGCGGATGAAGACAGTCGTTTTGAAGTGACGACAGATAATTTCAGACTGAACAGCAAGACGCGGGAGGCCTACCTTAACGGCAAGCAGATCCGTGACCTGACTCCAAAGGAATTTGACTTGTTGAAGACGCTGGCCACTAAACCGCGTCAGGTGTTCTCTCGGGAGCAACTCTTACAACTGGTCTGGGATTACGAGTATTACGGTGACGAACGGACAGTGGATGCCCACATTAAGAAACTGCGTCAAAAGATTGAAAAAGTCGGCCCGCAAATTATTCAAACGGTCTGGGGCGTCGGCTACAAATTTGATGATACTGGAGCAGATAAGTAATGAAACTCGTTTATCAACAAATGCTGGCCTTTTTTGCGGTCATTGCTACAGTTTTAATTCTGCTGGGATTCTCGTTTAGTCAGATGACCAGAAACATGGTCTACCAAAATACTTGGACCAGTTTAGAGAAGTACGCCAATAGTTTGGTGGAACAGTCGGTTCGTATTTCGTCCGGCAACGCCAACAAGGTGACCTTCGATTCAGAATCGCTGTTAAACAGTGAGGTATTGCTGCGCAACCAGTCTGTGCACTTTACCATCTATAACAAGAGCAATACCGCAGTGTTCCCCGATAATGTCTATAGCTCTAAGATTGGGGCCTCGGACTGGCAGAAGTTGAAGGCGGGAAAAATCGTCCAGAAGGTCACTGATACGCAGGTAAAAACGACCAGTGGTCAGGTTGAGCCGGCAATGACGGACATTTTGAAACCATACTTTTACACAGATAGTAATAATAAACGGCACTTGATTGCCGTTATTAAAATTGGTGCGTTTATTTCTAACGTGAACTCTAATATTTCGGCCATCAATGCTAATCTGACCAAGGCATTGATCGTTGCCAGCTTGGTGGCTCTGTTGTTTGCCTACATTGTTTCACGTTATCTAACGTTGCGGATCAACCGGTTACGCCGAGCAACAAATCAGGTTGCAAAGGGCAATTACGACGTTGAGCTGCCAAGTAAGAACCGTGACGAAATTGACGACCTGATCAATGATTTTAACGACATGACCCTGTCGTTGCGTGAATCTGAAGCCGAGATCCAACGGCAGGAGGAACGCCGGCGTGCCATTATGGCGGATGCGGCTCATGAAATGCGGACGCCTTTGACCACCATCAATGGCTTGCTGGAAGGCTTGGCTTACGACGCTATTCCGGAAGACAGCAAGGAACAAAGTATTGAATTGATGCGTAATGAAACGAAACGGCTGATTCGACTGGTCAATGAAAATCTGGATTACGAAAAGATTCGCAACAATCAGATTGCGTTACAGAAACAGTCGTTTAACGCCATTGAAACGTTGGACAATATGGTCGAACAGCTGCATCAAAAGGCGACTGCTAAAAACGATGAACTGATTGTTAACGGTCCCAAAGATCTAGAAGTATACGCCGACTATGACCGGTTCGTTCAGGTGATGTTTAACATCACACAAAACGCGATTCAGTTTACGGACAACGGCCAAATTACAATCGTTGCCCAGCGTGGTTTCCATGAGAGCATTTTTAAGATCTCTGATACGGGAATCGGGATGTCAGAAGAAGAGTTGGCCAATATTTGGGAACGCTACTATAAAGCTGACCCGTCCCGTACCAACACGAAGTACGGAGAATCTGGGCTTGGACTAGCCATCGTTCACCAACTGGTCCTGCTTCATAACGGAAAGTTGGAAGTGACCAGTAAAGTGGGTGAGGGGACAACCTTCACGATTATTTTCCCTGATGAGGACCATGATCAGTATGAGCGGCCGAAAGCCTAACATTTTAAAATCACACAACATTCTCAATCATGCATAAAATTTTTTTAGAAAATGCATAATAGCCGATACCTCAAATGGTATAGGCTATTTTTTGTGATTTATAAATCTTGATGAGCGCGGGAAGTTGCGCCAAATAAGGCCATTTGTGCGACATTTAGCAATAATAGAGGTATAATCCAACCGAACATTGGGAATTGATTAGAATCAGAAGATTCGGAAGAAAGGGCTTTTATTTTTCCCCCGATTTAAAATTGAAGTGCAACACTTGATAACTAGACCAATTAGACTA
>NZ_AYYR01000057.1 GCF_001435975.1 Secundilactobacillus collinoides DSM 20515 = JCM 1123
TTATTCCATCATAAAAGGACGCTATGTCCTCACATGGTACGATTAAATCACCACAACATAATCGAAAGTGAGGAAAACATAGTGTCCCTAAATAATGATTCTATCCTAAAACTGGTCAAATTAACAGATACTAATCTACATGTCTTAGATATCTACTCTGAAAGAAAGCGGGGTGTCACCTCTCAGGTCATTGAAGCAACTTTATCCTATCCACTGACACATTGTCCGCACTGTCACAGTAAAGCACTCATTAGAAACGGGTACCGCCTCGCCCATGCCAAGCTGCCGTCGATCAATGGTGACCCGATTCGGCTACTGGTTCATAAGCAGCGCTATTTATGCCATACCTGTGGCCACACGTGTGGGGCCCGTTCCAGTAACTTAAAGTTCAACCACACGCTCACACCTGGCGTCGCCCAACAGACCATCAAACTGGCTAAACAATCATTGGCCGGGACAACAATCGCGGCCCTAACTGGTATCTCAAATACCAGCGCGGCACGCATTATCAACGCGGAAGTGCACCGGCCTTATCGCCTAAAAAAACTCCCAGAAAACCTCTGCTTTGATGAGTTCCGGTCAACTGGTAAGCATATGTCATTCATCTGCTGTGACGCTG
>NZ_AYYR01000007.1 GCF_001435975.1 Secundilactobacillus collinoides DSM 20515 = JCM 1123
ACATAAAGTCAAATACGTTTCAAAACTCTCCACCAATACCAGTTGACAAAGAGCCACAAAAAAAGACCATCATAGCGATGGCCTTTTTTGTGTGAAGATTAAAGTTCAATCTGTTTTAACGTCCCGCTGTTGCTTCCACTGAGGCTTCAGAATCTTCAGCGGGTTCAGCTTTTTTTAAAGTTTGTTTGCTGGTTTTAGAGAGGAACAGGTTCATAACAATGGCGCTAATGGCACCAATCGTAATTGGTGAGCCTAACAGGTATTGAATCATCTGTGGGGCTTCGTTAGTCACTTTTGAAGGAATCAAAACAACGGCCATGGTTAAGACGATTGGAATACCAATCACGTAGATGGCGCTGTCTGATAACTTGAGGTTGCGAATGACGTTTAAACCATTCAGCATGATGACCACGCAGATGATGGAGTAAACGCCGCCGATAACTGGTGCTGGCACAGCGACCAGGAAGGCGGACAACTTACCACAGAAGCCGAGCACCATGAACCAGATCCCCGCGGAAACGAAGACCCGTTTGCTGGCAACACCGGTGACGGAAACGACACCAGCGTTGGTTGAGTAACCAGTCATTGGGGTCGCACCGAGGAGGGCAGAGACTAAACAGCTCAAGCCTTCACCAATGATCCCGCGGTTCCATTGCTTGTTGGTGATCTTTTCACCGGTAACGGCGCTCATAGCAAACCAGGTACCGGTGGTTTCAGTGGTCAGTACCATGTAGATGACGATGAACGTCAAGATGGCTGGTAATGAGAAATGAAGGCCGTAATGCAATGACGTATATTGCGGCAGTGCAAACCATGAGGCGCTTTGAACAGAAGACCAGTCAAATTTACCCATGAGGGTGGCGATGATCGAACCGGCAATCAAGGCAATGACGATGGAACTGACCTTGAGTACCCGCTTGAGTTGCGGTACCCGAACACTGAGAATGATTGCAAGTAGCATAACAGCAGCGGTTGAGGCTGCGATGATGATGTTGTCGTTAACGTTACCACCGGCCTCAAAGATGTTGTCATTTAAGGCACCTGGCAGTAAGGATAACCCAACACAGGTGATGATGGTGCCGCCAACGATGGCAGGTACCAACAGGTTGATGATCTTTTGGAAGACGCCAGAAACGCCTAAGATAACCAGCAACAGGGAACCGACGACTAACGATCCTAGAACGGTCGCCATGCCACCGTGAACGCCGCCGTTAGCGAGGTAAACCCCAGCTACGGCGCCCACAGGCACGAATGAAGGCCCTTGTGAGACGGGCAGCTTCATGAAGAATTTCGTTTGCAAGATCGTCCCGATACCGGCTGCGATGAAAGCAGCTTGAAGGAAACCAGTCTTTTGTGCGAGTGTCATTGACAACAGGCCGGCCATGATGAGTGGAGCGACGTAAACGTCCATTGCTAGCACGTGTTGTAAACCTAAAACGCCAGACTGCGTGTATGACACCTTATCGTCTGGGCCATAAAGTAAGCCATTTTCATTGCGATTCATATGATTATAATTCTCCCTTGGTTTGTTTTCCTTGAACGTAAACTTGAACAATGTCTTGTTCTTCTGTCTGATACAGTAACGCGTCAAAGATGTCGTCGTCCTTGTCAGGTGGAATTATGTGGGTCGACAATTGGACGATTTGGAGATCGGCCAGGTAACCTGGTGCGATCTTTCCAGTCTTGAGGTGTAAACTTTCGGCACCGCCAAACGTTGCCATGTAAAACGCGGTCTTTGCGGAAATGGCACTGTTAGCCACCCCGCGGTGATCAGCAGCCAGCTGATTATCCACGCCGTCCTGCAGCATGCGCGAAGACATGACTGCCTGACGAATATTGTGATACAAACTTGGCGAATAACCACCAGAAATATCAGTTCCTAAGCCCATTTTGAGCTGTTGATGCAGGATCCGTTTAACCGGTAGTACAGCATTACCAAAGTACACGTTGGAGATCGGACAGTGCGCAATAGCAACCTGTCGTGTCTTAAACAACTGGTAATCCTGCTCGTTTAGCAGTGTTCCGTGAGCCATCACCGCTTTATCAGTAAGGAGGCCGTACCGGTCGAGTACGTCAGCGTCGCGCATATGGTAGTGCTCGAGCGCAAACCCGTTTTCCCAATCACTTTCGCTGCAGTGGGATTGGACGGGCAAATCGTACTTTTTTGCTAAATCACCCAGCCCCTGCAAGGATGCCGGGGTACAGCTTGGTACAAACCGCGGTGTGATCACCGGTGTCTGTTTCAAGTCGGTCGTGCGATTTAAGTCTGATAACTGTTGGATAAACTGTTCCGTTTGTTCAACAGCGACCCGGGCGGATGCGTCCTGATAATATGTTGGCGTCTCCTTCGGATTATCCATGGCAACTTTTCCGATAAATCCACGTTGACCATGTCTGATGCACGCTTTTGCCAGTTCTAGATTCGCTGGATTATGGATAGTGCCGAAGAAGAGGGCGGTGGTGGTCCCGTTACTGAGTAGTCTCGAGACCAGGGCATCGTAAATGCGTTTCGCGAACGCCGGATCCGCATACTTAGCCTCCAGTGGAAAAGTATACGTATCTAGCCATTCGTTAAGTGGTCGATCCAGCGCCAATCCGGCATTTGGCCATTGCGGCGCGTGGATGTGTAAGTCGATGAAACCGGGGAGTATATATTGATCGGCAGCGAGTGTCACCAGGGTATCAGACCTGGAAGCTGCCTGCCGGACTGACTCAAAGTCCGGTTCGGTTCGTGCAATGATTCGTTCAATGTAACCACTGTTGTCGATACAAACTAACTGGTGGTCCTGATAGGATACCGCCGTGGGGCTTGTTGACGTGAATAAGGAACCCTCAATGACTCTCATGAATGAAATCGGAATCGCCTCCATGTTAAATTGACGTGAGCATCTGTAAATTTAAAAAAATTACAATGACGAACTTTCATTAGGCACCCCAATGAATCATTCGCAGAAATGCTTTGCTGGCTATTATAAGCGTTACGGGAGTAGGGTTCAACGGAAAAACACGAACTATTTAAATTCCCTCAATTGTCAAGTTAAGTGCAACACTAATGGCCTATTCTTATAATTGGT
>NZ_AYYR01000058.1 GCF_001435975.1 Secundilactobacillus collinoides DSM 20515 = JCM 1123
TCAATGCCGTGTAAAACACGCAGGCGTTCTGTATCTAATGCCCGGCCAATTAATTGAATGATGTGGAACCGATCAATACTCGTCTTGGCGTTGGGGAAAAGACGATGAATAAAGTGACAGTATTGGGCATTCAGATCGACGACCACGCTTTTAACGGCTTGCCGTTCGGTCAACGAATAACGGCTCTCAAAGTAGTCGATAATTTCCTCGGACAGCCGACCAGGCAACGTCACGACCAGACGGTGAGAATCAGCGTCACAGCAGATGAATGACATATGCTTACCAGTTGACCGGAACTCATCAAAG
>NZ_AYYR01000059.1 GCF_001435975.1 Secundilactobacillus collinoides DSM 20515 = JCM 1123
ACAACAACCAAGTCTTCTGGCTTTAAGGCGTCATAGTCGACACCGGAAGGCTTGATAACAAACAAGCCCTTTTCGCGATCAATCCCGGAAACGTTGCCCCAAGTAAAGGTCACGAGACCTAATTTAGGAAGCTGCATGTTGGCTTCGTAAACTTCTTGTTTTAACTCTTCAAGCATATGATTTACTCCTTCAAATTTAGTGGGTTGCGGAAAACTGTTGATTTTGTTCTTGTTCAATACCAACTTTATTAAATAGATCATCAAAATACTTTTTAGCATTTTTGATTTCATCAATTGCATTATTATTCTTCCCAGTCCACATTTCAATAGTGTAACTACCCGAATAATTTAATCGTGTAAGCAAACGTAGACATCCCTCAAAATCAACGCAACCCTTTCCAAAGGGAACTTCTTTAAATTGTCCTTTAAAAGTTGGCGTAACGGCAAGAGTATCTTTTAAATGTATGGCAGCCACTGATGAAAGGTTTTCTTCCAAGTCCTCAGATACATTATTTTCTGGCCAAGCTGTAATGTTTCCAAGATCTGGATAGCCCTGTAACCAAGGACTAGGAATCATTTCCTTATAATGACTGATTTTTGCCAATGAATTAATAAACGGATCATCCATTGTTTCAATAGATAACATCACTAGTTTCTTAGCCGCCATTTCAACACATTTATTGAGATTTTCAACAAAATATTCGCGAGACTCAACAGTCTTTTTTTCATAATAGACATCATATCCGGCTAATTGAATATTACGAATGCCGAGATCCACCGCTAAATCAATAGCTTTTTGCATCATCTCTAAAGATTTTTTGCGAACATCAGGATCCGAAGAACCTAAAGGAAAGCGGCGGTGCCCCGACAACATCATTGTGTTAATCCGGCTATTGGTTTTCCACATGGCATTTCTAAAGTCTTCACGTTGTTTCTTTGACCAATCTAACCGAGCTAATCTTTCGTCACTCTCATCAATCGAAAACTCTAAAAAATTAAAACCTAATTGATGCACTAAATTAAATTTTTCTTCCCAAGATAAATCTTGAGGAAGAGCTTTTTCGTATATACCTAATGCGTTTACAGTCATTCTTCCACACCTTCTTGAAACGATTTCAAAAGCCCCCAATGCCCATCCAAGGCTTGGGTAAGTGACACATACGCTTCATACTTTTGATCATAAATTTTAAATTGATCAGCTTGAGGTTCAAATCTCTGTTTAACTCGTGACATGTTGGAGACGGCATCCTCCATATTTTTATAGAATCCAGAACCTACTGCTGAAGTTATTGCTCCGCCTAATCCACCGAGTTCGTTTGCCTCAACCAGTTCAATTGGCATATTTAAAATATTCGAAAACATTTGAACCCAGCTTGGAGAATTAGTGCCGCCACCTGACATTCGAATAACTTCCGGTTTATGCCCAAGTACTCTTAATAACGATTGGACGTGAACTCGATGAGCAAAAGCGATGCCTTCATAAACAGCCCGAATCATTTCTGATTTCGTTGTGGTACTCTGCATTCCTATAAATGAACCAGTAGCATTCGGATCAGAATTACTGCCATATAAAAACGGAAAGAAGATCAGTTTTGAAAATTTAGCATCTGTATTTTCTAAAAAAATCTCAAGGTCATCATAAATAGTTTTGTTATTTTCTTTTGCATCTCTTATTTCAGCAGTCATTAACATTTTAATTACAATATCTAAATTTCCAGCAGAAGTGGGGCTAGATGCTTCAATCAGCTTTTTACCAGTTGGAAAAATTGAATTCATTAATCCACTATCAAATGATGCCATTGCGTCTGAAGGAAACAAGTTCATATTCCATGTTCCCGCAATTAAACTGAATTTACTGCTATCTAAGACGCCAGTGGCAATAGAACAGGCATCAATGTCAAACATGCCTCCGAATACCGGCGTACCCACCTGGATTCCCAACACGTTTGCTGCGCTATTAGAGACTACCCCACACTGATCTGTTGCTTTCACCAATTTGGGCATTTTGGAAAACATTTCGGAAATGCCAAAGAAATCAAATAATTTTTTATCATAATCCTCAGTGGATAAATTCACGAAGTTGTTCCCAGAAGCATCACCAATTTCTTGGAAAACATCCCCAGTAATGAGGTAGCGAATAAAGTCTTTGTTCGAAAGAATTTTTCCTATTTTATTGTAATTTTCTGGTTCATTATCTTTGATCCATCGTAAAATGACTGGTGCCTGACTCGCCATTACGTGTTGATGGCTAATGTCAAAAATTTGTCGAACTTTACTTTCAAAATGCTCAGCATATTTTTCAGCACGACTGTCAGCAGATAAAATACCATCCATGAATATCTCGTTGTTTTTACCTAAAACGTAGAGACCCTTACCATGACCAACAGTAGAAACGCCATCTATATCATTTTTCGACAAATTCGCCTTAGCAATAGAATCATGACATGCTATGCCTAAATCATGCCAAAGATTACCCAATTGAATTTCATGGAAACCTGGCTTCCGCTCACGCCCTTTTGTTGGAAATGATGAACAGGATAGTTGGTCACCATTTTCATTAAAAATTGCAACTTTAGTATTCGTTCCACCATTATCAATGGTTAGATAATTTGCCATGTTATTTCGCCATCCTATTCAACTTCTATTTCATAAATAGCTACCTGATTTGCTTCACGATTAGCTGATAACAAGTATTTTTTGTTGTTTTTTTCAAAAACGGTCACATTACTTGGGCCTACCTGTTGATCAATTAACTGTGAATCTAAACGATCACTACTGATGAGTTCCAAGTTTTGTTTCCCTGCACGCCATCCGAAAATGAAGTAATCTTTATTCCCTAATTTGCCACCCCAAATTGCATGGCCGAAAGGCGTATCGGCTTCACTTCTGTAGATGGACTTAAAATTATTGTCTGAAATTCGTAAATAAGGTCCATGAAACCCTTCAATTGTCAGATATTCTTCTTTTCCATCCTCATTAATATCAGCACTATAAATATCTGAAGTTTCAATATCAGACAATTGTTCCAGTTGCCAATCTTTCGATTCAGTCGGATGAGTTAATTTATATATACCCTGAACACCAGTAATGAGTGAATAGCCATTCATACGTTTGTAGCCATGGTTTTTCGTTAGAGAAAGACTAAGAGCTTTTAAATTTTCCACTTTAGAAAGTGAATCATCATATTCACCAACCCAAATTTTTCCTGGATCGGTCCAATCATCAGTATCTTTCTTGGAATTTGCAATGGAGCAACCAATGTACCAATACCCAGAACCGCTTTGTTTTTTTATAATGTCAAACCTGTGAATATATGGAAATTCACCAACAACAGTTTGATCCCATGTAACGCCATTAAACGTTTCCTTAACAATTCTGCAGGCTGCCGAATTAAACCCAGGATAAAATCTTTGAGTAGCTAGAAAATTTAAGGTGTTGGGAATCTGAACCATAGTCATTGTTCCACCAACGTCAGGCCAAACCACAGTGCGAGCATAGTTATTATTTAAATCATACGCATAGCATGGTTTCTCTTCCTCAGAGGCAACCACAACAAAGTCTTTATCTTCGTTCTTTAAACGCATAATTGCATAACAGTGATCTAATTCATCATTAAAAATTTTGTTGAATTTCAAAATTATATCCTCCATCTTGAAATGATGTCCTTGGTTAATCGGTTAACTAAAATTCTTTAAAAATAGGTTGAAAATAAATTCTCAACCTATTTTGGCAATCTACGCATTTACTTGATTCAAAGGCTTTCCGTCCTGTAGAAAAGAAATTAAATTTTGCGATGCTTCTTGAGCGATTGCAGTACGCGCTTCTAAAGTCCCAGTCCCTGCATGCGGTGACATGATAACATTGTCCAAGGATCGCAAATCTTCCGATACAGTTGGTTCGTTTTCAAATACATCCAAACCGGCTCCAGCAATTTGTCCGTTTTTTAGAGCATCAACTAAATCTGCTTCTTTAACCAAAACCCCTCGAGCTGCATTCACAAGATAAGCAGTGTTTTTCATCTTGCTAAATACTCCACTGTTGAATATACCAATTGTTGACGGCAATGCTGGTGCGTGCAGCGTTATAACATCAGAGGTTTTAATCAGAGTATCAAAGTCAACATATTTTACATCTAATTTCTTCTCTAATTCAGAATCTAATTGACGAACATCATTGTAAATAACATTCATTCCGAGTGCTTGGCAGAAACGGCCTACCTCTGAACCAATACGACCCATTCCATATACGCCTAATGTCTTTCCTTGAAGGCTCATGCCCATATATTGTTTTTCTGAAACATCAATCCAATCACCTTTTCTGACTACCTTGTCATAAAAAGATAACCGTCTTACTGTTGCCAACAACAGGGCAAAAGTCATTTCAGCAGTTGGAACCCGGACACCCATAGGACAATTGGAAACAACGATGCCCTTCTCCTTGGCATATTTTGTATCGATATGATCAAAACCAACACCATTAGCAGTAATAACCTTTAAGTTAGTCCCGGCATCGATTAACTCACGATCAGCTTTTGTCCCCATTAACAGTAGCCCGTCAAAATTGGACAAATTGCTAAGAATCCAATCGCGAGTTTCTTTTTCAGGTTCATAAGTAACATCAAATGTCTTACGTAATTCTTCAAGTCCTTCTTCAGGAATGATTCCAGTAACTAATACTTTTGCCTTGCTCATGGTATAATCTCCATTTCTAGTTAACAGATTTATCTAAAGTTCACAACCAAAACCTTTATAATCATTTGTGATTTCATTTTTTCGGTACTTGGAAAAAGTTAACCAACAATGATCGATGAAAAATAAAACAACGTAATTTAAGAACTCAATATAATTTGGTTAAGCGATTAACTAACTTACACTTGAATCTTATAACCTAACATCGCTTTTGTCAACGCTTTCTGCAAGATAATTTAGCTTCTAATGTGAAAAAAAACCATATATTACTGTTGGACTGAGTATCTTATAGTGCATAAATGCTGATGCCACGGTGTTCATTCAACGATTTATAAAACAAGTTATTACAGATTATTATTATTTTAAATCAAGACATCATTTAAAAAAATTAAAAAAAAAAGACTAGTTAATCGGTTCACCGCTTTTTTGTAGTATAAATTATATTTAGTGCTAAAATAGTATAATAGTTATCGGATTTCAGCAAAGCATTCCTGTTGACATGTCTTTTATTTTTGAAGAAATCGATGGGCTTAAAAATCAATTTCAAACAGTAGGAGGTTTATTTTGGATAAATTTACAATAAAAGATATTGCCAAACTAGCAGACGTTTCAACTGCGACTGTCTCTAACTACCTGAACAGTAATTATGCAAAAATGTCATCAACCACCCAAAAAAAATTAGCGGGAATTATTGACAAAACCAATTATCATCCAAGTACAACGGCGCGTAATCTCGCCAAAAATGAAAACAAAACTATAGGGGTTTCTGTAGCAGATATCACAAACCCATTTACTTCCCCTGTTATTTCAGGAATTTCTGAAAAATGTGAGCAGTATGGGTACAAAATGGTATTCACTAATTCAAATAATGACGAACAACGAGAGATTGAAAATATCAATCGGTTACGAGAGGACGAGGTTGCCGGATTAATTATTGATCCCGTAAATCCTAACAATAACATCTATAATCAGCTATCAAATTCTTTTACCGTAATCGTTGACCGTCAATCACAACGAAGCATCATTGACACAATCATCACAGACAATATGAAATCAGTACAAAAAATGACTTCAAAGATGTTATCAAAAAATTATACTGACTTGTATTTTGTTACTTGGCCATTAGACGGCATTAGCACCCGTTTAAATAGATATGCCGGTTTTAATAAAGCGACCGGTTATTCCGATAATGAACATTTAGTGACGATTCCATATAACTATGACTCCTCAAAGGACACCAGTTTAGAAAAAAGAATAAAAATCATCCTTCGCGATCCGGATAAGAAAGTCGGTTTCTTTACTATGAATTCACGCGTCCTACAAGAATTTTTAAAGGCAACGCAAAAAATGTCCTATACTTATCCACGTGACTTTGGAGTAGCTACCTATGAGGAATTTGATTGGATGCAACTTATGAAACCCGCTATCAGTTGCATACGTCAGGATTCATTTGCTATTGGATGTGAAGCAATGGAATTATTAAAAGACAAACTAGGTACTTCTTATAATAGCGAACCATCCCCTAAGGTGAAAACAATCGCCACACAGCTTATTATTCGTGATAGTTTCTAAATATATATTTCCCCAGCTTGATTCCATTTGTGGATTTCAAGCTTTTTTTGTTGAATAAAAAACACTCACTGAAAATACTCAGTGAGTGCTTTTTAACTAAGCCGAATTTTATTAATCAATCGCGATCTTAACACAAAGCTTATGATTGTGCCCAATTTTACCATTCACCATACCATGTGCAGCATGTAAATCGGTTGGGTCAAAAATTGCATAGTGCCGGTCTGTGAGTAACGCCTTACTGTGAAATGCTGGATGACCAAAATGCTGAATTTCTTCTTCTGGGTCATATTCATCAGTAGCTGCCGCATCTCCATCGTCAGCCCACCGAACCCATTCGGCACCTTTAATCATGTAATGAATGTCAATGTGCTTACGATGAGTTTCATAATCCATTCCTGCATAATCACGAGTATCATATTCTTGAAAGCGGAGCTCCACTCCTTCGGCAATTTCCTTAGGCCCTAGTGGCTCAGCTAATAATTCGTCCGTCGACCGTGCATCTAACCAATCAAGAGCAGTCTGAATGCGTTTTTCTACCTTTTCGTTACGCTGATGGTTCTTACTTAAACCGAATTCCATAATTATATTTCTCCTTATTCAAATATATTTTCTTTTTTTAACGGCCATTAACATGATCAACAACCGCTGAAGTTACTTCTGACTGGCCACTGCTCGCTTGACTATTTTTGTCTGCATCTGATTCTCGAACAAACAGTAAAGCAACAACGGCAATAAGTGGAAAGACTGCAATAATCAAATACGATGACACATAGCTACCCGTCGATGCCAAAATCTGGCCTAATAAAACAGGCGCTAAGAATGAGCCTACTTGGTTAAAGACGTTGATAAAGCCCGATACAGTACCACGTTGATCTGCTGGCGCAACTTCTACCGAAAGGTTATTAGTGATGGTACTAAACATAAATGCTCCAACACCCATCGCACCTGTCCAGAAGTACAACATGACAATGTTTCCATGAGGGATGAACGTAAACCCAATAATAGTCGGTGTGAAAATCGCCATAAAAATTGCAGCCCAAACATGACGAGACCATTTCGAATGATCAGAAATCCATTCCGCTACAATCATTGAAATAACAGATGTGATCCCAAAAATTGACATGGCAACACCAGCGGTAATAACGTTAAACTTAAGGCTTTTCACCATAAATAGGTTAGCCCAGTTTGTTACACCCCACTTGGCACCAGTAGCGAAAAGACCAGTAATTGCTAGCATCCAAACGCTACGATTATTAATTGCTTTTTTCAAACGTTGAATTGCTGTTTCTTCTTCAATTTGTCCATTTGCTTCCTTAATTTTAAATTGTTGAGGAAATGGCGGATTTCCTTTGATCGCAAAATAAGCAAAAATCAATGCTGCCAAAGGAAAGACAGCGGTTACACCTAAAGCCGCACGCCAGCCATAATGAACCATCACAGATGGAGCATATAAATTGATAACGGTTAAGCCGAATGATGTACAGGTGTTAAATATACCAGTCGCAGTCGCACGTTTTTTACCATCAAACCATTCTGTAATAATCCCTAGACATGCTGATAAATCTGGTCCACTTACTAAACCGAGGATGAAACGTAAAGCCAATCCATCCCAATAGCCTCGCATAAACACCATGGCGGTCATCATTACTAAATTACCGAGCACAGCAGCCATCAATAATTTCTTATAGCCAAATTTGTCTGCTAACATTCCTCCGGGAAGAACGGTAATCGCATAACCAATATAAAACGCTGTAAGATAATTGTTTCCTTGTTGTACGGTAAAATGCAATGAATCGATTGCGCTTGGCATTATAGTCGACCAAGAAAGTCTTGTAATAAAACTGATTAGAAAAGCAAACCAGATACCAGCTAAAACTAAAATTTGTCTGGCAGTCCATCTGCCGTGAGCAGCCTCAGTATTTTGCATAGTAATTTCTCCTCTTATCTACCTAATTTAAGAACAATTTTCCTTACCTTGCTCGGCTTGGTAATGAAACCGTTCGTTCTATGAGGTTCGTGCATTCCAATCAGGACAAAATCTCCCTTGTGAAGAAGTACCTGATTGATATTCTGCGGTTCTTGAACATATTGAATATCACGATCACTGTTATATTCTGCAAGGCCTGTATAACTAGTATCTGGTGAAACATCTATCCGTTCTTCACCCTCAACGATGTAATGCAGGTCTAACCGCTTATTATGAATTTCAAATTGGAAATTATCGATTGACTCAGTAGTATATTCCAATGTTTGAACATAGAAACGCTCACCATCTTGATGACTGCGTCCTAGAGGTGTTGCAGTCAAATCGGTATTTTTTAAAAATTCAGTTGCTTCTTTAACCCGTTCATAGTCTTGATTATTAAACGAATTCAAATTAACAAATAGCAACTTATAGCCTCCATTCTTATTGACGTTAATCGATTAACAAAAATCATTTAAAAAAATGAGAATCCAACCAGCACCTATAAAACAGTAAATAATTCAACGAAACAATATAGATTAAAAATGTAGGTTAATCGCTTAACTAAATTACAAAAGCAATTGTAAACGATTCCAATTATATTTGCAACCATTTGCTGTCCAATTCACAAAGTGAATTATAGTTAAGCTAAAATGATGCTATCAATGAAAACGTTTGTACATTGACATCTACTCCAATTTTCAAAATGTATTTATTTTAAAAAATTTTTTTATTCACAAGTCAGTACCATTGGAATTGTCTGATGTATTCATAAAAGTGGTCAATATATTGAAAATACGCAAAAAAAGTATTGTTCTCAAAAAATCGAGAACAATACTTTTAATCTATTTGTCTTTATATGCCATTTGACTGATATATTAAAAAAGATGCCAAACAACCCTTATTTAAATCAACAGCAATTCTTAAAACCTTCTCTTACACAAAGCGTCAGCCAACTATAATTAATTAAAAAGTCTTTTCTGGGCAACCGTGTCAAAACGAGTTCCGCAAGGCTGAGGGCGGAGCGTAAGGTACTTCGACCCAAAAAGTCAGGTCCGGACTTTTCGGTTCAAAGTACCTTACGCTCCGCCCTCAAAACGCCTTGCTCAACTCTCTACCTCTTCAACGCCGTACTATGCAATGGTGCTCTTCGGTCTGGGAACAATGTTTGCATAATGGAATTGACTGCAATCGGGGCCTCACCGAAGGCACTGGCAATCAATGCCTGCTTACCCTTATAGGTCACGCCGTCACCAATCGCGTACACGTCAGGCACACTCGTCTGCATTGTTGAATCCACCTTAAATAAATGGCGGTCCGTGTCCAAGTCCAGGTGCCAGGCATCAACGACTTTGTGATCCGACGTGAACCCGTAGCTGACAAGGACGTCATCTGCCTGCACCGTTTCCAGTTCATCTTCTGAATGCATCTTCTTCAGTGTCACGTTCAAACCGTCGTCCGCCTTATCAATTGCCTTTATCAGGTATGGCGTGTGCTTCACGATGCTTGACGCTTCCATCTGAGCGACACTGTGCTCCAATGCTCTGAACTGGTCACGACGGTGAATCAGCTCGACTGATTTAGCAACGGGTTCCAGCATCAGCGCTTGATCAATGGCGGAATCTCCCCCGCCGGCAATCAATACACGGTGGCCGCGGAAGTGTTCCAGATCATTTACGGAATAGAACAACTGCTTGCCCTCAAACTCATCAGCGTTATCAATCGCTAACTTTCTTGGTGAGAACGAGCCGTTGCCAACAGCGATAATGACAGCCTTGCTGTGAGTTGTTTCCTTTGATGTGACGATATCAAAACCGTCAGCCGTTTTAGTAATGTCTGTTACCGCCTGATTCAATTTCAAATCAACCGGGAAGTTTTTTAATTGTTCAAGTTGCTGGTCAATCAATTTTTGCGCTTGAATGCCAGGGATGCCGGCAACGTCCAAAATCGTTTTCTCAGGGTATAAAGCACTTACTTGCCCCCCAAGAACGGGTAAACTTTCAATTAATTGAACGGACGCTTCCCGTAATCCCGCGTAAAAGGCAGCGAAAATGCCTGCTGGGCCGCCGCCGATAATGGTAATTTCATATTGTTTTTCCAATTCAAACGCACCTCTCACCTAAAATATCTCGTTAATTCGAATAACTCATCCTCTATCGTAGCGGAAAACCGGTTACAATTTCAATAAGTAATTCTCCTAGTTTTAATCACAATTCTCAATTAATAATGCGCTGCCCCTGCAATGTGCGGACTTCTCGCAATCCTGCATTGATCAAAACGAAGATGACGATCCAGCCCAAAATAATAATGAGCCACTTCTGCAAATCAAATGCGTTGAGAAATGGGAACGGCGGCTGCCAATCCCAAGCCGCATGCAGCAAGATTGCCATGGCGTAGAATCTTAAAAACTTTGCGCGAACGATCGTTTTTCCCTTAACGGGTTTGCGGCGTTCCTTTGCTAAAATGATGGCCGCACCGACAATGGCGGACCAGATCGTATGGGTGCCAATCGACTGCCAACTGCGGACAAACAACGTGACCAATCCAAATTGACTGGTGTAGCCCGAAGTCTCAAAAACCGCGAATCCAGCGCCGACACACGCACCAACTAACAGTCCGTTAAAAATGTAATTCAATCTGAAAGAATTAATAAAGTACCCAATAATCAGCATCTTAGCGGTCTCTTCAATGAACCCAATCGCTAACGCTGACATCAAATCAGTTCCGTTACCTGAAGGAATGATCTCGTACAGTACCATCGTGGCAACCAGTGACGCAATGCCGCCAATGAGAAAGACCTCAGTCGCCTGAAATACCGATATGTTTTTATAAACGTTGATTTCAAAAAACATGATTGCCAGGGAAAATGGCACGGCTAACGACCCAATAAAAATCATTCCGGGAACTGCTTTATTACTGTGAAAAACTAAGAATAGTAACGTCAGCAGGCCAAAGCTGAATCCTAGTAAGGCCAGAACACGTGAAAAAAGCCACGGTTTAACTGGGGCAGATGAAACAGCTGCTAAACTCGGCGTTGTTGTTTTCGTCCCAACGATAAAAAGTGCATCCGCTTCATCTTTTTGATGCCGTTTAAAAACTTCTGAAAACATGCGGAACAGATGAATTTCCACCGCTTCGTTCTCGCCAGTCCATTCGTTCAATTCCTTAGTTGCATCGTCCAAAAGATTCTGGCGGTGCTTGCGTTGTTTTAGTTGTTCATCACTAAATTGTTGTGTCACGGGTGTCACCTCTTTTGATGCAGAATTTACGTTTAAAACATGCAGTTATCAGCAATTTTTGCGAATATCCGACAACGACTGTCGAATTAATGTTGTCTAAAATCGTCGCTGTCCAACGTTGCACTCTGTCATTCTAACCTAAATTTTCAATCATTGCAGTACCGTCTTGAAAATTCCGCCTGAACCGGTTGTGTTTCCTTGAGTCTTCCTTTAAAATTGAAATTGTATAGTTTAGCGCTTTCAAAAAACACTTATTTTTGGAGGTTTTATTAATGGCAACAAAGAAAATGATTCTTGACCTGGATACTGGTATCGATGATGCAATGGCAATCGCCTACGCGGTTGGTGCCCCTGATGTAGATTTAATTGGGATGATCGGGTCATACGGGAATGTATTAGTTGAACAAGGCGGCAAGAACGCCCTTAAGATCCTAGAACTTTTAGGTGCGACTGACGTGCCGGTCTACCTTGGTGAATCACATTCATCAACCACTGACCACTTTGATGTGATGCCGATCAGTGCACAGATTCACGGAAAAAACGGGATCGGTGAAGTTGATCTGCCCGCTGCTAAACGTCAACTGGAAACCACTTCTGGTGTTGACTTCCTGATTGACGCTGCTAAGCAGTATGGCAAGGACCTGATTCTCGTGCCAACTGGTCCAATGACCAACTTGGCAGAAGCTTTGGAAAAGGCCCCTGAAATTGCTGATGAGATCGGTAACGTCACCTTCATGGGCGGCGCACTAACGGTTGAAGGCAATGTGACGCCATATACCGAAGCCAATATTAACCAAGACCCAGAAGCTGCAAACGCTGTGTTAACCAGTCCATTGCATTCAACGATGGTTGGTTTGGACGTCACGCTTCGGACGTTGTTGACCCGCAAGGAAACCCAACAATGGCGTGATTTGAACACCAAGGCCGGGACTGCCTTTGCCGACATCGTCGATTACTACATCGACGCATACGAAGTCACAAACGGTCAGCTCCCAGGATGTGCCCTGCATGATCCATTAGCCGTTGGGGTTGCACTGGATCCAAGCTTCGTCACCACACTCGATCTGAACATGAAGGTCACCACTGACGAAGGTACGCGTGGTCGGACGATTGGTGATCAGGCACGGTTAAACGATCCGAATACTAATGTTAAAGTTGGTATCAACGTTGATGCTCAACGCTACTTGAAGACGTTTATGACCTACTTGACTGGGTTGTTTGAAAAACACTAGAGAGTGAAGCGAGGCGTTTAGGGGCGGAGCATAAGCAACTCTGCCTTGCGAAACTCGTTTCGGCAATGAGGCTAAAAACCACATTGCAAGCGCTACTCAGCCCAAAGACACTGGAAAAATCCGGGTCTGACTTTTTACCCAGACTCGCTTATGCGGTAGCCGCCTGCCTTACTAAACTCATTTCGGCAATGAGGCTAAAATAGTTTTGCGCCCTGAATAAAAGACACCCAGGACTAATTCCCATTTGGGAGTTTAGTCTTGGGTGTCTTTTTATGGCCGCGAGCAAACGTTTCGTGCACGTTGACGCTGAAAAGATCGTCATTTTAAATGCTTATCGATCATATGACCTTCGTTTCAGCTACATTAATCCTGAAAATAATCTGAAACGAATTGCGCGACACCGTCTTCTTCATTGGTGCCGGTGTGGTACGACGTCAGTGCTGTAATTTCAGGTTGCGCGTTTGCCATTGCAACCCCCACTTCTGCCGCCTTTAGCATCCCTGCATCGTTCTCAGCATCACCAAACGCCATTAAATTACTGTAGTCTTCATCAAAGTGACGCAACAAAGCCTTCAAGCCAACGGATTTGTCAGTCGTTAAACTTAAGAATTCAAGAATCGTTGGTTGCGACCGCGCAATATGGAATTTCTTTTTTAAGTCGGCGGGCAGCTTAGCCTGTACCGCATCGACAACTTCTTTTGGCGCTGCAATAACGGCCTTAGCGTAGGTCTGTTCAGGCAGGTCAGCAAACGCCGTTGGTTCAAATTGAATATCGCCGCCAAGTGTGTAGATGGATTTGGTTAAATCTGAGATCGGGTAAACCTGATCAAAATTCAGTACGTCCATGGGGAACCCGTTGGCCTTTAAAAAAGCGTGCAGCGGTGCAAGATCTGATTTGGTCATGCCTTGCTGGGCCAGCGGCTTACGCGTTGTATTGTTGATGACCAGCGCCCCGTTAAACGTGATTGTAAAATCGTCAGCCCCAGTTAGTCCAAGCTGTTCAATATAGTGCCATATAGCATTAATTGGCCGGCCAGTACACAGGACCACTTTAACGCCCTTGGATGCAATTGCCTTCAAGGCCCTTTCATTGACGGTGCTGATTTTTTTATCGTTTGTCAGTAATGTGTTATCAAGATCTAACGCCACTAATTTTATCATGCGAAAACTCCTTTGCGGATAATTGTTCACTGTTTCACTCCATTAGTATAGCCCAATGGGGTGTTTTTGCCTACTGTTCTTCCAGGTACTTGGCCACAGTTTGCAGCATGCCATCATGGTTGTTATCTCGGTCAGTGACCAATCCGACTTGTCGTTGGACGTCAAGCGGCGCGTTTTTCATGACGTAGCCGTACTTTGCCATCTGCAGCATCTCCACATCGTTACCACTGTCACCGAAAGCGAGGGTTTCAGCCTTAGAAATCCCCCACAGTCTTTGCAGTTTACGCAGACCGTAGGCTTTATTCACGTGCGGTAGTATGACATCAATGCCGCCCAAGCCACTGGAAGTCGCGCGCAACCGGCCTTGAAACGCCGCGTTGAAGTCGGTTTCCTGCTGGGAAACGTCAAACTGCCGCCAAGTGATGTCCAGTTTATAGATGCGGTCAGTGACCTCCATCAGGTCCATGACCGATGTTAGATCACCATAGAAATAACCGGATTGCTTAAACCGTTTCGCGCTGGCCGGAATTTCGGTATACGATGCCTGCTGGCCGGAAAGAATCAACCAAGCATTTTTAAAGCCATCGTTTTGGCCCATCCACTGCAGAGCTTCTCGAACAAGCGCCTGGGGAATCAGATCTTCACTAATGGCCTGACCATCTTGGACGATATGTGCCCCATCTTCAGCCAGATACGTGATTTCCCCGTCAATATCTTCAAAATACTGCGGTAAATGTGGGTATTGATTACCGCTGGCGACAACAAACCGGACATTTTGTGCGGTCATTTTTGTCATTAATTCTTGAAAGTAAGTGTGGTTATACTGGCTGTCATCGTTCAAGAACGTGCCATCAATGTCGGTGGCAATGAGTTTGATCGTCATTTGGTCGACCCCCTTGTTTATCAACATTATAGCTTACTTTTTAAGACACAAAAACCGACTAGCGCGTAAAATATCGCAGTCGGTTTCTTGATCAACATTATTAATTACCCTTCCCAGCTCCAAGGGTCTTCTCGCCATTTGCGCAATGACGCGAGTTCAGTTTCATTAATATCGTGCTTCTCACTGGCAACTTCAATTAGGGTGCTGTAATTCGTTAAAGTGTGTAATGAAAGCTTAGCATCGGCAAAATTCTTAACGTGGTCCGGCAGCTCGTACGAGAAGATGGCGACAATACCTAAAACGGTTGCGCCAACGGCTTGAACAGCTTTAGCTGCCCCAAGAACACTACCGCCAGTAGAAATGAGGTCATCGATCAAAACGACTTCATCATCGGCTGTGATCTGACCTTCGATCTGCTTACCAGTCCCGTGATCCTTGGGCTTTGCCCGGACATAACTCATCGGCAGGTTCAGCCGGTCGGCGGCCAGTGCTGCGTGCGGGATGCCAGCGGTTGCAACCCCGGCAATGACCGTTGCTGTTGGGAATTGTTCAGAAATGAGCGCCGTCAGCCCATCAGCAATGTGGGTTCGAACCTTGGGAAACGCAATTGTGCGGCGATTATCTGTATAGATAGGAGATTTGATCCCACTCGCCCACAAAAATGGTTTGTTCGGTGAAAGTGTCACCGCGTTAATATCAAGTAAATCCGCTGCAATTTGTTTTTCAACTGCTACTGTCATGCTTAAATGCCCCATTCCTTTGCGATTGTATGATACGCTGCGACCGGATTCGTTGCTTTAGTGATGGAACGGCCGACAACCAAACCATTACTGCCTAATTCAGCGGCCTTGGCCGGCGTTACAACCCGTTTTTGGTCATCAGCACTGTCGGTGGCCAACCGAATCCCTGGGTTAATGCACAGAAAATCCTTATCGGTGGCCTCATGAATCATCGGATCCTCCAGTGCGGAAGAAATGACGCCATCCGCTCCGCCAGCCTGCGCCAACTGCGCATAATGAACAACGGATGACTTCAAAGTAACTGGAATCAATTGTTCCGTTTGCATCTGGTCTTCAGAAGTTGACGTTAATTGGGTAACAGCCAAAAGCTTGGCTGGTGCCACGCCGGCCTGTTTGCCGCCGTTCACTAACCCCCGCTTAGCCGCCCGAATCATTTCGGACCCACCAGCGGCATGCACCGTAACCATCGACACTTCTTGCTGTCCTAATTGGAACATGGCCTGTTCAACCGTGTTTGGAATGTCGTATAACTTTAAATCTAAAAAGATGTGGATACCACGTTGACGTAACGCTTGAATAATTTTTGGTCCCTCAAAATAAAACAGCTCCATCCCAACTTTCACAAATAGTTGGTCCTGATGTTCAAACTGATCAATAAATGAATAAACCTCGTCACCCGTCTTAAAATCCAACGCAATAATAATTGGCCGCATCTGCTCCACCTTTCTTCTTTTCAAAAAACGAAAAAACCGTCCAGCCCTCGGCTAAACGGTTCGCAGTTTGTCCCCAACCATTGCATTTCAACAGCGGGTTATTCCGGTCACCTTTTTAGTCTCACAGGGCTAAATTAAAGAACTCTTTATGATAGTGTATCGCAACACATTTTAGCCGTCAAGGTGGCTTTCGCTGATTGAGCTTGATGGGCCACCATGCGCCAAAAATCTATAATCTAAAAGTTGCTATGGCGCAATTGTTTCCTTTTACAGACAAAGATCGCGCAGTGAAACTAGTCAATATTTATGAGTGCCACCAACTTGGCTGCGTTATCCCAAAAAGTCATTTTTTATTTTTTGTAGAGGAAAGTTCACCGGGACTATTTAGCTGACTGTTGCTTATGAAAAGTCTTCAACCAAAGTTTCGTAGTAATTTGACAGTTTCACGATTTCCCATATGGTCTGGAATTTTTAATGGCTGTCATGTCAGTGGCATGACTTGATTTGACGTGCAATTACGACCTACCCTGGTGAAGCACCAGATTATGTCACACAACGACCAGTCGGCTTATTTTTTAAAAATCACTTTCAATTAATAAGCAAATAATTATCCAAAAATAACAGTTGCACAAAAAGATAATCTATGACACAATACAGACAACAAAGGACGGCTGCGGCCGTCAAAAATAACGATTGCCTGTGAGCAATCATTTTGGAGGAACTGAATAATGGAAACAACTGCACATGACCACGCGTTAACCACTAACCAAAAGTGGACGATTGCCTCAACGTCAGCTGGATTTGCTTTGGAGAACATGGATGTTTTATTTCTCTCGTTTGCACTTTCGTCGATCATCGCTGAATTACATATCAGCGGTGCCCAAGCTGGGTTGATTTCATCGATCACCAATTTGGGGATGTTAGCGGGTGGTATTTTGTTTGGTGTCATTGCGGATCGGTTTGGCCGGGTCAAGACTTTCTCCCACACCGTCTTCATTTTCGCCATTGCCACAGCGCTGATGTATTTTGCTAGTAACATTTATCTGATTTACGGCTGCCGGTTCTTAGCCGGTGTTGGTGCCGGAGGCGAATACGGCGTTGGCATCACGCTGATTGCCGAAAACTTCAAACACAAAAACATCGGTAAAATGACTTCAATTGCCGCAATTGGCGGCCAAATTGGTGCCATTCTCGCTGCTATCTGCGCATCAGTCATCATTCCAACCCTTGGCTGGCGTGCCCTGTTCCTGTTCGGCTTGATTCCAGTTGTGCTGACCTACTTTATCCGGCGCCATCTTCATGAATCAGACGAGTTTATTGCCGCCAAGAACGCAGTGAAGGATCCGCGGAAACGGGTTCGGATCAGTGCCCTCTTTAAAACACCACAGCTTGCCTATCAATCAGTTGCCCTGATGGTGATGGTTATCGTGCAAATTGCCGGCTACTTTGGCCTGATGAATTGGTTGCCTTCCATCATGCAGCAAAAACTTGGTCTGAGTGTTTCCGGTTCTTCCCTCTGGATGATTGCCACGATTGTCGGTATGAGCATTGGAATGATGACTTTCGGGTCAATCCTGGACTACTTCGGACCGCGACGAGCCTTTGGCATCTTCCTATTATGTTCTGCCGTTTCCGTTTTCGGAATCACCTTAACCTTTAACGAGATTACCCTGTTATTTGCCGGTGCCATTTTGGGCTTCTTCTCAAACGGCATGTTTGGTGGGTACGGTGCCGTTATCAGCCGGCTTTATCCGACTGAAGTCCGGTCGACTGCCAACAACGTTATCGTTAACGTTGGCCGGGCCATTGGTGGTTTCTCATCCGTCGTCATCGGCTTCTTAATGGACCGTTACTCTCTAATCGTAGTCATGGGCTTTCTGGCTGTGCTCTACGTCATTAGCTTCATCACGATGCTGACGATTCCAAGCCTGCACAAATTAGGCCAGGTCAACGAAGGGTAATCTTGTTGATTGCAATCGCCACCATTTCCGTGTAAAATGATGTTAAACTAAACGTTATCTGGGGTGCCTTTTGGCTGAGATACACCCATTGAACCTGATCTGGTCAGTACCAGCGTAGGGAGAATAATGAATGAATTGTGCAATTTTTGATTATTAAAAGCCAAAAGGACGTTTCCAGGATAACTGGGAACGCCCTTTTTTGCAGTCAGACTTCGTTTAGCAACTAAAAATTATAGGGGGCTTCATCATGAAACGTTCAAATGCTTGGCATTTACGCGACATCATTTTATTAGCTTTAATTGCGATCTTCTGTGGGGTTATTTTCTGGGTAATCGGACCGCTATACAACATTCTCACCGTTGCATTAACGCCCGTTGGTCTTGGCCCGGCTGCCAACGATATTCTAATGGGCGTCTGGTGCATGGCTGGTCCGCTGGCCGGTATCATCTTCAAACGAGTCGGCGCCGCTTTCTTAGGCGAATTTCTTGGTTCCGTTGTTGAAATGTTTCTCGGTGGCCAATGGGGCGCCAGCACAATGATCTCTGGGGTCGTTCAGGGGGTTGCCTCTGAACTTGGTTTTACCTTCACCGGTTACAAAAACTTTAACTGGTTGGGGCTGAACATGAGTGTCCTGACGACTACCATCATCACCTTCGCTTGGGACATGGCCCGAAACGGTTATGCCAGCTACCATTTTGGTCTGTTGATTGCCTTGTTCATTATCCGGTTAATTTCAATGTGGATCTTTGGCGGCCTGTTATCTAAAGCCATCACCAACTTATTGGACCGGACACACCTATTGCAAGCACAAACGCGTTAAAAGTGAGGTTTTATAATGGCTACCGTTTCTGTTGACCACCTTTCATTTTCATATACGATCGGTGATGAACCGTTAAAACCGACGCTGACTGACTTATCCATTTCGTTTGTCAGCGGCGGTTTTACGCTACTCACCGGTCCTTCAGGTTCAGGTAAATCAACCCTGTTAAAATTGATTGCCGGATTATATCCCGCCTTTTCTGGGAAGGTCACAGCAGGCCATATTACGCTTAATGATCAACTTCTATCGGAAATTAGTCCAACAAAACGAAGTCAGCTGGTCGCCATGATGTTTCAAAATCCGAACCAACAATTTGCGATGGATACCGTTGAAAACGAACTCGTTTTCGCGTTGGAAAACCAACAATTGCCACCAGTTGACATCATGCCACGAATTGACCGGGCGTTGGCTTTCCTAGAGATTACCGATCTGCGTGACCGCGTGATCAGTACCCTTTCCGGTGGCGAAAAACAAAAGGTGGCATTGGCCGTCATTGTGGCAATGGACACGGATACCATTTTGCTGGACGAACCGTTTGCCAGTGTGGACCCTGATGCTAGGCAACTGTTGCTGGGCAAGTTAGCACGACTACAGCGAGAAGACCACAAAACCATTATTCTAGCTGACCACGACCTTGAAGATTACGGCAACTACATTGATCAAATGGTTGTGATAAACACTGCTGGCACGGCGTTAACACCCTTATCGGCGCAAGAAAAAGATCAGCGGCTGGCCTCATTTAGCAGAAGTAAGACCGACGAAGTCCGTTTTGCACTGCCTGACAAGAAAACGCCACCGGCAATTCAACTCACTGACCTGAAACTCACAGCTGGGACTCGAACCTTACTCAATCAACCAAGCTTTGTATTTTATCGCGACCACGTCACACTGCTCACCGGTCCCAATGGTGTCGGGAAGTCTACTCTGTTGACCGCCATCGCCAAATTACACGATTACAGCGGTTCAATCATTGTTGATCAAACGGAAGTGCGGAAAAGTCGGAAACGCATTTTTTATCAAGAACTGGGTCTCGTTTTTCAGGACGCGGAAGAGCAATTCTTGAATGTAACCGTTGAGGAGGAACTCGCATTATCCACGAAAAATAGTCGTAACGCTGATTATTTCTCGGCTAAACTGCCCGATTTTCTGAAGCAGCTCCGGCTAGACGGATTAAACGACCATGTGGTATACGCACTGAGCGGGGGTCAAAAAAAGAAACTACAAATTTTAGAAATGCTGATGATGGGGACGCCCATCCTGTTATTTGACGAGCCGTTTACGGGGTTAGATTTCACGTCTCTGCAACAGGTGCTTTCGCTAATGCAGCATGTGGCACATGACTGTCACCAGACCTACGTCATTGTTAGCCACCAACTCTATGGTATTGCGGACCTGATCGACTACCACGTTAAGCTTAAAAATCAACAACTGACTTATTCGGAGGTGCTCGCATGAACCCAACGTTAAAATTTTTATTAGCCGTTTTGATTGCCCTAGAAATTTCGTTCACAAGCGTTTGGGTCATCAACGTCGTCTTGGCAGCCCTGGGTCTCATCGTCATCCTGTGGCACAGAACACCATGGAAACGGGTCGGCTTGTTGTTGCTTGTCCCACTGATTCCAGCCACGGCGCTTGCCGTTGCCATGCTGATGCAGGGACGCGGTAACAATAACGTCCATTTTGCTATCGTTTTGTTCACGCGGATCTACGCCTATGTTTTCGTTGGGTCAGCCGCAACTTTAACGACCCCGATCCAAACACTGGTCATGTCCCTGGAACAAAATGCGCACGTACCCAGCAAATTCGCCTATGGTTTTCTTGGCGCTTTCAATCTGATGCCGAAAATCGTCAGCGAAGTTGCAACGATTCGTGCAGCCGGGCAAATGCGCGGTCAAGTCTTACATTTCTGGTCACCGCAACTCTACTTCAAGGCAATCATCGCCTCGCTGAACTGGTCAGAAAACTTGGCTGAAGCTATGACATCACACGGTTTTGTTGAAGAAGCGCCCCGAACGCATTTGACGGTCATCACGACAAGTTGGTGGGACTGGGTGCTCATTATCGTACCGCTTTTGTTGTTACAAGTTGGTTTGTTCGCGATTCCTTTGCCGTAGTCTCATTAATTTCTCACCTTATTTTAAAAAAAGATATATAATAATGTCAAAAGAAGGTGATGGATATGAAACAAAGTTCACTCAAGTTTACAACCTTGTTTGGTGTTATTGTGATCGTCTTGGGCGTCATTCTTGAAATTGGTGCCCTCTTCTATCACGTTGGCAGTCCTGAAAGTGCCGAAATTGTTTTCACTGGCGCAATTGCCGTGACAGTGGGTCACGCCTTTTTCGGACTCGACTCGTTGACACTCTCACTGGTGTTGACCACCATCAGTTCGCTTGGGGTTGGCTATTTTGTTCTCATTCAAACCCATCTGAATTGGTTGTGGGCCATCATCGCTTTTATCGCTTTCTATGCCTTTATCCTATCCATGTTCAAACTGCGCGATTCAGTTCGCCGCCGTCACAATTCATGGTGAAGACACGGCTAAGATCAACCCAGCTAACCGCTGAGACGTGAAAAAATCCCCAATCAAGGATCCGGACTGGATCTTTGATTGGGGATTTTTGTAATGTTATGTCTCGCTTAATAAGCTGTCCCAACAACGTAGTAGGTTGCCCCACCATCTTTAGACTGCAGGAGTTGGCCTGTTGAGTTAGTTTTAAACCATGCCACTGTTGGACTTGTATTCGGATCAACATACTTCGCCCGCATGTTAGGAGACTGGTGATTTTCTCGAACCTGTACGGTGTAAATATTAGTACTGGTCTGAGTAATCTGCATGATTAGATCCTGTCTTGCATACGCACCGCTCATTAACCGATAAATACGCTCAGTCAGGGTGTTTTGATTAATTGTCGGCCCCTGGGTAGTCGATGAACTGGTTTGATCAGCAGACTGACTCGTCGTCGCATCAGAGTTTGCAGTCGTAGAGCTAGTGCTGTCAGCGCTTGTTGTGCTCGATGACTGAACCGTATAGTTGGCACCGTTGCTTGAAGCGCTGGAGGAACTGACCGCGCTCGACGATGACGTTTTATCTGCCGTGGTCGTCGTCTTCGTGTCCTTTTTCTTAGCTGACTGACTCGTCGTCGTTTCAGCCTTTTTAGTTGATCCTGATTGGCTGCTGCTATTGCCGCAACCAACGAGGAGTGTACTGAGTGCGAGTGGTACCATCAATTTCAAAATAGTTTTCATAATCGCGGTAATAACCAAGTCTTGGTCTTACCCACCCTCCTTTTTCTTCAACTTACCTTAATTATAGCATTAAGTGTTGGCAAAAGTGGTAGTGATGGACAAGATTTCCAATAAAATGTAAGGGTTTCCATTATTGACATACCACAATTCTTATAATTGTGTTGTTTGTGAAAAGTCATTCGGTAATTTGGACTAAAAAACACCTGCCATATTTTTGACAGGTGCGAGGTTTCGTTTTATAGGACACTTTGTTTTTGTCGTTGTTGACTAAATTTACCCTCAGCTAATTCCAAAGTTTGTTGCATCAGGGTTGTAATCGTCATGGGGCCAACGCCACCCGGAACGGGGGTAATTTTACCCGCAACCTTTACGGCCTCGTCAAAATCAACGTCACCGACCAAATTACCGGCCTTATCACGGTCCATGCCAACATCAATAACAGTTGCCCCAGGCTTAATATCGCGCCCTTTAATTAAGTGAGCCACGCCGGTCGCAACAATGAGAATGTCTGCAGTTTGAGTGATACTGCTCATGTCTTTTGTGTAGATGTGCGTATACGTCACGGTTGCGTTTCGGTTCAACAGCATTGCGCCAAGCGGACGGCCGACAATGTTCGAACTACCGACCATGACCGCGTGGGCACCTTCTAACGGTACTTTGTAAGTATCCAGCATCGTCATAATTCCTCGCGGCGTGCACGGCACGGGATATGCTTCGTCGCTGTTTGCAAACAATCGACCCAAGTTTACAGGACTGAAACCATCAACGTCTTTGCTTGGAAGAATGGCCTGAATGATGGCCGATTCATCGATTTGTTTTGGTAACGGCAGCTGCACCAAGATGCCGTGAATGCTAGCATCACGATTATAGTCGTGAATTACCGCCAACAATTCTTCTTGTGTGGTGTCATCCGGCATCCGTTTATCAATTGAGTGAATACCGACGAGTTTTGCCTTGCGGTGCTTATTGCGAACGTAGATTTGACTAGCGGGATCATGGCCTACTAAAATAACGGCGAGCTTTGGATCAATGCCGTCTGACTTTAATGTGTTCACTTTTTCAATAATGGACGCATCCATTTGCTTAGATAACCCTTTACCATCAATTAACATCAGTGTTTGAAGTCTCCTTATGCAGTGCCAAAGTGCCGTCTCATTTTCAAAGAATTTCATTGATTCAAAATCAATTGAAACCTTTTTCTATCATTGCAATCATACACTAATCCCAGATTGACCACAACCAATAAACACAAACTTTAATCATCGCTTAATTAAAAGCGTTCGCTTATTGAAGCAATTCACATTCCATTTGTCGCTCATTTAACAGATATAGATGTAAAATAAAGAGGCTTAGCAAAAAAGTGCTTTGCTGAGCCCCCTCAACCATTTTCATTTAATTAGCTGTTTACTTTTCCCGCAAAACTCGGCTTAAAGTAGCTGCTGATCGTTTGAACCTGGACGTTTTCTCCGGGTTCCGGTGCCGCAACGTATTGATTGTTGCCAATGTAAATGGCAACGTGGTAGCTTGCGCCTTGTTTGCCCCAGAAGAGCAAATCACCAGCCTGTGCATCAGAAACGGCTTCCTTTGTGACCTTAGACTCCTGCGTTACGGTGTAATGACCAAGCGTGATGCCAGCAGCGTGCTGGTAAACATAATCGGTTAACCCAGAACAGTCCATCCCCTTCAGAGATTCACCGCCCCAAACGTAAGGGATATTTTCAGTAGCAAGTTCTTTAGCCAAAGCAACGACTTTTTTGGCAGTCGTGCTGGAAGTCGAACTAGTACTGGTACTCGACGAACTAGTTGCATCTGCGGTGGTACTCGATGCACTAGCCGTCGAAGCACTAGTCGTCGACGAAGTTGCAGAACTGGATGTATCACTGTCAGAAGTTGAATTAACAGCGTCATGAGCAGCCTGGGTTTCAGTCTGATTAGGTAAAGCCTGAATGCTAGCCGCGTGAGCACTAACCGTTGTGACACCAAACAGTGCAACGGAAGCAGCAAGTGCTAAAAGTGGTTTTTTGAAAGTCATAGGAACACCTCATCTACATAGTTTTCGTTAGGTTTCATTATATCAATAAATTAATGATAACGCGTGAAGATAACTAGAAGATTACGTGAAGGTGATGATTTGGTGACAGAGTGTGGAAGAAGGCGTTTAGAGGGCGGAGCGTAAGTAACTTTCGGCATCAAATCCTGGGCTTGGATTTGGTGCCGGAAGTTGCTTACGCAGGAGCCCTCTGCCTTCTGGAACACGTTTCGACGCCATATTAGCAAGACCACTAAACTGACTGGGCCTGTATGGAAGAGTGTGGAAGGAAGCGTTTAAGGAGTGGAGTGTAAGGGACTTTGGGCAAAAAATCCCGGTCTTGGATTATTTGTCCGAAGTCCCTTACATGCAACTCCTTGCTTCCTGGAACACGTTTATACGCCATAACAGCAATTCCACTATGCTGACCGGGCCTGTATGGAAGAGTGTGGAAGAAGGCGTTTAGAGGGCGGAGCGTAAGTAACTTTCGGCATCAAATCCTGGGCTTGGATTTGGTGCCAGAAGTTGCTTACGCAGGAGCCCTCTGCCTTCTGGAACACGTTTCGACAACATATTAGCAAGACCACTAAACTGACTGGGCCTGTATGGAAGAGTGTGGAAGGAAGCGTTTAAGGAGTGGAGTGTAAGGGACTTTGGGCAAAAAATCCCGGTCTTGGATTATTTGTCCGAAGTCCCTTACATGCAACTCCTTGCTTCCTGGAACACGTTTATACGCCATATTAGCAAAACCAAAACGCTGACCGAACATTTATCATCAATGTATGTAAGCCCTCGAAAAAACAGCTCCCTTGCTCCCAACACCCATTTCAACATGGCCTCAAAAAAATCAAACACCTCGAAAACTACTTCACGGTACCAAACCCTCCCCTAAAAACAAACCGCTTAAATCCTCTGTACCAACCTGAAATTTCACTCAAAATAAACAAGTGAAACTTGCACACTTAAGCATTCGCCAAAAACAGATTCAACAAAACATCCCAAGTTCGCGAGTTAGCACACAATTTCAGCCAATTTGTGGGTAACAACAAACCCCGCCACTTCAGTCTTTCCCACACAAGCCCACACGCAATATTGTTCATTCAGCGCTAAATCGGCTATAATAAGGTTAGACCAAATCAAAAGGTGGAGGGATCTTATGGAACAAGAAATGAGCGCTATTGCTGAGAAAATCATTGGATACCAAAAAAAGCACAATTTGACTGATACTGAACTCGCACTGAATCTTCATATCACGGTCGAACGACTTCACAACATCAAATCAATGGAAAGCCAGCCGACCGCTGAGGAAACCGCTGAGCTCACAAAGTTCATCGGTAGCAAATAGTTGGTTTACGACATATAAAAACGTCAAATAAAAGATGATGACTGATCACGAACAAGCGCTCGTAATCAGTCATCATCTTTTTCTTTTAAAAATTCAATTAATCCAGTTCGTTTAAAACAGCCTGATATGCCGAAAAGGCTGCGTCCTCAAAACAGACCATAGTGACCTGCAGCGGTGCGTCAAATTGAGCGATAGCAGTCAAAGCAATCTTAGCTGCCGCCTTTAAGGGATACCCGTAAACGCCGGTGCTGATCGATGGAAAAGCGATTGTTTGACACCCGTTTTCAACCGCGCGCTTTAAACTATTCACGTAGCACGCCCGCAACAATTTCGGTTCTTCAAACGACCCATCACGCCAGATGGGTCCCGGTGTATGGATCACAAAACGAGCTGGTAAGCGAAAACCTGGGGTGACCTTCGCCTCTCCTGTTGGACAGCCGCCCAGTTTGCGGCAGGCAATGTCGAGTTCTGGTCCAGCTGCCCGGTGGATGGCGCCATCGACCCCGCCACCGCCAACCAGACCAGTATTAGCGGCGTTAACGATTGCATCAACCTTCATTGTCGTGATATCACCCTGAATAACGCTGATCTGTGCCAAATTGAAGCCTCCTATCTATTTTTGCCGTGACCACCAGTGACGTTTTTTCTTTGCTGATTCATCACTGGTACCGTCTTTTTTCTGTGCTTTCATCCGAGCCATACCCACCTGCATGGGATTCATGGCAAGCGCATTAATGTCTAATTTCTTCTTAGTAGCCGCTGTTTCCTCAGTTGATTCTTCCTGTGTATGATTTTGATTTTCTGTCATGATTTCATCCTCGATATCTGTCAATTCCGACAATTTACTGTATAATAGTCGGTGTTGGTTTACCACCATTATAACGCCCGCAATCAAAGATGTGGGCATTTGGCAACCAACTTACCAGCGAGCGTCATTTGATTAGTTAAGGTCATTCATTTAAAACGAGGTGTCGCTATTGAGTATCCAGATTGTGACGGATTCAACCGTTCAATTAACCGAAGAAGAATTAAACGACTTACCCATTACTGTTGTGCCATTAGTCGTCCGCATTGGCGATAAAGAGTATTTTAATAATGGAAAAGATATTACCAATATTGAAATTCTCAGTCACTTAACGGGGGATGAAGAACTGCCTAAAACTAGCCAGCCCTCCATTGGCCAATTTCTTGAAGTATTCAACGACATTGGTGATGCCGGTGACGAGGTGTTGTGTCTTAATTTAACACACCATCTCAGCGGCACGGTAAACGCCGCGCGCCAGGCTGCCGATATTACAGAAACAAAGGTCACAGTGATCGATTCATTGTCAATTGATCGTGGGCTGGCGTTTCAGGTCATCACCGCCGCAAAAATGGCGAAGAACCACGCGCCGTTGGAAAACATCCTCAACGCCATTGAGTTACACAGGGAAAACACGGAAATCTATGTTTTTTTAAACACATTGGAAAACTTGATCAAGGGCGGCCGTCTCAGCCGGACAGCGGGCGGCATCGCCAACCTCCTGCACATCAAAGTCGTTGCTGAGGTCAAGAACGGTGCGTTGCAGGTTGCTTCAAAGGGCCGGGGCAAGCGATTCTTGAACAAACAAATTGATGAGCTGGTGGCTCGCATTCAACTACTATCCCCAGCCAAAGTTGGCCTGACTCATGTGGATAATTTGACACAGTCCAGTGAGATTGCAGGCCGAATCCACGAAAGTCTGCCTAACACAGAAATTACAATTCACGAAGCAGGTCCAGTTATCAGTACCTATACTGGTTTAGGGGCACTGGCGGTTGAATTCTATACAGATTAACCTAAAAAGAAGATTCAGTTCATTTCCGAATACGGACATTGAACTAAATCTTCTTTTTATTTTGCAACACCAATGAATACCACGCGCTTTAACTATCGATCCTGCTGTTTAGCACCGTTAGCCTGGTTCCGCTTGAGGTTTTCTGAATGCTGCTTTGTTTGCTGTTCTTTTTTTAACTGTTCAACTTCTGCCGCCCGTTCTTTTGCCGCTTTTTCTTTTGCTTGAGAACGCGCTTTGAAGTAATTATAAACGGCCACCACAATGAAGCCGAGAATCACTTGAAATGGGAACGATATTAGGGTGCTCATCGAGTACGGTTTATGCGTCATCGGCGGGACTGCTAAATCATAAATGATGAGCAGAATCGTCATCGCCATGACCACTTGAATTGTATCTCGAATCCACTTCGGCAGCTTAGCCCACCATTTCCATATCTGATCCACTACAAATTCCTCCTACAACTCACCCTGGTTACGCAATTCCTTTTCCAACAATTGAGCATCCATGTAATCAAACGCGACTTCATCCACATCGGCAATTTCAAACATGGTCCCTAATGGATCAATGATCATGCCCTCTTCGACCTGGTGAAAGATAAATTGCTTATCATCCAGCCGGCTCAGATAACCAGTGATGCTTTGATCATCGTGCAGCTGGATCCGCACGATGCGCCGCAGTGCTACCGATTGCCCAAGAATCATCGAAAAGAGGTCAGTGGTCGGGTCAAAGAGCCGTTCATCATTAAGTCCAGGCTGCTTTGTCACACCCACCCGCTGATTGATACTGATAAATGTTTCCACGACCTGCAAATAATCCGACCGCGTAATAACTTGTTGGATGGCACTCAGTTTAGTCAGCCAGTAACCGCCAAATTGACCAGCCATATCAACCAGATTAACCAGCACCATATCGTTGGTCAGCGTGTTGACTCGGCCAACAAAGAACATGCCTTCATCCGCCTTTGGATTCAATGAAACTAACGCATTTGTTTCAAACGCGTGTTGCAGTGCCTCTTGAATCCCTGTCTGGCTCTCTACTTGATGGGTCGTGACGGGCGGCATATTCTCAAATACCCCCATCGCAACGGTCTGTAACGTCAGTTCTTTACCTTCAAACTCCACAAGAAGAATGTCAGCAAAATCAAACGTCAGCTTAGGTTTATCATGTAGGTCAAACTTATTAAACACCTGAAAATCCACGTCATAATCCGAAATTCGGGTAACCTGACCTTCATAAAATTTATCAGAATCGCGTTCAACCACCATGATGGTACTTTCATTGACCATCGCATTTTCCAACACTTGGCGTATCAGGGGTCGTTTTAAATTAAACGCTGATGTTAGTTTACCATAACTCACAAAGTGAGACTGCTGTGCGTTTTCAATTCGAAATCGCATACTGTCCAGATCATCACTGTCGAACTCAACAAACTCAATAGCCTCAAAGGTTAAATAGACGGCACCATCCTCGATACCGCTATCATCAAACGTGGTCAAAACGATACCAAGTTCGTCAATAATGTTGACATAACCGGTATACACGACGTTTTGATTGAGTTGATAGACGTTGACTAAGGCTTTTCGCTGCAGCGCAAACCTTAGGTCGTTTACGATTGAATTCAAATTGTCTCACCTCTTTTTCAATATTCTCAAACAGCTATGATAGCACATCTAGGCCTGAATTACTTAGAATTAACTACGAAATTGCGTTGCTGACAAATTCTCTTAACTTTTGACCAGTAAGTCCGCCGCTCAATCCGACTAACAATTTGATCCGGGCCTTTTGCCCGTTCAAACCCTGGCATAAAATGAGTCCCATCTTGGTCAGTTCAATGCCGCCGCCCTCATAATCGTAAATATCCTGAGCAACGCCATTGTAACAGCGCGAAACGAGAACGATAGGAATTCTCAACGCTAACAATTTTTCAATTGCCGGCAACGTTGCGGGCGGCAGGTTCCCAGCACCAAGACCTTCAATGACGAGTCCCTTCGTATCGGGTGATGCAATAGCATTAAACAACGTCCCACCCATTCCAGCGTAGGCTTTGATCAAGTACACACCATCTTCAACGTGATCGAGGGCGCAGGTCGACTGCTGGATCAGTTCTTGGAAGTATTGCGCTTTGCCTTTGGCAACGACACCTATTGGTCCAAACGTTGGCGTTCGAAACGTTGCCACATTAGTGGTATGCGTTTTTGTCACATAACGGGCGGTATGAATCTCGTCGTTCATGACGACCAACGCACCCTTGCCTTTTGATTCCGGCGTAGCGGCCACCATAATTGCACTTTGAAAGTTATACAGCCCATCTGATCCGATTTCGTTAGATGACCGCATCGCACCCGTTAGAACGATGGGGATATCACTGGTCTGAGTCAGGTCTAAAAAATACGCCGTTTCTTCCAGCGTGTCTGTCCCGTGGGTGATCACGACCCCATCGACACCCTCCTGCACCGCTTGGTCAATGCGTTGTTTGATTTGCAGCATCACGGCTGGGGTCACATGAGGGGAAGGCAGGTTAAACATCTCATCAGTTACTAAATTGACCTGGCCATTTAAAATAGTGGCTTCCTTGGCGATTGGGTTTTCTGCGTTCGGCACCACTTCGCCCTTTTCATTTTGCGACATTGAAATCGTGCCGCCGGTATGAATTGCTAAAATTGTTTTCATAATTTACCTCAGTATTTAATTTAATGGGTTACATAAAAAAGTACAAATGAAGCTTACAATATCGTATTTTACCCGCGTTACTGTCAAAATAAGTTAAAATATAGTAAAAGATGACACACGTCCGAGGCGACTAATCATGAAGAGGTTACGCGATCTCATCAGCGTGCCAACGTTACTCACGTTTGATAAAGGAGGGATTCAGGATGCCGGAGGAACCAGATAAACGACACACACCAGGCGGGTTACCTAAAATCCAGGTGACTGTAAAAACCCCGCCCAGCTCTGGTGGTTTAACCAATTGGGGACCCATTTCTCAATGGGTTGTTGACAGTCTAAAGCATCTTTTCCACCATCGGAAATAAAGTGACTCATGCAACACCGTGATGAGAGGATTATCGCTGTCTAACGGGCGAAATCCTTTTTATTTTGTCGACAATCAAGCACATATTATTCTCATAATCGTTGTTTATTCATTTTTCATCAAGTACTGAATATCCACTTTTTGTTATTTTGACGAGAAAATTCTCTGCCATCGTTTTTATATAATCGCCATTAAATCAGGACTTAAATAATTAAAAAAGAAATAATAGTTCTGATAGCTGTCAAAATCCATTGCCACGCACAATTAAGTGAAAATGAGAGTCTCTAATATTTTTTCATAATCTTGTAATTAAAATCATTTGTTGTATAATTTTACATTAACAGGTCGAGAGGAGATGTCATTGTGTTAAAAACTTTGATTTTTGCGTTATTACCCATTATTGTCACGATTGCGTTAGGCTACTTTGCTGCTGCCAGAGACTATTTCGATGATCATGACAGTCAAATGTTTGTCCGGCTGGTCATGAATTTTATGTTACCCCTGAGCGTTTTTTCCGGTATCTGGAGTACACCCCGAAAAATCATCATTAAGGATATTCCGTTGGCAGCCTGGCTGCTGGTCAGCATGGTGGGTTGCTATATTATCTTTCTCATTATCAACCGGTACTTGTTTCACACTTCGCTACATATCTCGACGCTGCGCGCAATGTCCGTGGCCGACCCTTCAGTTCCATTTATCGGATCAGCTATTTTACCCCTTATTTTCGGTGCTTCACAGAGTGCCATTACGATCGGTGTTTGTACATTGATCATTAACATTTTGATTCTGCCAACCGTCTTCGCAACGCTGAGCAGCGACGCCAGTCTTGGCTCACGGTTATTAGGAACATTGAAGAAACCACTTGTTGCAGCGGCGTTACTCGGGCTTATTTTGGCTCTCGTCGGCTGGCAAATGCCAGAGGACCTCAGCGGTTCCTTTGAACTATTGGGCAAAGGTGCTGGCGGATTAGCCATTTTTGCCACCGGGATCGTCCTGTTCACCCGGAAGATTTTGGTCAACAGAGCAATTGTTGCAACGGTCTTTTCGAAAAACATTCTGTTTCCAATTGTTATTTGGGGCATCATGTTGGCATTCGGCGCAACGTCAGAACTGCAACGGCTGGTCGTCTTGACCCTAGCTATCCCAACGGCGACAATGCCAACGACCTTAGCCATTCAATTCAACGTTAACGAATCAGAACTAGCATCAACTCAATTTTGGAGTACTGTGTGTTCCTTTATCACGCTAGCAGCATTCCTGGTGGCACTGAGTTAAAGTCATTAATGACCAATCAAACAGATTTCGGTGCCTAAACCACAAGCCATCCATGCATTTCTAAACTTAAAAAACGGACACTGTCGTTCTGTGCCATCCGTATAGACTTGACCCATCTAAACCCCTTGTGGGCTTTAGATGGGTCAGTTGTCTTATAAGCCACTCATTTTGTCACTTGCTACGCCACAATGGTCTCCAGCTGCAACAAATGATCAATTTCAAAAGTTGGTATCTCACCTGATTCATTCGGCTTTTTCAGCGGGTTAAACCACACCGAATCCAAATCAAACCCGTTGGCGCCCTTAATATCAGATGTCAGAGAATCACCGATAACCAGCGTTTTACGCCTATCGAAAGCGACAATATTAGCGGCAACCTGTTCAAAAAATTTCAATTCAGGCTTCTGAGCACCGATGATTTCCGAGATGAACACCTGCTGAAAATACTGGGCAATGTTGGCTTCATCAAGCCGTTTTTGCTGGGTCGCTGCAACACCGTTCGTCACAATATATAAATCATGTTTCTGACTGAGATCCAACACAAGTTGCAGTGCTTCTGGTTCCAAATCATGCCCCTCCGCCAGGTGGTTGCGATAAACGGTTTCCGCCTGAGAAAAATCTACTTCCGGATGGCCAACGTGAACAAATAAATCATGAAATCGTTTGACCAGCATCTCTGGCCGCGTCAGTTGACCGACTTCAAATTTTCGCCAAAGTGATTCATTCAGTTCGTGATAATACTGATAAGTATCCGTGTCCAGCGGTAATTCTAAATCGCGAAACAGGTTGTTTAATGCTTGACGTTCCGCCGACTGAAAATCCAATAGTGTATCATCAACATCAAACAGTAGGGTTTGATAACTCATTGAACAGCCTCCTAGACTATCATTTTATAGTTGTGCTCACATTTACTCTGTATAGAATCAAATGTTCTCCGACAAGAAGCTACGGGCCGCGAGACCAAGCAAAGTTTTTTTGTGGGAGTCAACTTCGTTCAGACCATTTTTTAAAATGATTAGCACTATTTTCTGAACTTTATTGGTATTCAACTACTAAATGTACGCTTTTTAACGTATCCTCGTCAAGCCAGTTTTCCTGCCAATTTTGACATTTCTATAATGGATGACTATTATGTTTGGGAAGTGTGTCTTTCCCCTTATGACACTTAACTACGTCATCATTATGCCAGATTTTTTTAAAGCATTCACGAAACTAAATTCAGGATTGAAACGAGGGACTTTAATGACAGAAACAGATAATCGTTTCTACCAGCCAAAAGATGCTAAGGACGCGCTGCGCTACATTGAGAGCCTGTTTAATCAGTACGTCCAGGCACCACTGACCATGGAACTCATTGCCTATCACCAAAAACTGGTCAAACAAATTGAAGACGACGTTATTCCAACGGCTAAGGCAGCCCACCAAGATGTTCAGGTCAAAAATGCTGAACAAATGGTGGACGCCATGCATACTTGGCTGCGGACACGAATGAACGGTCAACCATACGCCGGTAAAATGCGCCACTTTAAGTTTGAAGCCGATAACGCACGAACCAAATATAAGCGTAAAGTGCTGAAGGGCAGACGATCCGGCGGGCATCGTTCTGTTAGACACTAACTGATTGGCCAAATAGGGTTTGAAATCATAAAAAGAGCGGCATCAACAAAGACAATCGTTGATGCCGCTCTTTTACGGTTTGAATCTTTCTAGGCAACAGAGTGGAAACGCGTTCCACAAGCCTATTTAAAAGATTTATTTAGTGGTTTAGTACCAGCCGTTTGCTTCCCAGAAAGCCTTGGCTGCTGTCCATGAACCGTAACGTGAAGAAACGTATTCGTTGGCAACCTTTTCCTGGTTAGCTGCTGAGTAATCACCATTCAAGTATGATGAACTTAATTGGTACTTCCCGATGTATGAACCGTTCGTTGCAGAGTATGAACCGCCAGATTCCTTGTTAGCGATCCAAGCCTTAGCTGCTGCATTTGAACTGCTTGAAGAACTCGTTGATGACGTCGTTGAGCTGCTTGAAGTGGTGGTGCTTGGAGTGTAGCTGCTGGTTGATGAAGTTGAACCGGTCGTTGAACCAGTACCAGTAGTAGACTGTGAGTTACTGTAGTTAGCTGAGCTATTTACAGTAGCTGATTGTGAACTGTAGGCAGTTGATGATGTCGTTGAATTAGGAATCGTCAACACTTCGCCGACATAGATCATGTGGTTTGAAATGCTGTTGGCATTTTCAATGGCGTTGATTGTTGAGTTGTTGTCCTTAGCAATCTGCCAAACAGAATCACCGGACTTAACAGTAACCCGTGTATCAGCGCTTGCTGTGGTTGCGTTAAACCCAAGCCCTGCTGCGAAAATTGCCGTTGCACCTAGTGTTGCCAGTAATAATTTTTTCATGTAAGTTGAAACTCCTTTTTGTTTAATTGATGATGCTTATATTACAGACCCAACGTTACAGGCAAATATGTATGGTATTACAGTTCAACCGCAACCATTTCAAGAAATCTTCAATTTGTCACAATCTGTCATATTTGAAAGCCGTAAAATAAAAATAAATCGCTTTATTTATCAAAGCAACGCGGTTTTCTCTTATATTTCATAAAATTAAGGATTTGATTAGATTTACATCCGCTTTCAGATCCTTATTTAGGATACATTTTCCCAAATAATGTTGGCTTATTCCTAGGCTAACGCTATTTTAAGCACCTAATCAGATTCTCACTATTATGTTATTAGCATTTATCAATTAAAAAAAGCACCAGCAAAATATGAATGCCTGTGCTTTAAGATGGTGCACCAGTTGCCTTAAACGAACCTAAAAATGCCGGGTCTGTCGCATAAAATGAACCCGATACAAGCGTTTGTTCAAGTTTTTTTCTTCTATAAATAGGCTGATCTATTTCGGTGATACGGAACTCATAATGTTTTTTCTAAATACAGTGTCCCTTCAACGGGATTAAACCGATACGCGTCAATCTGACGAAATCCGAGCGCCTTATAAAGTCTCTGTGCACCCTTCATTGTTGGCAGCGTGTCTAGTCGGATGCTGCGGTAACCAAGGTCAGTCGCCTTGGTAATGATGCGTGCCGCTAATTGAGCGCCGAGTCCTAAATGACGAAATTCAGGGTCAACGTAAAGGCGTTTTAACTCGGCAACCCCCTCACTAAATTCGTGAACGGCGACAACCCCTGCTGGTTGTCCATCGACTTCCGCAATGATCAATGCCCCCTTTGGCGCATTATATTCCTTATCAAGCGTCTCGATTTCTTTTTGAAAATCTTGAAAACCCAAGTCAATACCAAGTGATTTTGAATAAGCAAGGATCAACGCTGTAGCCGTTTTAAAATCAGTTGCCGTCTTGGCTTGTATGTACGTCATCTTTTTGGTCATGGGCTACCCTTTCTTCGATGCGCTTGGATCCTGTTTGCGCAACCACTTTTCTGTTTTGGTTGTCAGCAGTGTTTCTAATTCAGCATCGCTAGTGTCTAACTTATGAAGAATTGCCAGTGTGACCAGTAAAACGTCAGCGAGTTCCTCTTTCGTATTGGCGGTCGTCAGTTGCTTATATCCGCTTCCAGATGCATTTTGACTTGATAGATATGCCTGGCTTGACTCGCCTACTTCTTCCATTAACTTGAGAAATTGTTGCGAAACCGTTTTTGGCTCCTGCTCAGCCGCTAACCGAATCTGGTTCATTAAATCAATCATCCCATTACCTCCAGTATTTATACTTACTATACCATGCTGGATAATGAAAAATACTTCCTGTCAGATATTCACGGATTTAACTGGTTTTGTTTTAATCATAGGCGTTGTGATTAGAACCATTCTATGGTACGCTTTGAGCATATTGAGGGGTTTCACTAGGGAGGAACTATCATGAACAACCATCGTTTGATTAAGGGAACAGCCATCATCTTGGCCATTGTCGGTTTCGGTTCGATCGCACTGTACCATCCGGCAACAGTACACGCCTCATCTGTCTTTACCAAGACCGATGTTAAAGGTCCAACTGGTTATTATAAAAGCGCCAAAGCTGGGTTTGCCTTTCACTGGAAAAATATTAAAACGAGTTCGGGGACTGCTCGGGTCATCATTATGGGCGACTTCAAAGCACCACAAGTTGCCGTAATGATGCCGACAAAGAATACGATCACGAACAACCGGACAAAATTCACCGCCAATTTCCGAACAGTTTCTAGTACCGGTAAGGTCGGATCAAAGAATTACAAACTTTATCTCTATAAAAAAAGCAGCACAAAATATACCGCAAAGTTAACCGGCTACCGTGATGGTCGTGCTGTGAGCATCAAAGGCACAACTTACACGTTCACCAGAACAACCAAGAACCCTGCGACAAGTTATGCATCGACCTACACAAAACCGATTGTCACGAAACTATTCACAACAGCCGCCAACACTGAGGCTAAGAGCCAAAACGAGGATATTACTAACGCTTCCTATAAGGCGGCGCTGAAAAAGGCAGCTGCTAGTTACGCAACTAAGACTGCTAAACAAGTCGTGACTGCATTTAATGCGAATTAGCTTAAAACGTCCAGTGATGGGCGTTTTTTTGACCAAGTGATTTTGATTGCGGTGTATTTGAAACAAAATAAATCCGCATATATGCCTAATTGCAACACAAACGTCTTTAGTGTCTTGTATCTTAAATTTGCGTAAAATTATGTCCAAACTTAACCATTGCGCTAGTCAAGCATTCAAATGAGTCTTATAATGGTAGTTGGGAATGGTTATAGGTTAACTACTGTCTGTTACTGCAGTCGACGGTGTTTTACGCCCTAAAATATCGTTACTGCTGGCGTTCATTAGCCTAAGGAGTGAACATTTTGAGTCAAAGAATGATCGATATGTCCGGTCACCGGATCGGACGTTTGGTCGTGATCAAACGAGCTGGTAAGTTGAGTAACGGTAACATCACCTGGTTTTGCCAGTGTGACTGCGGCAATCAATGTGTCGTAGATGGCCACTTGTTACGCACCGGGCGCACCCTCAGCTGTGGGTGCATCCGTAAGCAGCGTTCCCGGGAACTCATTCGCAACAATCCCAAAACAAGACAATATATTGGGAACTGGAAACCGTTAGAAAAGACTTGGCATCCCCGCGCCACCGATCGTCGCAAGAATAACAGCAGCGGCATCACTGGCGTCAGCTATGACCAAAAGCAACACCGCTGGATTGCCCGGCTTTATTTCAAGGGTCGGTATGTCTTAAACAAAACCTTCGACAATAAGGCTAACGCTGTCGAAGCTCGTCGCCAAGCGGAGTTACGCTTTTTAACCCTTCAAGAAAAAAATGAGCAACTCTAGGTAGAATGGGACAAAGAACGCTTTTGCCCCCAGCATATCAAGAACCCCATCTAAAAATCCTTAAATTGGATTTTTAGATGGGGTTTTTGATAGCAATAGAGCCGTGATAAGACCTGATTATCGCAGTGAAAGACTGTTTCAACGGCCATATGGTGTATCAATCTGCGACCTTAAAAATGCTGGCTTATCTCGTCTAAACGTGCAAAATCACTTTTTATTCCACGCGCTTTCCAGTACCTCAATCATTAAGCGTCTTGAGTAATCGGCGCGAAGTTTAAGTAGCCGTCATGCTCTTCATGCACAAGTTCAACTTCTTCACCAGCCGCTTGACGCTCATGAACTCGGTGTTCGCCCCACTCTGCCATATCTACCAGAAGTTGGCGCAGCGTTCGGCCCTCTTCGGTCAACGCATATTCAACCTTCGGCGGCACCTGGGAATAAACTTTGCGACTAATGATTTGGTCACTTTCAAGTTCGCGCAACTGTTGCGTCAACATCTTCGAAGTGATTTTCGGTAAATTACGTTTTAATTCGCCGGTTCGAATTGGACCATTGCCCAAATAACATAAGATCATCGGTTTCCACTTGCCACCGATGACTTCTAACGTGGCCTCAACACCGATTCGATAAATTTTTTTCATTGCCGATAGCCTCCTGAATACTAAGGTGACACAATTGTTTCCTTTTGGGCACTATAGCACTAAATAGTGCGTACTTGTTTGTTGTTGCGTAGCCACTATACTAACACTTGCATCAACAAAAATACAAGTCAGAGAGGTAATGACTATGACAACGCATCAATTTCTTTCTCCATTTCAATTCAACAACGGCCTCACCCTTAAAAACCGTGTTGTAATGTCGCCGATGACCACCATGACCAGTTTCTATAACGGTATGGTGACCAGCGATGAACTCAACTACTATGCGGCGCGAGCTGCCGGTCCGGGACTTGTCATTACTGCCGTGGCCAACGTTGCCGATTCCGGTAAAGGGTTTGAAGGCGAACTCTCTGTTGCCAATGATGACATGATTCCGGGCTTGACAGCACTCGCTCGGACGCTTCATCAGAATGGCACAAAGGCCGTTCTACAGATCTTTCATGCCGGGCGAAAATCAAACCACCATATTCTGCGGGGGGAACAGCCTGTCAGTGCCAGTGCCGTTGCTGCCGTCTACCCTGCCGATTCTGAAACACCCCGCGCCATGACAGAAGATGAGATTCAACAACTGGTTGTTGACTTTGGTGACGCCACTCGCCGTGCGATTATCGCTGGTTTTGACGGTGTTGAACTTCATGGTGCCAACACCTACCTGCTGCAACAATTTTTCTCCCCAAACTCAAACCAACGTACCGATAACTGGGGTGGTTCACGCGACAAACGCATGGCCTTTCCCCTAGCCGTTATCAAATCAGTTCAAGCCACGATTGCGAAGTATGCTGACCACCCGTTTCTGCTGGGCTATCGCATTTCTCCTGAGGAAATTGAGAATCCAGGCATTCGTTTGGAAGATTCCCTGTACTTTGTCGATCAGATCAAAGATAAAGTAGATTACATCCACATGTCGATGGGAAATTACAAACGGACCTCCCTCAACGATAAGACGAATACGCAAACGTTGTTATCGCAGTTTGCGGCCCACACGAATGGCATCATCCCATTGATCGGTATCGGGTCAGTCGAAACGCCAGCCGATGCTGATGCAGTACTCGCTGATGGTGGCACCTTAGTGGCTATTGGACGCGAATTTCTGCGGGAACCGCAATGGGTTCAAAAAGTAACTGCTGGTGACGAAGCGAGCCTGCGTTTTGAAATGAGTCCCAACGATATGGACGAGCTGGCCATTCCAAGTGTCATGCAAACGTATTTGAAAACGTCCTTCCACGATGTCATGCACTTTAGTAATGACGCCGATAAAGCACAAGATTACCAAAACACAATGGCGCCGATGGAGGGTTTTGAAAAGAAACTTTAGGGTCTCGCGTTACTCAAGTTGGGTTTAAAACGCTTTTATTAACAATTATCGATGTGACCCAACAACGAAAGCGAAAGGCATCCGCAAATGCACGTTTTTGCGGATGCTTCTTTAATACATAAAAAAAGTTTCCGCTTATCATTCAAGATAAGGGTCACCAAAACCACGTTTCAAAAAACACTTAACAATCACAAATGGAACCGGATACCGTAATTTTATTCCACCTCAATTTCAATCCTTTTTGCCGTCTTTCAGCCTATGACACCATCACGCTTTCTTGTATTTCTAAAAATTCCCCTCTATAATATGATATCAGCGTATAAATTTAAAGAATGTGGTGTACTTTGGCGATTACCCAGAGATCAGCACCAAAGGATGTTTATGTAATGTTAAAGGAACACGAAAATTTAACAATGGCCATTTCGACCGTTGTATTAGGCGTTGTAGTTGGTGCCGGTTCACTCTTTCTCGGCGTGTTTTTAAACCTGATTGAGCACGTTTTTCTGAGTTTCAATGAAAACGAATTCCACCCGTTTGCCTGGACTGTCTCGCCAACCCACCGTTTGCTATCAGTCCTGATTGGCGGTATCATCGCCGCCATCGTTTGGTGGCTGATGCGGACGCGCATGCGACCAACCGTCAGCATCGCAAAGGGAATTGCCGGCGAAGAAATGCCAGTTTGGACGACTATTCTGCACGTCATGACACAAATCTTCTATGTGGGGACCGGTGGCTCAGTCGGACGCGAACTTGCGCCACGGGAGCTGGGGGCCATGATTTCACAAACTTGGCAACGATTCTTGAAACGGTTCCACGGCGTTGAACTCAGCGAAGACGACCGCAAACTGCTGATTGCAGCGGCAGCTGGTGCTGGTTTCGCAGGGGTCTACATTGCGCCAATCACTGGGGCCCTATTTTGTTTAGAAATTTTGTACAAGAAGCTCACCAAACGAGCCGTCATGGTTAGCCTGACCATGTCAGTCATTGCTATGCTGATGGGAGCCATTCTAAAAGGCTTCCGGCCATACTATGCTGTTGGTAGTGGCGATTTCACGTTAAAGTCAGTGGTTTTAGTCCTGATTATTGGCCCCGTCAGCGGTTTAGCAGGTGCCTATTTTCGCAAAGGGTTCAAGTGGGCTGGTGCTAAGCAGACTCGCAATAAGAATTTGCTGTGGCAGCTGCCTTTAGTCGCATTGATTACCGGATTGATTGCCATGCATTACCCAGAAATCATGGGTAATGGCCGGGCATTGGCACAGACCGCGCTGAATAACAAATCTGCCAGTCTGGTTGGTATCTTTCTATTGGGCGGCTTAGCAAAGGCGGTCGTCACGACCTTCACGTTGCGCGCCGGCGCTGCTGGTGGGGCATTGACACCATCCATTTCAGTTGGTGCCGTTATCGGAACCGCCATTGGGTTTGGCGCCGGGCTCTTTATTCCTGGCGTTTCGTTGTGGCAATGCGGGCTGCTCGGGGCCAGTTCTCTGTTGGCTTCCTCACAGCAAGCCCCACTCATGGCGCTCTTCATGATTTTTGAAGTCAGTCACCTGAACTATTCGGCACTGTTACCATTAGCCATTGGCGTCAGTCTAGCCATGCTGGTCTCATCCTGGGTGTTGAAACCAAAAAATAATGCCTAAAAAAATGACCTTCGCAGTGAGTTGCTGCGGAGGTCATTTTTGTTTTCTTATAAATCAACGCCGCCATCGATGTGCAACACCTGACCGGTCATAAAATCATTTTGCATTAAATAAAGGTACCCAGATGCAACCTCATCCGGCTTTGAAACCCGCCTCAGCGGCACCCCTTCAGCGAACGCTTTTTCCTGTTGCTGCTTATCATCAGTAGACATATTCCGCCACAATCCGGTCGGTGTCCATGTTGGTGACACTGCGTTAACCCGGTAATTGGGCGCCATTTCTACAGCTAGCCCCTCCACCATTAGATTGATATCGTGATTGCCGACAATGGCACCCGATGCAGTTGCCGGACTGCCACCCGATCCAGAGGTAAAGATCAGTGAACCATGCTGATTAAGATGCTGACTGGCAACCTGAGCGAGCCTTAAATTATCGAAAAATTTAGCTTCGATTGCCGACCTGATCGCGGTTAATGAATTATCCAGGAAACCGCCGCCCATAGCACCGCCAAGCATTGAGACAACGTGGTCAAACCGAACTTGGCCATCAAATAACTGTGCCAAGTCCGCTTCCTTGGTTGCATCGAGTTTTAACCCATGAACCGTTGTATTAATATTTTTCAATTGTTCAACAGCCGCATTAACCCGGTCTGCATGCCTTCCCACGATCGTGACATCGGCTTTTTCAAGAACGGTCTGTTTGGCAATCTCAAGGCCAAAACCTGAGGTACCGCCAATAATTAAAATACGTTTATCTGCTAAGGTCACTTGATTATCCCTCCAGTTGTTTATTTACGAATAGTTAGTGCTTCACCCTTCTAAAGTACCATTATGACTTTAAAAAAAGCAAACATTTCTTGTTAGTACTGGCAGCAAAATGATTGCAAAACGGGTCGAACAAACTGAGGGTGAGCCCAAGCGCCTAGACCTGATACATATGCCTGCAATTGCCTCAATATGTCCTCATTATTTAGCTCTAAACGTGCGACTAATAAACCCAGCCGACAAATAAAACGGCCTCGCAGACAATCTTAAAGGGATTGCCTACGAAGCCGCTTTTATTCTGAAGAAAACCCAATTATTGGCTCACTTGCCTCGGTTTTCTAATGTTAGTAAGACGTTGGGTTTCCGAAACACTTTTCCTGTATCCAAGTTCTGCGTGGCAAGGAGCTACTGCTGACGCGACTCCGGGCAAAACATCAGTCCCGGATATTTGTTTCAACGGTACTTGCGACGAGCGCTTAGTTCATCGTGCTTAAATGCGTTCGTGCCGCCTTCGGAATCTCTCGCCACTGCACCCGCGCGTAACTCTTCACACCCTTATTTTCTGACCACACGATCTTAACATAGTGCCCCTTAGTGAATTTCACACCCACCATCGATGTCACCGTCAACGCCTTCGCCTTGCCGACCTTGTCATAGCCGGTCATTTTATAGACATAAACTTTCCCCATTGCCTTCCCGGAATCCGATTTTTCCGTATATGAATTGTGCAGGTTGCCAACTTGGGCATAGTACGTCTGCCCATGAAACTCTGAATAGCCGAAGATTGCTGCAGGAATGATGATCAATAACCCAATTATTAAACCCACCCAGGTTCTTGTTTTCATGTTGAGATCCTCCAAATGGTTGGTTAATTACTTGACTAGCTAACTATATAACATGAAAACTACTTTTGCAATTAAAAACGCCCTGTTTTATAAATAAAGTCAGCGCCTCCAAAACGTTGATTTACCGATTTGTTTCCTAACCTATTCTATTGTCATCAAACCGTCAGCATTCAAAATTGTGACTAAACTTCTACCACTTTGGCTGATTAAATGCTGGTTTGAAAATTGTGTCAATTTCCGACTGATTGTTTCCGGTGAAGTCCCCAAGTACGCAGCCAAGTCCTTCTTCGCAATCGGTAATTTAAAACTGACCTGACCAAGTGCCGAACTGGTCTCCACTAAGTAAGTTGCCAGACGTTCGCCAACACTGCTGGTTAACGTTGCAACTGCCTGTGATTCAAGGGCTGCTACGCGCTTACCAAGCGCATTCAGCATGTTCAAAGCAATCGATTGAGACGTTGCCAGCAACTGCTGAAAATCGTGTCGTGAAATCGTGCACGCCTGTGTCGGTACCAGTGCCTGAGCAGTGGTAGTCCGATCCGTGTCTTGAAACAAGATTGCTTCGCCATCAAAATCACCGCTCGTCAGCACTCTGATCAGCTGTTCGCGCCCGTTGGCAGTCGTTTGCGTTACCTTAGCTTGACCATGGGCGATAATGACCAACGATTGTGCATCATCACCAGCCATAAACAGGTAATCCCCCTTCTTAAAATACCGTTCCTGAACGAGTGCGGCCACGGCACCAACCGTTTCTTCGTCTAATTCCTGAAAGATTGGGACCAACTGCACACACGCAACAGCATCATGTCTATCCATGAAACCCCTCCTTTGATTGCTATTTACCACCTAGTCTACCAGACTGTGCCGAAATTACCTTGACTAAGATCAAGTTCACAGCAAAATCTTCAATTGAAAATCGTCTGACCTATACCATTTTAAATAATGATCCGCGAGGCGGCATCGTCGTACATCATCAATATCGTTCTTTTCCGGGAATCAATTGACAGACACGTGCTGTAGAAGCGTGCCGGATCATCCCTATTAACAACGCTACTGGCAGGGTTGTTCAACCGGAAGTTCCGCGTCCATCATTAATGATGGTTACCAACTAGACAATCAGCTTATTCTGTCGTGTTCACCGTGATTAATTGCTTGGTTTTACGCACTAAACCAATTATAATAGTGTCTGGTCGTTTAACCTGCGGCAGTGGCGATTTGGCGCTCGCCGGCAGGTACTTTGACCCACAAACTAAACCATAACGAATCAGAGTTTACTGACACGTCTCAACTGTTAGTAATCGAGGGGGAAAGACGATGACTGAACCAATTATTCGCCTAAAAAACGTCGTGAAACGTTACGATGAAACTGAAGTGCTCAAGGGCATTGATATTGACCTTGAGCAGGGAAAATTTTATACACTGCTGGGACCTTCCGGATGCGGTAAAACCACCATTTTACGGATCATCGCCGGTTTTGAAGATGCCACTGAAGGCGATGTGCTCTTCAACGGCAAACGTATCAATGACCTGCCAGCAAACAAACGAAAAGTAAACACGGTATTCCAAAACTATGCGTTGTTCCCGCACATGAACGTGCACGACAACGTTTCATTTGGCTTACGGTTGCAAAAAAAATTCTCCAAGCAAGAAATTGATGACAGGGTTGCAACCGCCCTGAATTCGGTGCGGTTAAAAGGCTATGCTGACCGCCAAATTAGTGAGCTATCGGGTGGTCAGCAGCAACGAGTCGCCATTGCCCGGGCCATTGTGATGAACCCCAAAATGTTGCTGCTGGATGAGCCCTTGTCAGCGTTAGATGCAAAATTGCGTCGCGATATGCAGTATGAACTGCGTGATTTGCAGCAGCGCTTGGGCATCACGTTTCTATTTGTGACCCATGATCAGGAAGAAGCCCTCGCAATGAGCGATGAAATTTTTGTGATGAACAACGGCAACGTCCTGCAGAGCGGCACGCCCGTCGACATTTACGATGAGCCGATCAATCATTTTGTCGCTGATTTTATTGGTGAGTCCAATATTCTAAACGGTACCATGGTTCAGGATTACGAAGTGGCCTTCGTCGGCAAAACCTTTGAATGTGCGGATGCCGGTATGCGGCCGAACGAACCGGTGGAGGTCGTTTTACGTCCTGAGGACTTGGACATTACCACTGTCGAAGCCGGTAAACTCTCAGTGACCATCGACAGTCAGCTCTTTCGCGGCGACTACTACGAAATCGTTGCCACTGATGATGACAAGAATGAATGGCTGGTGCACGCAACCAACCCTGCTGAAGAGGGTCAAAAAGTGGGTCTCACCTTCGACCCCTACGACATCCATGTCATGCGGCTGCATGAAACGGAAGCCGACTTTGATGCACGTTTGGAGAAGTACGAAGATGCTGAAGAGGAGGCCGGCCAATGAACCATCGCCAATTTGCCAACTGGACTTACTACGTCCCCTATGGGCTGTGGATCGGCCTTTTCGTTATTGCGCCAGTCGGCCTGATCATCTACCAGTCGTTTCTGAACCTGAATAATCACTTCACGTTGCAAAACTATGTCACCTACTTTAAATCTGGGACGTATTTGATGATGACCGTCAACTCGCTATGGTGGGCATTTTTGATCACTGTATTTACGTTATTGATCAGCTACCCGGCAGCCTACTTTATTCACCAATTGAAACACCGGCAGCTGTGGATCTTACTGACAATTTTACCCACTTGGATCAACCTGCTGTTAAAGGCTTACGCATTCATCGGTATCTTTAGTCAATCAGGGATTGCCAATCAGTTCCTTGGTCTGTTTGGAATCGCACCGCAGCAGATTCTCTTTACAAATTTCAGCTTTGTATTCGTGGCCACCTACATCCAGATTCCATTTATGATTTTACCAATCTATAATGCCATCGATGACCTGGACCTCTCCTATATCAACGCCAGCCGTGATCTTGGGGCAACCAACTGGCAGACCTTTACCAAGGTTATTTGGCCGCTGACCATGCCCGGCGTCAAGTCGGGCGTTCAGTCTGTTTTTATTCCATCGCTCTCGCTCTTTATGCTGACCCGGCTGATTGGCGGCAACAAAGTCATCACCCTTGGGACTGCCATTGAAGAACACTTCCTTACCACCATGAACTGGGGCATGGGCTCCACGATTGGCGTTGTGCTGATCGTCGCGATGGTCATTATTATGGTGCTGACCGGTGAACGTAAAACAGAGGGGAGGTTGTCACGATGACCAAAAAAAGATTTAAGTGGTCCTACCTTTACCTCATTGTTGTATTTGCTATTTTATACGCACCCATTCTTTTTCTGATCGTTTATTCCTTTAATTCAGGCAGTACGATGGACAGTTTTCAGGGGTTGACCTTAGCCCATTACAAAACATTGTTTGCGGACGACCGGCTCATCGCTATCGTGCTTGATACGATAATCATTGCCCTATTGTCGGCGGTGATTGCAACGATTGCCGGCACCTTTGGCGCGTTATGGATCCATCAAACGAGCCGACCCGTGTTCAAAAATACCCTTTTATCCTTAAACAACATCCTGATGGTCTCTCCTGATGTCATCATCGGCGCCAGTTTCCTCATCTTTTTCACCACGTTGAAAGTCCCGCTGGGGTTCTTCTCAGTTCTGCTGAGCCACGCGGCCTTTTCAATTCCTATCGTTGTCTTGATGGTCCTGCCGCGACTGAAGGAACTCAATACCAGCATGCTGGACGCGGCGGCTGACCTCGGTGCAACACAACGGCAAATTCTTAGCGACGTTGTCATTCCGTTCATTACACCGGGCATCTTTTCCGGCTTCTTTATGGCGCTAACCTATTCGCTAGACGACTTTGCGGTGACCTTTTTCGTCACCGGCAACGGGTTCACCACCTTGTCTGTAGAAATCTATTCTCGGGCTCGTCAGGGCATCAACCTTGAGATCAACGCCTTATCAGGATTGATTTTCCTCATCACACTGATTCTGATTGTCGGCTACTACTTCATGCAGCAGGCATCGCAAAAACGGCTAGCAAAACGGCGTCGCGCTAGAAGTGAGGTGACCGGCCTATGAAACGCTTAGTGAGCTATGTCATTTTAATTCTTGCGGTCTGCGGGCTGCTCGGCTTTTCTGCGAATCGGTTGACCGCCAGTGATAATAGCGGCGGTGGCAGCAAAGAACTCAATCTCTACAACTGGGGTGACTACATTGACCCGGCATTGATCACCAAGTTTGAAAAACAGACCGGCTATCATGTCAACGTGGAAACCTTTGATTCTAACGAAGCAATGTACACCAAGATCAAACAGGGTGGCACCAATTACGACCTCACTGTGCCAAGCGACTACATGATTGAAAAAATGCGTGCCGCTCACCTGCTAGTCCCATTAAACAAAGCAAAACTCCACGGCATGCATAACTTTGACTCACGGCTCATGAACCTCGAGTTCGATCCGCATAACAAGTACTCCATTCCTTATTTCTGGGGCACCCTCGGCATTGTCTATAACGATCAGGACGTTAAACCGGGCGCCATTCAGCACTGGAATGATCTCTGGTCGTCAAAGTATAAAAATAACATTATGTTAGTTGATTCCGCCCGCGATGTGTTGGGTTTTGCGCTGGTTTCAAACGGCGCGTCCATGAATACGACCAACCTCAAAACACTGGTTGCGGCCAAAAACAAGCTTGACCGACTCACACCGAACGTCAAAGCCATCGTTGCGGACGAAATCAAAATGTACATGGCCGAAAATGAATCTGCCATCGCGGTCGATTGGTCAGGCGAAGCTTCCGAAATGATGGCCAACAACCGTCATTTACACTATGTTGTGCCATCTGAAGGCAGCAATCTGTGGTTTGATAACCTGGTCATTCCAAAGACTGCCAAACATTACAAAGCCATCTATGCTTTTCTAAACTTCATGATGAAACCTGCAAACGCCGCGCAAAACGCCAAGTACGTAGGTTACGCCACGCCAAATAAGGCGGCTCAGCAGTTGCTGCCTGCCTCCGTTCGTAATGACAAACAATTCTACCCGGATGCCAAAACCATGGCGCATCTGCAAATTTACAAGAATTTATCACCTGAGATGGTCGGTGAATACAACGATCTATACCTTGAGTTTAAGATGCATCACAAATAACACTGACTGCAAATGAGCCGTTGCGCAGCACAATTCAACAGACTTTTCTATCATCTTCATTGCTAATTGCCATCAGATAGCGCTAGAATAAACCTAGAGGTGATTTCATGGCAGAATCTAAAAATGAAAGAAAACATCAAGTCATCGTTGATATGAATGACTTTTTATTAGAATACGCAGCAAAAAAGATAGGCAATAAAGATGACCTTGCGGAAATCGTTTACAAAGCTGGTAAGGATGATCTTAAAGGTCTTGATGACCTCTTCAAGGATCAGGGTGAAGGACGATTGAAGTCCTACCTGGCGGTTGGCGAAGGCGCTATTTCGGACGAACCAAGTGTCACGGACCAAGAAACAGCAGAAAGCCGTGCGGAGACATTGACCAAAGAAGCAATGGCCTATCTTGGCAAACACCTCCAAGAGTTTGACGCTTGGAAAAATAACTAGTCTCGTTCCCTTTTGGACGAACTTTCCATATCTAAAAATACGGCCATTGCGCGTCGCATTTTGGTACCAAAAAACAACCATTATTTTAAAATAATGTTCATAAAAACGGCGTGCCAGCTCAGTTCCGGCACGCCATTTTTGCGTTTTATACACAATATTGTGAATTAATTACACGTGTAACCCTGCCAAATGAGCACATCGTTTTAACGATTTTAACAATTCCTTAAATAAGATTAAGGCCTATGATATCACCCTTTTCAAACCTTAATTCAACCCCCGGAATGTCAACTCAAGTGCAACAACCATGGAGCCAGGCCGTGAGCTAGCTTG
>NZ_AYYR01000060.1 GCF_001435975.1 Secundilactobacillus collinoides DSM 20515 = JCM 1123
ATATCAAGCAACAATATTATCCGATTCAAGATTGGCAATCCGCTGGGTTGAAGAAACCTTCCTGGGTCGATCTTGGTAATATTTATCGCTTTCCCCAAGCCGGTTTAAACTTTAAAGAAATCGGTCATTTAAGTAAGCTAGATCAAAATAAAATTTCAGATTTTACGCTTGACCTAAAATCAAAAAGAAGAGGTAAGGGTCAAAAGATAATTCAACAGCGATCAAGTAAAAGGAAGCACAAAGAAAGTAAAGCAGAGCTTACACAAAGAATTCAAAAACAGTTAAAAGACTTTGCTAAACACAATCCAGAAATTAAGCCAAAAAACAATCCTGAAAATAAAAACGATCGGCCTAGTTATTAGGTTGATCGTTTTTTAATTTATCCGGTTTATGGGCGTTAACATAGTCAGCAAATGTTTTTAAAAGTTCTTCGGTTTGTTCGACCGAGAGGTTATTAGCTTGAAAGTACTTTTCTAATAAAGCCCCTTTTTGAATTAATCGGTGAGAACGGGCTTTGCGGGCTTGCCGATTTTCATAGTATTTAGATTGCCGTAATTTAAAATCTTCCCGCTCAATTTTTTGTTTTAAACG
>NZ_AYYR01000061.1 GCF_001435975.1 Secundilactobacillus collinoides DSM 20515 = JCM 1123
AAGACAATAAAAAACTGGCATTGGCGTGATCACCAATACCAGAAATTTTACAGCCGGTTTTTTATTATTTTTTATGGGTGACCGGTTTTTGAGGCCTTAAGTTTTCTATGATGGTTTGGAAATTTATGCTGGAAGGCGACCTTTATTGGGTTGCTGATGCAGTGCTGTTTCGTTGTCGTGTGACTGTAATTTGTGTTGGTGCCGGCAATCGTGGTTTGATTTTTAATCGAAGATCACCTATAAGGTAGCGGGGGCTGACACTGGCACTAAGAGGGCTAGCTCCGCGCTTTGCAAAGTTTTCTTTGTTTCACCAAAAAAGCAGCACTTCTCATGCACATTGCTGAGGGTGTGTGGAAGCAAGCTGGGCTGCCCTTTTTCGCACACTTCTGTTACAATTTCCTCAAGAAACTACAATATTACTGCAATCTAGGCGCAGATTTGGTAAAATATACAGGATATTGAAAAGAAACGGAACGGGGGAACTACTCGTGGATAAAGATAACCAACCCACCCAAGAAGATCCAAAGAAGAACGACTTAGACCAACAAGAGGGCGCATCCAAGAACACGCAGACTGCCGAGACAGCAGCTGCGGATACCAACTCGAAATCAACTGATGAATCGGTGCAAAAATCTGCTCAAACCGACTCAGACCAGCCGGAAAGCACTGATGAAACAGACGCTTCAGAATCGACACCCAGCACCGGTAATGGCGGTTCTGATGGGCCGCAAAATCCGACGCCGCCGAATCAGCCGGCTGGGAAACCTAAGATGAGCACTGGTCGCCGAATCATTATCGGGGTCGTCAGCATTTTGGTCGTCCTCGTGGTTGTGAGTGGTCTTGGTTTTTACCACTACTTTAAATCTGCTCAAAAGCCCTTGAATCCAAACAGCAATAAAGTTGTTCAGGTTGATATTCCAATGGGCGCCTCCAATAAGAAGATCGGGTCGATTCTACAAGACAAAGACATTGTGAAAAGCGGGATGGTGTTTAACTACTTTGTTAAAGCACATAACTTTACCTCTTTTCGGGCTGGTTACTACCAATTGAAGTCGTCAATGACACTCACGCAGATTGCTAAGCAACTCGAAAAAGGCGGTTCAAGTGAACCAATCCAAAGTTCGAAGGGTAAGGTGCTGATTCGCGAGGGTGTTCAAATTAAGGATATCGCCACGACAATTGCTGCGTCAACCGACTTTAGCAAGAGCGAATTTTTGAGTCTGATGAAGGATCAAACCTTTATGAAACAACTGTACAAGGAATACCCACAATTGTTAAAATCCACAATGAGTGCTAAAAAAGTCCGTTACCGGTTGGAAGGTTACCTGTATCCAGCCACCTATACCGTTAACAAAAAAATGTCGTTGAAGCAACTGGTTGAACAAATGGTTGCAGCAACGAATACTGAACTCAAACCATACTGCAAGTACATTGCTAAAAAGAAGATGACCGTTCAAGAGGTTTTGACACTGGCTTCGTTAGTTGAACGTGAAGGTGTTACTAACACCGATCGGCGCAAGATCGCGGGTGTCTTCTTCAACCGGATCAAGCAGGGGATGCCGCTGCAGTCCGATATTTCTGTGATGTACGCTATCAACAAGCATAAGAAGAATCTGTCAAATAGTGACCTGCAGAGTAATTCACCATACAACCTTTACAAGTATGCCGGGTACGGGCCAGGACCATTTAACAGTCCAAGCTTTGACTCGATCAAGGCTGTGCTTAAACCGTTGGATGAAAGCAAGGGCTATCTGTACTTTGTGGCCAACATGAAGACTGGCAAGATCTACTATTCAAAGACGCTGGCTGAGCATAATGAAAAATCAGCAAGTTTGAGTTCCGCAAATAAATAAGCAGCACACTGTGAAAGGATCCTTTATTTAACATGGCAACTAGACAATCTAAACCCGTCATCATTGGCGTTACCGGTGGCTCTGGCAGTGGGAAGACCACTGTTAGTCAAGCAATCTATCACAACTTTTCAGATGAATCCATTATGATCTTGCAGCAGGATGCTTACTATAATGATCAGGCTGAAATGACCATGGCTGAACGGCGGGCCGTTAATTATGATCATCCGCTGGCTTTTGATACTGACCTGCTGGTTGAACAACTTACAAAGCTGCAGCAGTATCAGAGCGTCGAAAAACCCGTTTACGATTACACAAAATCAACACGGAGTGATCAAACGATTCACCAGGAACCAAAGGACGTCATTATCGTTGAAGGCGTACTGATCTTGGATGACCAGCGGCTTCGTGATCTGATGGACATCAAAGTCTTTGTGGATACAGATGACGATATTCGTATCATTCGGCGGATCGAGCGTGACATTAAAGAACGCGGACGTGATTTGGACTGGATCATTGACCAGTATTTAGCTACGGTCAAGCCAATGTATCATCAATTTGTCGAACCAACGAAGCGGTATGCAGATCTGATCGTCCCTGAGGGTGGCGAGAACCACGTGGCCATCGATCTGCTGACTACAAAGATTCGGTCAATCTTATTGCGCAAGAAGAACGGCCGTGCACAAAACAACACCCAAGTCATTTAACTAAAAGGGGTTGCAAGTCGCCTGCGAGCATGATATTGTAGGCGTCAGACATATTATTTTAGAATTTAAGAGGTGGCTATTTTGGCTGAAGAAAAAACCTATCCAATGACTGCTGAAGGCAAAGTCAAATTGGAAAATGAATTAGAAGATTTAAAGATGAACCAACGACCTGATATTATCAACAGGATTCAAATTGCCCGGAGTTATGGCGATTTGTCTGAAAACTCAGAATACGAGTCTGCTAAAAACGAGCAATCAATGTTGGAAAGCCGAATCTCAACGGTTGAACATATGATTCAGTACGCTGAAGTGATTGACAGCGACAACACTGACAAAGATGAGATCACCGTGGGTAAGAAGGTGACCTTTAAAGAATTACCTGATGAAGATCCCGAGAGTTACACCATCGTCGGCGCCGCAGAAGCTGACCCGATTTCTGGTAAAATCTCGAATGATTCACCGATTGCGAAGGGGCTTTTGGGCCACCGAGTTGGTGAAGAAGTGACCATTAATATTCCTGCTGGCGATATGAAAGTTAAAATTCTTTCCGTTGGAGCGGCATAAGTAATTTAAATAGTGATTAAGAGCACCGCCCGTTATCAAGAAGATGACGGGTGGTGTTTTTTGTCAGGGGCGGCAACGACTGTCTAATCAGGATTGATTATTAACCAGAATGCCGGTATTGGTTACCATCGGTTGAAATGCGAACACGTTAGCCGCTGAATCGTAGAACTGTCATTATTTCAACGATTTCACAAATAAAAAATGTCAGTAATGCCTTGTTTATGCGACAAATTCAACGTGAGTGGCAGTTAAATACCTGATTACTATATTTTTGTTAGTGTTTTTGACTTGCGTTTTTGTGAAATACAAGGTATAAATGAGTTGTATTGAAAACGTATACAAATTGTGAAGGGGATATCATTTAATGAAGATTACAGTAACGGATTGCGCAAGCAAATGGTTCCATGCAGATATGGGTCTTGAGGACGGCCGTGGGGTTCGGTTCTACGGTAAGGTCTATGGTAAAACACCCGTCCATGACGGTTTCTCCCTTGCTTTGACACCCGACGATCACCCAAAGAATCCCTATGCGGTGACTGAAAAAGACGGCGTCACTTATTTTGTTCAGCAGGGGGACGCTTGGTTTTTCAAAGGATATGATCTTGCCATCGGCTATGACCCAAAAATCGATGGGCCAAAGTATGACTATATTGAAAATGGCGAACTATAATTGGCGGCTGTTCCTTATCATCACGTAGGTGCAGCATTATCAAACAAAAAGAACACGGCCATGGCTTCCTGGGTGGGAGTCAGACCGTGTTCTTTTTGTATTCAATTCGTTATGAATGACGACGCTTGCGACGCCAGAGATACAATCCGCTGCAACCAGCGAGGCATACAAGACTAATGGTGAGCCCTAGATTGAATAAAGGCGGCCAGTAGCTGATATGGATCGTGTGCTTTCCCTTGGCCAGTTTGAGTGCCAGGAAGGTGCCAGCGGCTTTTTTAGCGGTTACTGTGTGGCCGTCAACCGTGACGTGCCAGCCCTTGCTGTACGGAATAGTTGTCATCAGGGTGGCATTGTTGCGCGGTGCCGTAACGGTTCCTGTGATCGACCGTTGGGTGTGCTTCGTCACTTTAAGCGGATGTGCCTGCAGTTTCTTCACTGATTTTTTAAAGACTTTGTTATTGAGCTTGTACAGGGTGAAGTTTTGCAGCCACAGCGTGCTCTTTTTGAAGTTCAATTGTACCTTGATCGTCTTACCTTTATCGTGGTTAGCAATGTTCACCACGATGGTGTGACGGTAGGTTGGATACTGACTAAGCGTCTTGCCATTTAACAGGACGGTAACGTTGTCCTCATCCATGTTTGCGCCCATTGTCAGGTAGTAGGAATCATTTGACGTTGGTTTGAAGGTCAATGTGACCGAACCGGCTTTCAATAAGTTTGCTTTTTGCAGGAAAGCCCCCGTTAGTTTCGTCTGCTGCTTGACATTAGAGAACAAGACATTGTTGAAGTTTTCAGCAGTGAAGAGGTGCTGATCTCTTTTTTCGCCCGTCAACGATGCCCACAGATTGGCCTGGTAACGCGTTGGATCGGCGGTTGTGTTCTTAAGACTCAAGACATCGGAACTTGAAATGAAGCCCATTGACAATGCGTTAGGGTTCTTATAGGTTGCAACTGTCCCGTCTTCTCGGACTTTCTTGTAGTCAGAAAGGTCGGCCCGCGTTGAAACGGTCGGCAGCCCTGATTGTGTCAGTCCAGCAGCACTGGTTGACCCTGTGAGTACCGAGTTTTGATTGATCAGGTAACGGAAGTTGAGCAGCGAATCAGTCAGCTCAGTGCCGTTGGTGTAGGCGACGAACCCGTCACCATCTGGCTGACCAATGCTGCCCATGAACGTCGGCATCGTTTTTTCAAGGGTGGAAGAAAAGACTGAGCCGCCATTGAACTGTCCGGATAAAGGATCATTCTTCGTGCGCATAAACGTTGGCGTCATTCGGTAGAAACCTTTGTGCTTGCTGGTCACGCCATCGACTTCCTTGGTCATGACCTGTTGGTAATTGCCGTATTCCGTCTGACTCACGTAGGTAATGTGGTTCAAACTGGTGACCATATTGCTGGTCATTTCGGCAATAATGAAAATTGAAAAGATCAATTGGTAGAAAAACGCCTGTTTTTGCGGCAGCGCCACTAGACAGACAGCCGCGACGTAGAAGAGACCGCCGATCATGACCTGATTGTGACTTAGAAAACTGAATGACGTCAGGTTGAGCCACACATAAACGATAACAGCGGCCCCGACAACGACCATGATCAAAATTTGTGCCGGGTCGGGTACAAAGTCCTTTTGCAGTGCATTAGCTGCCAGCCAGATCAGCCAGAAACTGACCACAAACGAGAACCGGTACGGATACCAGATTGGAAATTGCATGGCGTGCCAGACGAGGTCCAACGGCTGAAAACAAAGTGACAGCAATAAGACAAACGTGATGATCAGCGCCATCCAGCGGCGCAGTGACCGGACATCCCGCCGGATAAAGAAGGCGACGACACCAACCAGGACAACGCTGCCCACAAACAAGTTGGGCATACCCTTCGGCATTTGACTGAAATTAAAACCGCCGAGGAACAATTTTGACAACATTTTAAATGGGAAGTACTCGAACTTGAATTTAACGTTCGTGACTGTGTACTTCGATTTACTGAGCGACAGTGAATACCAAGTCGGCAACAGGGTCACAGCAGCAATCCCAGCAGCCAACAGTGAACTGCCAATATAACGGCCCGCCTGTTTGAAGAAGGTTTGACGGTTATCGTACTGACTGATGGCTTCATAAATGAAGAATAAGATGGAAAACAGGCACACCATGTACGCCATGTAGTAGTTGATGATCAAGAGTGCTGCCAGCCAAATAATATAGGTGCGGCAACCCTGACCGTTTATCAGCCGTAACAGCCCTAATACAATGAGGGGCAAGATGACGACGGCATCCAGCCACATCAGGTTCAGCTGGTTAGCAATCATCCAGCCCATCATTGCATAACTGGTGGCAAACCCGATGACGGTCCAGTTGCGCTGGACTCCCGATTTGAACAGCAACCAGGCAAACGTAAATCCGGCAGCACCATATTTTAAAACGGTGATGACGAGTATCCCGCTAGTGATGACGTGGTCCGGGAAAAAGAGTAGGATGAGGTTAAACGGGCTTAACAAGTAGTAGGTCCAGATACCAAACATCTCACCGCCAAGCGCTTTTTGAAACGTATAAAAGATGCCGCTTGGATCATGCAACAGACAGTGACGAAAGTACGCAAAGAAATCTACGTACTGCTGGCCCAAATCTACGGTCAGCAGGGAAGAGTTCCCGAACGGTGCCATGTGACGCGAAGCAAAGTAGCAGGTCATGATCAGCGCCGGAATCAAGAAGCTCAGGGTTAAAATCAACCGCCGCTCCTTTTTTTCGGTGAGATTCAACGTAAATTTTGGAAACAAAGAAGAAACCTCCATTAAACAAGTGATGATCTCCACAAGTTACGGGAGAGTTGTACGAAAAACAAGTGGGTGTGCATTAAAAATGGCTGCGGGCATCAAAAATAAGTATCCGGCATGATTCGACCAGCATGTTAACGGCAAAAATGCCAAATATGTTGCTTGAATCACTGCGCTTAGAGGAATATGCACACCCTTCCTAGCTATTTAGAATAGCATAAAATTCATAGAAGGGGTTTAAATCTTACAGGACTTTCTAAAAAGTTTTAAAACCCTGTTGCGAAAATGGTCGCCAGCCTAAAATTCTGGTAGAATGATGAGGTTAGATAAGGAGCGTTTAGGACATTGAAAAATTTCTTTAATCGAATTACTCGAAAACAATCACACAGAACTGGTTCAACGAGTTCTCAAATTCCGTTCCGGATGAATTTTTTATTCGTCATTGTCGCGCTATTGTTCATGGCACTGATTGCCCAACTGGCCTACCTGCAGATCCTGCACGGGTCGGAGCTGAAGGCTGAGGTGAATTCGACGGATAACACCGTTGAAACAAATAACGTACAACGGGGGGAGATTTTTGATTCAACTGGCCGTGTCCTCGTTGGGAACAAGTCACACCAAGCCATTAGTTACACAAAGGGTGTCGACGTGTTGTCTGGTGACCTGTACAAGATTGCTAATCGGCTCAGTTCATACATTACGGTGTCTAAATCAACGCTGACTTACCGTAATGAGGCGGACTACTACATTGCTGATTCGACCCGGCTGGCTAAGATCGAAAAACACCTCACTACGGCTCAAAAGAATTCTAGCAGTGAGTCAGACTATGCGGTGACGTACTATATGAATCACAGCAATGAATTTAAACTGACGTCGCAACAGAAAAACGCGGCTGTGATCTACGCTAAGATGAGCGGGGCTTATTCGCTTTCAACGACCTACATCAAGGAGACGGGGGTCACCAACAAGGAAATTGCCGAAGTTGGGGAGCATTTGTCGTCGATGCCCGGGGTTAAGGTTGCAACAAGCTGGACCCGTGACTACCCAGAAGGAACATCACTTGAGAGTATCATTGGGACTGTTTCCTCTGAAAAGACGGGGCTGCCTAGTGATAAGGTCAACGAGTTCTTAGCTGAAGGGTATTCCCGAAACGATTCAGTTGGGCAATCGTACCTCGAAGAGCAGTATGAATCTGCTTTGAAGGGGACCAAGTCACAGACCAACGTGGAAGTTTCTGGGACTAAGATCATGAAGGAAGTTAAGAAGTACGGTGGGAACAAAGGGGACAACCTGCAGCTGACCATCAACGCTTCCTTCCAAAAGAAGCTCCAAGCATTAGTCAAGTCGGCTGAATCAAGTGCCGGCGGTTATTCGACTGGGACCTACGCTGTTGTAATGAATCCGAATACCGGTGCCGTTATCGGGATGGCCGGTGAAGATCGGAACCCATCAACCAGCAAACTGTCCGCCAATGCCTTAGGCAATATCACGAGCGCCATTACCATGGGGTCAGTTGTCAAGGGTGCCATGGTTTCAGGGGCCTTGATGGACGGCGTTATCACTCCAACAAACAATACGCTTGAAGAAAAACCGATCAAAGTTGGTGGGGTCACGAAGACTTCTTGGTTTAACAAGAAGGGTGCCGCTGATATGGCATTAACTGCACCACTGGCACTGGAAGTATCCTCAAACAGTTACATGATGCAATTAGCAATGAAGGAAGCCAACTTCAATTATGTTTCTGGCGAAGCCTTAACCATGAGCACGAGTATTTTTGCAAAATTGCGCGGGTACTTCTACCAGTTCGGGTTAGGGGTTAAGACTGGCATCGATCTTCCTGGTGAAACAACTGGGATCGAAGGGGCCAGCACCAAAGCCCACATTGGGAACGCGTTGGATGAAGCCTATGGGAACTACGATGGCTACACCGTGATGCAGCTGGCGCAATATATTTCAACGATTGCCAACGGTGGCCGTCGAATTCAGACCCATTTGCTGCAGTCAATTCGCGGGACAAGCAAGACTGGCGGTTTAGGCCGAATCAAGGCTGAAGTGACGCCGAACGTGCTGAACACCATCAATATGACTTCGGCTGAAAAGGCGCTGGTCAAGGAAGGTCTGTACGATGTGGTCCACGGGACAAACACGTATAAGACCGGTGGTGATTTGGATACGATTAAGCCAGCCATTTCTGCTAAAACTGGGACTGCTCAAACCTACTATAAGGGACACGAAACCGAAACTTTGAGTCTTGCATCATACGCGCCAACGTCTCATCCACAAGTGGTTGTTGCACTTGCGATGCCTAACTTGAGTACGAGTGATGAATCGAACAACATGACCTTGGCCAAGAAAATTTACGCGGCTTACTGGTCAACTGTTCAATCAAAATCAACGGTCTCATCATCTTCCAGCAGCAACTAAACAGGTGTTAAGTAAAAATACTTAACATATTATTGAAATCTACTGGTAATTCCAGTGGAAAAATGATAAACTACTATGAGTTAAGGCTTTCGCCTAATTCGAAGTAAGTTGGGAGGTTATGGCAATGCGCGTACACATTACTCTAGAATGTACTGAATGTGGTGAACAAAACTACTTATCAAGTAAAAATCGGCGTAACAATCCAGACCGGGTAGAACTTAAGAAATACTGCCCACGTCAACGCAAGGTTACGTTACACAAAGAAACAAAGTAAAAGGCAAGGGCGATGAGCCTGCGCCTTTTTTTATATAACCATGACCCTTTGAACAGCATAAGACAAGAGAGAGGTAAACGATGAAGAAAAAAGCACTGCGAGAACAGATTATTGCCAACTTAGTAGCATTAGCACCAGATGTCCGCCAGTTTCAAGCAGACGAACTTTACCAGCGGTTATTTGCGAGCCACGCTTGGAATACAAGTCATACGGTGGCAGTGACGATGTCGACCGCGACCGAACTGGATACAAAGCCAATCATCGAAGCGGCCCAGCAAGCTGATAAGCGGGTGCTGGTCCCAAGAACTTTCTCTGGTCGGCAGATGGAGTTTGTGCCAATGACGGATGCAGTTCGGCTGGAAGCAAGTGAGTATGGGATTCAAGAACCTATTAATGGAAACGCAACGGTTAAATCAGGTATTGATCTGATTGTTGTTCCCGGATTGGCCTTCACCCCTGAAGGTGATCGGTTAGGCTTTGGCGGTGGTTACTATGATCGTTATTTAGCTGATTATTCAGGTCAGACGGTTTCGTTGGCCTTAGACGCTCAATATTTTGACACCCCAGAATGGACAGTCAACGAACATGATATCAAGGTCCAACAGGTGATTACAGCACACTAAGGAAGTGGCAGGAGACACAATGCAAGCTCGAATTAAACGCTGGTTAGCGGGCCCGTATATGACCACTGGCTTGATTGCGATTATGGTCGTGATTTTCTTAGCCATGGAACTCAGCGGCGGGGCAAGTAATGTTCAAGTGTTGCTGGCCTTTGGTGCCAAATGGAACCCGTTGATCGATCAGGGGCAGTTTTGGCGGTTAATAACCCCAACTTTCCTGCATCTCTCAGTTGAACACATTCTGCTGAACATGGTGACCCTGTACTTTTTAGGAATTCAGATTGAGGGCTTGTTTGGCCACAGTCGGTTTCTCATCATCTTTTTAGTTTCAGGAATTGGCGGCAATTTGGCCAGTTTTGCATTCAATCCATCCGCGATTTCTGCCGGTGCAAGTACGGCAATATTTGGCCTATTCGGAGCGTTTTTGATGCTTGGTGAATCATTTTGGGAATACGGTTATATTCGTCAAATGACGCAAACATTTCTCATTTTTATTGTGATGAATCTAGTTTTTGGATTTTTCACACCAGGCACCGATATTGCTGGTCACATTGGCGGATTAGCTGCCGGATTCCTTATGGGATACGTGGTTGGTGCACCGAAAATCGGCCCGGTTGCTTTCATCAAACGTATTTTTGCTGTAATCGTTCTCATTCTTATGATGATTGGGCTATACTATTATGGCATAACGTTGTAAAATGGTAGAGTACTCGTGTCAGTATCGGAGGATGTCTCATTATGAAAACGCTCTATGATGTACAACAGCTGCTCAAGCAGTTTGGCATTTATGTTTATGTTGGCAAGCGCCTTTGGGATATTGAGGTCATGGCTTTAGAGCTGGACCATCTCCACGACGCCCAGGTCGTTGATCAAAAAACGTATCTTCACGCCAAGATGGTCTTGACCCGTGAACATCGTCTCGAGGAAGCACGTGAAAGTAATAAAACCAACTAGTACTGGAGGAAACAACTCATGGCAAAGAGTTTGATTGGAATTGATTTAGGTGGAACGACCACCAAGATGGCGTTTCTCACGCACGAAGGCGAAATTACTCAGAAGTGGAACATCCCAACTGATATCAGCGACGATGGCGCCCACATTGTACCGAACATCATCAAGTCATTAAAAGAGACTATCAGCAAGTCTGGCTACACCACGAACTCATTCATCGGTATCGGAATGGGGACACCTGGTGCGGTTGATATTGAAAACGGTACCGTAATTAATGCGTTCAACTTGAACTGGACAAAGACGCAACATGTCCGCGACCAGACTCAAAGTGCTTTAGGGTTACCTTTTGTTTTGGAAAACGATGCCAACGTAGCCGCGCTCGGTGAATTCTGGAAGGGTGCCGGCGAAAAGGATACTGATGTTATTTTTGTTACCCTTGGAACTGGTGTCGGCGGCGGCGTGATTGCCGGTGGTCACTTGCTGCATGGTGTCAATGGCGGCGCTGGTGAGATTGGTCACGTCTGTGTCCAGCCTAATGGCTACCTGTGCACCTGCGGCAAGCGCGGCTGTCTCGAACGGTACGCTTCCGCAACTGGTATTGTTCAAGTTGCTAAAGACATGACCGCCGATTTTACCGGTCATTCACGTTTAAAAGAATTGTTTGACAACCAAGAAGATGTTACTTCAAAAATGGTCGTTTACCTGGCCGATAATGGCGACATTTTAGCTAGCCGAATCGTTGACAAAGTGGCCTTTTACCTAGGCTTAGCGCTGGCTAACTCAGCAAATTTGCTGAACCCAGCAAACATTATTATCGGTGGTGGGGTTTCTGCAGCCGGCAACACGTTATTACAGCCTACAACGCGTTACTTCCAGGAAAACACTTTCCCAGCCGTTCGTGATTCAACACGGTTGAAGATGGCGCAACTTGGTAACGATGCTGGTGCAATTGGTGCAGCATCATTAGCACTTCGCTTTGAATAAAAAATAGCGTATACTTAATATCGGTAGTTTTTATTTTAAAGTAGAAGGGACGATGGAGATGGCTGCAGCAATTTCAACAACGGGACTTTATACGATTGTGCTGCTCATCATCGTTGTCGGTTGGCTGCTATGGCGGATGTATACGATCTATCAGCGGAACCAAGCGGCAAAATTGATTGATGAAGAGACGTTTAGACAAGGCATGCGCAAGGCTCAGGTGATCGATGTTCGTGAAAAGAAGGACTTCGATGCCGGTCATATTTTAGGCGCACGCAGCATTCCTTATTCAACGTTGCGCGCATACTATCAACAGTTGCGTAAGGATCTGCCAATTTACCTGTATGACCAAGGCAAGGAAATGAGTTCACGTTCAGCAATCTTCTTGAAAAAGAAGGGCTATACGCAACTCTTTATCTTGAAAACTGGTTATGCCCGGTGGGATGGTAAAACCAAGCAATCTTAATGAGGCTACAAAAAAACGCTGGTCGGTTGACTAGCGTTTTTTGTTTGGTTATTTTGTCGTGATTAGTAGGATGGAAGTAAACGCCCAGTTTAAAATTCAAGTGCAACACTAATCAACTAGACCTTTCAGACTAGACAT
>NZ_AYYR01000062.1 GCF_001435975.1 Secundilactobacillus collinoides DSM 20515 = JCM 1123
AGAAGTGGTTCGAAAAGCAGCGTAGCAATTCGTCCAAGTATGGGGGCACGGTCCAGGCAAGCGGCTACTGTGTAAGCAACTCTGGCCCTTAACCGCCTGCTTCCACACTCTAGGCCTTTCCCTCCCAGAACACCAACTTGCGCTCTAAGAATAATAAGATGGCATCCAGTAAGATTCCAGTAATACCCATAATAATGATGCCGACAAACACGACATCGCTGCGCAGATACTCACTAGCATCCAGCACCATCCAGCCAATTCCGGAACCAGCCGCGACCATTTCAGCGGCGACTGAGGTGGCATACGCGACACTCATGGCGTTTCGCAGACCGACGAAGACATCGGGTAACGACGCCGGAAAAATGACGTGGGCAAAGACCTGAAACTTGTTTGCCCCAAGGGTCTGTGCACGCGAAATGTAGTCACCGCGGACTCGGCTGACACCGGCCGCACATGAGACGTAAATCGGCGCAAAGGCTCCCAGAAACAGCAAGATGATCTTGGAAAAGTTACCCGTTCCCATCCAAAGAATGATGATTGTGTAATACCCTAATGGCGGTAACGGACGCAGGAACGTGATAACTGGTTCAAAAATGGCTTTCACCCGTGGCGAATAACCGCTCAATAAGCCAAGCGGAATCCCCACGACGACCGCCCAGAAGTACGCAATGAACAGGCGTTGCAAGGTTGCCCACAAGTGTTGCCAAAGGGTGTACCCCTTGTAACCGTTTTGCAGTAAATCGAGGAACGTCGCCCAGACCTTTTGTGGTGACGGGATGATCAGGCTGGAGATCTGACCGTTCCACGTAAAGGCGAACCAGAGAATAATGACAATGACAGCAGTAGAAACACTCAGTAAATAGTGGTGTTTTAATTTAGTGATAATGAGGCACCTTCCTTTAAGTCAGCCGAATTAAGCTTGGCTGCTTTGATCACATGATCAAGATTTTCGATAAACCCTTCTTCCTGGGTGGATAGCGTGACCTGACGTCGGCGGACCACACTGACCGTGAACGTCAGCGGCTGGTCAACCACCGTTAAGCGCTGAATCGCGCCGGATTTCAAATACGCGTCCTCCTGGGACATGTAGCGTGGGAAAAAGGCCACGTATTCATCGCTGGCAATCAAGTGTTTCATCACTTCCAGGCTATCGGTACGAAATTGGACGTTGGGTCGGCGCTGCTGAGCAATCATAGCGGTCAATCCCCCGTTGCGTTTTTGAAATTCGTCCCGGTACGCAATGTAGGGCTGCTTCAACACATCCGCGTAAGTGATCATTTCACGCCCGTACAGCGGTGATTTTTTGCCGACGTAGAGCACGTACTGATCCTGAAACAGCGGTTGGTAGGTGATACCCTTATGTTGACCGGTGTCCGCGTCTTGAATGACGATGCCGAATGGTACGGTTTCTGACGTGACTTGGTCGATAATGGTCCCGCTGTTATCCGCCGTTGTACTAACGGCCACCTCGGGCGATGTTTTACGTAAACGACATAGCGTTGTCGGCACCAACCAATCGTTGAGACACGGTAGACAGGCAAAGGCCACCTGGACGTGCCCGCGCTGGGCCTCGGCAATCTGTTCAATGTTATGCACGCTCTTAAAGATGACCTGGGCCTCCTTTAAAATGGCGCGACCCGTTGCGGTTGGCGCAACACCGGTACAGTTACGGTTCAGCAACGGTGTCTGCAGTTCTTTTTCTAAACTGCTGATAGCGTGGCTGATAGAGGACTGCGCCATATAGTGCTTCTTAGCAGCACCAGAGATTGAAGCACATTTCACGGCTTCACTTAATAGGTAAAGTTGTTCCAGTTTCATTTGATCACACTCCGTTTTATAGGTAATAAAGGAACAGAAAAGCGTGCCAGTTTGCTGTCTTGATAACAGCACCCCTGACACGCCCGAATACGTGATTATTTTCTTTCGGGACGCAAATAACGTACCACCTTTGATAGTGACCATTATTTTAATGATGAACCAGGTTCTAGCACCCTGATTCGTCGTCCCTTTTCAACCCATTTTTTGAAGCTTCCCTTAGTCAACCTGCTGCTGAATCCCGTGCCTGCGGGTATCAGACTGTTTCGCATGACTTAAAAGATACCGATAAGCCCACCCAATTACAATGTTTTTAGCATACGCAATAACTATCAAACACATAAAGGATTGTGGCTCATAACCAATAGAATCGCTGTAATTAAGGGTTGTGCACCGATACGTTTTCGTTATTGAAGCCGTTTCGCATTTAAAAAATCGCCATATTTTCTTAACCTTTTTTACCTATCGATTATTTCGAATCGCCCCGTGCTACAGGCTTTAGCTGCCATTTAGTCAACGTTTTTTTCGATACCCCTTATCGAAACGCAGGGGGTACCAAACCACAATCAACCTCCCTATCATGAAATCAGTTTACTAAGCGGCAATGTCCACAATTGACGCTGTCAGCTCAGACTTATTTCCATAACTACTGGAGGCTAATTATTTATGACAACTGCTCGTACGAAAAAAATGATCGTGCTCGGGATCGATGGCATGGATGCTAAAACGACCCACCGAATGGTCGAAGAGGGTAAATTACCCCATATCAAAAAATTTCTGGAGGCCGGGTCATCCCGCTCTGGCTTAGAAATGCTTGGGGCACACCCAACCATCACCCCGCCATGTTGGACCACGTTAGCGACCGGCGCCTACCCTGGTACCCATGGGATCACCGATTACTGGCGTCAATCACCCGATAGTCTGGATGCCGTCGTATACAACATGGATTCGCGTAATTGTAAGGCCGAACAGATCTGGAACTGTACAATTGAAGATAAGCTCAAGACCCTTGTTTGGCACTGGCCCGGCTGTTCATGGCCCGCAACCTCAACTGATCCGCTGTTAAGCGTGGTTGACGGGACCCAACCCGGTTCCGTGAACATGGGCGTTGCTCAAATGGACTGGGAAAAAATCATCTACGGTTCCGGTGATCTGGACAAAGCGAAGTTTATTGCCCACACCGAAAAAGCCACTGGTGTCGGCTGCAACATCACCAATTTGAAAGAAGTGGTTTCATCAAAGAAACTCAACGAAGACGCTGATGACGAAGATGAAATGATGGAGATCTGGTGGGGCGACGAATCACGTAAGGGCGGCGAAATCCGAACCTACGTGAAGTCACTTGAGGATACCGAAATGATGATTGGCGCTAAGGTGGCATACGACATCATCATGACCCCAATCAAACCAGCCGATGACTGGCAAAATGCCCCTGCTGAAGCATTGCAGTTTGAACTCATGATCTCAGCTGGTAAGGAAGTTCGTTACGGCCTGATCACCAAGAACGCTGCCGGTAAATACGACACGGTGACGCTGCATCATACCAAAGATGCCAACGACAGTTTTGTGACGATTCCCAAGGGTGAGATGGTTTCCGGTGTCATTGATGACGCGACTAAGAACGGCATTACAAAACCCTGCTGCAGATCATACAAGATTCTTGAATTAAGCGATGACGGCCAAACGTTGCGCTTATGGATGAGCAACGCGCTGGACACCACAAACGACATGTTATGGCAGCCGAAGGCCCTCTATCAGGAAATCGTCAAAAATGTCGGCCCAGTCCCACCCGTTAGTTTGATCGGTGGCGAGGACGCTGAACTCGTTGACCAGATTTTCTTACCATCGTGGGATATCTATTGCCAATGGCAAGCTGACTGCATCGAATACCTGATTCAACACGACCACTTTGATGCTGTCTTCAGCCATCTGCACAACGTTGACTGTGCCGGGCACCAACTGTGGCACTTAGCCAAAACGTTGTACCCATGGAAATCCACTGATGAAAAAGTCTATCAATCATTCATCGAACGTGTCTACATCCAAACTGACGAATACCTTGGCCGGTTCCTCCACTTCCTTGATGAAGGCTACACCATCTTTGTCGTTTCGGATCACGGGCTACTGGTTGGCCAAAACGTGCCGCCAATTCTCGGTGAATATGGTGGCTTAAACGTCAAGGTCATGGAAGACCTCGGTTACACCACATTGAAGAAGGACGAAAACGGTAACGATATTGACGAAGTTGACTGGGAGAAGACCACCGCAGTTCAGATCCGCAGTAACTACATCTATGTCAATCTCAAGGGCCGTGATGCTCACGGCATCGTAGATCCTAAGGACCAGTACGAACTGGAAGATAAGATCATTTCTGACCTGTACAACTACAGGGACCCAGTAACGGGTAAGCGGGTCGTCGGCATTGCCATGCGTAATAAGGACGCTGCCATTCTTGGTGTCAGTGGACCGGAATGCGGGGACATCTTCTTCACCGTTGAGGAAGGGTTCAACCGCCTGCACGGGGATGGTCTGACCACTGCTGAAGGCTACTTTGGTACCTCCACCCTGCCCGTCTTCATCGCGTCTGGTAAGGGCGTAAAGAACGACTTCACAACCGAGCGTGTCATCCGTCAAGTCGATGTGACACCAACCATTGCAACGTTAATGGGTGTTCGAATGCCAGCTCAGGCTGAGGGTGCACCAATTTACCAAATTTTGGCACCGGAAGCATAATAGAATGATTGTTCAAAAATAACCTAATAAAAACCGCATTCCCAGTCAGTTCAGGGATGCGGTTTTTATTATGCGGTTTTCCGACGCGCATGCATGGCCCGATAAAAGAGCACCACGCCAATTAAGAATGTCAAGCAATCACTGACCGCCTGGCTCCAAACAACGCCGTTGAAACCAGCAGCCTTGCTCAAAAAGATGATAACCACCGCGAAAATAACGCCTTGCCGTGCCACAGCCATAATCAGCGCACTTATCGGTTTCGTAAACGACTGGAAGACCGTCGTAAAGACCAAAATGGCGCCCATCAACGGCGTGGTTGCAAGCAGTGCCCGCAACATCAGCGTTCCCATGCTGACGATGGTTGCCTGATTCATGAAAAGTGCGACCAGATGCGGTGCCAAAATCATCAAAATGACTCCTAGAACCAGCGAGTACCCAATCAGTACTTCATAGTCAAAACGCAGGATTGCGTTCAGCCTTTTGCGGTTTCCCGAACCGTAATTGTACCCGATCAGCGGTTGAGCGCCAAACGCAAACCCGACCATCACCAGCATGATCATCATGTAGATTTTGTTGGCAATGCCCATGGCTGCCACGGCGTCAGCCCCATATCTGGCCAGGTAATTGTTCAGCAGCATCGTGCCAAAACTAGCCATAAAATTCGTCAGACTTGCCGGAATACCTATACTGACGGTCGCCAGTAGTGTTTTTCGGGTCGCGTGTGCCTGCGACCAAGCCAGTGTCAGCACCTTAGCCCGTTTTTGCATAAAGTAGACCAGCAAGCTGGTGTTCAATACGTAGCCGATAACGTTCGCAAGACCGACACCGGTTGCGCCCCAGTGGCACACGAACAGAAAAATCGGGTCAAGCACGATGGTGAGGACTGTCCCAAAAATCGTCGCGATCATCGACTGTTTCGCCAGTCCTTCAGTTCGAATAATGTTTCCAGGTACCAGTGACACCACGATGAATACTGAACCGCCAATCAACATGTTGTAAAATCCTGCTGCGTACTGGTAAGTAGCGGGTGTGGTGCCCAACAAGTGCAAAATAGGTCTTTTAAAACCAAGCATTAGCACCGTTAGCACTAAGCTGACAATGATTGACGCGTAAAAACAATAACTGGCAAGACCGGCAGCCGACTTTTTATCTTGTCGCCCCAGCATCTGGGAAATAACCGCACTGCCGCCAAGGCCAAAAATATCACCAACGGCCAGTAAGAACGAAAAGAGCGGTGCGCCAAGCGAGATACCAGCTACTAGATTGGCGTTGCCCGTTTTTGCAACGAAGAATGTATCCGCCAAATTATAGACCATGCTGGCCAGCATCCCCATCACAACGGGCAACGCTAACTGCATGTACACCTTGCGGACAGGTGCTTTTTCAAAGAGTTGATCCAAAATACTGCCTCCTGAACACTTGTGGCCAACGCGGCACACAAACTTACTGTCATCTGGTCGCTCGTCCAAGGGACTTGCCGATAACCAATAGGTCTATCTTCCAATAAACAGTGGGCGATGTAAAGACAAAAAAAGTATCCCGTTAAAAAACAACCGAGATACTTTTTTCGTTTTTATAGGTAGCCCCATTTCTAATCCGAAACGGTCATTGCGTGTGCATTGACGTAACCCATCCATGTACTGCCATCGTAAACAGAATAGTAGGTCGTGCCGTTGCCGCAAACATAGCGGTATTTAATGGTGTATGACTTGTTCATCAGTGACGTTGAGGTGTGTTTGACCGTCTTGAACATCAAGCTGCTCCAGAGACGGTAACCGCTCTTAGTAAAGGTTGCGGTGTGGGCATAAGCCTTCGCCGTCAACGTTGTCAGTGCATTCTTATTGACGTACCCGACCCAGGTACCGTTCTTGTTATACAGCGAGTAATACGTTCGACCATTATAGTGATCGTAATAATACTTTGCCGTGTAATCGGTGCCCAACTTGGTCTTGCCCTTTGATGATGTGAACATCAGGCTGCGCCAAATTGAGTAGCCCGCCTTCGATGCAGTCACTGTCTTGTTGTAGCTAATGGCCCGAGAAGACAGGAACCAACTCTCATTTTTGCCGTGCTTCTTGCTGGCATCGACATATTGGCCTAGCGCTGTTGAGTGCCAATCATCCGTGTATTGCCAAAGCACGTGCGCGGTTGTAGGTTCAGTTGATTGATAGGCTGCCAGCCAGTAGCCATCGTAGTTTTTCATTGCTGTATTCGCGTATTCGGTCGCGAAACTGTTGTAGGAGTAAAACAGAATTCGTTTATGCGGTGCCTTCGCACGCAGAGCCGTGTACCAAGCAGCTGTCGCGCTATTGGTGGTCCCGCTGGTCACTGTCTGGTCTTCGTAATCGTTCACGTAGAACTTCGCGTCAGGCGCCCGACTGTATAGATCCTTGGCCTCCGTCTTCGCATCCGCTGTGCTGGAATACTGGCTAAAGGAGTAGACCCCATATTTAAGGCCGTACTTCTTGCACAACGCTGCGCTGGTTGCAAAGTCCTTATCCTTATAATCACTGCCGTACTGCACCCGCAGAATCACAAACGGAACGGTCTTTTTGAGATTCTTGACCTCGGTGGCCGTCAGCGCACCTTGCCATTCAGACAGGTCGGGAATCGATGTGCCAACGGCCGCCTTTGCGGGTTTTGCGCTGGTAGCCAGTCCCGACAGTACGCTCATTGCCGCCAAACCGATCCAGAACCACCGAAATTTTCGCCGCTTTTTTTCAATTATCGCTACCATATGATCAGCTCCCCTCATTATCGTTTCACATTACTGCACTAACGTCGTCGGCCGAGCATACCCGACTACGTGCCACCAGGAAACATGAATCGCTTCCGTGATCACACCATAGTCCTGCGCATCAAGCATCATGCCGTCGCCGATGTAAATGCCGACGTGGGTGATGCTTGACGTACTGCCGCCAAAGAACGCAAGGTCGCCCTTTTCCAATTTAGAACTCGACACGTGACTGTAGGTGTTATATTGCGACTGAGCTGTCCGGGGCAACGTTTTGTCAGCAGCCTTCGCATAAACGTACTTGGTCAGCCCCGAACAGTCAAAGGACGACGGGCCGTTGCCACCATAACTGTATGGCTTGCCTAATTCTTTTTTAGCGTAGCCGTACAACGTTGCATAGGTTGCGCCAGCTTTCAGATAGCCGTGCCAGATCCAACCGCTAACGGTGCCGGACTTATTGGTGATGTAATAGTAGAGATAGGTCGAGCCGTTGGATTTTTTATCATAGAGTTTTTTAGTGGCTTCCCAAGTCGTGCTGGCATAATTTTTTAAGTAGTGTGTTTTACTGCTAAACGACACGGTGGTGCTGCTGATACTTAAGTTGTACATGGCACCTGCCGAGCTCTTCCGCACGTATGTTTTCGGGGTCATGCTGCTCTCCTTCACATAGGTGTCCGCCTGGGCAGTTGTCTGATGGGCGACGATTCCAAAGCCCATCCCGATCAGCGCCAGCAACGCGAGTTTGAATAGTCGATGATGGTTTCCTCTCACAATGATTTCCTCCTCATTTGATTCACCTCTAAGCGTACGCTCAAAATGAGTCGTCACAGTTATTGGAAAATATCATCATTTTTAAACCTTTGTGTCAGATTACTTACGTGACATATAGTAGTTAAGTTATTGTAACAGTGATGAAAAATGTTTCATTTTCTTAAGCATTCGGTTACAGAATCGGTGCCGTTATTGGCATTAGACACAAAAAAGCCAACCGCAACTATTGTTTCCTCGCGGTTGGCCTTCGAAATCAATTTGTTAAGTTAGTGTTGACGCCGTTTGCTTGTCATCCCCAGCGCGCTCAAGAAGCTTAGTAATACAAGCCCCAGAAGTGTCCAAGTAGTTGCCTGATGCTCATTGGTTTGCGGCAACGTTTTGGCTGCTTGTTTCTGAGGTATCGTTTCCGCAGTGCTTTTGCCGGTCTGAAGAAGCGCCTTTGTTTGCGTAGCCCTGTTGACCATCCCAGTTGTGGCGACTGTCATCGAGCCCTTAGCGGCAAGCGTCGCGGCAGCTGCATCATGCGTCGGTGCGTCACGATTATCCGCAGCCGCTGGCGCTGATGTCTTGTCCGTTGTTGGTTGGTCGCCGGAACCGCTCGTAACCGTAAGAAACGCAGACCCTGTTTGGTCGTCCTGAGCGGTCGTTGAGGCTGTGGGTGTCGTGAGCTGGTCTGTATCATCCCTATAAACAAGATCAGCTGACTTCACCACACTTGGTGCCTCGGGTTCATCCGTTATAGTTGTGAAGAGCTGAGTTTTTTCAGGTTGTGTCACGGCAAAATCACCTGAAACTGTTAATAGATCTGTTAAAACGCCTTGCAAATCATTTGTAATCTCACCCGATTTCACAACCAGCTGGGTGACGGTGTTCGCCAACGCAGTGGCTGCGTCAAATACAACAGCATGTTGGGCGACAAAATCAGCCGAAAAAGTGACGTTGCCATCCTTATCCTTGATACTGTTTGGGTCTGATATTGACACTAGATTTTTCATCAACGGGGATACAGTCGTCCCAAACCAGTCAATAGTATCATATAACCCAGTCCAGATACCGTTAATCGTTGCGTTCGTGTCCAACCCATCGGCAGCATCCCCAGTCGAATAAGCAAGTGATAAGAAATCATCGGATGCCGGCATTGTTTTAAGTGCAGCTAATCCGGTATCGGCGTTTTGCTTAGCCGTATCAATTGCATCTTGAAGTTGTTGTGCTAACTTGGTTGGCGCCACGTATAGTGTGTTTGTCTGCCAAAGTGAGTCATCTGCTGCATCCGCATTATCGAAACTCGATTTTAAATTCTCAGCCATACTAATAATGGCATCGGTTTGATCCGTGTAAATTTGAATGGCAACTTGTTTAAGCGTATCATCAAAGGTTTGATTAAAACTAGCCTCATCAAACGTGTTACCGGTTTCACCATAAATATTCTTAAGCGTTGCTTCCAACTGTGCCTTGGTTCCGTCAATCGTACTTAATAACTCACTGGCATAATTCGAACTAAAGCTGCTTGCCATCTTTGACCCATATTGACTCAGCACATTTGACCCGTTGTTAGCCTCGCCTGATTCAACTCGGCCAACAGTGCCATCTGTCGTTTCATATGGCAAACTCGTATCGGCAACCTGTTTTAAATAGTTGAACAATACAACGATTTCAGGGTATGAACCCTTCACCGAGGTCAAATTGCCATCTGTAATACTCGATAAATCGGCCTTCAAATCGCTGATGACAATTGGAATGACGTCATCTTCATAAGTGATCTGACCGTCACCGTTAGTATCCGTATAGGTTTTACCAAATAGTGTTGCTGTAACCGAACCATCACTCGTAGTATCTGAAGTGGCTATAATCTTTTCAGTCGCGTTTTTGGCGATGCTGTCCGCTTCATTTACCGTGGTGGACACCGTTGTCGGATCTTTTGAAAGTGCCGTTACATATGCTTTAGTAGTGGCCTCCGCTACTAAACTAGCGGCTTGATCACTCACCGCTTCATTGTAATTTTTGATTTCAGTCCCCGCATTTTGCACACTTTGTGGCAACGCTTCATACTTTGTCTGCAACGTTGCATACGCCTCATCATAAGCCGCATTTGCCACTGTAACTGCAGTGTTGATCGTGGCCAATTGTGTCTGAAGCTGTTGATACTGATTCTCAAGCACTGTGTATGTCTGCGATAATTGGGTTTTCTGGTCAGTTTTATCGCTAGTCGTGTCCTGCTCGAACGAAGCAAGCTCGTTTTGATAGTCAGCTAGCGCTGAATCATATGCATCTTTGCTAGCCTGGTATGCCGCAATCTGCGTATTAATCGCATCTGACTGTGTTTGGTAATTTGTCATGGCTGTCGCATACTCACCGGTTGCATAGTCTAGGTAGTCCTGTTTAGCATTGGTTGCAGAATCCGCATCACCATCGGGTATATCAGTCGCCGCGGTCGGGGCGGCTTGCTTAACAGCGGCTTGCTTTCTAAGCATTACTCGGCGCTGCATAGTGCCGGCTGTTGTGGGTGTCGAAACAGTTGGCGTGGTCTCTGCTGTCTCATCAGTTTTCGATGCCGTATCTGTAGCAGGATTTGAAACAACTGCATCATCCGTTGATCCCGGTTCTGCAGAACCGATTGAATTTGCAGTATCATCAGGCACTTGTGTACCTTCCTTATCGGTACCCGTTGTTTGCAATTTGTTATCTGACTTCGTACCGTTCGGCTCAGTTGTCGTTTGGTTCAAAGCATCGTCACTTGTCGTTACCCCCACCTGAGTTGTGGTCACACTGCTTCCCGTTGATTGCGTGGTATCAGCTTTTACGGAAACGCTGCCAAATAACAGTGTGCCAGACATTGCTAGAAACCCCATTCCAGTAAAGAGCCACTGCTTCTTAACTTTATACATTTTAAAGTGCGAAATTTTGCGCTCAGTGTAGTTCATATTTAATTCCGCCATTAGATAAACCTTTTCCATTCACCCACTATTAGTTTACACTACTTCTACTACTAACAAACATTCAAATTTTGTTGGGCAAGCCCAATAATATGACACTGATTATTATTGAAACAAAATCAATTAAAAATAGTAGAACTGGCCAATGTCCATAAAAAGTACGGTGTCCTGACCCCCCAAAGTAGTGAATGCTTCTTAGGAAACAATCCACCGAAAACCAAAAATAAATAAATTGGTCTAATTTTGCGACAATCTGTCTCATTTCGTCGAAAAATGCCGTTGCGAGTGGGTTTACAGACAAAATGAGACACATTGTCGGGCGTAATTTTACAATAACCATGTTACAGTGAGAATGTGGTGATTGCCTACAATCACCATGTATTTTTCCGTACTATCACTCCCCCAGAAACGTTGATAGTACACCTATTTGTTCCCTGCTCGCTAAACAGCTCCACATTGTTTAGCGAGTTATTTTGTCACTATTATATAATTTATTGCATTATGTGGATTTGTTTTTTTATCCCGAAGTGTCAAATCAAGTGCAACAGTTAATGACCTATTCCAATGATTGGTCT
>NZ_AYYR01000063.1 GCF_001435975.1 Secundilactobacillus collinoides DSM 20515 = JCM 1123
TAGTCTAATTGGTCTAGTTATCAAGTGTTGCACTTCAATTTTAAATCGGGGGAAAATAAGAGCAGTAAAATCCACACAAATATAATCGTGCTATGGCTACTTCCCCTACCAAAACTAGTCAAAACATTGTCAGCTGAGTTATCTCTAGAGGAGAATTTGCTTAAAAACGAGGCAAAAAAATTAATGACGATGCCATCGCTATTCACCATAAAAAAAGCAGCTACTCCATAGAGGAAAAAGACGAAATATTTATAATATCGGATCAAAGTATCTAACTTAATTAAACTCAAAGGAACTATGACTAAGAGAAAAACAAACCCCAAATCATGAAACTGACTCGCTATTAGCAATGCAAATACCCCAAAGATTTTTGGAATTCTGTTTTTTTTTGCTAAGAGGCCTGCCCCTAATATTGTTATAGCAATCATCATTAGATTTCTAATTTGAGTTGCATCGTTAAAAAAAACTGTTAAACCATATAGTCCAGCAAATAAGGCAACTTTCTTTGTAAATAGTGAAACTCCAATGAACATTATTACAAATGCTAAAAAGGCAAAGAAAAGACGAAACTGTGCATAATTAAGGCCATGGTAAAAAAAGAACTGTGAAAGAACCGTGTATCCTTTTTCAAAAGGGGAAGTTTCAAATCCTAAGAGATTATAATGCATTAAATATACTGAGTAGTCTATCGTTGTCAGAGGATCAGCATCCCCAGCCAGATATGCCAGCACCATCATGGCAAGAAAACCGATAAGTCTAGTATTTCTAATAAATAAACTAGATATAAAACAAAACAGCATTGTAATTACAAATAGCACTGGCATTGCCTCCCGTTATAGTTTCCAATTTTTGTTTTCGCCCAGATTCTTTCGTAGCCCATCAGTAACAGCTTGGCATAATAGTTTTAATCTAGTAAAACCATCTTTATTAAATTTACCATATTTTATAAAACCGGCAATAATAAAAATAAAAACATTTGTGTAAAAAGCAAAAACATTTGTTACTAGATTCCTCCTAATTAGGTAAATATTATTTCGTACTTTATACAAAAATCTCCCACTATTAGCAAATCCTCCATAATATATTTTATAACCTGATTTTTTGGAATCACTTTCAAACCAAGACTTAGAATTTTCTCTAAGTACTAACTCCGGACTTCTTAGAATCTTGTATTCTTGTTTCCTAATGTTTAAAGAGAAATCGGCATCGTCTTCATAAACAAAAAATTTGGGGTCTGGTAATTCTATACTTCCAAGATCTTTCTTTTTTATAAATAACCCGGAATGTCAACTCAAGTGCAACAACCATGGAGCCAGGCCGTGAGCTAGCTTG
>NZ_AYYR01000008.1 GCF_001435975.1 Secundilactobacillus collinoides DSM 20515 = JCM 1123
CTCCATGGCCTATTTGTATAATTTGAACTTGTTGCACTTAGATTTTAAATCCGGGGATGATTTAATTTGAGAGGTGGATCTAATGAAAGCACTTGTCGTACCAGAACCAGCAGCAAAGACCTTGCAACAACTTGAATGGACGAACCGTTCAATGCCAAATCCGAAAGCGGATGAGGTTCTGATTCGCACGCGAGCAGTCGGACTGAACCCCGTCGATGTAAAAATCGTTTTTAACGGCTATTTTGACTGGACCTATCCCCATACTTTGGGACTAGACGTGGCCGGTGAAGTCATGGGCGTCGGTGACCGGGTCAGTGACTACAAAGTCGGTGATCGGGTAGCAGGTCATGCTAACTTTGCTGAAGACGGTGCTTTTGCAGAATACGTTACCTACCCCGCCGCAGCGTTGACGATCATTCCTGAAAGTGTCGACTACGAAACGGCTGCCGGGTGTCTCTGTGCCGGAATGACGGCCTACCAAGCGCTGTTTCGAAAAGCACAGCTCAATAACGTAGAAACGGTGCTGATTCACGCTGGTGCTGGCGGTGTCGGGAGCATGGCAATCCAGCTGGCAAATATTGCTGGCAAACACGTCATTACCACGGTTTCGGCCGCAAAGGAAGACTTCGTAGCCGCGTTGAAACCCGACGCCATCATTGATTATCATAAAGAAGATGTCACAAAACGTGTGCTCGAACTGACTCGCGGTTTAGGTGCTGATTTGATTATTAATAATATTGGAAATTCAGAGGCAGACTTCGACCGTATCGCTTACAACGGCCAACTGGTTTGCGTCCTGGATACACCAACGGACGCTCCGGAGGATAAAGCACTGTCCATCAGTAATCTGGATCTGGGTGGCGCGCATAGAAGCGGTAACCCCTGGCAGGTGCAAGACCTTGGTAAAATGGCTGGCGAACTGTTAGAACTGGTAGCTGATGGAAAAATCGACCCGCTGATTACAAAACGGTATGCCAGAGAAGACATTGTTGAGGGCTTGCGCGCTTTGGACGCGCATGAGATTGTGGGAAAGGCGATTGCAAAGTTTTAAAGTGTGGAAGAAGGCGTTTAAGGGGCTACTGGAACACGTTTCGGCAATGTCAAATGGCCCCAATATCGTCATCTCCGCAGTCAACCACCACCGCTTCAATTTTAAAAATGGAATAGAGTTGAAATAAAAAGACCAGCAATTTTCGCTGGCCTTTTTTTGGTATACGTATTGAGATTATCTGCTGTTGTATTCGCTGTTCGGCCGTTTGGTTCCAAGCCGATTTCTGAATCTTGGCCACCGTGCCGAAACATGTTCCAGATGGGCAAGGAGTTGCACATAAGCTAACATTGGCACAAATTCCTTGCTGGTCCGTTGGCTTTAATGATTGGTCTTTTTGGTAAAATAGGTTGGTAGTTTGTGCTGTTGAAGTCACCGGTTAACTGTTTGTTCCTAAGCCGATTTCAGAATTTTGGCCACCGTGCCAAAACGTGTTCCAGAAGGGCAAGGAGTTGCACATAAGCTAACTTTGGCACAAATTCCAAGCCCGGGAATTTGTGCCAAAGTTAGCTTATGCTCCACTCCTTGGGCGCCCTTCTTTCACACTCTAGCTTAACCACGAATCCAACCAAAACTTCTTTTGAATAAATACTTCACTAGCAGTCGCAGTCAGTTCCTGCACGACTTCAAAGTACGGGTCGCGATCCACTATCGCGTGGAATTGGGCTAATAATTGGTTGCGTTCTGCCGCATCCGTGATCAACCACTTTAGGGCATCCTGTTTTTCTAAAATCGCAACGATGTGCATGGTCACGTGCGGCACGTTTGTCTGCATCGTTTGCTTTAAATCGTTGATTGCCCCTGTCCGCGCGCCGTCTGTCGGAACATAGATGGTGTGCGGCTCCAAGTTATTCTGGAAAGTCACCTTTTCAACAATCTTTTGCTGTTCCAGTTCCGGCCCGATTCCGTCATAGAGTTCATTGGCAATATCCCAACTCGTCAAAAACTGAAGTTGTTTGGCTAACGGTTCCGTTTTGTTCAGTGTGGCCCGAAACTGTTTTTGAAACGTTGATAGGTACGCTGGTAAAGCGTCAAATTTTGTTTCGTCAGCAATCGTTAACTGCCCGCCGTCCTGAGCCAGCACACCATTATCCAGCAGATCCATCACCATCGTGAGTACAAAATAGGCCTGGGCTGTAAAGCGTGTGCGCAACATTGGCTTTTGATTAATGTTTTCGGTAATCAGTAAATCTGTTTTTGCCGTATTCAATTCCATTTCAAGACCCCCGATAATTAGTTTCAATAAGAAAATGAAACGCTAAATTGGTGAGACAACCAAATGATTTGAACGATTAAGCTCGGTTTAAGCTTGCCCTGTTAATTTTAAACTCTGAGTTGTTTCGACCTGACCACAACAATTGCCCAAAGTCTATCCACAACGGGCATGTAATGGATTTGTGACAGCAAACACAAGCATCAAATATGACAAAAACATTAAAATTAATAAACGATTAATAATTCATTAAAATAACGTTGACAAGGTCAGTCGACTACTCTAACATTTACATTGTGACTTTTAATAAAAGTTGTTTGTTCAAAATCTAACGAGTGTGGTGAAATACATATGGTAGAAAGATACGATAGTGATAAGATCAAAGAATTAGTTTTCAAAATTTACCAAGGTTACGGATTTACCGATGACCAAGCACATAAGGTTGCAGAAACCTTAATTTACACTGATTTACATGGCATTCAATCCCACGGGGTTCAACGAATGTTCATGTATGACCACTTTATTACAAACGGCAAGATTCGCGTTCAAAGCCGCCCAGAAATCGTCAAGGAAACACCTGTGAGTGCCGTGGTTGACGCTAATTTCGGCTTAGGGCAATTAAACGGGATCTACAGTATGGACCTTGCCATTAAAAAGGCAAAAGAGAGCGGAATTGGAATCGTCACCACCCGTCATTCTGGCCACTATGGCATTGCTGGTTACTATGCCAACATGGCTGCCGAACAAGGCTTGATCGGGATGTCATCATGTAACTCCCGGCCAGCCATGCTGCCAACATTTTCAATGCAGGCGTTTGTTGGGACCAACCCAATTGCGTTTGCCATGCCGGCTAACCCCCACAACTACATCTTTGATGCCGCCACAACGACGGTGCCGCAAGGTAAGGTTGAAGTTTACCGGAAACTGGGCAAGGATCTGCCAGCACTGTGGGTCGCAAAGGATGGCCAAACCCCTGTTTACGACCACAACGATAACGAAACCCTGGACAAAACGCGTGATCCAAAGGCGTATGTCGGCTTAGCCCCACTGGGTGGCGTCACCGAAGAGACCGGTGGCCACAAGGGCTTTGGTTTAGCTGTTATGGTCGAAGTCTTTACTTCAATCCTTTCAATGGGTGACACTTCCGCTGAAATCTCAGCTGAAGACACCTCAGTTGGGCCAGCCCAAAGCTTTATTGCAATTGACCCATCGATCTTTGGTGATAAAGACGCCATCATTGAGAAATTTTCCGACTATCTGCAACAAATTCGTGAATTACCGGCAGTTCCTGGTAAGACGATCTATGTTGCCGGTGACAAGGAAGCCTTAGCCTACGATGACCGTAAGACTAATGGGATCATCATCGATGACCACACCTTGGAAGAAGTTACTGACATTGCAAAACGGCTTGGTATCGATTACGAGCAGTATGTGAAGTAACAGGTTTCTGAAAAATACCAAAAAACTACAAAAAAAGGCGCCCCTCGTGGGTGTCTTTTTTTGGCCAGTCACTTTATTAAAAACTGATTCTCATCCAACGCCAAATCACAATCGTGTTCTTCAACAGCCGTCACGGTGATTCGTCTAACCCCATGCATAAAATAATCTTCCAAAAAGGCAAGCTGCGTGGGCGTTCCCTGAATCTCAGCTTCAACATCCAAATTCTCATTATTGACGACCCAGCCAGTAATGTGCATCCGGTCAGCGAGGGATTTTAGCAGAAGTCGAAACCCAACCTTCTGTACTTTGCCATGGAACACAAAATGACGTCGTTCTAATGGTTCCGGTTTCTGTGTTGGCAACGTCACCCCGCTGGCCTGGCGAATGACGTACCAGTCCCGCATTTTTCTTAATTGATGCAACGTCGCAACTGTTGCGCGATTCATGTGGATTCACCCCTATTACTCTTTTCTTTTACCAGTAGTATACACGTTTTAGACTGGTCAGTTACTGTGGTGGTTGCAATTTGGGATAAGTTTAAGGTATTGCGGGACGGAATATTGATGACGACAGGCCGTTCGCCCGCGTTTTGCAGGATGGTTGCGTGATGATGTTACGGCTGGCAGGCGGCTACTGCAGAAACGACTCTGGCCCAAAAAGTCAGGCTCGGACTTTTCTCTTGCATTTTTCTTTGTGATTCTTGCGATATGCTCTCCGGCTACCGTGCCGAAACGAGTTACAGAAGGCAGGGGGCGGAGCAGAAGCGACTTCTTTCACTCTCTCCTTGCATTTTCTTAAAATCCGCGATATACTCTCATTAATATTTAATGTCGGATAACACAATTAGAACTTCATCTGAGTGTCAGAAAGTTGGCGGTTGCTGCGAGCCAATCAGGGTGAATGCTTCGAAATACCGTTCCTTTGCCGGCAGTGGTTTGCTTGAGACCATTATCTTTCAGAGAGAGGTGTCCTTCTGGGCACAATCTGGGTGGTACCGCGGTAAAGTCTAATCGTCCCTGTTGCATATAATGTGCAATGGGGACGATTTTTTTGTAAAGCTTTGTACAAATAGGCGCCTTGCGTGATCAGCAGTAATACAACTGTTGCAATCGCCAGACTTCTGAAACACGGTTCAGTAACATGTTAGAGATACCACCAAAGTCAAAAATACATAAGTTGAGGGTGATTATGATGATGAAAGTTAAATTGAGTATGAGAGAAGCAATTATTGTGCTGGTCATTGACCTAGCCATTATGGGGAGCGGCGTTATCGGGTTAGGCTTGTCGCCACAGGTCCCCGTTCTATTGGCCATTACCGTGACAATTTTCTGGGCCAAGTTCAAGGGGCTCAACTGGGATCAGATCAACGCCGGGATCAAAGACGGGATCGATAAAAGGCATCATTCCCATTGTTATCTTTATCCTGATTGGCGCCATGATCAGTACCTGGATCGCCGCCGGAACAATTCCAACATTGATGGTCATTGGTTTCAAAGCCATCAGCGCCCAGTGGTTCTTGCCCACGGTATTTCTGGTCTGTGCGCTCGTTGGGGCAGCAGTTGGCAGTTGTTTTACGGTTGTCTCAACTGTCGGGATCGCATTCTTCGGCATCGGCATTACCATGGGCTTCAACCCGGCGTTAGTGGCCGGCGCTATCGTTTCTGGCGGGGTCTTTGGGGATAAACTTTCCCCACTGTCCGAAACGAATAACCTGGTGGCAGCCGTGGTGGACACCGACCTGTTTGACCACATGAAAACGATTCTGTGGTCGACGCTGCCGGCAGCGGCAATCTCAACGGTTGCCTTCGCTGCCCTAAGCATGGGTCACAGCCACGCCAACATGACCAAAATCAACACTACAGTGGCCGCCCTCTCCGGCGACTTCCACATTTCCATCATTTCCCTGATTCCAATCGTCCTCGTGTTCGTTTGCGCCGGCTTCAAAATGGCGGCCATTCCAACAATGCTGCTGAACGTCTTCGTGTCTGCCGGCATGATGTTCGTGAATAACCCTAGTCTTTCCATCAATAAGGCGACCGATATCATTACCAATGGCTACGTTGCAAAAACCGCTAATTCAGAAGTTAACTTACTCCTGTCCCGCGGCGGGATCGTCAGCATGATGCCAACGGTCGCACTGATTGTTTTGACGTTGTCCCTTGGTGGGCTGCTCGTCAACTTTGGCTTAATCGGCGCCGTTATGACACCGTTGTCGACGAAATTGAACAGTCACGCCAAACTTGTAACAGCTGCCATTGCGTCTTGCATCGGCATCAACATCTTTGTCGGCGAACAATTCCTCTCTATCATTCTGCCTGGCCGGTCATTTAAAAAAGCCTTCAACGACGGCGGCCTGCAGAGTTCCGCTCTCGGTCGGGTTCTTGAAGACGGCGGGACCGTGCTGAACTACCTCGTGCCTTGGGGTGTCGGCGGCGTATTCATCGCCAACACACTGGGTGTGCCGACCATTCAGTACCTGCCATTCGTTTTCTTCAGCCTGTTGTGCCCAGTGATGTCACTGATCAGCGGGTTTACCGGAATTGGACTGCATACTGGTGAAACAACACCGACGAAACCGGCGGCAAAAACTGCCGAAGCTTAAAAATCAGGATTACTAGCACGCCATGGACCCCTTCATGGCGTGTTTTTTTGCCCAAAAAAGACGGTTGGCGCTTGTTCGTGAGTTGACATATGTTATATGCAACATATAATATATGTATCAAAGCGAAAAGGAGGCTGCGACAATGAATTATTGGCTATTATTAATAACGTTTATCAGCGTCAATCTCGATTTTTTCTTTATGCTGATCTTCCTGCTCAAAAAATATCCCCTCCCAAAAGTTATGCTGGGCTATCTGCTGGGCAACCTAGTGTTACTGACGTTAAGTTTCTTCGTGGGCAAGACACTTGCGCTATTCTTACCGGAATGGCTGCTCGGGGTTCTGGGTGTCCTTCCCATCTACATGGCGCTTCGCGATGATGACGATAACGCTGACGACAAAACCAGCAGCTCACAGGTTTGGGCGGTTTTCATCACCTATCTGTCAGTATGCGCCGGTTGTAATCTTTCCATCTTCCTGCCGGTCTTAGTTGGTGAAACTATGGTACACTTTCTTATGACGTTAGCGTTTATCAGCGTTTTGACCCTTATTGTAGTTATCATCATTAAAGGCGTTGCTGGCATTCCCGCCGTTGCAACCGTGATGACCGCTCATGGTGAAAAACTGATGAAGGCCTGCTACATTGTGATTGGCCTGTACGTTTTTTGGGACAGCGGCCTTATTAGTCACCTGCTGACGTTAATATAATTCATTCGAGGTAACGCAACATGGACGTGAACGACGCGCTCATTGATGAAGCAGTCAAAATTTATAAAGTGCTGAGTAATAAAAATCGCATTAAGATCCTCTACTTTTTGGAAAATCACGAAGCCGATGTTTCCAGTATTGTTGATCATTTAAGCATCGATCAGCCTGTCGTTTCCCATCAACTGGCCATTCTTTATCAGTATCAGCTGGTCACGAAAACGAAACAGGGTAAGCACATGTACTATTGTTTGGACGATCCGCATATTTTGAAAATGGTCGATGCCATGCTGGGCCATGTGTCGCATGAAATCAAGGGCGAACCGCACCAATATTAGGCACATCACTCATTAGTTTTAATAAGTCTTTTATCATGAAAAAGCGTTTGATAAACTGTCAGCGCTATTACGACGCTTGTTGATACTCATTCAAAATCAGGGAGCCTTGATTATGGAAACAAATCGTGTGGAAACATTACTCTTCAATCATCGTTCGATTCGGACATTCACCCCAACACCTATTTCGGACAAGCAGTTCGCCCGGCTATTAAGTGTTGGCCAAAAAGCGGCCAGCTCACATTATATGCAGGCTTACTCAGTGATCCGTGTCAAGGATCCCCAAAAATTAGCCGCTATTTCTAAAATCTGTAACCATGATTTTGTGAATGATCACGGTGATTTGGCCATTTTTATTGCCGACCAAAATCGTAACATTAACCTCGCGCAGGACACTAGTGATCCTCAGCACCTGGCAGACTTTGACCACCTGTTGGCCAGTGTTTTTGATGCTGCTTTAGCTGCTCAGAATTTGATTACTGCTGCCGAAAGTGAAGATTTAGGCGCGTTTATTATGACTTCGATTCTAAACGATGTCCCAGCCTTAATAAAAAATCTGAATCTGCCGAAGTATACATTTCCGCTATTAGGGGTGGCGCTTGGCACAACAACAGCTGATATTCCGGAACAAAAACCGCGCTTACCTCAAGCAATTCAGTTAATGACAGATACGTACCAGCTGCCGGCCGATTATCAGGCCTTGATGAAAACCTATGACCAAACCGTCCATGACTATTATCAGCACCGTAAAAGTCATGCTCGGGAAGAAACGTTCAGCCATATGGTCAGTCACCAAGCCGATATTCACAATCCAAAACGAGCAAATTTCAAGAAAATATTGGAACAACAGGGCTTTCATTTTTAATGCCATGTTACCCTAGTAAAAAGAACCTCAACAATGTAGAAATTGTTGAGGTTCTTCTACTGTTCAAATGGCTTCTTTTGTCATCAATGCAGCGCGCAAAACATATGGTAATTTCTCAATCAAGGTCAGAAAACCATCACCTATTTTGCACCAACTTCTAAGCCGCTTTAGTACTCGTTTCCACCCAACGCTTCATCAAGTAAACATTCAGTGCGGACAACACGACTGTACTGATCACAAAATACAGTGTGCCCAGCAGTAAGGCTGTCGTAAGTTGGGTCGAGGCGCTAACCCCTAATAGACTGGAACTAAACATGTTGCTCAGGATTTGACTCATTAATTTCTGCAGCCAGTTAACAATGTTGAGGACCACAATGAAAATCACGATGGCCAGCACGACTCGAATCAGTCGTTGTCTGAATGCTGGCAGAAAAGCTGAGACCGAGACGATAACGAAGTGGATCGTACTGATGAATACCCAGCCGAACAACAGGAATGCCAGCATAAGCAGTTGCCCGCTTAACAGCTGCGGCCAGTAGCCATTGCCAATGTTGGTAAGACTGCTGATTTCAGAAATGCCACAAATGACCATAATGACGAGTTCCAAAATATAAAAGTACACGAACGTCAGCACCGTTGCCAGCACGTTTGCCAGATACAGTTTGGTGTCTGATACCGGGATCAGCCGATACTTGTTACTTGTCCAGACATGTTCTTGATCGCGGGCTAATAAGATAAATAACACAATCGTCAAAAGCATGAAGACGACCATCGAGATATGGCTCATAATACTGAGACTGCCACCATTAAACAGGCCGTAAATCGTAAACACAACCAAGGCAATCAGACCGAATCCAGTCATTTGGTACATGGTTCGGTTCTTTTCCTGCCACAGCGTCACTAATAATCTGCCGAAACTAGTCATTGTCAGTTTCCCCCTCCGCGTAAAAGCTTTCATAATAGTCTTCAATGCTTTGACCATTATTTTCTCGAATCTCGTCGGCCTTCTTTTGATCCACAATCGTGTGATCCTTGACGACGGCCACAGCGTCCAAAATATTAGCGATATCGGTCACATGGTGATCACTGACCAAAATCGTGGCCATTTCGGGTTTCCATTCAATGATACTGGAAACAATTTTCTTCCGGCTCATACTGTCGATACCGTTGAACGGTTCGTCCAACAGGTACAACTTGGCATGCCGGGATAGCGCGATGGCTACGACAAACTTCTGGTGGTTCCCACGAGAAAGCTGGTTGAAACGTTGATCTAACCCCAGCCCCAGATCAGTCGCAAGTTTACGAAAATTAGCCATGTCAAAATCTGGATAAACATGATCGTAGAAATCAGCAATATTAACTAATCTGCGGTTATCGTTAACGCCTGCCACCTGCTCACTGAAGCTGACAATTGCTTTACGTTCGGCTGGTGTGCCCTGATCACCAAGCCGAATGGTGCCATGGTAACTCGTTGCCGCTCCAGCAATCAGCCGCATCAGGGTCGTTTTCCCGGCCCCGTTTGCGCCGAGTAACCCCACGATTTGATTGGGTTCCAGAGTGAGATTCAAGTCCTCCAAAATTGTTTTTAAATTCCGTTTATAGGTTAAATTTGCTACCGTTAATAATGTTGTCATGCTTGTGCCTGCTCCTTTCGTTTTGCAATGTAGTCGGTCAAATACGCAACCATGTCTTCTGGTGCGATCTGGAGGTCAGCCAACCTGTCGTACATCAGCGCCAGTTGTTCCTCAACAACCCGATGCTTGAGATCAGTCAACGTTGCCACATCCGTGGTCACAAAGTTGCCACGGCCACGCTTGGACTCCAGAATACCTTCATTAATGAGCTCACTTAACGCCCGCTGAATCGTATTCACGTTCACCGTCAGCGTCAACGCCAATTGCCGGACAGCCGGCAATTTATCCCCCGGTGCCAAGTGGTTCACGATGATTTCTTGATAAATATATTGCTTGATCTGGTAATAAATTGGGATCTTATCATCGAATTCCAAGATGTGTGTCCTCCTTTACTAGTGTATTAGCCTTCTATTACACTATAACCGTTTATGACAAATTTAGCAAGGATTTGTTACAAACCGCTTTGACATTTGGTGCTCAGCTTCCTGGTAAAGTTGTTTTGACACCTGGAGAAAGTAGTATAAGTCTGTAAAAACTGGCGTAACAACCATTGGTCTGTGTAACGCCTTTCAATTTATTTGCCTGGAGGGCTATGAAAATCAAATTTTAAACTCATCGCAAGAAGCGCCTGGGACACCAGCCGATTTTTGTCCCTCAGAATAAGAAAGGCCCCCATCTAAAGCCCAAATTGGGTTTTAGATAGGGGACACTTCGACGGGGGACGCGTGAGTGAAAATAACGTTGAATTCTTCGCCACCCGCCCGGAAAAAATAAAACGCGGTACTGTATTGTTGCAATACCGCTACAGCAGCGCCTCGAAAGCAGCCTATATTTGATTGGCAGCGCACCGGCCAAAACGCTCATTGATTCGAGCAAAATGATCAATATCAATAACGGTGACATCCACTGGTCTGACGTCCGTCAACTCAATTACCACTGAATCGTTCCAGCATTTTCGGTAAAACTGCCATTGGCGGTAAAAGTCGGATCACTGGCAACCTTAACAATCTGTGCAGCGCCTTCTGTGACTGTCTGCATGCCCGCAGGTGTTGGCGCATCACTGGCTCGACCACCAAACTCCGTTGCCGTCCAACCAGGATTCACTGAGTTCACAGTAATGCTGGTATCAATCAATTCCTTACTGAAACTAATGGTGGCAAAGTTAACCGCAGCTTTAGATGCCTGATAGCCAAGTGAGTTCACTCCGTAAAATTGTGATTCTGGCGCCGCCGCTAACGACAACGACCCCATATTGCTGGAAACGTTAATGATCCGTGCAGAATCGGCTTTTTTCAACAACGGCAGCATCGCTTGAATCACATCCACCACGCCAAAGAAATTCACATCAAAGTCTTTGCGCATAATGGCTGTCGGCATATCTGAAGCGGCTTGATGATTGTCCATGGCAACCCCAGCGTTGTTGATTAAAACGCTCAAGTACCCATAGCGGTCGTTAATGGTGACGGCCGCTTGTGTGATCTGCGCTTGACTAGTCACATCCAATTGAACAAAGCTTGCTTCGATCCCCATGTTCTGCAACGCATCGGCTGCTGAGAGCCCCTTACGTTGATTTCTGGCACCAATCACGATCACCTGTCCCAGTTGACCAAGTTCCCGTGCCGTTTGAAATCCAATGCCCTTATCCGCACCCGTTATCAGGGTCACAATCGGTTGTCCCATTCTATCGCTTCCTTTAATCATTATCTGATTGAGTTTCCGAACCTAGTTGTTGTATTCATCATATCGGCTGTACGCTTGAGAATCAAGCATGGCACTGTGAAAACTGATTTTTGAGGGAAGCGGCTAAAACAACTATACCCCTTCTGGATGCAGGCATACCATCTACTGGACAGCAGGCCGCATGCGGTTGCCATGGCAGCCATTTGGTTACATGGCAGACAGTAAGATGACTTTTGCTCATCTTGTGATCCGACCGCATGCGTTATGGTTGCGTTTGCCACAGCTATCATTTTTCAACAAAACAAGGCAAAAATGTTGAAGATAATAGTGAAATGCCCTAGCACTCACCAAATAATTAGGTTATGCTTAGGTTAGTATAGTTTGTCACAAATAGCATTAGATTTTAACAAAGTTAGGCCTTATCGTCTGTTATGTTAAAACCATATGAACTGGAGGCAATGGCAGTGACAGTTTTTGAACTTCCCCTATCACAATGGTTACTGAAAATTGTCCTAAGCATTTTCTTCATAACCGGTTATAACAGCGTTTACGTTGTCCTTTGGCATCACGCGAATAATAAAGCAGCTGACAACTCGCCGCATACATTTTGGTATCGCTTAAGCGTAACGGTATTTTGTTTGCTTGCCAGTCTTTTTTTGTATGCGGCTCAGTTAGCCGTAAACGCACCAATGCTTATTCTCAACATGGTGCTGTTCATGCTGACGCTGCCGCTGCTTGCTACAGATATCCAATTCTGGGAATATCTGACACGATTGGGTGGATTACTGATTTTCCTGGTTGCCACCCACGCAGTAATTGCGAGCCCAGTGTTCATCGTTGGTCTAGCGATTTTCCTGGGGTTATGCTGGGTTAACTGGCACTATCGGCACCACATCAACTACGGTCACCTGCTCCCCAGAATAGCGTTTAACTTGTACTTAGCCTGCCTGTTCTGGATTCCGCTGACCACACCTCAAGGTCAGTACTACGCGTCAAAAATGATATTCCAAGGCATTGCCATGTATGTGGTCATCACCATTATTTCCGGAATCTATCTTCTTGTGCAGTATCGCAGTATCTCCCATGATCGAACAATGACTCACTTGGCCGACTATGACGCCCTTACCCACGCCAAGAATTATTCCATGTATACGCGCGATGCCACCGAATTGTTTTCTGACGCCCAAAAGCACAGCGACCCCTTGACACTCATGACCCTTGATGTCGACCATTTCAAACACATCAATGATACGTACGGCCACCTGGCAGGCAACGCGGTGTTGATCAACATTGCAAACACCCTCCAAACAACACTGCAACATCATGGCAAAGAAGACCAAATCTACCGCACCGGCGGCGAAGAATTCAACATCGTTTTCCCAAAAATGACCCCGGAGCAAGCCAACCCCATTGTCAACGAGTGTTGGAATGCCATACGTTCTGCAGACTTTAAATACAAGGGCCAAATTATTAACGTCACCATTTCTGTCGGCGTTACAGCAATGCGGTCGGACGACAGCCTGATTGATGATACTTATCGGCGGGCCGATGAAAGTTTGTATATGAGTAAGCAACATGGACGCGATAAAGTCACGGTTGAAGGGCACTTGCAGAATATGGCTGGTTAGCTGGTTAGTACGCGTAACGTTGATTTCCGTCATATACAATAAGAATCATTGGAACATACAAAAACATTTTCGCACTTTCCTCTCAAATTAATCACAGTAAAAGAGCCTTTAGCCAACGCCAAATTGCGTGTGGTTAAAGGCTCTTTTCGTCCAATTTCTGCTTAATCATTTCTCTTCATTTCGGCTTTACGCGTTTTTCTCCATCCGTGAACTGTCGTTGAGTTCACCCCGATAGAACAACAAATGCGGTTTGCCATAGTAGTATCCCTGACGTAAAGCAATATCTAAGCCGTCAAGAGCCGATTGATCGCCTGGCGTCTCAACGCCTTCAACAAGGAACCGCAAGTGGTATGCATTGCTCACACGGCGCCATTCATGAAGCTCTTCGGGAATCATTATCTCATTTCCGTCGTGTCGAAAATTCTGCAGAGCAACTTTTAATTCGGAAACATATGGCAGCAGGCACTCAATCCGATCAAGCTGATTCTCGCCAGTACCTACATCATCTAAGCTCACTTGAACACCGCCATCATGCAGCGTCTTGATTTGTTTGAGCACACAAGCCGGATCATTAGCATCTTCACAGACCTCTTCGGTGAGTTCCACAACCAGCCGAACAGGGTGAATTTTTGCTTGGAATTCAATCAACTGCTGGACAACATCCGGGTCCTGAAGCTGCACACGATTTAAATTAAAGCCAAGGTAGTGTGACTTAAGATGAAGTGCATCAACGCAGCGGCATAGCAATTTCAACTGGCAAGCCAAGGAAATGGCTGAAAAATCTTTCGGCAACATCCAGCGGCCATTGCGTGATTCGCGAATGAGGGTCTCGTAACCGACAATGGACTGCTTGAATCGATTGACCTGAGGTTGCACAAAAAAACGATACATGAAGATTTTCCAACTTTCTTTTTTGACAAAGGGACCCAACAACACACGTACATACACTAACAAATTAGTCCATTATAGCGTTTAACTTACTGTTTTTAAAGGCGAAATCTCAAAATAATCGATTTAAATAACGTGAAAACGTTTTAAAGTCAATCATTCACCATAATTAATTTGAACTCGAATCGTTGGCGTATAAAACTTGTTTCACCGCATCAGGAATCGTGAATTTGGTTGCGTTACCTGCTAATACAGGACCGGTCACCGCTTTTTTCAATGACAATGACTGCCGTAACTGGTTCGTCACATGCTGTTGTTCTAACCGTGGCATGACTTGAAAAGAGATGCCCTGGTACCACAAACTTGTTTCGTTCACGGAGATGGCTTTGACTTTCTTTTTCGGGTTATAGTATCCAGTCGCCAAACTCAACATATCCTTCGTCGTTAAATTAGTGCGCAAGTTTTCTGAGATAGAACGCATAAATTTCTTGTTCAAAAGTAACGTTGGGTTCTTTGCTTGCTTAACCAACTGAGCAATAACTAGACGCTGCCGTTCCGTCCGGCCATAGTCACCGCGCGGGTCTTCGTAACGCATTCTCGTAAACGCCAACGCGGCCTGACCGTTCATCTTCGAGTAGGTCTTAAAGTGTTTCCCGTCCTTAGCGTATTTAAACTTAGTCTGCCCCTTGTAGAATTTATACAGTTTCTTACCGTAATCATGGGAAGTGGCCGTACTGAAGGTAAACGTCAGCGGTGATTTAACCTGGATGCCGCCGATTTGATTCACTAGTTTCTCCAACCCGCCCATGTTTACCAGTGCGAAATAGTCTACTGGGACGTTAAGATACTTTGAAATGGTCGACATCGTATCGCTAACATTGGTAAACGTATAAACCGCGTTGATTTTCTGCGGAAACGTGGATTCCAAACCAGGAATAGCAATCATTGTATCCCGGGGAATCGACACCAGATGAATGCCCTTTGATTTACTGACAGTAATCAGCATCATGGTATCAGTCCGCCCCTTATCCGTGCGGTCAAGCGCCCCGGTATCGGTACCCATTAACAAGATGGAAATTGGCTTGCCCTTGCGAATAATGGCGTCCGTCTTTCGACCACCCTTCTCGTTAACTTTTGTATACGAGGCCGATAAACTCGTACTGACAGACTGGTAAATTGTGTTCAACCCGTAGAAAATGCCAACCAGCACGATGATCAAAACCCCAAGGGCGATCCACCGACCCCGTCTATGCTGATGATGCCGTGCCATTCGATTATTCATAATTCTCACCCTTACCCTTATTAAATACGTAAAAAAAAGCTGATGTTCGAAAAAAACACACAATTTAGTGTAATTTTTTTCGAACATCAGCGCTACATACGCGAAATGAATATTTTCTGAATGTTTTTAAGGTAAGCGTTAGTCTAAGAACTTAACAGGATCACTTGTGGCTCGTCCGGCTGATATAGGCCGATATCACACTTGTTTCTGTTCACGCACAAACGTCAGTACAAATCGGGACCCAGTCGGCTTGTTATCCTGAACGGCAACGGTTGCCTCATTCAACGCTGCCAATTGTTTAACGATTGCCAGTCCGATTCCGTATCCAGCAACGCGTTTTGACCGTGACTGATCCGCCCGATAGAAACGGTCAAAAATTTTGTCCTTATCGGCGTCACTGATACCAATCCCTTGGTCAGCCACAGTCAGCACAACGTGTTCATCATCCGTTTGTGCCGCGCGGACGGTCACCGTCGAGCTACTATCCGAGTATTTGCGTGCGTTATCGATCAGTGCCGTCAGCATCTGCTGAACCTGACCTGCGTTGGCGTGCAGTTGCAGTGTTTCCGGCAGCTCGGCCACGACTTGCTGGCCATCCGCATACTGGGCGATCACAGTCTGGACGATCGGCACCAGATCAATCGTTGTCAACTGGGTCTCAGCCCTGTCCGAACGCGACAGTTCAAGCAGACTGGTAACTAGGCCCTGCATCTGCGAGGCTTCATCCTCAATGTAGTGGACTGAATCCGAAACAAGTTCCGGATGGTCGGTCGCGTGCTTCAGCAGCAATTCAGTGTGCCCCAAAATAACCGCAATTGGGGTTCGCAGTTCGTGGGAGGCATCCGAGATAAACTGCTGATTTTTTAAAATGGTGTCATTCAAAGAGGCCAGCAGGGTGTTAAAAGCATCGCCCAATTCTTGAACTTCCTGCGGGTTGGCAGGAACGGTCAGCGTTTCATGGTAGGACTGTTTCGGCTTTTGGATGAGTGCCTGGGTCGAATCTGTCAGCGCCGTCAGCGGTTGGTTGAGCCGTTGCGACAATTTGGAAATAGTCCAGACACCGATGACCAAACTCAACACCAAGATAATAATCACAAGTTCCAGAATAACGACGAACATCCGCACGAGCCGATTTAAACTGAGCCAGACCGTGTAATGCATCGTAACTGGCTGACCGCGTAACATGGTTTGCTTACTAGTCGTGGTGTGGTAGTAAATACCCACGCCCCGTCGATAAACGAAATGACTGCTGCCAAGAAATTTGTGTAATGGCTGGCTGATCAATTTGCGGGTGCCCTTCGTTGTGTGATGAAACAGCGTGGTGCCGTTACTCGTCGTGGTAAATTCGACGAAGGTTGCGTTGGTATCCACATCATAGTTATTTTCCCAAAACCGCCACCGCACGTTACTGCCCGAAGTCGTATTTTTCAACGTTTGAATGACATCTTCGGAATAATCGCGCTTGTCCTCCAATAATCGATAGCCGACAAGGCTGATGATCGATAAGCTCGTCAGCATGACAATGATCACAATCATCACAGCATAGACCCTCGTAAATCGGGAAGCACTGGTGTAAGACTGCTGTTCAGTTGTCATTGGTCGACCTCATAGTGTAGCCGATTCCGCGAACCGTTTGGATGATGTCGTTGTTCGTGTCGCTGATTTTCTCACGCAGATGACGGATATAAACATCAAGAATGTTGGTGCCCCCAGTGTAATCAGTTCCCCAGACCTGGTCCAGCAAATCATCACGGCTGACCACTTGATTGGTGTTTTTGACCAGCGCCAGTAACAGGTTGTATTCTCGCTGACTGAGTTGAATAAAGGTGTCATTTTTAACAACGGAGTGGGCCTTCGTGTCCAGCCGGATATCGTTGACCTGATAACTGGCGCGTTCGTGACCACGCCGCAACACCACCCGGATACGTGCCAGCATTTCTTCCATTTTAAATGGTTTGGTAATGTAGTCATCGGCACCGTAATCCAGGCCAGCCACCTTATCGCTGACGTAATCGCGGGCGGTCATCATAATTATCGGCACATCGTCTGTTTGGCGAATGCGCCGCAGCACGCCCAGCCCATCCATCTTTGGCAGCATCCAATCCAGTAAGATCACATCAACTTGGGCGTTGTCTTGGTATATTTGCAGCCCCTCCAGCCCATCATAAGCAGTGAGCACCGCGTAGTTTTCAAATTGTAATTCCGTTTTTAAATAGGCGACCATTCCTGGTTCGTCTTCTATTACTAATACAGTTGGCATAGTCTGCCCCCTTTTTGATAATCGTCCCTCATTATAGCTGATTTCTTCTTGCGGATGGTCAATCGAACATAAATGATACCCTTTCGCAACATAATTGTTTTATAGACACCTGTTCCGTAATTATTCCTAACGGCGATTCACTGTTTATCTAATGTTGGCATGGCCGAGTGCCTTTCCTAGACCTGTTACGTTTATCACGAGATAATTAAGTCGTACCAAAACACACTTTATTGGGGGTGTTCTGATGAACAAGCTAGCAAATTACAAACGACTCTGGATGGTCCTTATTGTGGGTATCCTCGCCTTTATCCTGGAATTCGGCGCCCACCAAAACGGGGTTGCACAGGTTTTAGTCACTGTGCTGGGGTCCCTGATTGCACTGTTAATGTTCGTGGACATGGTCAAAACCCTTCGGTCAGGCAAATTCGGCGTTGACCTATTGGCCATCACCGCAGTCATTGCCACGCTGGCCATTGGTGAATATTGGGCTGCGCTCATCGTACTCCTGATGCTGACCGGTGGCGACGCCCTGGAAGATTACGCCGCCAACAAAGCCAACTCTGACTTGAAGCAGCTGCTCGAACGGTCACCGCAAACCGCGCACTTGATTGGTGAAACGAAAAGGGACGTTGCCGTCAATGAGGTGCAAGTCGGCGACCGCTTGCTGGTCAAACCAGGCGAAGTGGTTCCTGTCGATGGCACCTTAGTCAGTGGCACGACGATGCTGGACGAATCTTCTCTGACGGGGGAATCGCGCCCGGTCGACAAAGCGGTTGGTGATACCGCCATGTCTGGTTCAGTCAATGGTGATGCCGCCATCGAAATCGTTGCGGATCGTCAAGCCAAAGATAGTCAGTACCAGAATATCATTCGGTTAGTAAAGCAGGCTGAGGCGCAACCCGCCCATTTCGTCCGGATGGCTGACCGGTACGCGGTGCCATTTACCCTGCTGGCCTACGTGATTGCCGGAACTGCCTGGGCGATTTCCGGCAACCCGGAGCGGTTCGCGGAAGTCCTCGTGGTCGCGTCACCATGTCCGCTGATTCTGGCCGCGCCAATCGCCCTAGTCGCCGGTATGAGTCGGGCCAGCCAAAATGGGATCATCGTTAAGACTGGGACAACGCTTGAAAAGTTGGCCAAAGTCAAAACGATTGCGTTTGACAAAACGGGGACGATTACCAAAGGGAATTTAACTGTCACCGATGTCGTGCCCGAAGACGGCACCACTGAGACCCAGCTGCTGGCGCTGGCTGCGACTGCTGAACAGCAGTCCAACCACATCCTCGCCCGGGCCATCGTCGCTGCCGCGCCCGACCAGTTGCCCAATGCGGAAAATTTGACTGAGGTCACAGGCGGCGGTGTTCAAGCCACAATCAATGGGCAGGTGATCAAAGCTGGCAAAGCCGACTTTGTGATGCCGGATAACAGTATTCAAAAAACGGGCGTCACGGCGGTATACGTTTCCGCTGATAACCACTATCTCGGCCACATTAGTTTTGCGGACGAACTGCGTCCGGAAGCCAAAACCACAATGACCGCACTGCACGGTTTAGGCATTGACCACCTGCTAATGATTTCTGGGGACCGGCGGCCGATCGCCGAAAAAATTGCCAAAGCTGTCGGTATCGATAACGTGAACGCTGAATGTTTGCCAAGCGACAAAATCAAAGTACTCGCCAACATTGCCCCTGAACAACGCCCCGTAGCCATGGTCGGTGATGGTGTCAACGATGCACCTTCCCTAGTCACCGCCGATGTCGGCTTGGCCATGGGTGCTAGCGGTGCCACTGCAGCCAGTGAATCCGCCGACGCCGTCATCATGAAGGACGACCTCGGTCGTGTGGTCTCCGCCACTAAAATTGCCCGCTACACTATGAAAATCGCCCGCCAAGCGGTCCTCATCGGGATCGCCATCTGTACGATCCTGATGCTCATCGCCAGTTTCGGGGTTATTCCAACCATCATCGGCGCGCTGTTGCAAGAAGTCGTTGACACCGTCACGATTTTGTATGCATTGCGGGCTCGAAGTCAGCGAGCAGATGTCTGAGTTTCGTATTTCCGTTTGTGTGAGTTAAGTTTGTGCAGAAGGCCGTTGCATTCTGCACTTTGGCACGGCACAGTGACGGCTCACGAAAATAAAAAACCACTCCCAGCGTATAAGAGGAGTGGTTTTTTTATCCAATCTACTTGGTCAGTGCGGCGCTGATGGCTTGCTTAGCCGTGCTCAGGTGCCATGGTGTGACAAGTGACAGCGTTTGACCATTGGCAACTCGGGTCGCACCTTTCAAATCTTGGTGCTTAACGGACTGAGTGGCGGTCAGGTAGTCGCCGGTAACGGTCTTCAACTGACTTGCAGAAAGGCTGGTAGCTGTGTTGTGCTTCAACACGTCCAGCGCACCAACCTTAGTCAAATTTTTGGCCGTGTTTTCATTTGTAACAACGTACCCATCAACTGAAACACCCATCAAATCGCGAACCGTTTGAACGGCGGTCGTTGCACCACCAGCATCATAGGCAGTTGATAGCGGCATCAGCGCATAGTTCTTGTAGCCACGGATCGTGGTCTCCTCGTTGTTTGGAATCTTGGTGAGCAATGTTTCTTTCTTATCAGGATTCAGCGAAACAAGGGTCATGCTGGCTTGGGCTTTACCCTTTGCCGTTGTGCCGATGACCAGCACGTTCAACGGGTCATGGGCACTGACCTTCGTGCTGGCCGCCTGCGTTGGTTGCACATCTAGTTGATACCATGCAAACCCGACTCCGATCACCAACACTGCGACAATTGCCAAAAATGCTTTGTTCTTCAATACTTTAATCATAATTGAAACCCCCTTTAATTGATTACAGGAGTCATTCTGCACTTTTTTGGAAAAAATCGCGCCTGGAAATTTGGTAGTTGAAGAGCGTATCCGATTATTTATGAAACCGTTACAAAAACCGCTAACACAGGATTTTTTGAAAAAGAAAACCACCCTTAAATTTAGCAATTAGGTGGTTATTTTATGGATTATTGTCTAATATAATGGTCAAATCTACTGTTAAACAACAGGTTATAAGCTATACCAAAAAGGTATCTCTAGTATTTCAAACAGGTTTGGCCAATCTGCCAGTCACCCTTAATCATGAAACAGTTGAATAAACAACTTTAACAACGGACTCTTGGCGCTCGTCTTCGGCCAGATCAGTTTTACCTGAGTCCGCCAGCCGGCGTAGTTGACTGGGTGGACGGTCATGCCCATCCCGAGATATGCGACAGCAACCGACTCCGGTACCAACGCGATTCCCAGCTTGGTATTGGCTAATTGAACAGCCGTGCGCGCATCGTCGCAATAACTGGCAATGAATGGCGTAATATGTGCTTCAAAGAAGGTTTGATTAAAGATATTTCGGAAACGGCGATAGATGATCAGCGGCAGGTCGTTAAGGTCGGCAATGGCAATGTTGGCTGAGAGCCCTTTGTCGTACGTATTGGGTACCACAGCCACCATTCGCTCCTCCATCAACGCCTGCTCCGTCATACCAGTTACTGAGAACGGTGTCCGGACAATGGCGGCGTCGATTTGATGCTTTTCAAGCCAGTCGATCAATTGATACGTGTGGCCTTCGCGCACAAGCAGCTGCACATCTGGATAGTGCTGGGTCAGCTCTGCCAAACTGTTTGGTAAAACGCCCACGGCGGAAGAAATCATCCCCAGTTGCAATTTACCGGAAACGGCTGTCCCGAGAAAGCGGACTTGGTGGTCAGCCTGGTCCCGAAGCTGAATTAACTGGTCTGCGTAACTCAGCAATAAATTGCCAGCATCCGTGGGCGTCACGCCCTTGGCCCCGCGGTTCAATAATTGCACACCCAATTCCGCCTCAAGGTTAGCAATCTGCCTGCTTAACGGAGGTTGCGCCATATGTAATTGAATTGCCGCCTCAGTAAAACTGCCCGTTTGAACGATGGTTCTGAAATAAACTAGTTGTCGAAATTCCATGTCCGTCCCCTGCTTTCTGCGGCATCATCGTTGCTGTGAAATAATCACCTGGTACAGTTTTTCCATGTCGGCTTGGGTTTTATCCGGGTCGTCAATATCAGCTGCCGCAAACAAATTCTGCCACCACTTGGACAAAACTTTTTGCAGTCCTTGAACCGTTTTCTGACCTGTTGGTGTCAGGTCGATTACTCGTCGGCGAGCATCGGCCGGGTCCACCTGCTGAGTCACCTGCCCCTTCTCTTCTAAGCTGCGCATGTGCCGGGTGACGATACCGGAATCCAGGACCATTTTGGACGCCACGTCACGCTGGCTGATCCCGGCATTATCATGAATAAACAATAAAATATCGCCCTCAGTTGGGCCGACACCAAACTGTGCAAATTGAGAATTGATTTCTAATTTAGACTGTCGGTACACACCGGCTATGTATTTACTTGCAAAATATAACGGAGCCATGTTCTCACGCCTTTCATCTTGACATTGTCAGTATAGCACACCTACAATGAAGCTATATTCACTGACAAGTCAGCTAGTTTACATTATCTGACATGTCAGTCATGCATCACCTATAAGGGTATCTTGGGTTGCCAAGATGCGCAACTGTTTCAAAGGGAGCACCAAAATGAACATTTCCATATTACTCACGCAGATTGGCATCATTGCCGCACTGATTATTACCGGCATCGCCATCAAGCGTGAGGGCTTTCTCAGCGGCTTTAACGTGTCGAACCTCACGAACATCCTGCTGTATGTCGTTTCCCCGTGTCTGATCATCAACTCGTTTGAAATGCCGTTCTCGACAAAGTATCTCAATGAACTACTGATGATCGTCATTGCGCTGGTCGTCTTCTACGTCATTGAGATCACTGTCACCGATGTTTTGTTCCATCGCGTAACCAGCCCAAAAACGCAGCGGGTCCTCAAATTTGCCAGCATTTACTCCAACGCCGGCTTCATGGGACTGCCACTGGTTCAAGCACTTTTCGGCAGCAAAGGCGTTTTCTTCGCTTCGGTGTCACTCGCCATCTACAACATCTTCAACTGGACCCACGGCATCAGCCTGTTTCAAAAACAGGCCAACCGCCGCGACACACTGATGAAACTGGTCAAGAATCCGAACTTGTGGGCCGTCGTTGTTGGGCTCATGATCTTCATCGGTAACCTTACTTTACCGCAGCCGGTCAACGAATTCTTGAAGGATATCAGTGCTATCAACACCCCGCTGGCCATGTTTGTTGTTGGTGCCAGCCTGATCGAGGTGCGCTTCAGCAAACAAACACTCAACGCGTCTTTGTGGCTCTCGCTGGCGTTGCGCAACCTCTTTTTTCCGGTGGTGATGATTATCTTGCTCAAATTGCTGGGTGTAACTGGAATTGGTGCTTTGGCGACGATTCTCATGGCCGCCTGTCCCACTGCCAGCCTGATCGTGCTTTTTTCCGTTCAGTACAAGTCGGACACCGCGCAGGCAATTCCATTGTTTGGCATTTCGACGCTGGGCTGTTTGATCACCCTGCCGTTAATCTATGCACTGATTTAAACCATTTCGCCTTTTAAAATGGCTAGTAAAATAAAGTGAGACAAGCAGTATTTTTGCCTCCAGAATATAAGTGCCCCTAGCTGATAATCCCGAACTCGGATCACTCTAGCTAGGGGCACTTATATGGCCTGGATTCTTTCCAGCCAACCAAGCAGAAACGAGTTCCACAAACCAAAGACTTGCACAGAAACGGACTATGTTACAAAATCCAAGCCGGATTTTCTAACATAGTCCGTTTCTGCTCCAGTCCATAACCGCTCTCTTTGTTATGCTTGTCTGTTCAGCTCATTTAAATCAGCCAACAACGCGTCAACCGTTGCCCGGTCCTTAACGTAGGCCCCGCTGGCAAGCGGATGGCCGCCACCGCCGTACTTGCGTGCAATTGGTTCGATGGAAACGGTTTTGGAACGGAAGTTGACACGAAAGCGGCCATCGGGTTGTTCACTGATGACGACCCAGTCGCTAACGGTTGAAATTTGGCCGATCAGCGGCACAACGTTATCGAGGTCACCCTTTTTCAAGTTAAACTGTTTCAGGGTTGGACGATCTAAAATGACGTAACCCAAACCGGTATCCGTCAGTTTAAAATTAGTGAGAATAAAGGCCTCTAGTCGCGCTGTTTGCGGGGTGATTTCATAGTCGTGATGGCTGATTTTCGACACGTTGATGCCCGTCCGTGCCAGGGCAGTTGCTGTCGCTAATGTGTCGGCAGTCGTGCTGTCATACAGGAACCGGTTCGTATCGCCCACAATTCCCGCATACAACGCAGCAGCCGATCTTTTTGATAATTTTAATGCCGGAATGTGCAGGGTCAATTTATAAATTAGTTCCGCACAACTCGCTGACTGATCATCCACCCAAACGATGTCGCCGAAGTGCTCTACATCGGGATGGTGGTCGATCTTGATCAGTTGCTTAGCTTGCTGATACGCCGGTGACCCATCCAAGCGTGGTGTGTTGGCGGTGTCCACAACAATGACGAGGGCATTCTGGTAGACGTCATCGTTCACTGGCGTCATTTCACCGATCCAAGTGAGGCCAGCCTGCGTCACCCCAGGCGTGTACACTGTCTTGTCCGGGTATGCTTCCCTAATTATTGTTGCTAGCCCCGTCTGCGATCCGATTGCGTCCGGATCCGGATTTTGATGCCGAAGGATAACAATCGTTGCTGCCTGTGCAATTGCGTTGCCAATTTCTGTAAACATCCCAACACCCCTTTTAAAGTCGTTTCAAAAATGCTTTGACTGTCTCCCGATAGTCGTTTTCATCATTAATTTTTCCGAGGACCTCGGCATTGTGCGTCGATGCGTTGCCGGTCTCCAATAGCTTCTTGTAAATGCTAACATACGGAAAATGGCGGTCCTTCGCGATTTGAATCTCAGTTTCCCACGAAAACGGCACCCGCCGAAAGTCAACGTCCGTAACCTTGCCATCCGCCAGCGTCAGCAACAGATAACTGGCATCACGGTTCGCCAGAAACTTAGGACGCGTGAACCAGCTTTGACCCACAGAACCTGGATTGAGCACCATCTGTTCAGTTGAGGTGTACCGCCACAACGGCGTGTGAGTGTGCGCATAGATTGCAATATCCACATCACTATCCGGAACGACGTCATCAAAGTTCTCTTGCGCTTCCACTGGGAAAAGCGTGTGACCACGGTTGATGGTCGGCAGATTATGCGTCAGTGAGATGGTCAGCCCATCGATGTCCTTTCGCCCAATCATGGGCAGGCTGTGCAGTTGTTTATCACGCTCCGGGCCGAACCGGTCGTAATCATAGGCCACCAGCATGGCATAGTAAATATGGGTCGGTTCATCCAAGTTTATTTTCTTAGTGCTCGTAAACATATTGTAAGCCGACTCCCAGTTGCCCTTCAGGTACTGGGTCGTGTTGACCTCGCTGAGCATCTGATAACAGTCCTCGGACGACGGCCCGCCAAAGGCAATGTCGCCCAGCGACCAAACTTCGTCAGCGTTAAATTTTTCAGCATCCTCTAACACCGCGCGCATGGCAGTTCCGTTACCATGGCTATCGGCGAGGACGGCAATTGTGTGTGTTGTCATTAGGATCTTCCTTGCTAAATAGAATTCTTCTCCATTGTAAGCTATTTCGTTGGTTTGTGCTTTGCATACGCAAAAATCGTTGAGAATATGCTCAAAACAAACCGGGTTTAGCAATAAATGGGGCTGCGGTCCTGGACAGTGAGGATCAACCACACCCTTTAAGTTTTTTGACCAGAAAAAGCCCCGTTTAGAAAGTCCAGAGTGACTTTTTAAACGGGGCTTCAGCAGCCAAGACACAATCGCGCTGTTGTGACACATAACCGACCACATTCATTGATTGATTTGTGCGGTTACCCGGTTGCGCCCATGGGCCTTTGAGTGATAGAGCAATTCATCCGCACGCTGGTAGAAATCGGTAGCTTTGCGATCTTGAGGGCCCAGTTGTGCAACGCCCACCGAAACCGTTATTGACATCTTCTGGTTGCCATACCGAATGACCAATTTAGATAATCGCTCCTGCATCCCCTGCGCAAACTGGGTGGCTTGCTGAAGCTGCACATGCGGCAGTAGGAGATTGAATTCTTCCCCGCCAACTCGAAACGGAAGTGCATCCGGAAATGGTTTGACCTCATCATTCAAAAATTGTCCCAGTTCACGTAATATCTGGTCACCCGCCAAGTGACCGTACTGATCGTTGAACCGTTTAAAATGGTCAACATCGAGTGAAATGAGGTTCAAGGTATCGTCGGTATTGTAATAGTCATTGTAATCCGCCTGAAGTTCAGTCCGAAAAGTGCCAAAATTTGGAATCTGGGTCAGGTCATCAATTGCAGCTTCATCTGTAATGCTCCAAATATATGAATTGTCCTCATTTAATTGATTCTGCGTATAAATCAGGCAAGCATTCATTATGATAAATGCAAAACAGTTGTAGAACAGCACGTGCAGACTAAAAGCTGGGACACCAGTTGTTTTGATAAAAAACAGCAATGTCCATGTCAGAATATCTAATAAGTCTAACGCCACGATCAATAGCCAGACGTGTGCGTACAACCGCTGCACCAGCATCGTGAGTAACACGATCACTCCGGCGATAATCACCGTTCCAATACAGCTGTCAATGCCATATTGCTGGGGATTTAAGAACACCAGCTGCGCCCCAATGGTGCCAATGTTGACCCATATTAGGCCGCGAACACCAAGATATAACAACACGTAAAACGTGATGAGTATCCCAAAGTTCAAAAACGCCAGTGGATTGCCTGTCAGTCCGATCCGGTACTGCAGGTAAATACTAACCAGCATCCAATAAATCACACTATATACAAACAAGCGTCCCTGTTTAAAATTGACTTTGATGTCGTCATGTTGCGTCAAGCGGGCGACCGTTTTACCTAACGTTTGGTAAAACAAAAGTAACCCCAGTACCATAAACACACCCGTAAAAAGTGGTTGAACCAGCCAAGTTGTTTCTGTCATCTCGTATGTCCTCTATGATTAATCGAAAACCTCATCTCTGACCTACTAAGCTTGTCCTCCAAATATGTATACATTGGGCCAGCAGGCGTGAACGTCAGCATCCGCCCATCTGCTGGTACCAATGTCTATTATACTAAATAATAGTTGAAATCGTCATATAAATAAACACAATTTCATAATATGTTGATTATTATCGTTAATCACCAAATCGTACGTTTACCGTTTGGCATTGTTTTTGGCTTTTCAGGCAGTTGTTTGAGCACCCAGAACGCCCGGAATGAAAAGAAGATGGCCACGATGCCGACCACATAGAACCAAGGGTTGTTCTGGAAACTGAAGTAATCACTGATACTGGCCCACATGTTAGTCAGCAAAAACGAGTTGATTGTCCCAATACAGATGACAATGGCCAGACCCCACGAAGCGCCCAACCGCGTACCGCGTTTTTCCCAGTACAGACCGGGCATGATTCCCATCAAAATGTTGGTAAAAATGTACCACTTCAGCATGGCCGGATCGTTCATGAAGACCCGGAACAGGTTGACCGTTGGCACCATTACCAGTAACCAGCCAAGGACCTTCCACCAGGCTTGGGCCACCGTGACGCTGGGTCCCCAGATATCATCGCGCTCGACGTAGATACAAAGGACCAGGTTATAAACCTCAAACAGCGTCCAAACAACTTCGGCAATTGAAGCCGCCGTAAAGATCCAAAAACCGCCAGTCGCGTGGGATGCCAATGCGAACACGAAAATGCCCATACTGTCAATGGCAAAGTAGAACGTGTGCATGAGCACATTATATGGCGATTTTCTTTCCCGATTCACCAGAATAAAACTGTAGATGTATTCAATAAACCCAATCGCAAAGGTCAATCCTGCAACCGCTAAAGCTGCGATGTAATGGGGATTGCTGGAACTAAGCGATGTGACAAAATCATTAATGCTGTACGTTGTGCCGTTATAAGTGGTAAAAATGCTGTGAAGTATGGACCACATACGAAGACCCCCTAATAGTAATTTGGTTGATTGTCTATTATTATAGAGGGTGATAACAAGTGTTTAGCGCCAATTATTCAAAATGTGAGCATTATCTTTTCAACCTGGGAGGCGGTCATATGGACCAGCGGATCATTAAAACGAAAACGAAATTGCGCGGCGCCCTCTTCACCCTGCTGGCGGAAAAACCGCTCGCCAAAATTACCGTGGCGGAGCTGTGCCGCACCGCTCAGATCGACCGGCGTACCTTCTACATTCACTATGATAAAGTCGCCGATATCTTCGAAGACTTTTCTGATCAACTGTTCGAAGAAGTCGACCACGCTTTGACGCACAATTATGATACCCCCGAAGCACTATTGGCCGTCTTCGACCGAATTCTCATGGCTAATTTTACCGGTTTTAAACTACTTTGTTTAAACCAGCAGCACCGGCCCTTAGTCGACCAGTTGCAGCAAATGCTGTTCCACGCGTTATGCGGTGAACTGCTGGGAAATAAACAGGATGGCCCCGCCCAGATTGTTCTGCAGCAGCTGGCCGCCGGACTGTTAAATTCGTATGTGTACTGGTTCAACCATCCCGAAAATGTTTCCTACGAGGAACTGAGTACCACTAATGAGCGGGTAGTTCGGGCGAATCTTGCGCTGTTGCCGCGTTTTGGTAACCAAAGGCAGTAATTTGTTGGGTGCTAAACGTGCAGCAAGTTGCTGCTTTCGGCCATATTCTGGGAACAGAACCGTCTTTTTGGACACTCTTTTTGCTGTGATCAGTTATCGATTTGATTTTTGTGAATCTTTTTGGGCAACATTGTCGAAACGCACTCCAGAAAGCAGCATATCACCCACACCTGGTGCGTCAGGATCATGCATTCCCTTACCTGTATCCAAAGTTCGAATTTGGGCCACTTCGTCCGCAGTCAGTTCAAAGTCAAAAATATCCAGATTGCTCTTGATACGTGCTTCGTGCACGGACTTTGGAAAGACGATGATACCTTCTTGGTTTTCAAAACGCAGAATGATTTGTCCCACGTTTTTGTTGTACTTTTCTGCCAGCCCATTGAGAATCGGTTCCTTGAACAGGTCCTGGTTGCCTTGCCCTAGCGGTGCCCAGGCTTCCAGCTTAACATCGTTTTTCGCTAAAATCTGGCGAAGTGCAGTCTGCTGGAAGTACGGGTTGAATTCAACTTGGTTAACGGATGGCAACGTGTCAAACTGCGGCACGAATTGTTGCCAGATTTTTGGCGTCATGTTAGAAACGCCGATCGACTTGATCTTCCCGGCTTGCTTTGCCGCTTCCATTGCACGCCAGGCACCGGGTACGTCACCATACGGCTGGTGGATCAGGTAGAGGTCAACGTAGTCCAGGCCCAGTTTCTTCAGGGAAAGATCAATGGCTTTCTTAGCGGGTTCTTCCCCGTAGTCCTGCAGCCAAAGCTTGCTTGTGACCCAGATTTCATCACGTGGAATGCCGCTGTCACGAACCGCTTGTCCAACTTCGCCTTCATTGAAGTAGGCCACCGCAGTATCAATGTGACGATACCCTAACTTTAAAGCAGCCGAAACTGCCTTGTAAGTTGACCCGTCGCTGGGAATCTGAAACGTCCCAAAGCCAATTGCTGGAATCTTGTTGCCGTCGTTTAATGTGAATGTTTGCATATGATTGTCTCCTTTTTTAATGTAAAATGATTTGTTTGCAGCTAACTGTCGCTATGTTGCACTGATAATTGACCACCATCAGCCAAAGCTAGTCGTGCAGCTGTGCCAAACTTGACCCAAAGATCTGTTCAATGGTAACCGGATCTCGGTGGTCAAAGAATTGACTTTCGCCCTTATCAAGACCGTTGATTGTGGCCACGTCAGCATCGGTGAGTTCAAAGTCAAAAACGTCAATATTTTCAGCCATCCGTTCCTTGTGAACAGACTTAGGAATAACGGTGATGCCGCGTTGCAGCAACCAACGCAGAATGACTTGACCGTTAGTCTTCCCATACTTGGCGGCGATGGCGCCGATCGTCTCATCCGTAAAGATACCGTGCTTACCCTCAGCAAATGGTGCCCAGGCTTCTACGCGAACGCCTTCGCCCTGATTAAAAGCCACTTCTTGTGATTGTTGATACCAGGGATTCACTTCGATCTGGTTGACAACCGGTTGGGCCGTCATCGTCATTTCGAGGTTCTTCAACTGATCAGCGTAAAAGTTCGAAACTCCAATGGCGCGAATCTTGCCGGCCTGCTGAGCTTCTTCCAGTGCCCGCCAAGCGCCCATCGTGTCGCCGTATGGTTGGTGCAACAGGTACAGGTCCATGTAGTCAAGACTTAATCGTTCAAGGGAGGCATCGATGCCCTTTTTTGCGCGGTCATACGTGAAGTCTGAGACCCACAGTTTGGAAGTCAAGAAGACGTCCTCGCGTTTGACGCTGCTGTTACGAATGGCCTTGCCAACGGCTTCCTCATTTTGGTAGGCGACAGCTGTGTCGATCAGCCGGTAGCCCGTGTCTAAAGCATCGCTCACAGCCGTTTCAGCTTGGCTTAGATCCGGCACTTGGAACACACCAAAGCCAAGTTGCGGCATTTCAACACCATTGTTTAATTTAATTGTAGGAACGTTTGTCATTGTAATGACCTCCATATCTTAGTTGTTGAAACCATGATAAGACCGAACCAGACGTTTGAAAATTACTAGTATCGCATGGTAGTATACGATTAACGTATACTGGAGGTGGATCAATGGTCGATAACTATTTATTAGAAGAACTCGTCACCTTCGCGCAAACAGGCACCCTGGCCCAGACCGCGAAACGATTAAACGTCACGCAACCCACCGTCACGCGGGGCATGCAAAAGTTGGAGGACGACTTGGGGGTCGCGCTGTTTGAACGCCAACCCAACCGAATCATTTTAACGACCACCGGTGAGTTGGCCGCCAAGGAAGCAGCAGCCTTGCTGACGCAACAGGAAGCCTTCGTCACAAAAGTGCGCAACTTCGACCAGCAGCAGCGCGTTTTGTCGATCGGGGCAACGATTCCCGGACCGCTCTTAATGCTCACAGCATTGGCGCGCCAATTGCCGCCGACAGCTGCGGTGGATCAGGGCTTGCAGGCAGATGATCAGGTCAGTGCGCTGTTAAACAGCGATACATTTTCCATCCTCTTTACGAATCAGGAACTACTGACCGACACGATTGAATCGCAGTTTATCGGCAATGAAAATCTTGCCGTCAATCTTGACCAATTTATGTATCACGCCAACCAGACTAAAATCAGTTTTGCCGAGTTGAAAGGCCTCAGTTTTTTAGTCATGAGTGATATCGGACCGTGGCGAGACATTATTCAAAAGGAAATTCCTGACGCCACCTTTATGTACCAGACAGAAATCGCGGCCATGCAGCAATTAACGGCCTACGCTAACTTCCCCTACTTCACCACAAATCTTTCAGCAATGGATCCAACCTTTGCGGATCGGTTAGCGAAGGATGACCGGGTTAACTTGCCGATTACTGATGGCAGCGCACATATGCCGGTATATGTCAGCTATTTGAAATCAGCAAAGCCCCGTGTAAACACAATAATACAGCTTATGGCAGAGCATTGGCCCAAGTAGCGGGTGATGAATGGCGGCACCGTACATAACAGGCAGTTGTCAAAATCGCAACACTAACAGAAAGCATTGAACACGTTTTATTAGGAGTCGCATATGGTGGCACAATGGAAATGCCAACGAAATGGCTGACGTCCCTGGAATCAGAGCACGTTACTGGACCCAATGTTGCCAAGTTCAGACCCGCCCATTTTAGATAAACCGCGCGAGCTGGCGACGGGCAGGTCACAGATGATACGGATACGCATTAATGTACCGCAAGTCGCCGTTCAGCAATTCAGACAAGCCGATCCTGTGATTGATTTTCTTCAGTTGACCGTTGACTTAACAATTTTGGTGCCGGAAAGTGCGTCCTGACAACACAAAAAAGCCCCAAAAGCTTATCCTTCCGGGACCATGGCAGAGATGCTCACTATCGTTTTAATAAGGAGATGATTCGGTGACTGACGATCTACGCGTCATTAAAACCAATCGTGACATTAAACGGGCCTTCATCCGCCTGTTGCAAACCACAGGCTTCAACAAAATTACCGTTCAGGACATCTGCAGCGAAGCGCTCATCGGCCGCAGTACCTTTTACCACCACTACGTCGACAAGTATGCCCTGCTGCAACGACTGGTCAACCAATTGGAGACCGACTTCGAACACTTGTTACATAACCGGCTCCATCAGGTTTCTTCAGACTCGCTGCTCACTTTTCTTTATCAATCGCTCAATCAACGGAAAATGGAATTTTTGACGCTGATTGCGATTCAAGTCGATGACATCAACCTGGAAAAAGGGTTGACGTCCATCATTAGCCGGAATTTGCTCACGTATCTGGCGACCCAGAATACATTGACGCTTCCCGTCTCAGCAGAATTTCTCGCAACCCTCTACGCTAATAACGTGCTGACCGGTATCAAATGGGCGCTGGCGCACGATAATCCGGATGAGGTCGCCGAATTCATGAACGGCATCATGCAAGATCTGACCACAAAATATATCCGCTAACAGTTAATACGGCAGTTCGATCACGTGCTGTTCCGTGTGGGTATCGTGGTTGGCTAAGGCTTCCACACAGTTTGGATCATGGGCCATTTCGTGGACCCAGCCTAACGATGTGAGGGCCTTTTTTCTGTCAGTACAGATACCAGGTGTCAGCATTTTTTCCCAGGATTCACTCGCGTAACCGGTATCGGCAGCAAGCAGTACGTACCGGCCGTCTGCCCCCTTCACCAGCGTTGATGACATTCCAGAGGCGTGCCCCGGTGTCGCAACCTGCAGCACGCTGCCATCACCGAAGAGGTCCAACGCTTCGTCAAAGGGTCCAACGTTCAGGTGGTCATAGTCATATGTCGCCACGTCGACGCCCCGCCATTCACGTGGGAGATAAACCATCGGAATTTTGTTTGCAACGTGCCATTCACGTGAAGAAACCAGAATCTGCTTGGCATCTTTAACCAGTGGCAACCCGCTGGCATGGTCACAGTGCAGGTGACTCATGAGCACATAGTCGATGTCGCTCGTCTTGTAGCCGAGAGCTGCCAAACGTTCGTCGACGGCCCACCCTGCTGGCAGGTAACCTGTGTTGACCTGGACTTGAAGCCCCAACTCCTGCCAGTTGCTTGTTCGAATGCGTTTATTCCAGCCGGTATCAATCAGAATCAAGCCCTTTGGATGTTCAATCAGATAACTTGAAACTGGTAACGTCACCTGGTTGGCTTCACTGCGGAACAGACCTGTGAAGGCTAACGGATTTCTGAACTGGCCGTGAAACGGCAGTGCCTTATCAACTTTAACTAAACCAGTGTGCATCACGTGAATTTTGATCATTTCGTTTGTCATAAGAATCATCCCTTTTTGATTTGATGGCCTTAGTATAGGGCTGAAAATGATTGGCGCATAGCATCAATATGGCACTTGATGTAGCATATCTTACACAGTGTCTTATCACTGTGTCGTAACTGGAAAATCCATTCAAGCTATGGGTTATTTTTGCAAAACTTGTCATTTCCGGCATAAAAGATTATGATAATCACTATTCAAACATCGAAAAAATATTGGTATGTGCAGGCGTAACCAAAAACAACAGTGCCGTTGACGTGAAAGGAGAAATCATGTTAACAACACTGTTTTTGATTGGAATGAGTTTGATTGCAGGAATCTTGACCGGTATCGTTGGGATGGCGTCACTAACGCTGTACCCCGTGTTGATCTCGGTTGGCGTGCCACCAATCACCGCCAACGCAACGATCACCGTGGCCCAGGTCGGCGCCGGCCTGGGTGCCCTGCTGTCCTCACTAAAAGAGCTGCACAACCACTGGAAACAGGCAATCCAAATCGCGGTTTTAAACACGGTCGGCGGTGTGCTTGGCGCGCTCCTCTTGATACACAGTTCAAACGCCGCTTTCAAAAAAATTGTACCGTTCTTCATTCTGCTGGCAGGCATTATGATTCTGACGCCGAAGCGAAAAAGCCAACACCGTGCGACAATGATTCTAAACATCCTTAACTGGATCGGCATTTTTCTGGTCGGCATCTATAACGGTTATTTCGGTGCTGCCTCCGGATTGCTCATGATTGCCATTTTGTCACGGGTGGTCAACGAAAAATACGCCACCTATAACGCCATGCGAAACTTTGCGTCATTTTCAAATAACATCGTTGCTGCCAGTATGTTTATTGCAACATTGTCCATCGATTGGGCAGTCATTATCCCACTGCTTTGCGGTCTCTTTGTGGGCGGACTGATTGGCCCGGCCATTGTGCGGGTGATTCCGGCAAGGGTGATCAAAACCGCAGTTGGCGTGTTTGCGCTAGTACTGGCTGTGGTTTTGGGTTGGACCAGCTATCGATAAGGGTTAAAAGCCGACATCAACACACTAAAAAATAGCCCCAGCAAAGGCGGTATCTCACATTCTGAGATGGTGCCTTGCTGGTGCTATTTTTTTTGGTGTTGCATCACTGAGCCGAGAAATAATTCGGAAATGAGTGACCTGTCGAACCCATTTATCTGAATATTGATATTTCCGCACAGGCTGTCTGGTATTTGTGCCATCATATTGCTCATTAATGCTGGTCATCCAAACTAGAAACACCTACGCCACGTGCATCAGCACTAGGTGAGTCATGCAAAAATAGTTTATGGCTAAGGTACAGTGCAGCGTGACAGTTTACGCCCTCATCTTTACCTGTAAAGAAGAAAATAGCCTCCCGTTTTATGGCAGACGCTTTCACTTTTCGTTTCGCATGAATAAGTGCTGTACTGGTATTTTTTACAACTCAGGGGCAACCAAAAGTAAAACAGCGTTCAAAAGTACACCAAATCCACAAAGGGGAAAACGCTTTTGGCATTTCCTTCGAAATAATTGAGGTCTGCCTACTACCGGTGGAAGCTCGCCCCACTAGCCACTTTATCCAGATATTCCTGGGTCACACGCCGTTGTTTTGAATAAAACTGCTTGTCATGCTCGTCAAACTGCCGGACGACCTTTGCCGGGTTCCCATAGGCTAGTGAATTGGCGGGTATCGACTTGGTAACAACAGCCCCTGCACCGATCACCGAATTATCGCCAATCGTCACACCGGGACAAATGGTCACGCTGCCGCCGATCCAGACGTTGTTGCCAATTTTAACTGGAAAAGCATATTCCGCTCCCGTTCGTAATCGCAACTCTGGATCAAGCGCGTGGCCAGCAGTGTAAATGCTGACGTTGGGTGCAACGAGCACGTCGTTGCCGAATTCGATTGGCGCCGTGTCCAGCAACATCAGGTTAGTGTTCGCGAAGAAATTATCGCCGAGGGTCACATTGAACCCGTAATCTAAGTGAAACGGTAATTCAATGAAATAGTTTTCGCCAACGGACCCCAGTAACGCTTTAAGGAGTCGCTTGCGTTCGTCTAAGTCGCGATAATTCAAATTATTATATTTGTACAGGATATCGCGAGCCTTCAGCCGCATTTCAAACAGTTCCGGCGTTTGATGGTACAATTCGCCGTTCATCATTCGATCGTATTGAATCTGATTGTCCGTATTTTCCAAAAAGTCACCTCATCGTAATTTATCAGTATAAATATTATACAACATAATTTGTCTGATAAGTTTACGATAGGATAACAATTTATGCAAAGTAAAAGAGAAGCGCAATGTGCACTTCTCTTTTTGTGAGTCGAAATTTACAGTAAGCAAGAATAGTATCATTTTCGCTGGCTTGGTAATCAAGCATAAACAAGCGAAACAGTCTTGTGGCCCACTCTCCTCGAGTTGCGTGTGGTCTATAGTCCCAGATAGAACTTCGCGAACACAACTGCCAAAGCAGCCCCAAAGAATGGTGCAATTCCAGGAACAATCAGCCCATATTGCCAATCAGCGTTAGCCTTGTTCTTGATAGGCAAAAGCGCAAAGGCAATCCGCGGCCCCAAGTCTCGAGCTTGGTTCATGGCGAACCCAGTAGGACCCCCAAGACCCATACCGATGGCCCAAACTAACAGACCGATACCAATTGGCATAACGCCTGGCGTTTTGATGGTCACGATAACCAAAATACCGCTAATGAAGATGAAGGTATCAAATAATTCGACGAAGAAGTTCCGCGGCAGATTCCGTACCCCAGGTGCAGTTGAAAAAATGTTACGAATTGTGACCGGGTCGATCTTGTCGTAAGAATGTTTGAACTGATCAGCGTACATAATGTACACGATCACAGCGCCAATCACCCCACCAATCATTTCAAAAATCGAAATTTCAATAAAACTGATAAACGTGATGTTGCCAAGCAAAAATTGTGCCAGCGCCATGGCTGGATTCAAACAAATGGTGGGAAAAATAAATAATCCCGGAATGTCAACTCAAGTGCAACAACCATGGAGCCAGGCCGTGAGCTAGCTTG
>NZ_AYYR01000064.1 GCF_001435975.1 Secundilactobacillus collinoides DSM 20515 = JCM 1123
GAGGGTAGGACGTTGCCGCGCGAAGATGAACCGTTGACTGAGGTCAGCGGTTTTTTTGTGTCCGAAATAAAAGTAACATGAACATGTCTGATTGAAGACAGAAAAAAATTGAATGAATTTTGCATATTAATCATTGAAAAATGAACCATTTTCATAGGAATAAATCTGTGTATAGAAAGCGAACAATTTCCCTTAGAAACGTAAAAAGTTCGGTTTTAATGGCAAAAATCGAACAGTTTTGAATTGAGTGGGTTCTCTTGTTAAGAATATGCTAAAATGATAAGGGCAGTTTAATAAATATGAGATTGAGGGGCACAAATGATGAAACATTATCGACGTTACCGTCTGACATTGGGTTGGCAGATTTTGATCGGCTTAGTTTTGGGGATCGTACTAGGGGTGATCTTTTACCAAAATAAGACAGCCATCACCGCCATGCAGAATATCGGGACCATGTTCATCAGCTTAATTCAGATGATCGTACTACCTATCGTTGTTTCCTGTTTGACGGTTGGGATTGCCAATATGGGTGACATCAAAAAACTAGGCAGAATTGGTGGAAAAACGTTAATTTATTTTGAATTAATGACGACCGTTGCTATTATTTTAGGGCTCGTTGTGGCCAATGTTTTCCACCCTGGAGATTTTATTAACATTCATGCACTACATTCTCAAGACATTAGCCAGTATGTGCAAACCGCAAATAAGGCTAAACATAACAGCGGGTTGTGGGCAACAATTATGGGCATCATTCCAACGAACTTTTTCTCTTCACTGAGCACTGGCGACATGATGCCAGTTATCTTCTTTTCAGTCTTCTTTGGCTTAGGAACTGCGGCAATTGGTAAGCAGGGACAGATCATTATCGATTTTTTACAAGCTGTTTCTGAAGTGATGTTTAAAGTCACCAACTGGGTGATGCATATTGCACCGATCGGGGTCTGCGCCTTGATTGGCGTCACTGTCGCACAAATGGGATTAGCCGCACTGGCGCCGCTGGGCTACTTTATTGTTTTGGCCTACGCAACGATGATTGTCTTTATTCTGGTGGTGATGGGGCTTGTTGCCCGTGTGGTTCACCTCAACATTTTTACCCTGCTGAAGGTTATTAAGGATGAAGTTATTCTGGCATTTTCTACAGCAAGTTCAGAGGCGGCTTTACCAAAAATCATTGATAAAATGGATAAATTTGGTGTGAGTCAGGGCATCGTTTCGTTTGTGATTCCGACCGGATATACCTTTAACTTGGATGGGTCGGCGATTTACCAATCACTCGCTGCGTTATTTTTGGCACAAGCCTATCATATTCATCTGAGTATTGGTCAACAGATTACTTTGTTAGTCGTCCTGATGATCACGTCTAAAGGAATGGCTGGGGTACCAGGTGCCTCGTTTGTTGTCCTGCTGGCCACTATTTCGACTATTGGGGTTCCGATGGCTGGATTGACCTTTATCGCTGGGATTGACCGGTTAGTTGATATGGGCCGAACGGCTGTAAACGTTGTCGGGAACTCGCTGGCGTCAGTTGTGATTGCGAAGTCCGAAAAGGAGTTTGACGAAGCGCAATCGAAGGAGCTTGCCGCGTCGTTTGATCGAAAAAAATCGGTTACCGATTAATTTAACCATTAAGAAAGGCCGTGCTGGACTTGCACTAGGCCCTGTCAAGTTGACAGATGAAATAATATAAAGTTGAGTCTGTTTC
>NZ_AYYR01000065.1:0-16060 GCF_001435975.1 Secundilactobacillus collinoides DSM 20515 = JCM 1123
CTCCATGGCCTATTTGTATAATTTGAACTTGTTGCACTTAGATTTTAAATCCGGGTTTAAATTAGCCTTAGCGTTTTGTGCATAATTCCCCTGAACTTTGACCTTTCCAGTGCCTAGCTTCGAGGTGCCGCCTGTAAGGTTAAGTTTACCGCTTCCTAACGCATGTGTATTGCTCGCAATTAACGTACCACCTTTGATGGTTGTGCCGCTGAATGTGTTGGTACCTTCCAATGAAAGCGTACCGTTGCCGGCTTTGGTCAAACTTCCTTGGCCGCCAACGTTATTTCGCCAAATATCGTTTTTACTGTATGGCTTACTTGATTCTTTCATGTTGATGGTCGTGTTGGTTAACAACTTGCCGAATCCGCCATCGGCTTTAACCAAGTTCAAGCGTCCCCAGCCTTCGGTATCGTCGTTAATTGGGTAGCCAGCTTTAAAGCCGGTTGTATACAAGATCTCTCTACGTTGTGTTACATTCAGATATGGAAAGCGCGTCTTCAATAATATTTCTGCGCCCTTTGGGACTGACATGGGTGTCTTTTTAGAATCAATTGTTTCAAACCCATACGTCATTCTTGCGTCATAGTTTTTAAGATTAGTTTGGTAATTATTGTAATCGTCAGCCGCATTTTTATCGGGCTTGTTTGCTAGAACAGTTTGTGCATTGGAATAGGCTTTCTTAATCAAGGCGGAATTAGAACTATCATTCAATACAGCCGCTGCTACAGCTGTTCCAAGCACCCGACCACCCATGACTGCCAATGGTGAGTGGCGACCCACTAGTACGCGATCGTATCCGACCTCAGATGCTCGAGTGACTTCTTGCGAGAATCGTTGCGGTAAGGTATATCCCATTATCAAGGCTGTCTCAAAGGCTTGAGTGGTGTGACCAGAAGGGAAGTCATAGTCGGTGGCAGGTGTGGCATTAAAGACAGCCACCAAATATTTGTTCATATTGATTCCAGGGCCTTGTCGAAAGGGACGCACATACTTGAAATATTTTTTGGGGTTTCCTGATGACGAATACGTCTGACTTGCTGTCAGATTTACCAGTCTGACCATTGAACCTAATTTGGAATTGTCACTAGCCCAAATAACCCCAGATGATGGATCATCCTTGGCTGTCGCAGGCCAAGGCTTGCTTGGGAAAGCTGTAAAGTTAGTTTTTGCATCTGCGTCTCTCACGAAAGCATTGGCAAAGGGGCCAAGGGCGGGAATCTCGTTATATGAACTATCCCGGCGGTCTGATAGATAGGATCTTAATGACTCAGCAGCTGTCTGATTTTGAGAAATAGTCACCGATTTTTGTTGATTTTCATTTAATATTTTCGCATTTAATTTAGTGCCATTACTGGCAGGATCCCAGTATTTTGAAAAACTGTTATTAAATAGTGCGGTGGCTGCATTATCCTGTGGCGTGACATCAGTACTAGTGTTGCTTTTATACTGGTTAATGTAGTAGCCATAACTCGCTTTTTTGGGCGCTAAAACCTTTTGAAGTTCCGTATTAGTCAAGGCGCTAGCCTGGCTAGTATTGGTCCGAATGAGCGAAGCGGCACTCGTGATGGCGAATGTTGCGCTGCAGAGCATGATACCCTTTAACAGTTGGTGATTCATCATAAGCCTCCTACGGTAATGTATTTTTCAACCCAAAATCAGTATAGTTTATTCTTGTAAAGCTCTTGTAAAGGGCATGAAAAGGTCCTGTAAAGAGCTTGTAATGATTTTGTTAAGATGACGGGTTCGTTTCAGGCAAGGAGACCTTGGCGCTTTACACGAGTGTTTAGCCGAAGAGTGCCTACTGAAATGCGAGATTTATTTTATAAGGACATCCCGTAAGATTTCTGTCAGCTGGTACGATTGAAACCAGATATCATGTGGATATATCGTTTAGATTCACTAGATGGGAAAAAGATGCTTACCATAGCTTGGGTGGGCAGCATGGCTGGCATCTTTTTAAATTTGAAGAAGTTATTTTCAGTCTTTGGTCTAAGTCCGTTGGGCTCGATTCATCGATAGAAACAATCTATTTTCCGCAGAAACCGTTTTGGATAACTGATTCAAAAACACAATTTTATTTACTGTTTTTCTCGTCTTTATCCAAAGCCTGTTGAACGAGTTCTGGGTTTGTTTTGCCTAAATTCAGTTCGACAATTTTACCATCGCGGTTGTAGACATTTTCTTCAGCAAGGTTGACGATATGATCGCCGATACGCTCCAAGGTTTTAACAACTAGCAGGTACCCAGAAGTGACCTTAGCCATCGTTGGTTCTTTCTGAACTGTGGATGCAAGGGTGTGGCGAAGACGTACATATTGTGCATCCACTTGCAGATCCTTACGAGCCACTGAGAGTGACAGTTCTGAGTTCAGTTCTGCGGTTGCTACCAGCATATCATTCAACATATTTCGGATAAGCTCACTTAAGTCCGCAATTGCTGCTTCAATTTTTTTGTTGCCAGTCTTATCGTCCAGACGAATGGTCTCTTGGGCGATGCTGACGGCGTGATCGCCAATCCGTTCTAGGTCGGCACTCGCTTTCAGAATTGAAATAACGGCTCGAAAATCATCAGCGAATGGTTGTTGCAACGCAATCAACTCCAAGGCTTCTTTCTCCAAGCTAACTTCAGACTTGTTTACCTTTTGATCATTGTCGATTACTTCTCGCGCTTGTTTCTTATTGCGGGACACAAAAGCCTGCGTGGCATTGTTGATCTGGTCATTGACGTGTTGTCCCATTTCTGTAAAATGATCATTTAAAGTATGATACATATCTAAAAAATGTGTTTGCATTGTCAGGCCTCCTAGCCAAATTTGCCATTTAAGTAGTCGCTCGTTTCTTGCTTATCCGGCGTAACGAATAATTTGCTTGTCTGGCCCGTTTCAATCAATTCGCCATTGAGCATAAAGGACGTCGTGTCTGAGATACGAGAGGCCTGTTGTAAATTATGAGTGACAATAATAATTGTGTAGGTACTCTTTAATTGCATCAAGGTTGCTTCAATCTCGCCGCTTGAAATAGGATCAAGTGCACTGGTTGGTTCATCTAGCAAAATAATATCGGGAGAAACCGCTAATAGTCTGGCAATGCAGATGCGTTGCTGCTGACCACCGGAAAAGGCCATCGCATTTTTATTTAAATCATCTTTCACTTCGTCCCAGACGGCAGCCTTCTTAAGGGCTTTTTCTATTTTTTCATCCAGTTCAGTTTTGCTTGGATGCTGATTCAGCCGCAGTCCGTAGGCCACATTGTCATAGACGGAAAAGGGGAAGGGGTTAGGTTGTTGAAAGACCATGCCAATTTCTGTTCGCAGTGTGACGAGATTAACGTCTGGTGCGTAAATATCAGTCCCTTTGAAATTGAAGGTTCCGGTAATTTTAACGCCTGAAATGAGATCATTCATCCGATTTAAGCATCTTAAATAGGTGGATTTACCACAGCCTGAGGGACCGATTAATGCGTTGATCGTATTTGGCTTGAAATCAATGTTGATCCCCTTTAGGGCTTCTTTTTCGCCGTAATAGAGGTGAACATTTTCTGTTTCTAGTAGCGCTGATGTCATATTCATGACCTCCTAACCAAAGTTACCAAGAACGTAGTCACGCGTAACAGGCACCTGTGGTTCTTGAAAGATATGACTCGTCGTGTCAAATTCTAGTACGTGGCCCAAGTGAAAAAAGGCCGTATATTTACTGATTCGTGACGCCTGTTGCATATTATGGGTCACGATAATAATCGTGTATTTTTTTACTAATTTTAAGAGGGTGGCCTCAATTTTTGCTGTCGAAATCGGGTCTAGCGCACTGGCAGGCTCATCCAATAATAAAACGTCTGGTTTTATCGCTAATGACCTGGCAATGCAAAGTCGCTGAGCCTGACCGCCAGATAATGATAAGGCACTTCGATTGAGGTTGTCTTTGACTTCATCCCAGAGGGCGGCCTCCTTCAGGCTAGTTTCAACGCGTTCATCCAATTCTGATTTTTTTTTGATGCCGTATGCTTTAAGTGCAAACGTCAGGTTCTCTCGAATTGATTTTGCAAACGGGTTCGGCAGTTGAAAGACCATACCGATATGTCGACGAATTTCGTAAACATTGACATCCGATGCATTAATATCAATACCATGGTACATGATTTTGCCCTTTACTGTGGCCAAGTCATCGTTCATACGGTTTAGACTTCTTAAATAAGTTGATTTTCCGGATCCAGAAGCGCCAATTAACGCGGTGATTTGGTGCTCTGGAAAACTAAGAGAAGCATCATGCATGGCGTGGTTATCACCGTAATAAACTTGGAGGTTATCCGTTGTGATAGCCGGCGGTTCTTGGGGTGTCACGAGGTGCGTTTTTGCAAAAATGTTATTATTTTCCATTTTTTCTACCTCACTTATGGCCGGAGCCCTTTTGGTAAAGGTGATTTCCTATTGCCCGAGCGCTCAGGTTGAAAATTAGTAAAACGATTACAAGGACTGCTGATGCACCGGCAGAAATCGATACTGCGTCCGGTGTGACACCCTCTGTGTTTAATTTCCAGATATGCACAGCGAGTGTTTCTGCCGGGCGCATCGGATTTAAAAAACTATTCGAATCCAGTGGATTCCAATTTGTATAACTTACGATTGGTGCACTTTCACCCGCTGTGTAGATCAAGGCAGCCGCTTCACCAAAGACACGTCCGGCACTTAAAATGATTCCTGTTAGAATACCAGGAAGCGCCGCTGGTAAGATGATACCCTTAATGGTTTTCCAGTTGGAAAGTCCTAGCGAGATTCCGGCCTCGTGTTGACTTCTTGGGACAGCGTGAAGTGAGCCTTCAATACTTCTGATTAGCAGGGGTAAGTTGAAGAAGGTTAATGCAATTGCGCCAGACAGGATTGAAAAGCCAAATTTAAATTGAATGACAAACAATAAATAACCGAAGAGACCGACCACAACGGAGGGTAACGAACTCAAAACTTCAATCGAGGTTCGAATAAGGCTCGTTAACCAGTTATTTGCGGCATATTCAGCTAAATAGATAGCAGCGCCTAACGACAATGGAAATGAAATCAAAAGCGTGAGCACTAACAGATAGAACGAATTAAATAATTGGTCACGGATACCTCCGCCAGCAGCAAACGATTGGGAAGGGGACGTTAATAGATGCAAGGTCACATGTGGCAGGCCAGTGATCAAAATATCACCAAGCAGGAAAATCAATATCAATACAACGAATGCCACCATGATGTTGATGACGATTGTTGCAACTCGGTTTGATTGTTGAGATGACATTATTTGATCTCACCCCTTTTCCCAATAAAGTGAACCAGCAGATTAAATACCAATGACATTAGCAATAGGATGAGGGCAAGCGACCATAACGCGTTGTTTTGGATGGTCCCCATAACGGTGTTACCAACTTCGGTTGTTAATTGACTGGTCAACGTCGAGGTTGGCGAAACCAGACTGGTCGGCATTAGCGCCGCGTTCCCAATAACCATTTGGACAGCTAATGCTTCACCAAATGCCCGGGCCATCCCAAATATGATGGCGGTCAGCAGCCTTGGCATCGCTGCACGAAGAATCACTTTGCGAATGGTTTGCCAACGCGTGGCACCCAGTGCCAAAGAGGCTGACCGAAGATACATGGGCACAGCGGTTAACGCATCGACTGATAGCGATGTGACTGTTGGCAGAATCATAACAAATAACACAAGCGTTCCGGCAAGAATCCCGACCCCGGTACCACCAAATATGTGGCGGACGATGGGGACAATAACTGTTAAACCGATGAACCCATACACAACTGATGGAATCCCAACGAGTAATTCCATGACCGGCTGTAATAACTTAGTGCCTCTTTTTGGGGCAATCTCTACCATATAGATTGCAACAGCAAAAGCAAAAGGTGTGGCGACAATAGCTGCCAAGATGGTGACAAGAAAGGAAGTTGTGATCATTGGCAGTGCGCCAACTTCAGGCTGGCCATGACTGTCGAGTAAGCTTGGATTCCATTGCGTACCAGTTAGAAATCTAAATACATTCACGTGATTTTGTATGAATGTTGCTAATCCTCTGGAAGCAATAAAGTAAAGAATACTGACAACTAAAACGATAATGATGCCAATGCAGCTGTAGGTAATAATGCGACCACGTCGATCTTCATTCGTCGCTTTTGAAGGTGATTTTAAATCCATGATGACCTCCCAATTCACTCCGAGAAAGTAAAGAGAATTTCAGGCAACGTGTGCCGTTACCTAAAATTCTCTTTGTGACTTAGTATTGATTATTTTGTAGCAACAACGTTTTGGGCATTTTTTGTGACCTTCATGTTGTGAATGCTGATGTAACCCAGGTTTTTAACTAAACTTTTTTGAACCTTGGATGACAGCATGTAGTCTAGAAATTGTTTAGTTGTGCCGGTTGCTTGACCCTTAGTGTACATGTGCTCATACGACCAGATTTTCCACTTGTTCGTGGTGACGTTGGCATCAGTCGGCTTCACGTGATCAATATCTAAAGCCTGGACCTTTGGGTTAATGTAAGAAAAGGCCAGGTAACTAATTGCACCAGGGGTTGAAGCAACTAATTTTTGAACAGTTCCGTTAGAATCTTGTTCCTGTGAAGTCACAGCTTTCTTACCCTCTAACACAGCTGCTTCAAAGGTTGCCCGAGTCCCACTGCCCTGTGCCCGATTGATGACACTGATTTTTTGGTTTTTACCGCCAAGCGTTTTCCAATTTGTGATTTTACCAGTGAAAATATCTCTCAGTTGACTCATGGAAACATTAGTCACACCAACATCTTTGTTGACCACGGGTGCCATACCAACGACGGCAACTTGGTGGTCAGTCAGGTTTTTGGCTTTAATACCAGATTGCTGCGCTGCAAAAATATCAGAGTTGCCAATTTGGACGGCACCTTGTTGCACTTGGCTCAAACCAGTACCGGAACCACCGCCTTGAACCGTGATGTTTGCATTCTTGTTGGTTTTTTGATAATTGGTAGCTGCTTGTTCAACCAGTGGTTGTAAAGCAGTTGATCCAACGGCGGTTACCTTTGTTGTTTTGGTGGCGGATGAAGCTGATGAACTGCTTGATTTTGTTTTGCTTGAGCTAGCCGAACTGCAGCCGGCTAAGAGAAGACCGACGAGACCTAATGTAACAATTGTGGAAACAATGCCCTTGTTTTTCATAAGAAAAACTCCCTTGTGAGTTATTGGCTTAGAAGTTGTTCGTCCTAAGTACAAGGTCAGTATAAAACTGCAATGTAAAGATACTGTATGATTATTGTAATGATTGTGTAAAGAGGGTTTTTTATTTATAAGTTCTATGACATAACTAAAGTATCCTTTAATGAAGTGAGGACTTTAATCATGAATCGTAAAATCTTACTTGTTAGCGACAACTCAGCGTTAGTCACCCGATTAACAAAATTAAACGATAATTGGCAGTTAACAACAACCCCGATTTTGCCACCAGATTTTTTATTGAGTCGGTACGATCAAATGATGATTATATTAGATACAAAGAATAAAATGATGCTCAGCGGTCAGCTCGCTAATATCGAACTATTACGAGAGCAATTTCACGGTGCCCTTCTTGCAATCGGCTGGCAGGAAGCACACACATTTATGACTTGGCGGTTAATGTCTCAGTGTCATTTTGATGATGTGTTAGATATTACCATGCGAGACGAGGAACTTCGGGCGCGAATGATGCAAAAAATTTGGGTTCAGGAACATCATGAAATCGTTGAAACTGCTGGCCAGACAAAGGTGCAGCTTCAGTTAGATCAGTTGGTGATCGATTTTCAGCACTACCGGGTCTCAATTGGTGGTCGACCGATTGAAATGGGTCCGTTGGAATTTCGGCTGTTGGTATTCTTTGTGCAAAACGCCAACATTGTCCTCACTCGCGGTCAAATTGCTGAAGGTGTTTGGCATAATCGGCGCGACACGACGATGCGGGCTATCGATTCCCATATCAGTAAACTGCGAAAGTTGATCGAAGTGGATGCTAAGACACCGAGACAGTTGGTGACAGTTCGCGGTTTCGGTTTTCAATTTAAAAGCGGCAAAATAACCCACCTTGAAGTGTAGTAAGATAGTGGTGAAACTATCCGAAACGAATCGGCGAAAGGTGTGAGTTAATTGGCAGATTACATTCATGAAGTGCGGCAGTTAGTAGGGCACAGACCATTGATATTAAACACGGCGGCGGGGGCGGTGTTAAACGGACGGCACCAACTGTTGTTACAGGAACGCACGGACACAGGCGACTGGAGCTTTCCAGGCGGGTACATGGAGTTTGGTGAGTCATTTGTGGATACGTGCAGGCGAGAATATCTGGAGGATGCCGGCTTGAAGGTTGAGCCGATTCGACTGCTGAAGTTGTTTGATAAAGATTTTTATACCTATCCCAACGGTGATCAAACCCAATTGATCACGGCACTTTACCTCGTTAAAGTCGTTGGCGGTCATGAACTGGACCACGTGACAAACGAAACGCAGCGGGTCGCCTACTTTGATCTTGATAAATTACCCAAATTTTTTAATGACCAAAGTGTGAAAATGGCACAGGCAGTCATCGATGATGTGGAGGAAAATCAATGAAGCTGATAACTGAAATTGACCACCAAAAAGCCATTGTGAGTAACCAAAACGGCACGCGGCTGATCGAAGCAAATGGTGCGTTGATCGACATGCTGAGTTTTCAAGACCTGGTAACGATAACCCAGGTTCTGACGGATGATCATCAAAAGTGGGCGCAAACACGATTAGGCCTAGTCCCGCTGGCTGACCTGATCGTTGTTCCCAAAATTACGGTGAGCCGGCCGCTGATCGATCAAACGATTATCATCAGTCAGCTTGGCGGTATTCGAGGTGTACGAGCTGCGGGTGACCTTGGTGCTCGGTATGCGTTTAAACAAACGGTCGCGATTCAAGCCGTGGTTACAGCGACTGACGCAACCTACTTTGAAACGGCTAGCGGGGATCTGATCAAGCAGGCGGCCTGTCATGAAGTCGGTCGGCCAATGCAATTTACACCGCGTCCCTATACAGCAACGCATCTGCAGGTCGTCACGCCGACTGGTGCGCCCGTACTGAACGCTGCTGAACAAGTGGCTGACCGTTTGGCTGCTGGTCAGGTTCTGCCGATTACGGATGAAGTGATCGATAATTTGGGACAGCATTTTCTTCAGATCGATAACGTACAATACGTTGCCAAAACTAACACAGTGTTGCTTTCTAATGACCAGCCAGTCCCAATCAGCGATTACCTGCTGTTAGGTGCTGAAAACATTGATCAACTATTCTGCGGCATGCCAAACGGGTGCGAACCGGCGGCGCTGCTAATGGGACTTCACTGGAAGGGTGAAGCACAGAATTTAGACTATGGGGCATTCCTTGAGCAACTGCCGATCGCGGCCGATTATAACCCCTACCATGGGTTTGGCGGTGACCCGGCGGATGACGTTTCGGGACGCTTCGAGGCGATTTTCCCGGAGCCGTTAACGAAGTGGGCGAACCGCTATGGGCGAGCCCGGGATGTCAGCGGTGCCGACATCGATCAGCTGAAGGATATGCTGACAGAAAAAAATCCCATCGTCACCTATGTGACAGTGGGATTTGAGACGCCTGTTTCAGAAGCATACACCTTTGGGCGGGCGTTAAGTAATAATCATGCGGTGCTGCTGGATGGTCGCTGCGGTGACCTGCTCCACGTATCTGACCCGATTGATGGGCCATACTGGTTGCCCGTAACCACCTTTGCTAAGGCCTATAATGCGCGTCATTGGGCGGTGGAGCTTCTCTAGATGCCGAGCTGCGTTTTGAGACGTTCCAGATCAGCATCAGGCTGTTCATCAAGGTAGGCGTTGATGGCATCGCGTAGACTCTGGCGCGGCTGGCCTTTACGATCAGTTATCGTTGTTGCGTGTGTGAGGACACTAAGCACCGCTTCTTCAACGACACTGACGGTCATGCGAAAATAACGGTCGATCTTGTCATCACTGATAGCGGCCTGAGTCGTTAATTCCGTTTGCGGGCCGTGACTGATTCGGTTAGCCGTTGAAAATGCTAGTACAATTTCACCGCTGCCGTTGCCAATGAACGCTCCAGTTCTTGTAATACCAACACTTGCACGCTTGCTGATTCGTGTCAGCTGGCGTGAATTGAAGGGAATATCTGTCGCGAGGATCGTGATGATACTCCCGTTTTCTTTGTCTTTTTTAGCCTCTTTGAACGCGGCAAGTTTTGTCCCAACGGGTTCGTTGTATATGTTGAGGTCCCGTAAGAAACCGTAATTTGAAAGCACCAGGGCGCCCATTGTAAACGTCTTTCGGTCAATGTCGATGGTCCGCGAGGCTGAGCCGATGCCGCCCTTCAGGTCATAACAGCTCATGCCGACACCGGCGCCAACCGTACCCTCTTCAAAAGTTGATCCCGTGGCTTGCAGTGCTTGGTTGATATCGTTTTCCGTAATGAAAATGTCCCGGATAGCATTGATATCGCCGTCGTTGCATTCCATGATCACAGGATTGACTGTCCCCGTTGTTACGCCGATCTCGGGATTTTGAGCCATCATTGCCTTTACAAGTGCCGTTTCAGCGGTTCCCACAGCAAAGGTATTGGTCAGAACGATTGGCGTTTCCAGCGTCCCTAGTTCCTTGATCTGAACGAGGCCGGTACTTTTGCCAAACCCGTTGATGACGTGGGCGGCTGCGGGGATCTTTTCACGAAAAATGTTATCCTGGGTTGGTTTGATGACTGTCACACCGGTATTATGGGTGCCGTCTTTATAGGTGACGTTGCCCACGGTAACCCCGGGAACATCGGTAATTAGATTTTTTGGACCCGGTTTTGTCGTACTGACGGGGTCGAGAAAGGGTACGTTAAGACCCATGGTGATCGTCTCCAATTCTAAATTGATGAGTGATGATAAAGATAACGCATCGTTGATAAAAGATAACAATTTGTTGTTTTATAGTCGATAGTCGTTTGGGTCGACTTGCTTTGGGCCATAGGCGTCAGCGTCATTATCCTGATAGTCCCACCACTCGTTTTCGTAACCGTGGAAGTCCGCTTTGGTCATGACATCAAGCAGCAGGCGGTAATACCGGTCCTGTTCAGCGGTCCGCTGATAACTGCGTTTAGCGCGGTCTGAAAAATCATCGAACCCGCTTTGCATTGCCAATTCATTACCGTCGAGGTCAGTTAAAGTCAGGTCGAACGTGACCCCTTTTTCATGACTATAGTTCGGGTTCGGCGGCGCCACCCACATGGGGTCGGGACAGACCGTAAATAATTTCTTCTGGGCAACGGTTGGGCGATACGCGTCCCAAATTTTGATGCGATAGCCCTGAGCCCACAATAATTGGGCAGCGATGCCGAGCTTTTTCGCCGTACCAGTGCGTGCGACCGCGGTTTGAAAGTCGTAAATAACCTGACCCGTAAAGTTATCAGTTGTTGCGTATTTGAGATCCACGATAATGCTGTCATCGATGGCCTGCAGATTGCTAAATCCTGGATCTGGTTTGATTGCTTTTGCAACAGTAATCCGATTGTCATTAAACATAAACTGGACGGACCTCCTTTGGCAGGGTAAGATAAAAATAAATATGAAAAATAAATGAGAACTTATCACAATTATTATACCAAATTGTTTGTCGGATAACGCGGGTTGACTGAAATGAGGTAAACAATGATTAAAAAAGAGGGTCATTCACACACGGAGTTTTGTCCCCATGGCAGTGGCGACGATGTCGAAAAGATGATTCAAAAGGCGATTCGATTAGGGTTTCAAGAATATTGTATTACCGAGCACGCACCGTTGCCCGATGCTTTTGCAAGCATATATGCTGGCGAAGAAACGGGGCTGACGGAGGCGTCAATGGCGATGGCTGACCTGCCCGCCTACTTCAAGAAGTGTCAACAGATGCGGGCAATCTATGGCAATCAGATAAAAATCAATATCGGGTTTGAAATCGATTTTCTGCCGGGTTACGAAGACTGGTTGCGTGATTTCTTGGCAGAATATGGTCCGCAAACGGATGAGAATATACTGTCGGTGCATTTTATGCGGGGCACCGAAGACCGTTTTTGGTGTGTTGATGACACCCTCGGCGATTTTGAGAAGGGCCTATTAACGCATCAACCTGATGGGCAAAAACTTTATCAGCAATATTTCAGTGCATTGATTCAGGCAGTGGACACTGACCTTGGCCCGTATACGCCGCAGCGGATCGGTCATATCACGCTGATTAAAAAATTTCAGGATTATTTCCACTTACCGTTGACCTACACGCCGGAAACGATGACGGTTATTCAAACTTTATTAAAGAAAATTAATAATCAGCACCGGCAGTTAGATTACAACGCGGCGGGACTTTATAAGGAGTATTGTAACGAAACCTATCCTGATTTTGACATTCTGACAGCTGCCAAGAAACTTGATATACCGCTGATTTATGGCAGTGACGCGCATAGCCTCAAAGAGGTGGGTCACGGCTATCATACACTCATGGTGCAACAACGTTTTGCTAATTAATTGATAAACAGGGGTTGACTTCCTGCAAAAACGGGGTATATTTGATTCATACATTAAAACTAAATGACAAAATAAAGTTGTGATTAGAACAAGTAGTCAATATGTCGCGTGAAGCGAGTTCGGGATGATGGGAACCGAACCGCGATGATTGATGAAACCACGTCTATGAACTGACCGGCTGAACTTGAGTAAGCCGGTACGCATGTTTAGCGTTATCAGGGTTGCCCCTAGCTGTTCTCGCCTTCGCGACGACTAGCAGGTGGCAACGTAAGGTTGTCTATCGTAAGGTAGCAACAAAATGAGGTGGAACCACGATACTATCGTCCTCGTAAGCTTTAAGTAGCTTGCGAGGACTTTTTTGTTTATTAGGAAACGGAGTGAGACGATGAAGAACCGTAATTTACCAAGCGGCACCCGCGATGAATTTGGGGTCCGCGCAGAGATGAAGGAAAATATTACCGCGAAATTGTTCGACCTTTTCAAGCAGCGCGGCTTTTCCAAACTGACTACGCCAATCTTGGAATATGCGGACGTGTTCAAGCCGTTGAACCTCACCAACTATCGGCCGTATCAGCTTTTAGACGAACAGGGTGAAGCGTTAGTCCTGCGACCTGACCTGACACTGCCGGTTGCGCGGGTGATGAGCACGACCGGGGTAGAGCTTCCAGCCAAATGGTACTACAGTGGGGATGTCTTCCGGGTGAAGAAACAACTGTCCGGAAGTTACAATCAACTCACGCAAGCCGGCATTGAACTCGTTGGTTACGCCAGTCTCAAGGGTGAGTGGGAATGCTTGAAGATCGCACTTGAAGGCGTTAGAGCAGCTGGCATTGATGATTGGACGTTGGAACTTAGCGATGCCCGATTTGTCAATGACGTCCTTGCCGCATTGCCCATTCCGGAACCGACAAAAAACGCCTTGAAACAAGCGTTGTTCGCCAAGGATCTGAGCCGGTATAAACAGCTTTGCAAGCCACTGGCGGACACAGCATTTGAACCATTCCTCAACGAGTGGCCGTGGCTCTTCGGTGATTTCGATAAGGTGATCCAAGTGGTGGATACATTACCAGAAATTACCGCTCTTGTACCAGTCATTACCAACCTGAAGCAAACGGCTGGTTTCATCCGAACCCAGACGCCAGAACAGGCCGTCTTCCTGGATTTGAGCATTCCGTCACCACAGAGTTATTACACGGGGATGGCGTTTCAGGGGTACACGCAAAACTCAAGCGACTACCTCTTCAGCGGTGGCCGGTATGACGAGCTGCTAACCAGCTTCCAGCAGGTAAAGGAACCGGCTGTCGGGTTGGCCTTCGACACCGATGCCTTAGTGGATCGGATGCCTGAGCCAGCCAGTACAGAACAGTCCTTGATCTACTTCGAAGCCGACCAGTGGCAGTTAGCCGAAACAACGCTCAACAAAACCCCGAACAGCACGTTTTGTTTAGCAGACAGCCTTGAAGAAGCCAAACGAATCGCCATTAGTACTAATCGTAAACTCATTGATTTAACGGAAGGCAGGTGAGTGACATGACCATCAAGATTGCTTTAACAAAGGGTCGCGTGGAGGAGCAAGTGCTGCCGCTTCTTGAAGCCAGCGGCATTGACTGCAGCGGTGTTCGTAACAAGGGGCGCCGGTTAATTTTCAACGAGGATCCGAATTTCCAAATTATTTTAGTTAAGGGTCCCGACGTTTTGACGTATCTCAACAACAGTTCCGTCCATATCGGCATCGTCGGCAGCGACATTTTAGCCGAGCAGAATAACCCGCAATACGCGATGTTGGATATGGGTGTTGGCAAGTGCCGATTCGTCCTCGCCTCCACTCGGGATTTCAATCCGCAACAGGTTCGGCGTAAAATCATCGCTACTAAGTATCCCAGCATCACTAAGCGGTATTTCCAAAGTATCGGCGAAGACGTTGAGATTATCAAAATTGAAGGATCGGTTGAATTGGCACCGTTGATCGGATTAGCGGATGCGATTGTCGACATCACTGAGACTGGCACTACGCTGAAGGAAAACGACCTTCACGTTTATGCTGAACTGCAACCCGTTAGTACTAAATTAGTTGTCAATCGACTGGCTGTGAAACAGTACCGGCCGGAAATTAAAACGTTTATCAGTAACTTACAAGAAGCCCAAAAAACATTAGGAGTGTAGTCATATGAAAATTTTGAAAAACCAAACCTTAGACCAATTACTCGAACAAGTTGACCGTCAAACTGATCAGCAAGCAAACCAACCAGAAGTTGAATCAACGGTTGCCGGCATCATTAGTAACGTCATTAAAAATGGCGATGACGCCCTTCGCGAATACAGCAAAAAATTCGACAAGGTTGAGTTAACCGACCTGCGTGTCCCACAAAGCGACATCGATGCCGCTTACAAGAACGCTGATCAGGATTTGATCGATGCGTTGAACCTGGCAAAAAACAACATCATCAGCTACCACAAAAAGGAAATCCAAAACGGTTTCGTTGATGCTGAACAACCTGGCGTTGTCCGTGGTGAAAAGATTACCCCATTAGCTGCCGTTGGGTTGTACGTTCCCGGTGGTACCGCTGCCTACCCATCATCCATCTTGATGAACGTTATTCCCGCTAAACTTGCCGGCGTGTCAAAAATCGTTATGGTGACCCCACCACAAAAGGATGGTATCGGCCAAGCTGTTTTGACCGCCGCTAAAATTGCCGGCATCGACGAAGTGTACCAAGTCGGTGGCGCCCAAGCCATCGCCGCTTTAGCATACGGAACTGAAAGTATTCCCCGCGTGGACAAGATTACTGGTCCCGGTAACATCTTCGTTGCCGTGGCAAAGAAGCAGGTCTTTGGTCAAGTCGACATTGACATGATTGCCGGCCCATCCGAAATTGGTGTGATTGCTGACGACAGTGCTAACCCGCGTGAAGTAGCCGCTGACCTGTTATCACAAGCTGAACACGACAAGTTAGCCCGGCCAATGATGGTCACCCCAAGCGAAAAATTCGCAGAAGCTGTGTCTGACCAAATTGATGAACAACTTAAAACATTACCGCGTAAAGAAATTGCCGGTGCTTCCGTTCAAAACAAAGGATTCATTGCCGTTACCGATACCTTAGACGAAGCCTTTACGGTGATGAACGCCATCTCACCAGAACACTTGGAGATCGAACTTGAAGACGCCATGCAATACTTGAACCAAATCAAGAATGCCGGTTCAGTCTTCCTCGGCTTCAACGCCTCCGAACCAGTGGGCGATTACGTTGCCGGTCCAAACCACATTTTGCCAACTGGTGGGACAGCACGGTTCTTCTCCCCACTCGGCGTATCAGATTTCGTGAAACGGATTCAATTTGTTACCTATAGTAAGGCAGCTTTGAAGAAGGAAGAAAAAGCCATCACAACCTTAGCCCGTGTAGAAGGCTTGGAAGCCCACGCAAGAGCGGTGGAGTCTAGGTTTAAGGACTAGAGTGCGGAGCAAGGCGCCGAGGGGGCGGAGCAGAAGCGGCTCTGGGCAGAAAAGTCCGGGCCTGACTTTTGTGCCCAGAGC
>NZ_AYYR01000065.1:16075-36518 GCF_001435975.1 Secundilactobacillus collinoides DSM 20515 = JCM 1123
AGCCCCCTGCCTTGCGGAGCACGTTTCGGCTCGAGGACAGTAGAAAGTCCACACAGTAGAAAGCCCAAACAGCAGAAGGCCAACCTGCAGAAAACTCAAACACCAGAAAATTGCAACACTTGCACTACCGAACAACTCCCCGCACCATCAGACCCACAAATCAAAACAGCAATCGGCAAACGGGGGGCGACAAGGCACCATCAAAAACATTACCAACAAACAAAAAATTACCAAACAATCAAAATCAGGAGGAACCCAATATGCGTCAAGCAACGATTGAACGAAACACGAAAGAGACCCAGATCAAGTTGAGTTTGAATCTGGATGACTATAGTACCATTGATATTGATACGGGCATTGGGTTCTTCAACCACATGCTTGATGCCTTTGCCCGCCACGGCCGGTTTGGCCTGGTGGTCAAGGCAAACGGCGACTTAAACGTTGACCCGCACCACACCACTGAAGACGTTGGTATCGCCCTTGGGATGGCCCTTAAAGAAGCGTTGGGCGACAAGGCCGGTATTGAACGGTTTGGTTCAGCCTTGATCCCGTTGGACGAAACGTTAAGCCGGGTAGTCATTGACCTTTCTGGCCGGTCATACCTGGTGTTTAACGCTGAGTTGACCAACCCCAAGTTGGGGGATTACGACACTGAGGTCACCGAAGACTTTTTCCAAGCCTTTGCCTTCAATGCTGAGTTAAACTGTCACGCTGAGGTGCTCTATGGTCGCAACACACACCACAAAATTGAAACATTATTTAAGGCACTCGGCCGCGCTACCCGTGCAGCCGTGACACTTAATCCCGAAATTAAAGGCGTGCCATCCACGAAAGGGGTCATTTAAATGATTGTCATCATCGACTACGATACGGGCAACACCAGAAACGTGAAGAAGGCCCTCGACTATTTGAATATTGAAAACACCCTGTCAGCCGACCCAGCCGTCATCAATCAAGCGGACGGTGTGGTTCTTCCCGGCGTTGGCGCCTTTGGCAAAGCCATGGACGCGCTGCGGGAACGGCAGTTGGTGGACGTGATTCAACAGGTTGCTGCTAAGGGCACCCCAATGCTGGGAATTTGTCTGGGCATGCAACTGTTGTTTGACCGCGGGTTTGAGTTTGGTGAGAACGCTGGTCTGGGTCTGATTCCCGGCGATGTAATCGCCATTCCTGAAGACCTGGGTGTGAAGGTGCCCCACATGGGTTGGAACCTGAACACAGTGACCCAGAATGATCCGGTAGCAGCCGGTTTCGACCAAGAGTCGACCTATTTTGTTCATTCGTTTTATGTAAAGACAGCACCAGAAAATATTCTTGCAACCTGTGATTACGGCGTGAAGCTGCCAAGTATCGTGCGGCGCGACAATGTTATCGGGATGCAGTTTCACCCGGAAAAGAGCGGCCAGATCGGTCTGAACGGGTTACGGGCATTTAAGGAGGTCATCGAAAATGCAAATTATTCCAGCAATTGATTTAATTGATCAGCAAAGTGTCCGGTTGTACCAGGGAAAGTTTGATCAAACGACCCTGATCGACAACGACCCGGTGGCACAGGCAAAACAAATCGAAGCAGCGGGCTTACAACGGCTGCACCTTGTCGATTTGGATGGTGCGAAAACCGGCCGACCCGTGAACCGCAAGTTAATTGAAACGATATGCCGCTCCACGAATCTGAAGGTGGAAGTTGGCGGCGGAATCCGCACCCTGGCACAGATCAACGGCTACCTGACCAGCGGTGTGAACCGGGTCATTCTCGGTTCGGCAGCCCTCAACGATCCTGACTTGGTTCAGCAGGCAATCGCCCAGTTTGGTAACGACCAAATTGTTGTCGGTATCGACGGCAAGGATGGTCGGGTTGCTATTTCAGGCTGGTTGGAAGAAAGCGATGTGACCATGGCCACACTCATGTCTTCCATGGTCGCGTTTGGTGTTGTGAACTTTGTCGTCACCGATATCACTAAGGATGGTACGTTGAGCGGCCCAAACACGGCACAACTGACGGAACTGCAAAAGAAGTTCCCAGATGCCGTTGTGATTGCCTCCGGTGGCGTCACCACCGTTGATGACCTTAAAACACTTGCTGATAACGGCATCAAGGCTGCCATCGTCGGGCGCGCTATGGCCACCGGTGACCTGCCGCTCGACACATTAGCGGAGGTGGCCACCGATGTTAGCTAAGCGAATTATTCCCTGCCTGGACGTGGATCACGGCCGGGTCAAAAAAGGCGTTAACTTTGTCAACTTAACGGATGTCGGGGACCCGGTCGAAATCGCCGCAGCGTATGAAAAACAGGGTGCAGACGAACTGGTCTTCCTTGACATCACGGCCACTAACGAAAAGCGAAAGGCCATTGTTGACACGATTGAACAGGTGGCCTCACAGGTCTTCATGCCGCTGACCGTTGGCGGCGGCATTCACACCATCGATGATATGCAGCGCCTGTTGAAGGCCGGGGCAGACAAGGTGGCGGTAAACTCAGCTGCTGTCAACGCCCCGGACCTGATCACTGCCGGCGCCGAGAAGTTTGGCGCCCAGTGCATCGTCCTCGCCATTGATACGAAATGGGATCCAGCCACCAACCGTTACGTTGTATACACGAACGGTGGCCGCAAAGCCACCGACCTTGATGCTATCGAATGGGCCAAGGAAGGGGTAGCCAAGGGTGCGGGGGAACTGCTCGTGACCAGCATGGACAAGGATGGCACCAAGTCCGGGTTCGACCTCAAACTGTATCAGGCTCTCTGCGACGCCGTTGCGGTGCCCACCATCGCTTCAGGCGGCTGCGGGAAATTACAGCATTTTACCGATGTTTTCAAAGAAACTAACGTTGACGCCGCGCTGGCCGCTTCAGTATTCCACTTTGGTGAGCTGACCATCAGCGATGTTAAACAAGAATTACGCACAAACGGGGTGACCGTACGATGAAACCTGATTTTACGAAATCAGCCGACGGTCTTGTGCCCACCATCGTTGTGGACGACAAGACCAGCCAAGTGCTGATGCTGGCTTACATGAACGAAGACAGCTATAAACTGACCCTTAAGGATAAACAGACCTGGTTCTGGTCTCGCAGCCGTCAGGAACTCTGGCACAAAGGCGCAACCTCTGGAAATACCCAAGACGTTGTCGCAATTTCAATCGACTGTGATGAAGACACACTGCTTGTGCGGGTCAATCCCGCCGGACCCGCTTGCCATACCGGCCACACCAGCTGTTTCTATCGCGACATTACACTTGATCAACAGGAGGATTAACCATGCAAGACTTAGACGAACTTTACCAACTGATTCTGCAACGCAAAGAAAACCCAAAGGAAGGGTCGTACACCGACTACCTCTTTACTAAGGGTTTGGATAAAATTTTGAAGAAGGTCGGCGAAGAATCCACCGAAGTCGTCGTTGCTGCAAAGAACGACAGCGATGATGAATTCGTGTATGAAGTCGCTGATTTGGCGTATCACGTGCTCGTTTTGATGGCCGACCGCGGCATCAGCACCGACCAAGTTAAAAAGGAACTTGCTGAACGTGAGGGTCTCATGAGCAAAACCAAGGAACGGCGCGATATCAAGGATCTCTAAAACACAGAAAGGATGGGTGAACACATGGTTAAAAAAGCCATTGCCGATTTAAAACCGTACACACCGGAACTCACACTAGAAGATTTAAAACAGCGGGAGGGCCTCAGCAAACTGGTTCGCCTGTCCGCTAACGAAAACGCTTTTGGGACGTCACCCAAAGTGGCTGAAGCCCTGTCAAACTGGGGGTTCACTGGGGCTAACCGGTACCCTGACAGCAACATGACAACGTTGCGGGATGCCATTGCTTCGCGGTTAAACGTGTCAGCAGACGCCCTAGTATTCGGGAATGGGTTGGACGAAATTCTGGCTCTGCTGTCGCGGACGCTGGTGGAACCCGGTGACGAAGTGATCGTGGCTGAACCGACCTTCTCCGAATACGCGCTTAACGCCGTCGTTGAAGGCGCCAAGATGGTTGATGTTTCGGTGAACGCAGCTGGTGTAACTGACTTAAGCAGCTTTACGGAGGCCATCACCCCGAAAACAAGGATGATCTGGATCTGCAACCCTAACAACCCAACCGGGACGTTTGTGTCAAAGGAAGATATCGCTGCCTTTATGAAGACGGTGCCAGCCACCGTGACCGTTATCGTGGACGAAGCTTACATTGACTTCACCACGGCTGAGGCTGATCCATCAGCAATCACGTTGATGAAGGACTTTGCTAACCTCGTTGTGTTGCGCACCTTCTCAAAGGCCTATGGGTTAGCCAACTTTCGGGTGGGTTATGCCATTGTGTCACCACAATTGGGCAACCAGCTCGAACGCGTACGGTTACCGTACAATTTGAGCACCTTCGCTGAAGTGGCCGCCACGGCTGCCTATCAAGACCAGGATTTCGTTTCCAAGACCGTGACCGCCGTGGCCGCTGAACGAGATAAGTGGGAGCAGTTCCTGAATGACCAGGGACTGACTTTCTACTCATCACAAGCTAATTTTATTTTCTTCAAAGTTGGTAAGGCGGATGCCCTGGCAGCGAACTTGTTGAAGAACGGGTACCTGTTACGGACTGGCCTGGGTGATGACTGGTTGCGGGTCACAATTGGTCGACCAGAGGATAACCAAGCAGTGCAAACGCTGATTGCCCGATTTCTAAAATAATACTAAACGAATGGTATTTAAGGATGGTTTCAATTTTCTTTGGTACCATTTTTTTGTGTACAATTTTAAGTGATCACCACCAGTTGAGGGCCGTTGCTGAAATAACACGCTATGTTAAATGGTTTTTGTAAATATTTATTGATCACGTGTTGCATAAATGGCCACTATTCGCCACTTATCGCCATATATTCGGGCTAAATGCGTGAAACTGGCTTATTTCATGATAAAATAAAAACTAGATATTCTACTGTTTAATACGTGTCAGGAAAGGGGAGATTTCTGTGACACAATCCGCTTACTTATCGCTCTCTTGTTTACCGTTGCCCACCTTTATTGAAGGACATCATGTGAGTCTTGAACTGGGGGGCCACAAAGTAAATCAAATTCATTCGGAATACTTTGTTTTCGCATTTGTGCGCGAAGGACAGCTGATTTTGATACAGGATGGCGTGGAGACCGTCGTTCACGAAAACGAATTATTTATTCTAGTACCGGGACGCCACCGTTACTCGTGGTGGGCACAATCCGAAAAGGTCAGCGTGGACCGGATCACTTTTTATGTTGCGGGTGATTGGAAGATGCAGGCCAGCCTGACACCGGCAAAAAATTCAATCAAATCGATGATGCTGCATCCCGTGGTCCCCGTTCAAACGTTGTTTTTAAGACAATATCAGCCAATTAAGTCACCGGATGATATTTACGAACTGGTCACTGAATTGATCAGCGAAACAACCGACTGTGAGTCACATCGGTTCTTCGAGACGCAACAGCTGTTTATCAAGTTGCTGGATCACCTGCAGACGCAAAACAACGCCCAGGACAAACTAACACAGTTGTCCTTGGCACTTCAGCGTTTTTTGAAGGATCACTATCAGGATAAAATCACCAGCAAAACACTGAGTGACCACTTTGAACAACGCGGCACTTACTTGGTGAAAGTTTTACGGCAAACAGTTGGCCTGTCCCCTGCTGAATACCTGATGCAGTACCGGATGGAGGAAGCAAGCCGTCAGTTACTGGATACTGATCTATCGATTGCGGATATTGCATTAGAAGTTGGGTTCCAAAACATCTATTACTTCTCAACATCGTTTAAAAAGTATACGGGCGTGTCGCCTTCTAAGTATCGCGAACAAGCTACCATGCCTGAAGAATAGATTTGTCAGTATAAAATTTTTTAATTTTTTTGTGACCATATAAAAAGGAGCGCTCCCTTGTGAGGGAGGCTCCTTTTTGCTAGATAACTTATTATAGAAACGCTTTTCTGGAGACAGATGCCTTTTGTTCCTCGATGAAAAATGGGGGTTACGCAACGCTAGAATTTCACGTGGTACCCAATCTCATAACTCTTAGTTTCACCAGGAAACAGGGTCACATCGCCGAAGTTCTCAAAGCGCGTGGCATCTGATAGGTTTTGAGCTTCCAGGGCAACGCCCATGTACGGCTTTCCTTGACCCACGGTGAGGTTCATATCGTTGGTAAATGAGTTAGCCGTGAAGACAATGAGACCGTTACGCTTTGACAGCAGAGTCACGGCCCGGTTGCTGGCTGGGTCGCTGACGGTCACAACAGCGTGATCATCGCCTGTTGGGACAACTTCGTAAATGTCGTCAAACCCTTTTTCTGCCGTGTTTTGCATGCCATCGATCGCATCACCCAAACGCGTTGTCTGGGCGAAGTCAAACGGCGTGTTGGCATTGTCGATAAAGTCGCCGGTTGGAATTTTTTCAGGATCCACTGCAAGGTGACGTGTGCCGTTGACCTGCAGATCGTGGTCAAGGATGTTGGCGGCACCGTTGAGGTTAAAGTAGGTATGGTAGGTTGGGTTAAACGTGGTTGGCGCGCTGGTCTCAGCTTCAAAGTGTACGGTAAAGGTGTTGGCGTTCGTTAGCGTGTAGATAACGTTAACGTTCATGCCAGGGAAACCGCCTTCCTGATCTTCGAACCGGTGATGTAAGGTCAGTGTCGCTTTGTCATCAGCGGTTTCGGTGTAGCCTTCCCACTGAACGGAATGGAAGCCGTGGGCACCACTGTGTAATTCATTACCATTTTCGTTTGGCTTCAATGTTGTAATCTTACCATTGACTTCAAACTTGGCGTCTTTAATTCGACCAGCGACCGGGCCAATCATCATGTTAACGTAGAAGGGATTACTGTAGTAGTCCGCGGTGGTCGGGTATTCCAGCAGGAGATTTTGCTGCCCTTTATCGGTCGGGACGCTGAGTTCACGGATGATGCCGCCTTGGCTCAGGACTGTGGCCCGTACGCCATTGTCGTTTTCTAAGTGAAACGCGGTGACATCTTCATTATTATATTGGTCGAATACATCTTCGTTTGTTTTCATTAATTGAACACTTCCTTGGGCAAAATTTTGTGTGAGTTGTCCGTATAAATAAAATTGAATACGCTTTCGAATTTAATATTGATTGGCAGGAAAGTCAAGTAGTTTCCGAAAAATTGATTGGTAAATGAATGGCCGCGGAATGTATGCTATATTGTTACTGTAATCACAGAAGAGACCAATTATAAAGGGACGGAGCTTTGAACATGCAAGCAAAATATGAAATGGTTGAGGAAGGGGTCAAGGATAAGATCCTTTCCGGCGAATACGCAATTGGGGTGAAACTGCCCACCGAATCAGAGTTAATGGCGAAATATGACGTCAGCCGCTACACGGTGCGCCGGGCAATCGGCGACCTAGAAAATGAACACCTTGTATACCGAATCCAGGGGGGCGGGATGTACGTCAACGACTGGCAGAGCGTCAAGGCCAAGGAGAAAACGAATAACCGGATGATCGGCATCGTTTCCACGCACATCTCAGACTACATCTTCCCGAGCATTATCAGCGGGGCTGACCAAATCATTTCTGACAACGGTTATACGACCTTGCTGGCGAACACACATAACGACCCGCAACGTGAACGACGCTCGCTGATCACGATGCTGGACAGCAACGTCGCCGGATTGATCATTGAACCGACTCAAAGCACGATTGCCACACCAAACCGGGACCTTTACGATAAGATCAAAGAACTGCATTTGCCCACTGTATTCATTAACGCTAAGTATGACTCAGTGCCTGGAATCTCCGTTACAACGGATGATGAGGGCGCGCTCGTAACTTTGACCGATTATCTGATCAACCAGGGTCATGAGCGTATTTTGGGCGTATTTCAGGTGGACGATGCCCAGGGCGTTAATCGGATGAACGGTTTTGTTAAGGCGTACCAGCAACACCCGACGATTGCTTTGAAGTCTAATGTCGTGATGTACCAGTCGAAGGATGCTATCAAGGACGTTTTGGCTCAGATTGAAGACTATTTGAAGGCGGAGAGCCGACCAACCGCTATTGTTTGCTATAACGACCAATTGGCCATTCAGGTGATGGATCTGATCAAGTCGCTGAACCTGACCATTCCGGGCGATGTGTCGATCACCGGGTTTGACGACTATAGTTTGAGTCGGTACATGGATCCGCCGTTGACAACACTCGCGCATGAAAAGGAACGGATGGGGCACGATGCCGCCCGCTTACTGATGACCATGATCAACAAGGAACCCGCTGAATCAATCCAGTATGACCCAGAATTGATTATTCGCAAATCAGTTGCAAAGCGGGCTGAATGAGTGCTTTTTTGCAAAATTGCAATGCCGGTTTTGGATGGTTTAAAAATCTGATAAAATCATTAATAAATTTGAATTCTGGAGCCTATTCCAAACACTTTTGGTGTATGATATAAATAATCACATGTTAACCATGGATGATTAAAGGGAGATAAGGGTCCGTTAGCGTTGATATGCTAGTTGGCTCGCCAATGACTGATGGAAAGCAGAGATGCTGTCACTGGTATGAACAACCGCTGTACACTAACGACAAACGCAACATAACAGTTTTCTACAATATACAAAAAGCGTTCAGACAACCAGCTTAGCAAAGATGGTTGTCTGAGCGCTTTTTTGATTTATTTTGTTGTTTTTGTCCGCCGCTTGCGTAGGTAATAGCAGCCAGCCAAAAAGAAGGCAGCAATCACGATTACGGTGATGGCAGAGCTAAACGATTCGATGGTGGTGAGAATTGTTTGCCAATTGTCACCAGCTAGGTATCCGGCGGAAATGAGGACGGTGTTCCAAATGGCTGTCCCAATGGCTGACAATAGTGTGAAACGCAGTAGTGGGTACTCAGCCATTCCAGCTGGAATCGAGATTAGACTGCGCACGACTGGGATGAATCGGCCAAGGAAAATGGCCTTGCCGCCGTGGTGTTGGAAAAAGTTGAAAGCACGGTTGACGTCCCTTGGTTTCAAACGTAAAAGCCGCCCTGTTCGAGTAGCAAGCAATCGATTAAGCCGTTCTTCCGTGAGTATACTTCCGATGCCGTACAGGATGATTGCGCCCAAAACTGATCCGGCAGTCGCTGCTAGAATAGCTCCAGGAATTGTCATGCTGGTGGACAGAATCACAAACCCCGTAAAGGTGAGAATGATTTCTGACGGAATCGGCGGAAAAATGTTTTCTAACGCAATGAGCAAGCCCACTGCTAAATAACCGTACTGGTCAATGAGTGTCATGATGGTGTTCGTATCCATAGTGGCCCCCTTGAGGAATGTCTTAGGGGTAGTGTACCGGAAACCTATGATTGGCGCAATGAATGATAATCAGGTTTCGGGGTCTTAAGGAAATGGCAAGGATTGGTGTGAGAAATTTCTCTTTTTTGCGGACGCAGTGTTTTGGAATGCCAAAAGAACGTTAACGACTGGGTCGGCGTTCTTTACTGACAGATTGTGTGTAGTTTTTTATTGAAACCTTTGAGGGTGGTGATTGGGCGTTCTTGACCGCTACGTTGTTTTGCTGGACTCCAGTTTTACCGTGACGGTTTTCTGCGCGATGTAATCGGCCAGAATGCTCTGGTCATGCGCTGACGATTGAGTTTTTGCTTTTTGGGTTAAGGTGGGTGTTGCTCTGGGTTAAGCCTCACATAGTTGAAACGTGTCCGGGAGTTAGGGTGCTGCGGTAGATGTTTTTCCGGAATTTGGCGTTTGTTTTTTGTTGTTTTTGCGATGTGGGTTTATTTTAGATAGCTGAAACGTGTTCCACAAGGCAGGGGGCTTTTTCGCCCCTTGCCTTGCTACACACTCTTTAAATTGGTGTCGTCACCAAATCTGAAGGGTTGGCCAGCAAGCGGACGCGGATCATACCCGGGATGCCGTGAAGGGCGGCCAATATTGTTTCAACTTGCTCTGGAGCTTGATTTAGTTTATTGATGGTCGTGTTGACCACTGTGTAGCCATATTCGCCACGGGTGTTGCCCATCATCTCCTGCATTGGCAGTTCAAAATGGTACAGCACATCTGATACGTCTGACCAGAAGTTATTTCGCGTTTTGAAAAATAGAGTGAAACGGTATGGACTAGTGAACGGCAGGTCGACTGGCGGGAAGTTGACCGACGAGCGGATAGTGCCGGCTTCCAAGAAGTCCAGTGTATTTTGAAGGGTCAGGTTGGCACTGTTTGACAAGGCTTCCTTGGTGTTCCCACCCAGATGAGGCAGCATGGTGATCTGTGGTTCATCCTTCAAGTCATTTTGCGGGAAGTCTGTAATGTAGTGGGCAAACTGACGTTGATGGAGCCCCTCTTTTACGGCGTCATCATCGACCAGTTCAGCTCGCCCGAAATTTAATAGGAAGGCACTGTCTTTCATGAGTCGGAATTGAGCCGTGCTCATCATGTGAGTCGTTTCCGCGTTTAATGGCAATAAAAGTACGACAAAATCAGCCTGTTCTAGGACGTCGTTGATGTTTTCCAATTGAAGCACGTGTTGAAGATTCTTGAAGCTGCGATTGTAGCCGAGAACTTGCATCCCCAGATGATAACAGGCGTTTGCCAGACGTTGCCCAATGGCGCCAAGACCGAGAATCCCCACCGTTTTGCCATATAATTCCTGACCGACAAACGATTTACGGATGCCTTCAGCAGCGGCCTGCAGATTATCGGCCTGAAGTTGACGAGTAGCAGACAGCGCTGGAAACAGCGGTCGGCCACAATAAAACAAGCATTGAATGATAAGCTCTTTCACCGCGTTGGCATTGGCCCCCGGGGTGTTGAAAACCGCCGTTCCGTTTGCAGTACAAGCATCGACATTAATCGTATTTGTGCCAATACCCGAACGCGCCACTAGTAGCAGATGTTCTGAAATCAGTTCATCAGGTACTTTCGTACTTCGAACCAAAACAGCGTCTGGTGTATCAGATTCCGTTAACCGAAAGGCGTCCCCGGCAAAGCCAGTAACGTCAAAAGCGTCTAAAGTTTTAATTTGAAACATATTTTCGCCCTCTTCACCAAAATAAGATTTATAATAGTCAAAAATATCATAACGCAATCTTAATAGGAAGTGACACTATGCACATTGATTTTGTAAAACTTTCCAAGGATGAACCGGTCATCGGCAAGGGCGGTGAGCATAAGGACATCACGTTTGGCCAATATGTTGAAATTGGCGAACAAAACTATCTGGATAACAGTGCTATTGGTGATTATACTTACACTGGTCAGTTCTGCTTTATCCAAAACAGTACGTTAAACAAGTTTATCAGTATGGCCGCGATGATTCGAATTGGCCCCACGAATCATCCCTATGACCGGCCTGCACAGCACATTTTCGCCTATAATGGTGCTGCTTACGGTTTTGATAATCCTGACACAGAATTCTTAAGTGGGCGCAAAATTCGAAAAACGGAAATTGGTAACGATGTTTGGATAGGACATGGCGCAGTTATCCAATCGGACGTGCACGTGGGCGATGGTGCGGTGATTGGATCCAGTGCGGTCGTTACGAAAGACGTTGAGCCATATACGATTGTCGGCGGCGTGCCCGCAAAACCGATCAAAGACCGTTTTCCAGATGAGATCAAGACTGATTTAGAAGAGATCAAGTGGTGGGACTGGTCACGCGAAGAGTTGGAAACCTACTACGATGACTTCCGGCTGCCAATTGATGAATTTGTGGCTAAACATTTGCACCGGAAATAAAAAAGGGGCTCCGAGTTTGTCTACATGCTTTAAATAAGTCATAAATGCGACTGTCTTAAAGTTGTAGAGCCGTCGAGGCTGTGGATATCATGGACGCGTGATATCGTTGCACTTTTAAATGTTGCGCTTTCTCATTGAGAGAGCGTTTTTTTGTAGCGTGTGAAACCGTGGCGGTTAGAATCTGAAGTTTATTAGGTGCAACTCCTTTTCCTTCTGTGACCCACTTAGGATCGAGGCTATTAATCCATGGTTTGAATTGCTCTTTTACAAAAAAAATCGCGCCCGTCACTCACACAAAAATGCGATTCCGACCACATTGAGCCATGTGGCAAGCCTGTAGATAAAGTGTAAGACGCTCACAACAAGTATCAACAACCGCCCACCCCAAAAAACAGCACTCATCTAACGCCAAACGTGAATGAAATATAAGATGAAAGCAGCAGTGAAAATTAATTCCGTGAAATTTTTCTGCCATGTACTTTCCATCACTTGAAACATCCTCAGCTTTCATTAACCACCTCAAACAATGCCGGAGAAATTTTCAAGACAACCGTTTGAAATATGACTATACCATTTTAAAGTTTGCGTACTTTGTGAATCTGAACACACTACTGCCACATGCTTTCCTGTTGATTTTATCAATCTATGCTTCTATACTATTGGCAACGGTTACAAATGGTAACCTAGATAATTTCACGAGAGAAAGGAAGCAACCCAATGGCTTACCAAACAATCAATCCGTTTACGAACAAAGTTGTTAAAACTTATGAAAATCACGATGATGCGTATGTTGAAGACGCATTAACGAAAGCACATGCCCTTTATAAAAAGTGGCGTAACGAACCAATTGAGGATCGGGCAAAGATTTTGCACCAGGTTTCTCAATACTTTACCGATCACACTGACGAACTTGCCCGCGTTTTAGTGGAAGACATGGGAAAGCTATTTACAGAAGCTCAGGGTGAAGTCGCTATTTGTGCGGCCATTGCTGAATATTACGCAACCCAAGGCGAACGTTTTCTGGAAAAACAACCCATCGAAACAGTGATGGGTTACGCGCACGTTGAAAACCATTCGATGGGGGTCGTTATGGCCGTTGAACCATGGAACTTCCCATTCTATCAGATGATGCGGGTATTCGCGCCGAACTTTTTGGTTGGGAACCCACTATTATACAAACACGCTAGCAACACGCCGGGCTCAGCAGTTGCCTTTGAAGCGGCTGTTAGAGAAGCTGGCGCCCCAGAAGGATCTTGCGTAAACTTGTTTATCAACTATGACCAAGTGAACAAGATTATTGCTGACATGCGGGTACAAGGAGTTGCTTTGACTGGTTCAGAACGTGCCGGTAAAGAAATCGCTGCCGAAGCTGGCCGGAACTTGAAAAAGAGTTCATTGGAATTAGGCGGGAGCGATCCATTCATTATTTTGGACGACACCAATCTTGATGAAGTCAACAAGATCATTGGCCAGGCGCGTCTTTACAACGCTGGTCAAGTCTGCACATCATCCAAACGGTTTATCGTTACCGAAAAGAATTACGATAAAGTCTTACAGATGATGAAGGATGCCTTTGCTAAGGCTAAGGTTGGCGATCCACTGGATTCAAACACAACTTTGGCACCATTAAGCACTAACAAGGCCAAGGCTGGTTTGCTTGAGAAAGTCCACGCAGCCTTAGATGATGGCGCAACGTTAGCATTTGGCAAATTGAACGAAAACATGGATAACAACTTCTTTGAACCTATCATCCTGACTGACATTGACCGCGATAACTCAGCTTACTGGACCGAATTTTTCGGCCCCGTTGGTCAAATTTACAAGGTTAAGGATGAACAGGCAGCCATCGATTTGGCTAACGATTCTAACTACGGCTTAGGCGGCATTGTCTTCGGCGGCGACCCAAATCACGCTGCAGAAGTCGCTGGCAAGGTTGAAACTGGGATGGTCTTCGTTAACAACTTTGGCGGGACAGTTCCAGAACTGCCATTTGGGGGGATCAAGAACTCCGGCTATGGTCGTGAACTGGGTAAGTTGGGTATCGAAACCTTCGTCAACCCAGAAATGGTCATGGTTAACGAAAAGGATTACGTCGACATGGATAACACGTTTGGCGGGTTCGTTTAAAGAATAGGTCACAATAAGTAACATCCTCCTTTAAGAAACATGGGGCGTCCAGCAAGTGCGTGCTGGGCGCTCTTTTTTGTGTCGCGCATGGCGTTCGAATCCGGCAGTAATCAAAATGTCTGCGCCTGATTCTTAATTTAAAATCTGGTAATAAACGGGGGCATATTTTTAATCGATTGATGCTTCAAATGAGAAATAGCGCAATCTTCGGAAGATACTTTCAGAAAATTACTGTACTTTTGCCACAGGTTCCTTGAATATTTACGGAAAACCAACCCAGAGAATCCCACAGTCATGCGGTTCTGGGACAGCTCACCAAGCAGGACCAAATTATACTGATAAAAACATTTGAAACCGCTTACTTTTTCTGAAAGTTTGTGCAATAATAATCTTGTAACTAACATACTGAAAGGGTGTTTTTTTATGAAAATTAAAGCAGCCGTTGTTGATAAGCAAAGCGCTGATTTCGAGATTCGTGACGATATTGAATTAGCCGAAATGGGACCGGATGATGTGCAGGTGCACATGGTCGCCAGTGGGATCTGCCACTCTGATGAAGCTCTCCGTATCGGGGATGCCGTAATTGACTACCCAATTGTTTTAGGGCATGAAGGTTCCGGGATCGTTGAAAAAGTAGGGCCAGAAGTTACCCAGGTAAAACCTGGTGATAACGTGGTCTTGAGCTTTTACGCTTGTGGAAACTGTAAGAGTTGTCTGAGTGGGGTGCCGACCCAGTGTGAAAACTACGCTGCCAACAACCTTTCAGGTGTGCGGCCAGATGGCTCAGCTCACTTTACTGAAAACGGTAAGAAGATTGCTGATATGTTTGACCAAAGTTCATTCACGTCAACTACAGTTGTTCGTGAACGGAACGTTGTTAAAGTTGACAAGGCCCTTGATTTACGGAAACTCGGCCCGCTGGGTTGTGGTTACGTCACTGGTTCTGGGACTGTGTTGAACACGTTAAAGCCAAAGCCTGGCGATACCATTGCCGTGTTCGGGACTGGTGCCGTGGGCTTGGCTGCTATGATGGCTGGCCGGATTTCTGGTTGTACAAAGGTTATCGGAATCGATATCGTCGACTCTCGGTTGGATCTCGCCAAGGAATTGGGCGCAACGGATACCATTAACAGTAAGAACGAAGACGTTGTTGAAGCCGTTAAGAAGCTCACTGGCGGCTATGGTGTTAACTGGGCAGTTGATACGACCGGTGTCACAAAAGTGATGCAGGACTCAATTCAAGTCTTGGCACAGGGTGGGACGACCGCAACGATTGCCGTCACCCCTAACCACATCGATTTGGATACTTGGAACGACTTGTGTGTTGATGACCGAAAGATTGTCGGTGTTAACATGGGGGATTCGATTCCTCAAGTTGACATTCCCCGCTTAATTGAATTCTACAAGTTGGGCATGTTCGACTTTGATAAGACAGAAAAGTTCTACAAGTTCAGTGAAATTAATGAAGCCAACGCTGATTCTCGTTCAGGGAAGACCATTAAGCCTGTGCTGATCATTGATGATGATTATCAGCCAGGGAAATAAGGGTTAATGTCAATTGGTAGTTGAGCGTTAAATAATTGAAAAGTGCCTAGGTCGTTTAAACGATTTAGGCACTTTTTTGCGTCTATATATTGTAAGTCCATTATTAGACATTGATGCCACAAATGTCTAAAATAGGATTGCGTTTCGTGCAAAACGGCGCTACGGTTAATGTCAAATACTATTTGGAGGAATCAATATGACAGCAGATGAGGAACAAAAAATTGTCATGCAGCTCATCTTGAAATCAGGTAAGGCGCAGTCCCAGGCCATGGCGGCGATTACGGCCGCCAAATCGGGGCAGATGCAGGTTGCAGCTGATGACATGACGGAAGCAGAACAGCAGTTGGCGGCCGGTCACCAGGCACAAACAGACCTGTTGGCGGATGCATCTGGTGAAGACTTGGCGCCATCACTGCTGATGGTTCACGCACAGGATCATTTGAGTATGGCGATGATGGCCATTGACCTTGGAAAAGAAATTATCGATGTGTATAAGCGATTAGATAACACGAACAATCCAACAGATTAGCACTTAATCGTTAATATTAAATTGCGAGATGAAGGTTTAAATGATAAACTATTCTCTGTTGATTTAAAAAAATACGAATAAGGGGTCGAACAATCTTGGAGAACACGCAAAATGACCGCTCTGTTGTAAAAAATTTGATTTTAGGATTTCAGCACTTATTAGCCATGTATTCTGGCGACATCCTGGTACCACTGCTGATTGGCGGCGCGTTGCACTTTACCGCGGCCCAGATGACCTATCTGGTTTCCATGGATATTTTTATGTGTGGGGTGGCCACGTTACTGCAATTGAAGCGGACACCGATCACTGGTATTGGTCTGCCCGTTGTTTTGGGGTGTGCCGTCGAATATGTCGCACCGCTGCAAAGCATTGGCAAACACTTCGGTTGGGCGTATATGTATGGTGGGATCATCTCGGCCGGTATTTTTATTTTTCTGGTAGCTGGTATTTTTGCTAACCTGCGCCGGTTCTTCCCGCCAGTTGTGACTGGGTCACTGATCACGCTGATTGGATTTACGCTGATTCCGGTTGCCTTCCAAGACCTCGGTGGCGGCGACAGCACGGCGAAGAGTTTCGGGACACCGAGCAATTTAATTCTTGGGTTTGCGACTGCGCTGATTATTATTGCCATTAATATTTGGGGTCGTGGGTTCCTGAAACAAATTTCTGTTTTGATTGGGATCGTGGTCGGTACGCTATTAGCCATCGGTATGGGAAAAATCGGGTTCGCGTCAGTTTCAGCTGCTCACTGGTTCCAATTACCGCAACTGTTCTACTTTGGCGTTCCTAAGTTTGAATGGTCGTCGATTGCGACCATGATTCTCGCGGCCATCACCTGTATGATCGAATCGACGGGTGTGTACTACGCGCTGGCTGACATTCTCGGTCGCAACCTGGATAATACTGATTTGAAACATGGGTACCGGTCTGAAGGTATCGCAGCGATTTTCGGCGGCATCTTTAACACGTTCCCCTACTCAACGTTCTCCCAAAACGTTGGTATCGTGCAGTTGTCAGGCATCAAGAAATTACGCCCCGTTTACTACTCAGCTTTCTTGCTGCTGTTACTTGGCCTGATTCCGAAGTTTGGTGCGATTGCAACTCTAATCCCATCTTCAGTTCTTGGTGGCGCCATGCTGGTTATGTTTGGTATGGTGGGTGCGCAAGGCATCAAGATGCTGTTGAAGGTTGAGTTGAATAACAAAAACATGCTCATTATTGCTGTTTCGATTGGCCTTGGTTTGGGTGTGACGACTGAACCAACTTTGTTCCAGTTCCTGCCTACCGAAGTTCAGACTATCCTGAGTAACGGGATGGTTGTTGGGAGCTTTACGGCGGTTATTTTGAACTTGTTGCTGAATAATACTTCTTTGAAAAACAAAGTGGAAGAAGAAAAATCATAAATTTGAAGTATGTGAGATTATCAAGTCATAAAAATGAGGGACTTTCTAATTATTGGATGCCGGTTTAATGGGATTTGTTTAGTGTATTCCCCGCGTGTGCGGGGGTGATCCTAGATAATGCTTGCTGTTGGCAATTGTCTTCTTGTATTCCCCGCGTGTGCGGGGGTGATCCCGGCCACCAGCCACAAAACTACTTAGGACAAGTGTATTCCCCGCGTGTGCGGGGGTGATCCTAGGCGCACTTCTGGGAACAAGCCTTAGATTGTGTATTCCCCGCGTGTGCGGGGGTGATCCCCGCGGGCACTTCCCGAAAGCGTGCTCACATGAGTATTCCCCGCGTGTGCGGGGGTGATCCCATAAACTTTCCTGTGGTGGTACTGGTATCGACGTATTCCCCGCGTGTGCGGGGGTGATCCCCTGTGGTAGTTTTCACGCTTCCGAGAAAAAGGGTATTCCCCGCGTGTGCGGGGGTGATCCCGCCAAACGTCACTACTTCAACATCGGATACGAGTATTCCCCGCGTGTGCGGGGGTGATCCTATGACTGGATTTGGGAAAAGCCTAAAGCTTCCGTATTCCCCGCGTGTGCGGGGGTGATCCTAATCTTGTCGCCAACACCGTTTAAAGCCTGCAGTATTCCCCGCGTGTGCGGGGGTGATCTGATCATCGGTGCCTTGACGATACCTGGTGCGTAGTATTCCCCGTATATGCGGGGGTAACCCATGCCCCTTGAATTCCGCCATCGGTTTCAATGGACTGCTTTCTGTATTCCCTGCACTTACAGAGGTGCTTGTTTTAATTAAAAAAGAAAAGGTACTAAAAGGTTTAGTACAAAAAAAGAGAACTTGTCGATTGACGAGTTCTCTTTTTTGTAGTGGCTCTTTTGTTTCATAAACCATGTAAGCGCATTATATTTTCATAGTTACAGTAAAATAAGTGTTAGTCAAGAATGGTAAAATTTAGTTGTATAGGTTTTACTTATCATCGAGTAAGCCTAAAAATTATCAGGACAATTGAGTCATTTTGAATTAATAATAAATGTAAACGCATGCTAACCGGGCAACATTCTCATAAATGGTGGTTGCAGCTAACCTGAAAGAAAAGTAGGAAATCAGAATGTCGGTTAATAAATTCAAGAAAACAAACGTAAAAACAAGGGAGACGGCTATGAAGAAAAAATCAAATCTTGACATTGCAAACGAGAAATTAGACGCTTTTGACAAGGTTGTTAACGGCGACAAACCAATGCGGAAGGCAAAGAAGGGCGAGACTTTCAAGTGTGGCGTCGACCTTGGGACATCCTCGATTGTGCTGACAGTATTGGATCAGGGTGACACACCAATCTATGGGGCATTTGAATATGATCACGCGGTACGGGATGGTATCGTCGTGAATTACATGGAGTCCGTCAGCATCCTGAAACGGCTGAAGGCTAAGGCTGAAGAGATTCTTGGAGTTGAGCTGACAACCGCGTGCGGTGCCATTCCACCGCAAACGGGTGACGGTGCCGCAAAAATTGTCCAAAATGTGATTGAGTCTGCTGAGTTCATTTGCAATGCAGTGGTCGATGAACCAACCGCAGCGGCGAAATTTTTGAATATGAAGGACGGTACCGTTGTTGATATCGGTGGTGGGACAACTGGCATCAGTATCTTCAAGGCCGGTAAGCTGATTGACGTGATGGACGAACCAACTGGCGGATTTCACATGACGCTGGTGCTGGGCGGTGCAAACCACATCGATAACGAGGCTGCTGAACTGCTGAAGCGTGATCCGAAGCGAGAGAAGGAAATTTTTGGTACGATTAAACCTGTGGTTGAAAAGATGGCCACGATTACGAAGCACGGGCCGAACGTGCCGGTGGTTGAACCAGTCATCGTCGTGGGTGGGGCGATCAATTTTGAGGATTTCATTCCGACGTTTGCGAAGACCTTGAGTATGCCGGCATATAAGCCCGACTTTCCGCAATTTGTGACACCGCTGGGTATTGCAATGTATGATCATGAATAATTGAAACAATCGGGTGCTTACTGGCCGCTTTGGCTGGTGAGCACCTTTGTAGTTTTCTGGCAGCGTTGTGGCGGGCATTTGTCTGATGTTGCTCAGTCCAGTCACGTTGAGATACGCTGCGTGGCTGCCTTTTACTGACAATTATTTCACGTTTTCAGGTTTTCCAATTACGGTAAAGTTCGGTATACTTGGGATAAACAAGACAAGTCAATTATTACCTGTAGGGGGTCTTTTGATGATGGATGATCAGCAACATAACCAGGCAAAAAAGCCGAAGCCGAAACGTGGCTGGGCATTCTATGGCGGTTGGTTATTTTTTATTTTCTTTCTGGTTAAGGTGTTTTGGCGTATCTTTGGTGCCCTAGGACTAGGACTGGCCACCGTGGGTATCGTTGTACTGTATTTGCGGACGCGGCGAAATCATGGCCATCAGGGTGGTGTGCCAGATGATGACCGTGGGGGTGGTACCAGCAATTTGGGTGATAAGGCGCAGAACGCACAGAAGTCTGAACATGAAACGGCTGAAAAAAAGGAAGTTGCAGTAGAGAATGAGCCCAAATTAAAGCATGCGGCAGTTGATTCACCCGACAAGCAGCCTCAATCAGCGGACAATAAGTCAAAGGAATGGCACCCCATCATGGACGCCGAAACGCAGAAATGGTTTGATAATTTTTCCGTTGATAATCCTGAGTATCATTTGAATGACGCGGAGAGCGACGATGATCGTTTACAAGATGCCTATGAGAAAGGACGGTGCGATGCAGAGAATGAGACGGATGCTGATCCGTTTGACGCTAACGATGAAGATTATGATGACTACGATGATGATGGTGAGCTGGATGAAGATCGCCGGGATGCGGATGGTGAGTTTGATGAAGGGTACATCCTGGGGGAGATTGAAGGCGAACGTGATCGGGACAGGGACTGAGACAAAAATCACGATTTTCAAAAAGAATTGTATTCAGTGCGTCCCACACGGAGCAGCTACTTGAACGTGCAACAAATGGACCACCGTATGGTCATATAAGTGGCTCTCTTTTAAAAGCAGTTCGCAATTGTTAGATGTTTTTTTCCCGAAGTGTCAAATCAAGTGCAACAGTTAATGACCTATTCCAATGATTGGTCT
>NZ_AYYR01000066.1 GCF_001435975.1 Secundilactobacillus collinoides DSM 20515 = JCM 1123
CTCTTTTAAGCGATAAGGCCGGTGTACTTCCGCGTTGATAATGCGTGCCACGCTGGTATTTGAGATGCCGGTTAACGCGGCGATCGTTGTCCCAGCCAATGACTGCTTGGCCAGCTTGATGGTCTGTTGGGCGACCCCAGGGGTCAGGGTGTGATTGAACGTCAGATTATTGGACTGTGCTCCACAGGTCCTGCCACAGGCATGACACAGATAGCGCTGCTTATGAACTCGCAATTGGATAGGGCTGCCATTGATCGAAGTCAGTTTAGCATTGACCGTTCGTTTGCCATTCAGAATCAAGTTCTGACTGTGACAATGCGGACAGTGCGACAGCGGATAAGAAAGGGTCGCTTCAATGATTTGAGTAACGACACCCCGCTTTCTTTCAGAATAAATATCAACGACATGTAGATTAGTATCTGTTAATTTGACCAGTTTTAGGATAGAATCATTATCTAGGGACACTATGTTTTCCTCACTTTCGATTGATTTGTGGTGATTTAATCGTAACATGTGAGGACATAGCGTCCTTTTATGATGGAATAA
>NZ_AYYR01000067.1 GCF_001435975.1 Secundilactobacillus collinoides DSM 20515 = JCM 1123
TCCATGGCCTATTTGTATAATTTGAACTTGTTGCACTTAGATTTTAAATCCGGGGTATTAATAACTTTAAAAGAATGGCAGGAAAAATACAACAACAAAAAAGCTTCACTTTTCCGGCAACAATCCGCAAGTTCTCGTTCTATCAATCCTGTTATATCAACTTTTATTCAGAATTCACAATTGGTATTTACCAAATCTTTACATTACTGGTCGAATCCTTTACATAAGCCTAACTCTATCTTTACATAGCTCATGTAAGCTTTACTCATATCCAAAACTAACCCCACAAGGAGCTTACATGATGAAAATTTTCAAAAAGACGTTACTTGCCGCCGGATTGGTTGGCGTTGCCCTCTCAGCTGCAGGTTGTCAATCCGCGGATTCTACCGGTAATTCTGCCAGCAATAAATCCCTCTCAGTCGTTTTTCTCCCTAGTGATTCTGCTAAGGAAGCCACTGCTGCCCGTACTGCCGTGGCAAAAGAACTGAGTAAAGCAACCGGTAAAAAAGTAACCGTCAAGACGACAACGGACTACAACGTTGCCGTCCAAGCCATCGCTTCCGGCAAAGCGCAGATCGCCATGATGGGCGCCGAAGGCTACATTCAGGCTAAAAAGCAAAGCAAGGACGTTGTTCCGATTCTGACCCACTCTGGTAAATCCGGCACCTTATCGGATGCCCAATACCGCAGCTACATCATGGTACCAAAGGACAAAGCTGCCAGTTATAAAGTTAACGGTAAATATGATATTCATAAGATCAAGGGTAAGCGGATGTCTTTTGTGTCAAATACATCAACTTCCGGATTTGCAATTCCAGCCGGTGCCCTGCAACAAACCTTCAAACTGAAGAACAAGGATGACTTGTCCCAAAATGGCAAATTCTTCTCTAAAGTACTTTTCGGCGGTTCCCATCAAGGCTCAGCCGTCAACCTGCTGAAGGGAGATTCTGACGTGGCCGCCTTCGATGATACTGACCTGGTTCAATACGGAAAGTTCACCAATGATGCGTCAAAAGTTGGTGCTGACTTCAAGATCAACAAAGACGCTGCCGCACCATTCGATGCAGTTCGCGGCAAGGAAAGCATTGCCCTGGCTGTCTACCCGGTTCAAAACGAACCTGTTCTAGTAAACAAGAAGGGCGTTACTAAGACGGAAATTAACAAAATCGTCAAGGCATTTACTAGCAAACAAGTCACAAATGATCCGAAGTTCTTTGCCCCTGCCGATGCTAAAGTACGTGGCATGTTCACAAAGGATGGCAACACCAAATTTATCGCTATTAGTGATAAGTGGTATGCCCCAACTCAAAAAATTCTCGGTGAATAAAGCCTATTTAGAAGGAAGGAATTCCCGTGTTAGAAGTTAAACACTTAATGAAAAGCTACGATGGTCATAAACGATCATTAACAGACGTTTCATTTACCGTTGCAACGGGTGAGGTTGCTGCTATTATTGGGCCTTCTGGTGCTGGTAAAACCACTATTTTGCGCAGTATTAATCAACTGATAAAGGACGATGAAGGTCAGGTTCTACTCAATGAGTTGGATATGCGCCAATTGAACCGTTCGCAACTGCGACAAGCGCGGCAAAACATCGGGATGATTTTTCAAAATTACAACCTGATTGAACCGCTAACTGCCATTGAGAATGTGCTTCACGGTTGCCTTGGCAATAAATCAACCCTTGCCGGCATTTTCTCTCTTTATCGACAATCAGAGAAAGAAGAAGCATTGCAATTGCTTCAAAAAGTAGGGCTTGGTAATTTTGCTTATCAGCAATGCCGACACCTAAGTGGCGGCCAAAAGCAACGGGTGGGCATTGCGCGAGCGCTGATGCAGCATCCGAAACTCATTTTGTGTGATGAGCCGATTGCTTCCCTTGATCCAAAATCTTCGACGCTCGTCATGGAAACGTTACGCCAATTAGCGATTGAAGAACACATTTCAGTGCTCATCAACTTGCATCAGGTTGACATTTCCCGCCAGTATGCTGATCACATTATTGGCATTAACGGCGGTCAAGTAGTCTTCGATGATCATGCTGAGGCTTTAACTGATACCGCGGCTGCCCAAATTTACCGCAAAGATTTAGTGCTTAATGAGGAGGCCGCCGTATGACCCCCAAGGCGTTAACAATCAGTCAGTTCTTCTTCAAGAAACGACTCCATTTAACCTTATTAGTGCTCATTTTAGGACTGGCTTACGTGGTGTCCTCGATTGGCTTAGGGTTCCAGACAACGGCGCTCTTCCACGCGCAGGACGGACTTATTTGGCTGCTCCATAACTTCATCCCTAACGCTGAGTCCATGCGTTATTGGCAAGATATCGGCCACCAGCTCGTTCGGACGTTCCTCATTGCGGTTACATCGACCACCTGTGCAGCAGTCATCTCTTTATTTCTGGCTGCCCTGGGTGCTAATACACTAAGCCTCAATAATGCTGTAACCTGGTTTATTCGCGGTTTTTCGTCCCTAATGCGTAACATTCCTATTGTTGCTTGGGCGATGATCTTGTTATTTTCGTTCAAGCAAAATGACCTGACTGGCTTTCTCGCCCTATTCTTTATGACAATGGGCTTTCTAACACGCGCGTTCATGGAAACCATCGAGGATTTTGGCATGGACAAGATTGAAGCGCTACAGGCAACCGGCGCCAACTATCTTCAAGTGATTTTTCAAGGACTCCTACCTGAAATTGCGGCAGCCTTACTATCCTGGGTTCTTTACATGATTGAAAACAACGTTCGTGATGCCACTCTAGTGGGGTTACTCACTGGAACAGGAATCGGCTTTATCTTCGATCTGTACTTCAAAGGCATGCGCTACGGTGCAGCTGGGCTGGTGGTCCTCGCGGTTATCATTCTTGTTGTCGGTGTCGAAGTTATTTCAAATCTCATTGGGAGGTTGATTGAATGATCAAGCCAGAAAAGCAGTTGACGATTCCTACGCCGACCGCTAAAGGACCCCAATTTAAAATGCCGGTAAAGCTCAAAGATCGGCGGCGTGTCACCATTTATCTCACGTTGCTCGTACTTGCCTACTTGACCATGGTGACACTGCCAACAATGTTGCCGGATCACCTTAATCTAAAAACGGCGAGTTTAACTTTTCTGCAAAATATTCAAATCATGTTTTTTCATCCAGGGCTCAGTAATACAACCTTTGTGCAACTTATCCAAGCTCTGCTAGAAAGTATACTGTTGGCATTTTTAACCACCCTGATTGGTTCTGTGATTGCCTTTGTCTTAGCGCTAGTCAGCTTTCGACAATTGGTTCCCGCTTGGGTCGGACTGGCCATTCAGAGCTTCATGGCTTTGATTCGTGCAATTCCAAATGTGCTGTGGGTTCTGATCTACAGTGTCGTTTTCGGCCTCGGCGCTAACGCAGCAGTCATTGGATTAACATTTCATAGTGTGGCCTACCTGACGAAAGTCTATACCGATAGCATGGAAGAACTTGAACCTGATGCCATTGAAACCATGCGTGCAATGGGGCTCAAAAATGGTCCCATTATTCGCCAAGCGCTTGTCCCAAACTTCATCCCAAGTTACCTCAGTTGGACCTTCATCCGCTTCGAAATTAACTTTGCTGACGCGGTTGCTGTTGGCGCGGCCGCTGGCGCAGGTGGCATTGGGTACCAATTATTCATGGCCAGCAGTTTTTACTTTAATTTTCATGAAGTTGGTGTCATTGTCTACCTCATCTTGGTTTTCGCGATTCTACTCGAAATTGCCTCTTACCATTTGCGAAAACGCGTAATGGGCAACCAATAATCCCGCTGTTTACTCTCAACTACTAGGAGGATTTTCCATGATTGAAGCAATTGTTTTTGACTGGGCCGGCACCACAATCGACTACGGATGCCTGGCACCCGTTTCATCTTTTAAAAAAGCGTTTGCCCACTTTGGCATTACTATCCGTGACACCCTCATTCGGCAAGATATGGGGCTAGATAAGCAGACCCACATCCAAAAGTTGCTGCATGATCCAGAAATTCAGGCAGCTTGGCAGGAGCAGGAACCGGCTGTGCCGCTGAACGAGGCCGTCTCTAGTATTTATAGTCAGTTTCAAATTGAGATTGACCAGGTACTGGCTGAAACAGCCCAATTAAAACCTGGTATGATGGAACTCATTGCCTTTGCTGCTGACCATAATATTAAGCTTGCAACGACCACCGGATACACCCAGGCAATGTTAGACCGGATTCTGCCTGAGGCTGCTCGACAAGGTTACCATCCTGCTTACAACGTTACTTCTGAGCAGACCCATCAAGTCGGTCGACCAGAACCCGACATGCTGCAATTAGCCATGAGCGAACTGGGCATTACAGATCCCTCCAAGGTTATTAAGGTTGGTGATTCTGTCAGCGATATTTTAGAAGGGAAAAACGCTGGCACAATTTCTGTTGGTGTCACTGAAGGCAGTAGTTTGATTGGTCTTACCGAAGCCCAGTTCACTAGCCTGCCCATTCAAGACCAAGACATGCGACGCATGCAAGCCACAGCAATCCTAAAAGAAGCAGGCGCTGATGCAGTCTTAAACAACATCGCCGATCTGATTCCAATGATTGAATCGCTTAATGATCACCAACAAACCACGCCTTTGCTGCTCACACCCGGTCCATTGACCACAAGCAAGACCGTCAAAGAAAATATGCTTGCTGATCACGGCACTTGGGACGACGATTATAAGGAACTCACAGAATGGGTTCGCCACGAATTAGTAGCCATTGCTAACGCTAGCCAAAAAGAATATACGGCAATCCTGATGCAAGGCAGCGGATCATTTGGTGTGGAAGCAACTCTAGGAACTGCCATTCCAAAGCAAAACGCCACTTTATTAATTGCCGAGAATGGTGCTTATGGTGAACGGATGGTACAAATGGCAGACTACCTTAACATCGCTCACGTTGTCTTGAAGGTACCAGAAACTGAACCAGTTACTCGCGAATTAGTTGCAACTGCCTTGGAGGCTCATCCAGAAATCACACATTTTGCAGTAGTTCATTGTGAAACCACAACGGGAATTTTAAATCCAATTGAAACGATTTTGCCAGAGTTGCAAAAGCACAATATTGTGACCATCGTGGACGCAATGTCTAGCTTTGGCGGGGTTCCAATTGACCTGACCACCCTCCAAGCCGACTACCTCATCACGAGTTCAAATAAGTGTATTCAAGGTGTACCCGGTTTCAGTATCGTTCTCGCAAAACGTGCAACACTAGAAACAACACAATATCAGGCACGCTCACTCTCACTTGATCTGTACGAACAATATCGAACCTTTGAAGATGATAATGGAAAATGGCGTTTTACATCACCAACCCATGTGATGTACGCTTTTGCTCAAGCATTACGTGAATTGGCCGTTGAAGGCGGTATTACCGTGCGATTCCGTCGTTATCAAACTAATGAACAACGTATTCGCGAAGGCATGCTCGATATGGGATATAAGGTTGTGATTGAAGAAGCTGTACAATCGCCAATCATTACTTCCTTCCTCTACCCCACTGATGACTTTGATTTCCATGATTTTTATGAATATCTCAAAGATCGTGGTTTCATCATTCATCCGGGCAAAGTTTCGCGCGTTAACAGCTTCCGAATCGGCAACATTGGCGCCATCACCAAAACCGATATCGATCGGCTCCTCCAAGTTGTCGCCGATTACACTACTGAAGAATTACATCCAGCGCGCGCTTAATAACGTTCGCCCGCTTGTCCGCAGTCCCCCAACTGTGTCAATAATTCACCACCACCTATAACCTCTCCCAAACGCCCAGTCGATTGAAGTCCCCCCTTCAGTCGACCGGGTGTTTTTTGATTTAAACAATTCCTAACCACTTAGATGAGTGACTGGTTTGTAAAAATAAAAGATACGGCAATTCCCCAATTGGCATTTTGTACATTGCACCGGATAATAGGAGAAGTTGAAACAGCAGTATGATAACTCACAATCATTTATTAATTTCTACGCATTGTGTTGACATTTGTAAACGTAGGGATTATTCTATGCTCAAGGTTTACATATGTAGTCAAACTAGGGAGGCATTCAAAATGATTAAGATAATCGTATTAATCGTTGGTCTGGCAATCATTGGCTTTATTGGCTGGTGGTTCTTTGGGAAACATACCACTGAAGAAGTTGCCGCTGATGTCCAAGACCAGCAACAGGAAATTGATATTGAAGTCAATGGTGGATACTCGCCAGAAACCGTTGTATTAAAGCAGGGTGTTCCTGCGATTCTGAACTTCACCAGAAAAGATGCCTCGAGTTGTCTGGACCGCGTCGTATTCAGTGATTTCGGCATTAATCAAGAGCTTCCCCGGAACCAGAAGGAAGCCATCACCATTGATACCACAACCCCTGGTGAATACCAATGGGCCTGTGGCATGGATATGTTTCATGGCAAATTAATCATTAAATAACTGGAGGAAATCATTATGAGTGAAAACAAACAACAAGCAGCAGTCGAAGTCGCAGGTGGGTATAAACCTGAAAGCATTACGTTAAAACAAGGCATTCCAGCAGAACTCAGCTTCACCCGGACAAATGCCCAAGGTTGCCTCGATGTTGTCCATTCAAAGGCTCTCAACTTTGAGCAAGAATTACCCTTAAATGAAACAAAAACTGTCACGATTGATACAACTAACACTGGCGAATTCGAGTTTAGTTGCGGCATGGACATGTTCCATGGAAAGGTGGTCATTGAACCATGAGCATTAGCCAACGTTTCTGGATTTCACTGATCCTGTCACTGCCGATGGTGGCCAACATGATTCTCATGCCCTTTGGCTGGCTGTTGCCAGGAGGCGCTTGGACTCAGTTGGTACTCACAACGTTGATTATGTTAATTTCGGCCCGGCCATTTTGGGAAAGTGCTTGGGCTTCGTTTAAAAAGCACCATTCCAACATGGATACACTAGTTGCGATTGGCACCGTCACTGCCTATGTTTACAGCATCTATGCGATGATCACTAGCCAGGATGTCTTCTTTGAAAGTGCCGCTTTTGTGACAACCTTTGTGCTGTTGGGTCAAGTGTTCGAAGAACGAATGCGGAATAACGCCTCAAACGCCGTTGAAAAGCTGGCCAATTTGCAGGCTAAAGATGCTGAAGTATTACGTGACGGGCAGTTCACAAAGATTCCCCTTTCTGAGGTTGTTGTCGGTGACATGATTCGGGTCAAACCCGGGCAAAAGATTCCGGTTGACGGGATCATCACTGAAGGTACCTCAAGTGTTGACGAATCGATGGTGACTGGCGAAAGTATGCCGGTTGAAAAGAAAATGGACGACGCGGTCATTGGGGCCACCATCAACGGCAACGGCACGTTTACTTTCAAGGCTAATAAGATTGGTGAAGACACCATGTTGTCACAGATTGTTGAACTGGTTAAAAAAGCCCAAAACAGTCATGCACCGATTCAGAATTTGACGGACAAAGTCTCCGATATTTTCGTCCCTATCGTGCTCATTTTGGCAATTTTGACATTCTTGATCTGGTACGTTTTCTTGGATGCGAGCGTGGCTAATGCGCTGATTTTCGCAGTTTCCGTTGTGGTTATTGCGTGCCCATGTGCCCTTGGCCTTGCGACACCGACTGCACTGATGGTGGGCACTGGCCGCGGTGCCAAAATGGGAATTCTTATCAAAGATGGTACCGTCTTGGAGGCCGTTAACGACATTCAAACCGTTGTGTTCGATAAAACCGGCACCATTACCGTTGGGAAGCCTCAAGTAACTGATATCGTTGGGGATACCAAACAAGTCCTCAGCATCGCTGCCAGTTTGGAAGAAAATTCTGAACATCCGTTGGCTGCTGCAATTCTTGACCGTGCGAAAACCGACCAAGCACAAACGCAGCCCACAACTGGTTTTAAAGCCATCGAGGGAAAGGGCGTTGAAGCCCAGATCAATGATCAGCGCGGTGTCGTGGGCAATGATAAACTGGCTCAAGACTTGGTCTTTGGCGATGCATTAAAACAGCAAATGGTCACACTGCAGAATCAAGCAAAAACAGTCGTTCTGGTCGGGTTAGACCAAACTGTCATCGGCTTAATTGCCATCCAGGACGTGCCTAAGGATACTTCACGTGAAGCTATCGCCGACCTAAAAGCCCGTGGACTAAAGACGGTCATGCTAACCGGCGATAATCAGCGAGTCGCCCAGGCTGTTGCAGAAGAAGTTGGAATCGATGATGTAATTGCTGACGTGCTGCCTGGTGATAAAGCTGACCACATCGCCGACCTTCAAAAGACGGGTAAGGTTGCCTTCGTTGGTGACGGAATCAATGATGCACCCGCCCTCACGACAGCCGATGTCGGCATTGTCATGGGATCAGGTACCGATATCGCTATTGATTCTGGTGGTATTGTCCTTGTTAAAAATGATCTGCGTGATGTTGATCGGGCACTTGCGCTGAGTAAAAAAACATTCAACCGAATCAAACTCAATCTGTTTTGGGCGTTCGTCTACAATGTGCTTGGCATTCCAGTTGCTGCCGGAGTCTTCTACTTTATCGGCCTCAGTCTCAGCCCAGAGTTAGCCGGTTTGGCCATGGCGTTCAGCTCACTGTCCGTGGTTACCAGTTCAGTCTTACTGAATAAGGCAAAAATAAAACCAAAGCGTAATGTTCAAGTTGATTAACGATAAAAATAGCGGCGCCGGCAAAATTAAATTTGCCGGCGCCGCTATTTTTTACAACCCAATGCCACTGTCAAATAACTGCTGATATAACGCTAATTCCGCAACCGTTTGCCGGCTGCTCATGAATTTTACCGTTTGTTTAACATGGTCGTGCCGCAACAAATGACGATCTGTTAATTGACGCTTTAGATAGTTTGTCAGGCCTTCATAGCCCGTATACAAAGTCACTGGATGATCAAACTGTGCTTGAATCAATTTACCGATAAATGGGTAGTGCGTGCAGCCTAAAACCACGCCATCAACTGGTTTTTCAAGCATCGGAGCCATTAATTCAGACAGGTGTGCTTCAATCTCCGGCAACCCATCGTGTCCTTGTTCGATGAGGTCTGCTAACCCCGGACACGGCAGCGAATAAACATTGGCCTGACTATCGAACCGCGCAACTTGAGCGCGATATTTCGGAAGACTAATCGTGAGCGGTGTCCCCATGACCAAAATGTCTTTCTTGCCGGCATCTACCGCCTCTTTTAGAGCTGGTTCAATGCCCAAAATTGGCATGTCAGGATATTTAGTCATCAGTTGTGGTTTGGCGGCACTGGTCGCTGTATTGCAGGCAATCACAATTGCTTTAACGGCCTGCGCGCGTAACTGATCAATGACATGGTCGGCTAATTTTTGAACTTCAGCAGCACTCTTTTCGCCATAGGGTGCATTGGCTGAATCGCCGTAAAAGATAAAGCTTTCGTCTGGAAGCAGTTTTGTTAGCGTTTGAAGCGTACTGATACCGCCAACACCAGAGTCCAAAACACCAATGGGAGCTTGTTGACTTACCATGATATAAACCTCTTTTGAAAAATAGAGTCTAGAGCAACTGAGTGGTCAGTCCTTCTAGCTTTTTTGAACGTTATTGTGCTGAAACTACAGTATAGTACAATAATCGCCAAACCGCCAAATGACGGTGCGTTTTTTAAGAAAGAGATTAAAAAAGTATCAATCATCAATAAACCATATTTAAAATTTCAATTTCTAAGTTACATTACATACACAAGTTCCGCCAGGCAGAGGGTTTCTGCTCTGCACCCTACGCGCTTTGCTTTACTCGCTACCCTGCTGAAATCGTAATTCGATCCCGCCCAGTATTTTTAGACTGGTACAAATTCTTATCTGCGCGACGAAACGCTTCGGTGGCATTTCGATCCTTACCAGTCATCGTTGTGATACCAAACGAGGCCGTTATTTGAATATGCTGACCGCGGTCACGTACAATCAGCTTACGCAGACTGGTCTGACAAATTTCAGTAATTCGCTGGGCATTGTCTGCTGAACAATCCACTAAAATGGCCGCAAACTCTTCGCCACCAGTCCGGTACAGGCAGTCTTGATAGCCTTGGTCGTTTAAAATGTGTTGAACTGTACTGGATACCGCCATCAGCACTTGATTACCCGCCAAATGGCCAAACGTATCATTAACATCCTTAAAGTGGTCCACGTCAAACACGACCAGTGCCGCCTGACGATTGTGACGCACGATGCTATATACTCGGTCCAGGTCATCGCGAAACATCATCCAGTTGCGGGCTCCCGTTAGTGCGTCATACTGCACTTCCTGAGTCAATTTTGCGATAACTCGCTGATCATTGTGCAAGTGCCGGTTGAAAATATATACGCCTGCACCGCAGACCACAAAACTGATAACTTGAACGATTAATTGGGATCGACTGATTGAATAGCTCACTGAAACTGAATACCAGGAAAACATGCCGATTGCCAGGGGCGGTATCGCATATAGTACCGGTCGCTGATCAAAAAAGTGACTATATAAGCGTTCGGTAAATATTATCGACCCCGCAACCATGAAAACGATTCACGTATAGACCGACATTGACCCGGTACCGCCTAAAATTATGGCGCCCATTGATTGGGCAATAACAAAACTCCAGACCGATTTCAGCATTAAATTGCTGTAGATTAAAACAAGAAACTGCGCGTTAATGAAAACCCAATATAGCGTCGTGTCGGTTGTTTGACGCCACCAAGATTGCGCCAAAAAATAAAGACCTATCAAGACAATAATCACGTAGATAACCAGCCCTAATTCCTGACGAAACACGTTTAACCAATGTTTTTTTGCTGCTAGCCGTTCACTATCAGCTTCAATATTACCAAAAATTGCAGCGAACCCAGTCAGACCGAAAGTCAAAAAGACCACGCTGCTGAATAAATCACGCCAAAACATGCGATTATTCACCGCCTTACTTTAAACTGTCTAATTTTAAACCACCTATTTTTAATAAATGAATGGTATAATACCTAATTTTATAGTAACACTTTATGCGTTAACAATTCATTGCTTATTGATAATTACGATTCGCGGACCTGACAGTCAGCCGCTTCTTGTCTGGTATCAACCGCCCTTGTTTGATCCGGTCACCGGTCCAACACCGAAAACGCTCGATATAAATCACCGTTATCATCTCTTAATCATGTCCTCAGCGAGGTTAAACACGTTCGTGCCGGTGTTGACGTCACAAGTGACCCAATCTGCCTTGCGACACAATCTAAAATATGCTAAACTTTGCTAAACTGAACTTAATCAAATAACTTAAATTCTAATAGCGGGACACTTTTCCCGTCATGTTACTAACGAGCACAGCTTGCTAGGCGAGAATCGCCTAGTCGACTGTGCTTTTTTGAATCTGGAGGGATTGCTATGCATCATAAACGCTTCATCAGTTTTGCACTTTTACTCATTCTCATTGCCGCTAACATGCGGATCGCAATCATTGTTATTCCACCGCTGACCACCTTGCTGCAACGCAGTCTGGGCCTGTCCACATCAGAAATCGGCTCCCTGACTTCCATTCCCCTGCTTTGTTTCGGAGTGTTTTCAGCGATAGGGAGTTTCATTATCAAACGAATCGGCCTACATACCACGTTAATGACCGGTTTGATCGTGCTTACCATTGCCAACTTTGTCCGGATATACTCACCAACACTGCTTTTCGTCGGCACCCTGTTCGTTGGTCTCGCGATTGCTGTGTTAAACATTGGGGTGCCGATTCTAGTGCTCTCCTGGTTCCCAAGTGAACAAATACGGCTCAACGGGCTTTACACTGCCTCGCTTAACCTATTTGCTGCCATCGTTGCAGGTGGGTCTGCTGCTGTCGCCCAGCACTTGGGTTGGCAAACTACCGTGCAACTCATCTCCATTCCGGCGCTTCTGGCCGTTATCTACCTCACCGTATTCCTGATTCGAACACCGAAACAGGCACCGCAATCACAAACGGCAACTGATGCTGCGCCCGCAACAAAACAGAACCACCACTCATCCGTTTACAAAAATAATGCGGTCTGGTTGTTAATGGTCTTCATGGGTGCACAATCGGCCATCTACTATGCAGCGGTGGCCTGGCTGCCCAGCCTGTTGACCAGCCACGGACTATCGGCTACCACTAGCAACCTTATCTTCGGTGTTTTCCAAATTATCGGTGTTCCCTTTTCCTACTGGGCGCCAAGATTTCTCACCGGCTATAAACAATTACGAATCGGTCTTACCCTTATTTTACTGGGGTATCTCATCGGTCTGGCGCCATTCCTGTTCGATAGCGGCACCGTAACGCTCACATTGGCCACAATGATTCTTGGTGCTACGACTGCGGCGATCTTCTCGCTTGCCCTGAGTTTGATTACAATTCTTGCTAATAATCCGGACGAGGCTGGACAAATTGGCGGTCTCGCGCAGTCAGGCGGTTACCTCATTGCCAGTGTTAGCCCCGTTTTGCTAGGGGTACTTCAAAGTCAGACCCACTCCTGGAGCATCATCGTTGTTGTACTCATGGTGCTCGCGGTCATCAACATTTCAATTGGATTTGTCCTGAATCGCGTTCATTTCAAACGCGCATAGTGCTGGTTTGGTATACTAAAGAAAACGTTGATGACGGGGGAGATTGTCGTGGCTTACAATTTAACATTGGAATACAATTTCACGATTTGGGTGCTGTATTTCTTCGCCTACGCCTTTGTAGGGTTGCTGTGGGAAAGCGGATACGTGAGTGTACGAAAGAGAAAATGGACGAATTCGGGCTTTTTAAACGGGCCAGCAATTCCCGTTTATGGGTTCAGTATGATTGCTGTGCTCGCCGCGATTCGACCGTTTGAAAACAACCTCATAGCCGTCTATTTCGCCAGTGCCATCATGATCACACTGATCGAATACGTCACCAGTTGGTTGATGGAAGTCTTCTTCCACGCCCGTTGGTGGGATTACAGCAAGGTGCCATTAAACTTGAACGGCCGGGTCGCCCTGCCAATTTCCGCGTTCTGGGGAGTGGGCGTGCTCGTAATCGTTAAAGTCATCCACCCGCTCGTCTCAAGAGCCGTTCTGCATTTAGCTGCCCTTCACGGCATCTTTGGCGCTATCGTCTTGCTGGTCCTCTTCGCCTTCGACTTTGGCTTTACCTTAGCAAATGTCTTGGCCTTCGGTGCTGCCACGAAACGCATTGGTGACGTTATTGAAGATAAGAAGCAAGAATTACGCGAACGCAGCGATGCCACCCTGGAATCCGCTAAAAATTGGCTGGATACTTACCGAACCGGTCAGGATACCGGCGAAAAAGTGCCGCGTTTGAATTACGTGCAACGGCGACTCCTCCACGGTTTTCCGAACTTGAAAGTTCACGGTACCGATACCTCTGCTAAAGAAATCACCGCCCTGGCAGATGTGATGAAACGACGTCGAAAACAAGATAAATAATACCTAGGTTTAAAAATGAAAAGGGACTGGTGGTCTGTGAAATATGTGACCATCAGTCCTTTTATGACGTCATATTTAATTAAGCATAAGAGCGACGCCATCGTGTGTGTATCGGTCGCAGATTTTATTGCTTATGAGATGCAATCACCGCGTTCGTGCAACTCTACGTTGTCTAATGAAGACTGTCACTCATTAGACAAAAAGACGGGCCACATTGGGCGCGTCTTTTTAATATTTACTGGTACAAAAAAGCGAGTCCCGCCAATGGGACTCACTTTTTATTTACACTAAACTAATTTTCCACTATCCATCAAAGCCTTAACTTCAGGCTGAACATGGCCATATTTCTTCACAGTCCCGTCAAAATCGATAAAGAACAGTTTGTACCAAACCAAGAACGTATAGATGGTCCAGATTTGACGACGGGCATCCGTTTTACCATCAAAATTATCCTGCAAAATCTTCAAAATCTTGTCCTGGTCGAAAATATCTGACACCCAATCTTCCTTGAACAGGTCGCGGACAACGTCACAGTAGTCATCCTCACGCAACCAGGTCTTGATTGGGACTGGGAACCCGAGCTTTGGCCGGTTGGCAAAGTCGGCGGGCAAATGCTTGCCGGCAGCCTTCCGGAAGGCCCACTTGGAATCCTTGCTGTTCAACAGCATGTTGCTTGGCACATTGTTGGCAAAGTCAGCAACTTCCTTATCCAGGAATGGAACCCGGAGTTCAAGGGAGTGCGCCATCGAGATCTTGTCGGCCTTTTGCAGAATATCGTTTAACATGAAGTGGTGCAGGTCGATATATTGCATCTGCTTGATTTCTTCAGCATCCTTGACCTTGGCGAAGTCTTCCTGGTAGATGCCGTTGACTGTCAAATCGTTCTTGTAGTCGGCGGTCAAAATACCGTTGGCTTGGTTCGCCGTGAAGATGGTTGGTTGGTCGGGATCGTAAATCAGGGATTCACCGACGTAGTAGTCAGCAGGCTTGGCTGCCCAGGTGTACAATTGCGTTTTTCCTGGGAAGTTCTTCATCTTCTTGATGCTGTGACCGATGCTGTAGCGCAGGCCCTTTGGTAAATGACGAATACCGTTCGCCACCGCCTTGACCGCACCATTAGTTGAATGTTCACCGTAGTTCACATAGCCGGCAAACAGTTCATCAGCACCTTCACCTGAAAGGGCAACCGTCACCTTCCGACGTGCTAAACGGCAGAGGTACCATAGTGGCATCACAGACGGGTTAGCGTCCGGTTCGTCCAAGTGATACTGCATCTCAGGGAAATCATCAAAGGCTTCCCGCGGGTTCACCGTTTCTACGTTAAAGTTAAAGCCGTTTTCATCCGCCAATTCCTTAGCGACACTGGCTTCGTCAAAGGGACCGTTATTAAAGTTGACACTGAAGACTTCTTGCGGTTTCAAAACGGTCGTGACGTATGACGAATCGACCCCTTCAGACAGAAAGCTCCCAACGGGCACATCGGCGTTATCATGCATGTCGATCGAGTTTGTCACCACATCATCGATCTCATCAACGACTTGGTCGACGCTGCGGCCCTTTTCAATGTTGTACTGGGCATCCCAGTACTTGTGAATATCTAATTGGCCGTCCTTGTATTCAAACCAGTGACCAGCTGGGAAGCGGTACACACCCTTAAAGAAGGTTTCTTTCAGGTCGTTGTACTGGTTCATCAGGTATGGCTTCACGGCCTTCTTGTTGAGCTCCAGCTTGAAGTTCGGGTGCTTCATAAAGGACTTGATTTCAGAGCCCACAATGAACGTTTCGCCGTTTTGGTAATAGTACATTGGCTTGATACCAAAGAAGTCCCGGGCGCCATACAGCGCCTTCTTATTCATATCATAGATCAAATAAGCAAACATCCCGCGAACACGTTTAAGTGTGCCCGCCATACCCCATTCTTCATAACCATGCAGCAGCACTTCGGTATCGGCCTTGCTCGTAAAGGTATGGCCTTTTTCGATCAATTCTTTACGCAGTGCCTTGTAGTTATAAATTTCACCATTAAACGTGACGAGAATTGAACCATCTTCATTATAGATAGGCTGTTTCCCGGACTTCAGGTCGATAATACTGAGGCGAACAAAGCCCATGGCCACTTCATCATTCGTATACTTACCACCGCCGCTCACGTTAGGGCCACGATGTTGAATCATCTTAAGCATTGAATCAAGAACGGCTGGTTTGTCTTCTACTTGCGGATCACTAAAGGCAATAATGCCACACATACTGTTGTTCCTCCCTGTATCTTATCTTGCGTTACTTCCTACAAATAACGCTTCGTTTTTGTCGAAGTTAAAACATAATTATACTCTAAATCACACCATTTAGACAGGTCTTAACCCAACGTTCCCCTCATTAATGGCCGAACGTTTCTAAACAGGAATACTGTACTCGATTTCAATGCTGAAAGTCCAGTATGTTTGCTTTAGCGTTAAGTTTCCTTAAGATTTGTGTAAACTACAGTTGGCAGAAAAGCAGCACTTCTGTGGGATAAACATTCCAACACTCAGTTGATCCTGCTAAAAATGCCGTTGCATGCTGCCCTCGACGGCTCAATTGACTATGGCAAACCCATATTGATGTGAAACGTCTAAACGGACACATCAAAAATCCCGAAAGATTTTTAATGCGTCCGTTTAGACGTTATTAAGCAGCTCATATTTTTGCGAAAACGACTTGGATTTCACAGTCGCATTCACTGTGTGACTGGCGCTGATTTCATTAACCCTCAGCTACCCGTCTACTGGGCAGCACCAATTCAGCTGTATCAACGCTTAACTGCTGCAACCAAGTCACCTTAACGCTAATTGGTGCGTTATCTTGCGGTTTGATGCCTGACAGCATCACCGTGATCTGTTGGTTCTCTTCTACTGTGACCACAGCTGGTTCTTGTAAGTGGTCATCGCGAACGATGCAGAAATACCTGCCCGCCGCCGGCAACTGCTGGAGTGGACTATCAGGTGTAATGATCAAGAGGTGGTGGGCAGCCGTCAACTGCCCAGTTAATTCATAAGCATAACCCAGCAAAGCATTGGCAGCCTTAATTTCGCCATGGCCGATCAAGTGGCGAATCCGGGTAGAGCTCACCTTTTCACGACGTTCAGTCAATTGTTTAACGGTCACAACGTCAAACCGACCGTCACTCAATCGATCTAAATCCGCCATGCCATGACTGCCGCCGCGGCCAAATGTGTAGTCAAAACCGGCTACGACTGCCTGCGCGTTTAATTTCAAAAGGTACTGATCGACAAACTCCGTGGGCGTCAAGCCAGCCAATCGCTGATCAAAATCCGCAATGTAGAGCAAATTAACCTCATTTTCAGCCATATGGGCCGTTTTTTGATCAATTGTATTGAGATACCGGAATGGCGAATCAGGCTGAAATAAGCGCGAAGCATGGCGGTTAAAGGTCATCACAGCAAGCGGCAGGTGCCGTTCATCCGCAAGCCGTTTAGCTGTTTGAATGACCTGCTGATGACCCTGGTGCACGCCATCGAAAAAGCCGAGCGCTAGCACAATTGGTGCCTGTTTTGGCATCTGATTTAATTTTTGAGCGTTGAGTGCAATCACCTTCATGAATGAAGTGCCTCCTGATTGGTCTGGTGAATTTTGAGACGATGCTATGTTTCTTCAATGACACGCTTGACTATGTATGAAAAAAGGTGCGGCACCTAACAGTGCGGCACCTTTTCTCTGAGCAAAATGACATCCTGCTCGTTTTAAACGGAAAGTGTTTTTCTTATGAGTTACGATAACGCCCGCAGTACCTAATCAAAAAATCCTGGGTGATTTAGGCTTGCGCTTGCTTTAAAAAATAACTGAATGGCTTCAAGTCTTGAGCATCGTATGTCTTAACGAACTCATCAACCTTGGCTTGGTCTTGCCATGAAGGGTCGATAAACATGTGTTCAGTCGTGAATGGCATCTTGTGGGTGTACTTGACGTCGATCAATACTGGCTTATCAGTCTTCTTAGCTTCTTCCAAAGCCTTCTTGAATTCATCCTTAGTCTTAACAGTGAAGGTAACGGCACCGTAGCCTTCGCCGACCTTAGCCCAGTCAGTGGCAATCAAATCAGTCCCTGATTGTGGTTGGTGAGAGTCATCGCGTTGTTCAGCTTCGATGTATCCTAAAGTTTCGTTACTGAAGACAATGTTTACGATGTGCATGTTGTACTTCACTTGAGTCAACAACTCTTCTGATAACATTGCGAAACCACCATCACCACTCAGGCTGTAAACTTCGCGGTCTGGATAGTTGGTCTTGGCTGACAATGATGAAGGAACAGCCCAGCCCATGGTTGCGTAAATTCCTGAAGTACACCACTTTTGGTCGCCATGCATCTTTAAGAGACGTTCGAAGTCAATGTTGACGTTACCAACATCGATTGAGAAGACAGCATCATCAGCGGCTTCTTGGTTCAAAACGTCAAAGATAGGTTCTGGACGAACTGGTGATTCAGTGCTGTCCTTGAAGCTAGCTTGCCATTCGTCCCAGTTCTTCTTGTCAGCTAATGCAGCGTTGTAGAAGGCTGAAGCTTCACGGGCTTCACCAGCGTCAACTAAAGCGGTTAAAGCCTTCTTTGCATCAGCTAACATAGGAACATCGGTGTGATGACGTTTCCCAAATTTCTCTGAGTTCACATCAATTTGGATAACCTTAGCCTTCTTGTTGAACAGGAAGATACTAAATGGCACGTTGTTCCCAACCCAAACGATCAAGTCAGTACTGAAACCAATTTCAGCGCCCGGCTTTGGTGCAACACGACCAGTTGAACCAAGGTATGCTGGGTAGTTATCTTCAATGATGCCCTTACCTAATACGGAAGAAACTAATGGCATCTTGAACTTTTCTGAAGCTGCCTTTAATTCTTCACCGGCACCCTTGGCACCAACACCAAAGTAGATCATTGGTGACTTAGCATCCTTGATCAGCTTAACAGCATTGTCAACGGATTCCTTAGTAGGAGCTGGGTAGTTGACAACATGCACGTCAGCGTTTGTTTCGAAGGTATCATCAATTTCAGCCCAACCAAAGTCCTTTGGAATGGTCAAAACAGCAACACCCTTGTGTTCGTATGCTTGACGGATAGCTTCATCAGTCAACATAGGGAGACTTTCAGCAGTCATAGCAGTCCGGTTCCAAACCGAAACGTCATCGAAGATTGGTTCTTCGTCCATGGCTTGGAAGAAGTCCATGTTCATCTTTGATGATGGTACTTGGGCAACGATAGCTAACAATGGAATCCCATCTTCCTTAGCATCGTATAACCCGTTCATCAAGTGAACGGCACCAGGACCGGCAGAGCCGAAGCAGACACCGATCTTACCAGTGTATTTGTAGTCAGCAGAAGCAGCGATGGCGCCGGCTTCTTCGTGACGAACTTGGACATATTTGAGTGTGTCCTTTTGATTGTGGATGGCGTTCATTGTTGAATCAAATGAACCACCAGGTAAACCGTAGATGTGTTTAACACCCCAGTCTTGAATTACTTTGAGAACAGCATCTGAACCGCTAATTTTTTCAGCCATTAATAATGGCCTCCTTACTTTTTAGAAATAACTTTTTTATTACGAGGATTATTCTAGGACCATTATTTTGAAATGTAAACGCTTAAATTTATAATTTTTAATTAATCGCCCCCATTTTCATGAAATCGTTAAGCGGTCAAACCCGCGTGACTGTAACGTTTAGCAACCGTTTACATTTCTTAAAAAATTAATTGAATTTTTTTTACTTTTCCTGTTTTTCGATAGATATTTTCATAATAAGTTAGTGAAATTTGAGAATATTTTGATGGTATTCACGTTTTGGATTACCGGCATGTCATTTTCGGAATGGTTGCTGTTAAGGCAAAGCAAACGTTAGACGCACGTTAATTTTCTGACTGTTATCATTTTCACAAGATTACTGAAAGTAATTAACATTGGCATCTATTTTTCATCCGATTTTCATAGCATTCTTACATATTGAAATTCAATATCAGGCTCTGACAAGTTGAACTATCAACTATTTTCAAAAAAGCCAATAAGGAAATTTTATAATTATTATCGAAATATTAAATCAAACGTTTTTGTGAATAACTATCAAGCCAATTTTAAGTTGCCATGGGCTGCCGTTTTGACTCATCGTAAAAGGGACCCCACCTAAAAACCCGTTCAGGTTTTAGGTGGGGTCCTTCTATTCTGGGAACAAACCCGTCTATTGTCCCACTTTTTTGACTATAATTTTCCAACTATTAGTCAAAATGTCGACCGAGAATATCTAAACTTCGTAATTGGCCATCCATTTCAGCAACTTCTAGTAAATGGCCCCACGTCTCAAAGCCGTTCTTTTTAAACAGACCTTGGCTGGGAACATTGTGCGTAAAAATAAACGCAACGATATTTTGCAGTCCTAGTTTTGGCAATTGGGCAAACACATGATCCAAGGATTGTTGCCCCAGACCCTGATGGCGAAAATCTTCATCAATGTAAATACTGACCTCTGCTGTCTGATGATAAGCCGGTCGGCCGTAAAATGATTCAAGACTGACCCAGCCGGCAATTCTGTCGTCATCCTTGATCACCCAAAGCGGACGTGTTGTGGGATCAAAGGACGCAAACCAGTCTTCACGTGAAGCAACTGAAATGGGTTCAAGATCTGCGGTTGCTAACCGACTGGGAATGATTTCGTTATAGATATGAACAATCGTAGGTAGATCAGCGTGTGTTGCGTACTCAAATGTCACGGTCAATGTCGTGTGCCTCCAGTTTTAATATCGTGCCCATTTTACGATAATTGTTGATGTCACGCAACGTTACATCGAGATGCGCATAATCATGACAGTCAACGTTAGCACATTATTGATAATAAATCGCGATTTTATGCGATTTGCAGTTCAACCTCACATAAGCACGGCATCACATTTAGATTGTTAAATTTGACCAGAATCGCTATCATATAGGTAACAAGATAGTCAAGAAAAGGATGGTGGCCCGCATGACTAACGTACTGGTAATTAAAGCAAATCCTAAGCCGACTTCGGAATCACGATCACTAACCGTACTCGAGCATTTTTTAAGTGCCTATCTTAAGCGGCATCCAGCCGATACCGTTGTTGTCCGTGACCTGTATGATGAGCGGTTCCCCGACTTTGACCGGGTCTTAGTGACCGCCCAGCGGGCCTTAACTGCCGGAAAAGCCTTTGACGATTTGGCTGTTGACCAGCAGGCGCGCCTAACTGTGTTTCGTCAAGCAACACAGCAATTCATCGATGCAGACAAGGTCATCATTGCGAACCCGCTGTGGAATTTAATGATTCCCGGAAAATTGAAGGCCTGGTTTGATACCATCTGTGTGGAAGGTCAGACCTTTGAAACGGTTGCGGTGGGTGAACGGCCACTGGCGCCGGGCAAGCATGTGCTGCACATACAGGCAGCCGGCGGCGTCACAAACGGCCAAAACCTCGCCAGTCGGTACGTAAAGGATGTCATGACCTTTTTGGGTGCCCAGGTCACTTCGTTGCCAGTGGAAGGTATGGACCGTTACCCCGACCGAGCGGAAACCATTGTTACTGATGCGTTCAAAACGGCAGAAGCCATTGCTAAAACATTTTAAATTGTCCTAAACCAAGAGCTTGAAGCAAGACAGTTAAGAGGCGATGCATAACGGATTCTGAGGCGAAAAATCGACCTGTTTTTTTGAGTCAGACCTGTTGACGTACTGGTCCCGGATCCTCGTAAAATCTGTTCCACCTATTCACCCAGAAGCAGGTTTTCAAATTTATCTCCCCACCTAATTGCAAGACAGCAAGTGAGAAAGTTTGCCGTCAGTATATAAAAGCGGCCTCCTCTGAAAATGCCAAATTTGGATTTTCACAGGGGCCGCTTTTATGGTCAAGATCAGTCCTTTGCCGTGTATTGTTTAATAAGTCTACTTGAGTTGCCGACGCCGATGCCGCACAAAGTTTTGATGCGGGATAACAAGATACATCCCAATCACAATAACCCCAGTCGTCAGCGCAACATCTGGTAAAAAGAATGAGCAGATTGCCCCAAGGACCATGATTACCATCATGACACTCATTTCACGGCCGGCCATAATATTGGTCGGGTAGCGTGGATCCGCTTTATGTGCCTCGTGCCCTAGAAGAAACAGAAAAACAGCCCAACCGAAAATGACGGCGATGTAAGTTACCTGCGGCAAAAACCTAGTCGGGTAGGTTGCAACCCAAGCGGTTGAAACGGGCACCAGTGAGACCCACAGTAATAAGGCCATGTTCACAATGAAAACACCATAACTGACGGTATGCATTGCTTCAAACATGAAGTGGTGGGTCGCCCACAAATTCGTTAACCCTACAAATGAGATCACGTAGGCCAGCAGCGGTACAATTTCTTTTTGAATGGCAGGCCATGTGTACCCATTTGGTGTATGTAGTTCGAGAACCATGATCGTCATAATAATTGCTAGAATGGCATCCGTGAATGCCTCTAATCGTCCTTTGTTCATCTTTCCTGCCCCCAATAGCGTTTGTCTAACATCTATCATACCGAATTATGGTAAATGTTGGCAAAAATCGGCACTCAGAATGTGCCCAATGTTTCACGTGAAACATTCTCGAAAGATTTTCGATTTTGACGACTTTTCCACGATTGCCCAAATCAATTTTCTTCGTCATTCAAATCAATATCCTCAAGATCGTCGCCATCGGCTAGAATCATTTGGTCACCTGCTCGTGTCCATAACATAAAGGCGCGATTGAGCCGGTTACGATGAAATACTTCTGATTCATCACCATTGTCTGACTGTTCGATGGTCAACTCATTCGGCGGATTACTTCCCCGACCACTTGTGCAAAATGGTAAATTCCGCCCCTTTAATTCTGCAAAGGTCACGGTCTGCTTCAGGGTGAGTACAATCGAATACCCACCATTAAACGCGTATTCATAGTCAACGGGTCCGGCGCTCAAATCAGGATACAGATAATTTTGTTCCGCGTATTCACTGGGTTCCAGCTGTTCTGTAACGCCCATTGCTTCATATGACGCCGGCATGTATTGCTTGCTGTTTTCAGCTGATGCATGGAAGGTATAGAAATAATCGTTTTGCCACCCAAACGTCAGCTGCAGTAAAACATGCAGCTGATCATAGCGAATTGTTAGCGGAAGTAATAGGTTCCGCCAGCTCTTTGTATTCTTGAGTTTTGCACTGACAAGTAACGCAGCAAACGCGTCCATAGTCGTCCCTCCTAGTCGTGTTTTGCGTCCGGTAACCGACCAGTTTGGTAAATTTCATCCAAATAAGCATAATCGGTCAAAATATCATAGGGTTGGTGCGTTTCCGAAATCCACATCGTAATCGCCTTGACCCGGCCAATGATAAAGAATTTTTCAAGCTCAGTCTTATCGGAAGGCAGTTGCAAAATCATGTGCATCATAAACCGAAATAAGCCGTTACGAAACGTGTCATCACGGCTTTGATACTGCAAAACTGCGAGCACCTGATCGTTTTTCAGCGAAAAGGCTGTGAACGGGTGCTCATAGATAGCCTGAGCATTTATCGTTGAATCTGGAAATAGATTTCTTAAAAAACGGTCAAGTAAATCAAATTTGTCTGTAAAATGTGTGTAGAACGTCGAACGGTGCATTAACGCTTGCGCGGTGATGTCGTTTACCGTGATTTTACTAAAGGGCTTTTGGTCCAATAATTCTTGGAAAGCAGTAAAAATAACTTTTTCGGTGCGTTTCTGTTGAAGGGTCGTCATACATGTGTTCCTTTCCCCGACATTTTGATAGCAGTGTCTTTTAAAACGACATTGCCTGCTGATTAAAGATTGTCTAGCGCCGCGACGGTGTTAAGATAGCCTCATTCTAACAGATAATTTGCCTTAAATCGAAAGAAGGACCCTACTATGAAAGCTATTGTCATCAATCAATTCGGCAACGCTGACACATTTTACGAAACCGAGCTTCCTCAAACACAAATCACACCTGATACCGTTGCAGTCGCCATTAACGCTTTTAGTATTAACCCTATGGACATCGCTGCTCGCGCTGGCTACCTCCAATCCCCATTTACCGACAATTGGACATTTCCGTTGGTATTAGGCTGGGATTTCTCAGGTACCATTACCCAGGTCGGCCAAAACGTCACGAAGTATCACATTGGCGACCAGGTTTTTGGTACCTTGCCGTCCAATCACGCAGGCAACGCCGGCTCATATGCAGAAACGGCCGTTGTGGATCCGGCCAGTATCAGCACGATTCCTGCTGGCATGTCCGTTGATCAGGCAGCTGCACTGCCGATTGCTGGCGGCACTGCATACCAAGCCATTGCGCAAAATCTTAATGTCCATCCCAATGAGACGATTCTGATTCAGGGCGGTGCCGGTGGTGTCGGCCTGTTCGCAGTCCAAATCGCAAAGTCACGTGGTGCAAAAGTTATCACCACAGCAAGTCCGGCTCACACAGCCTTGTTACAGCAAGTGGGTGCCGACCAAGTAATCGACTACCACACCACAGCAGTTAGCGATGTGCTATCCAGCGTTGATGCCGTTTTTGATACTGTCGGCGATATTGCGGGCGGCTTAACCGTCCTTAAGCCCGGTGGCAAGCTGGTCACAGTGGGCGGACAACCAACGCCTGAACAGTTGGCACTCCCTGATAAATCAGTCAGCTTTCAATTTTCACATTCAGACACAGCAGTATTTGACGGTTTGATCACATTATTCACCAATGATCAACTGCACATTGAAGTGCAGTCGCTGCCCTTCACCGCTGAAAACGTGGTCAAAGCGCACCAAATAATCGAATCACATCACACAACTGGGAAACTCGTGATTCATATCACCGATTAATTTCAATTGTGACCATGAGACTATCTATAAATTTCGCGAGTAACCTCTCGCATTTAAAACATCAGCCCTAACCGTGCCGGTGTTTTTTGTGTTCACTGTGACACCGCATATACAAACAGTGGCTTTAATTATAACAAAAAAATAAATATTTTAATCCGTTTGCCATTTACTTTTCATTTTTCTTCTGGTATAGTCAAAACATTCTAAAAATTCGAGGTCAGAAACCATGCGAAAAACTACCGCTATCATCAACGTGAATGTTATCGGCATTGCCCAAGACATTATTGTCATTTAGTCTGCGGGTCATTTGATGATGCCCGCAAGCAACGGGCAGCGATGGTTTAGGCCAGGAGCTGTGAATTCAGCCCCTGGCCTTTTTTAGTCAAAAACGGAGGTGATAATTAGGCACCAGATTCAGATGACGTCAGCACCAACACATAGCCCCACAAAAGCATTGTATCTTTCACATCAAATTCTCAGAAACGGAAGTGACTACATGGAAACTCAACCATCCGCACTAACAGCTACAACCACGAAAACAATGGAACGCGACCCTGTGAAAACGGTTATTTTAGCATCAATGATCGGGACCGCCATTGAATTTTTCGACTTTTACGCTTACGGAACCGCAGCCGCTACATATTTTCCAAAGGTATTCTTCCCAGAAGTAACCCCCACTATCGCCATGATTCTCAGTTTATTGACCTTCGGGGTGGCCTTTGTTGCCCGCCCATTGGGTTCCCTCATCTTCGGCCACTTCGGCGACAAACTCGGCCGGAAACGAACACTGGTTGTTTCCCTGCTTATCATGGGAATCTCCACCGTATTGATCGGTGTGTTACCTGGCTTCGCAACTCTTGGCATGGCCTCCATTGCTCTTCTTTGTCTTTGCCGGTTCATCCAAGGTATCGGGCTCGGTGGCGAATGGTCAGGCGCCGTGCTAGTTGCCACTGAAAACGCACCAAAGAACAAACGGGCATTGTTTGGTGCTTTTCCTGAATTAGGTGCACCAATTGGTTTTTTCCTCTGTAACGGGCTTTACTACATGCTTGAATCAAACCTGACGGCCTCACAGATGCAGGCCTTCGGTTGGCGTATTCCATTCCTCGCCTCAGCCGTTTTGGTTATCATCGGACTTTGGATCCGTCACCGCTTATCTGAAACCCCGTTGTTCCGGTTGGCACAAAAGGAAAATACCGTTGCAAAGGCCCCACTCGCTAAGGTATTTAAGGAAAACTGGCGGCAGGTGCTGCAAGGTACCTTGACGATGTCCGTTTCCTATACGTTCTTCTTCCTATTGTCCCCCTGGTCGCTGAGTTACGCCACCACAGAATTGGGTTTTGCCAACAAGGAATGGTTATTGATGCTGATGGGATCGATCGTCGCTTTTGCAGCCATGATTCTATATTCATCCCTCATGGCTGATAAGTTCGGCCGAAAAAAAGTCCTGTTGCTCGGGACCGTTTTGATTGCCGCATTTGCCATGATTTTCCCATTCTTCCTGAATGGCAGCCACAACGTAGCCGGCGGTCTGTTCTTCTTAGTGGTTGGCTTCCTAGCAATGGGTGTTGTGTATGGTCCAGTGGCCGCACTGTTGCCAGAGTTGTTCCCAACCAGTACTAGATATTCGGGTGCCGGTATCGCCTACAACGCATCAGTCATCGTTGGCGCAGCATTCGCCCCAACCTTAGCATCATGGCTGGTAGACCAGTGGGGCATCCACGCTGTGGGCTTCTATTTGGCGGTGATGGCGCTTGTTGCCTTTCTGGCTCTGTTGACTACTAAGGAAACGAAAGAGATGGATTATACAAAGTAAAGAGTGTGTAGCAAGGCGCCAAAGGGGCGGAGCATAAGGGACTCTGAGCCGAAAAGTCTGGGCCTGACTTTTTGGCTCAGAGTCCCTTATGCAGGAGCCCCTTGCCTTGCGAAACACGTTTCTGCAATAGAAAATAGAAGCGCGCCGTCTCAAACACACTTTTCAATAAAGTCAAAAGTCCGGGCCTGACTTTTCGGCTCAAAGTCTCTTATGCAGGAGCCCCTTGCCTTGCGAAACACGTTTTTGCAATAGAAAATAGAAGCGCGCCGTCTCAAACAATTTCGTCACAATAACCTATAACCCGCGCCACAAGTATCCCTCAATAAACAAACACCAAGCGAAAAAGCAGTACAAAAACAGCGACCTCAAAACAGTGTACCTAACCCTGTTTTGAGGTCGCTTTTGATTATCTTTTTAACGTTCCGCTTTATCTCGCTTCTGCAACTGTACGTTAATCGTTTCCGCAGTAAACCGAGCCTGCAAATACCATCCAAGCCAAACCGCAAAATAGACGGCTAAAAAGATGATACCAAACCGGATCCAGTTACCAGGCACCAAAAACTGCCAGTGCATAACAGCATTCGCAATAAGAACTAGAACAAAGGTGGCAACAAAATGAATCGCTAATTGTTGAATGAACGATAACCGCTCACCATCGAACAACCTCGAAAACTGGCTAATGAGTGCCGACAAAACAAACAGACCGATTGTATTACTTGGGGTTGCCACAAATGCGCGCACCCCAAAGATAATCATCAAAAAGTACACCGTTGTCCCTGCCATAATACCGTACAAGCCCAATATCAAAGTTGTTTTTACTGTTTGCATTTTGATCACCTCATAACCCAATGCTGTGCTTCAGTTCAGGCAGATACTTACGACTCACAGTCAGCTTCAAACCGTTTGCCATTTTTGCTGTCATGTTGCCGGAAAATTCTGCTTCAAGGGCCGTCAAAAAATCGATGTTAAGCGCAACACTGCGGCCAACGCGAACGAAAACCGGGTTCTGCAGGCGCGCCAGCATCGTTTTCAGCTGACCATTCACCTGATAGATCTTGTCGACCGTGTGCAGGGTAATGTGCTCACCAGTGACTTCGATAGCCACAATGTCTGCCGTTGCTAAAATGACGACCTGATCATCCACGGTGATTGGCAGCACAGATGGATGACTGCCTAGTTGACTCAGCTGGTTCAGAAGCTGCGTGACATCCGGTGACAAGGCCGCTGCCCGGACCACGACCTCAACGTCATTGCCCGGGATCGTATTTGTCTGTTCAAACGAAACTTTCATGCGCCTTGCCCCCCTTTTTTACAAATAATGTCGACCTGAAACAATGCGGCATTATAGGTTAACTGGCAAGGTATCCCCCACGTGACTGAATGTTTGCCCGCCACGCACTAAATTCTCACCATAACTTGCTTTCTGCTCCGTCGCATCAACAACAGCGCGACAATCACAAAACCGATTAGAAACGCAATCATTACACCGTATACATCATTTAATGATAATACTGATTCCCACTTAAGTCGAACCCCAAATGCAGTCTCAAAAGCCATTTTTTGACCTTGTACAGCGCCGTTAAACTTATCGGTTAACGCTGTTTTCATTAATAGTTGCCGGTAAATGGCAGCATCATAGGGTGCCGGTGTCAGTTTCATCAATGTTTGCGCAGAACTGGGTACTGAGTCAATTGGAATATAGACTCCCGCGAAGAATCCCGCTGCGGTCCCGACAATGGTGCCCAATTTGCCCAGAGTGTCGACCCGTTTGACGAAGCTTAAACATAGTAAGCTAAACGCGGTCCAAACCAAACTGCTGAACCCGGCGATACCTATTAACTGCGGTGTTAGTTCCCAGGGAATGCTCAGGCCATCAACCATCGCGAAATAGGCGTACATCAGAATCGCCATCACGAGTTGCATCAGCCAGCCAATAATAAACGCGCTCACAAGGTAAGCCGTCTGAAGCTGCCAGTACGCGAGCTTAGTCATCAAGAAATCGGCCAAAGTACCCGTTTCGCGATCATGAATCATCTGACTTAAGGCGTTTAACGTGGTGGTTACGGCGGTCACCGTCAGCGTACCGCTTATGACCCAGGGATCCAGAACCGCAGACTTGCCAGAGAAAGTCAGCGAACTCGCCATATTCATTTTTAGGAAAACGATGTAGAGCACGAAGGAAATCAGCGCACCTAAAACTGAAAAAAACAGGTTACTGCCACTCGTGAAAAACAGTTGTAAATTGCGCTTAATAAAGCCGAACATTCTAACGGATCTCCTTTCCTGTCAGCGCCAAGAAGATGGTATTCATGTCACCTTCGTGGCTATCAAATTGACTGATCAGTTTGCGATATTTGACTAAGGTGTCAATGCTGGTCTGCGCATCCGGGACCGTCAACGTCACTTTATCTTCTTCTAATTGAGCAGCATACCCGTCTTGTTGAAGATTCGTCAGCAGCGTTTCTGGTGATGGTGAACACAGCGTCATTTCAACCTGAGCGTACTCGTGTTTAAGTTGCGCCACCGAATCTGCTGCAATCACTTCACCATGGTCGATCACGTAAACGTAATCAGCGTCCTCAGCTTCTTCTAGATAGTGAGTCGTTAAGATGACCGTCATCTTCAACTCCTTGCGTAGCTGATGGATCACCTGCCAGATAACCGTTCTCGTTTGAATATCTAACCCAGTGGACGGTTCGTCAAGAATCAGCAGTTTGGGACGATTGATCATTGCCCGGGAAATATCGACCCGCCGTCGCTGTCCACCGGAGAGGGTGCCATAACGTTGATCAAGTAACGATGTCAGGCCTAAGTCATGAATGATCCTATCCAACCAGCTCTGCTGCACATTCGGATACATGGAGGCCCGCAACTTTAAATTTTGGCGCACGGTTAACTGCTCATCCAACACGCCGTATTGAAAAACGACACCAATCTGCTGCCGATAAGCGAGTGTCTCCGGGGTAAGGTCACCCAGTGTGATTTGCCCGCTCGTCGGTTGAGTCAACCCCGTCAGCATACCCACTGTGGTGGATTTACCCGCACCGTTAGGCCCCAGAAACGCAATGAATTTATTCGCTGGAATCTGCATGTTGAGGTGGTTGACTGCCACCTTTGTTTGAAACGTTTTTGTCAGTTCACTGATGATTAGATCAGGCATGTCGTTCATCTCCCAATAGTTTTAATGGTCTTAGCATACCGACTAATGAATGGGTTGTCTCAGACTGGCCAATGAGTGGTCGAAATTGCGGGATAAGTGGTTCAAATGACCTGGTATAGCTTGCCTGCAGAATGAGAATCAGCAACGCGTTATTTATTTCAAATAAATGCACTTAATTTAAAACAATTCGGGCGTCACAAGCGTATGTATTGATAGCTGCAAAAAATATCGTTTAAAAGGAGTGCTCACATGTCAGTAAAAGATTATGTCGTTAAATCTTACCAAATGACTAGGGTTGAAGAAGAACGCCAGCCATGGGAACAACGAGTCACTGAAACACGCTACCGGGTGTTCGACCTTGAAGGCAACCTGGTCGACGATGCACAGGGGTACGGTTACAAATCTGCTCGTAACGCCCACATCGGCTATTCTTATAAGCGTCAGCCCGAACATCAAAAAACCGATAAGAAACTCAAACGGCTCGTCCGCAGTTGGTGTCACAAACATGCTGACGTGGCGGCCAGTATTGAAGTTTACGTGTTTGACACACTAAAAAGCGGTCAAACTCTCACCGTCCTAGAAGAAAAGGCTTTATTTGAAGGTCTTACCGCTAAAATGTCAGATGTGCCGTTTACGGCTGCCGACTATTTTAAGTACCGCTAATGGCGGTACTATTTCCCGGGAAATTAACCGTGTCGTCAATTCTAATGAAGTGAGGTATACCCTAAATGACACTAACATTGAAACAACAGCGAACAAAATTGGACATCATCAAGACCATGAACAGCATGTTAAAAACAACCCCCTTCGATCAGATTACGATCAACGTAATTTGTCAAAAAGCGTTCATTCACCACTCGACTTTTTACCGCTACTTTGCAGATAAATATGACCTGTTAGGGGGCGTATTGACCCTGATCTGCGCACCGATTCGAGAAGAGCTGACCAAGGGCATTTCGTTAATGACTACAATCACGCATATTGTCACTAGCAATCAAGCCCAGTTTCGCAATATGACCCGAAAAAATAAGCGTGCGGCAATTTATCCCGACCTGACACAAATTATTGCCTCAATCTTAAAAAAGGCACTTTTAAACACTGTCCGCCACCCGCTGATTGACCGGTTAAGTCAAACCAGTGAACCCGACTTGATGGCCTTTGCATATGCTGGCATGTTTGTCGGCATTATTCAAAAATGGAACGAAACGCCGGGCACTCCAAGAGTGGGGGCATTTAGTGCAAACTTCAAAGCGGATTTGCTTGCACTTTCCAGTACCCTATAGAAAAAGCGCGCCAACAGCGCGCTATTTTTGGTCAGCTTTAGCAATCACATAGTAATTACCATCTGGATCCTGAAAGTTGAATGTTAGCTGACCGCCGACATCCGTAATGTCGCCAGCAGATTTCAGTTTGGCATGCAATGCCTCGAAATCGTCTCGAAAAATCATCAAGGATGGCCCGGTGGTACCTAAGACTTCCGGTGAATATTTTTTGATGAACGCCTTGCTGAATAACGAAAATTCAACCTCATCCGATACCGCCAATGTCTCGTTCTGTGACCCATCTGGTAACGCATTACTGCTGACTAGTTTGGCATTTAAATTGGACTGCCAGAATTGACTGTTTGCCGCTACGTCATCCACGTAGAGCATAATTCTTGTTTTGGCCATATTTAAATCCCCCTTTTTCTAACCACAGTATACAGGAAATTTACCGTCATTCGTCAAAAAAAGTACCGCCCATCCAAGCGGTACTTAAAACATGTTTTTATTAACTTAATTAGCGGTAGTTATTGCCTGGTTAACAGCGGTCTTTTCAGCTTCAATCAACGCAACACGACTGGTGATCACTTTGATATCCATGGTAATTTCACGAGTCATTCCTGGTGTTGGCAATTTCGGTTCAAAGAAGGCCTTAAACTCTGCCAATCGTTCCGGCGTCCGGAAGATACCGGTAATGACGGTGATGTAGGTCGTAAATTCCATGTCACCGCCAACCGTATCATCCAACCATTGCCAGTCATTACGAATCCAGTCCCAAGCAGCCTGTTCACCCTTTTCATTGGCTAACACACCACGGAACCAGCCACGTAAGTCTTGCGGTTTAATGGTATCGGCGTCCTCAAACTTGCCAATTAATTTGGTAATCAAATTAGCGTCTGGTGTACTGGTCAGCGCACCGCGAATATCATTCTTATAGCTGGCATCCGATGTTGATCGATAATCAGCTAGTAACTGGTCAAAAAGCGTTTCATTACCGAAATGCTTGATTTCATTGGCCAGAATAAAGCCCCGTGTATCGGCTGGTAACTCGGCCAATTTATCAGCATTGGTGGCAAACAGCTTATGGGCATCCGCGATGACATCCTTGTTCTGTGCGTACAATGCGGCGCTTAACACATATGGCCGTGTTAGCTGATCATCATTAGATTCGCCCTTTTGTGCGGTCCAACCCAACCGTGCCACCTGGTCGGCACTCAATTTGTTGAAGAATGCCTGTAATTGCTTTTCTTCAGCGGATTCCGGATCAACAAATTTCTTTAAATTACCAGCAACTTGGTACAAAGCTGTATTGACAACAGCCCGCTTGCTAGCAGCAAATTGAGTCAGTAACGGCACAACAGCTGCGTACGAAATCTGACGGCCCTCAGCCAATAAGCGCTGGTCTTGCAGAATTTGCAGCTGTGAAATGGCATCCAGTGAAGCCGCGTCCTTTAAAATGTCAGTCAGCAACGTATCATCGTACTTCACAATAAAGTGGGAATTGTTGCCGACATTGACACGAAACGGTTTGCCGCTGGCTGCACGTAGTTGTGCGTAGTCGCCCAAGACAACCGTTTTATCTTTAAAAATTTCCGGAGCAGCATCATAGTTGCTGTTTAACGGAATTTGCCAAAGGTGACCGGCTTCCTTACCGTCACCAACAAAGAACTGATCCTGTGACAGGGTTAATTGCCCGTCATTGACCGTTGCAGTCACCACTGGGTAGCCGGGTTGTTCCAACCAGGAATTCATAATTGCGCCGACATCTAAACCAGAAGCGTCACCCAATGCGGCCCAAAGATCGGCACCGGTCGCGTTGCCGTACTTATGTGTGGCAAAGTAAGCTTTCAACCCCTTCCGTAACGCGTCATCACCCAACAGTGCGCGAACCATGACCAGCATCCGAGCACCCTTTGCGTAAACGATGGCACTGTCAAATAAGGAGTCGATCTCAGCCGGATCCTCAACTTGAACGTGAACCGATTGAACACCATCCGTTGCGTCTCGGTTTAGTGCCATTGGCGCCTCAGAAGTCTGGAACAGTTCCCAGATGTGCCAATCGGGTTCAATGGCATCTACGGCCACGTATTCCATCATGTTGGCAAAGGATTCGTTGAGCCATAGGTCGTCCCACCATTTCATAGTCACAAGATCCCCGAACCACTGGTGCGCTAATTCATGGGCGATAACCGTGGCCACCAGTTGCTTCATATCAAGCGAGGTGTTGTCAGGATCAAGTGTCAAGTAGGCTTCACGATAAGTCACGAGGCCCCAGTTCTCCATGGCACCGGCTGAAAAATCAGGCAGTGCCAATTGCCATGAATGTGGGAGCGGATACGGTGTTTGATAAAAGTCCTCGTAAAACTCAATCGACCGTTTTGCGATATCTAGCGCAAAATCCAACTCTTTTGGTTGGTGCGCCTTGGTAGCAAACACACCAACCTCAACACCGCTCTTCGTTTTGGTCGTCTTGCTCTGCAGGTCACCAAACGCAAAGGCAATCAAGTAAGTTGACATCCGAACGGTGGTGTCAAAGTAGTGCACGCCGTTTTCTTCACGCTTCTCCGGCATGTTAGCGATAATCGTTTCACCTGGTTGTTCATCGAACTTGATGGCGAGGTCAAAGGTTGCCTTTGCTTCCGGTTCATCCACTGATGGGAAGGCTTGACGGGCAAAGGTCGTTTCAAATTGCGTCCCAATGATCTGTTTTTTCTCGCCGTTTAGCTCATAGTAGGATGGGTAAATGCCCATCATTGAATCAGTCAACGGGGCGGTGTAGTCGATTGAAAGCGTTGTTTCACCTGTCTGCGGTAACGTGATATGAATGGCTTCATTATCGTTATCTGTGGAGAAAGTTACGGGTTTGCCATCAGCTGTGACGGCCTTAATGGTCATAAATTTCTGGTGAATCAAGACGGTGGTTTCCTTCGCGTCACCCGTAATGGTTGACGTCCCAGAAATCAGTTTCGTGGCACGATTCACATCAATGTATAAATTGTAATGCGCCGGTTGAAATGTTTCATAAAAGTGTTTTAACGCTGTCATAATTGACCCCCTCGAGATTATTGGTTTCATTATACAACAGTGTGTCGATGAAGTTCGCCCTGCTGACTACAAAACGAGGCTGTGCCAAAAGGCCATCTATGCAATAGGATCGTTATTTAAGCACGGTCTGGTTAACCAACCTAATCATGGGACAAACCGCCACGCCATTTTGCCAATATCAGCCCTAGCACTAAACCAATCAGTGCTGGAACGGTCCACCCGAGGCCAAGGCTGAATCCGGGCAGCCATTGCCCCCAGTGCAGCACTTGTGCCACCCAACCCTGATGAAGATCAACCGGCATGGCGTTCAAGCCATCAAGAATCGCTGGAAATAGTGTAAACACCGTCACCGTTCCAAACAGCCATTTGGACTCACCCAGAATAGGCGAAAGCAATCCTAACAAAATCAGGGTAATGGCCAACGGGTAGATAAAATACAGAATCGGCGTGGAAATGACCAGCAGTCGTTCCAGACCAACGTTCGCAAAAATTAACGGTAAGATACTAGCGAGGCCAACCAACAACTGGTACGGCACCTTTGGAAACAGCTCCTTAAAGGTATCACCAAACGCGGTGATCAACCCGATAGCCGTTTTTAAACAGGCAATGATCACAATGACGGCTAACAAGGCGTTGCCCAAATCACCGAAATACGCGTGCGCAACGTTTGCAAGAATCGGACCGCCATTTTCTGCTCGGCCGAATCGGCCAAGCGCGTTACGCCCCAATAGTGCTAGCAGTCCATAAATGACAGCCATTAAGGCGACTGCCAACCCGCCAGCGCGAATCGTGTCCTTTGCAATCTGCGTCGGTTGGGTGACACCCAGTCCCTTGATCGCATTAACCACGATGATGCCAAACGCCAGTGCTGCCAACGCGTCCATCGTGGAATAGCCAGCGGTAAATCCAGCCACTACGGGGACCTTGGCAAAATCGCCAACCGGGGTCTGACCATGACCCATGGGCTTAATCAGGACCATCACAAGCAGGATCGCCAGTAAAACCAAAAAAGCTGGTGTCAGCACCTTACCCACGTAAACCATAATTTTCGAAGGTTTACGAGCAAAGAACCAGGCAACGGCGAAAAACAAAATTGAGTAAGCCAGCAGGCCGCCGCTCTGCTGCGATTTCGAAACAAATGGCGTCAATCCAACGGAAAATGAGATCGATGCCAATCGGGGCAACGCAAACAGCGGGCCAATGCACATATACAGCAGAATCGTGAACACATAGGCGTACGGTCGGTTCACCTTTTGCGACAGGGTAAACACGCCATCCGTCTTCGTAATTCCAATCGCAGCTACCCCCAACAAGGGCAGTCCAACCCCTGATACGAGAAACCCAATCAGTGCCGGCCAGTAACTGGTGCCGGCTTGTTGTCCCACAAAGACAGGAAAAATCAGGTTGCCCGCGCCGAAAAACATCCCGAACAACATCATCCCAATGAAGAGCATGTCTCGGCTGGTTAATTTTTTAATCATGAAAATGCCTCTTTCAAGTCGCTATAAGCAACAGTCTTACTTATAGTTTAGCAAGATTTCGTCGTGTGAGATAGGCTTCAGCTCGCGATCTCATGAGGTTTTAACCGAGGTTTCATTGTTACTGATCACCGTGGTCGCTTCAATTCAAAATCAGGCCCCAACGTCGCATAATTCGGACCGGCCAACCGAGCAACTGGATTAAATGCGTGGTAATCGATGTATTTTTTCGCCGGGTCCATCAGTGCTTCATCAAAGTACATGTCCGTCACCTCAAGGAAAAAGAAGTCTGCTACGGGATGCTCAGCCCGATCCTTCAGGAGTTTATAATCGTAAAGCTTAGTTTCAAACCGGATTTTAGCGTCCCTTAACCCGGGGACACTGACGCTCTTGCTATCAACCAATGGTAGATTGATCAAGTCCAGTTCACTTTGATCGTGGGGCAACGAAGCAGCCGTGGCGTTCATCTGCTTCACGAGACTTTCGTCCACTAGGTGCACAACTGCTTCCTCATGCGTCAAAATATTATCGGCGGTGTCCTTCCGTTTACCATTGCGGTACCCCACCGATAAGGCCAACCAAGGCATGAGCCCGCACGCCACCTGAAAAAAGCTGATGGGCGCCAAGTTCAAGGTATTCACGTCCTCGGTCATCACCCACGCGATCGGGCGCGGAATGACACTGCCGGAAAGAAGTTTGTAGCGTTCTGTTGGGGTTAATTCGTCACTGCTGAAATGATACATGAAAAGACCTCCCATGTTATTTTCTTCAATGATACAGCTATTCAGACCCAGTTTTTCCGGTAACGCTCATTAAACAATCGAAAAACCGCCGTTCGAAATCGAACGACGGCTTAGAAATTAAAGTGTCTCTGCCGCTACTTGACCTGCAATTCGGCCACTAGTCAGCGCAAATTGTACAGAACTGCCTGACATGTAGACATGATTATATATCACCTTATTGGCAGTTTCTCCCGTTGCAAATAAATTTGGAATAACCTGTCCCTGTTTATCTAGTACTTCAAACTGCTTACTGGTTTTAACACCACCGAAAGTTCCCATAATAACCGGATATATTTTGACGGCAAAATATGGGGCAGTTTCGACAGCAACTGTGAACTCGGGATCCTTTCCCATCGCATCCTCGCCGTCATGTGCCCCCTTATTATAGGTCGCCATGGTTTTGGTAAACGTATCAGCTGGAATTTGCATCTGCTCTGCCAAAGACTGGCAGTCAGGCGCCGTGACAACCTCGCCACTTGCTATACCGACCTTCAACGCTTCTATTATCTCGGCATTGGTCGTTGCTGAATCTAAAATTAACCACGGTGTTTTAGCAGCAATGATAGCGTTGGTCACAACGGCATAATGGGTTTGTTCGCTCATGAATCGCTTACCGTTACCATCGACATAAACCTTTGACCAATCCATCATCAGTGGAAAAGTATGCGGCACGTTGGTTGTGATGCCCTCGCCAATCACCCAAGGGTCTTCGTACAGAACTGCCCCGATGGCTTGAGCCATCAGAATACCATCTCCTTGATTTCCGGCACCTGAATAACTGTGTTCATAGACGTTTGGGGCAGCTGGAATAAACTTTTGCAATAACCGCTTACTCTTAGCAAAACCGCCAGAAGACAAGATCACCTTCTTAGCGGTCATTTCAACGTCACCGTCCGGCGTACTTGCTAAGACACCAATAACTGCGCCCTGATCGTTAGTCAGCAATTTTTTTGCAACTGTATTTACCATCACTTTAATTGTGGTTTTCGCCAACGCCTCAGATAAATTATTAATCAATAGCGGCCCACCCAGTTCACCTCCCTTACCAGGGAAATGAATCCGTTTAACAGTGTCAAGACCAAAACCAGTTATTTCACCATAGTGGTGTCCAGCGTCGTCAACTAACCATTCCGTAGTTTTTACGGCTTCATCCATGTAATAATCAACAAAATCATAGTCAGGATATGGGCCATCCGGATTCGATGTTGTTTCACGAGCGTGCCAAAGGGTCAGCCAACTTTGTTTCGTATCCTTAATACCTTGTTCACGTTGAAATCTTGTATTAGTCGCAGAAATGCCGCCACCAGACATCCCAGTTGATCCGCCCAGTGTGTCCATTTTTTCCAAAACAGTCACCCTAGCGCCGTGCTGATAGGCTGATAATGCAGCGGAAATACCTGCCCCACCACCGCCGACAACTAAGACATCTGTTATCAATGATTGCGTCATGAAAAAACCTCCTTGTGTCGCCTTTTATAAACGAATACCCACTATATCAATGCAACCACCTCGCATTAAATAATCAGTTTGTATTCGCTTCCAAAGAAATGTTATCATTTTCACAATTGTTTTTAGCCAACAATAACCAACAGGTGTTTGGTTAACGGTATAATAAATATGAAGTGTTAACTAGGAAGTGATCAGCATGAATGAAAACGATTTACGAGTCAAAAAAACGAAGCTACAATTACAAAGAGTATTAACTGCGCTACTGCAGCACACCGCTTTTGCCAAAATTACCGTCAAAGACATTTGTGATGAGGCCCTAATCAACCGCACTACTTTTTATCAGCATTATCATGACAAATCTGACCTTCTGTACGACGTTTTTAATCGCCTAACAATTGATAATCACAGCATCTCATTACACCGGCTGATGACAGAACCCTTCTCAATGTTCGCGGCAATCGTTAAATCACCACTGCCAGAAATCATCAGTCTCCAAAATAATGACTCTGAATTTCATTGGACCTATCGTCAATATTTTCTGAACTATTACATGGAGACTTTCGCGCGCGAGAATTGGCGTTCAACAATTCCTAAGGAGCTCGTCGCTTATACGTTAGTTAACAATGCCTTTAGTTTTCTAGAATGGCAGGAAGATTTAAACGTAAAGATTTCCGAACGAGAATTGAATACCCTTTTTCGGCGCATGATAACACTACCGGAAATATAGGCGGTTGCGCGCAAAATGGTTTTCAAAAAAGTACAGAAGAATCCATCAATATCCAAAATTGACCTATTGATGAACGCGCTGTCTAGCAAAAAACAGTCATCCAACGCTTAGTTTAGATGGGCTCGACGCGCTAAAATAATATGCTTCACTCAAATCGTTACTTTTTTTGACTATCTCACATTTTTTCCTTGCGTTCGCCTAACGCTAACGTGCTAAAGTGGCCTCATCCTAAAACTAAAAGAGGTCGTTTATCATGACAACAACACAACCACTGACCCTGATCACCGGTGCTAACCGGGGCATGGGGTTTGAACTCGCTAAAGAACTGGGCGCAAAGGGGCAACGAATTTTGCTTGGTGCACGGGATCCAGAAAAAGGCGCCGCTGCTGTTTCACAACTTGAACACGACGGCATTGACGCATCCTTGATTGAACTTGATGTCACAAATTCGCAGTCAGTTGAAAACGCCGCTGAAATGATCACCAAAACATTTGGCTATCTCGACATCCTTATTAACAATGCCGGTGCCGTATTTGACGCGTTTCAACAACCGTCCGTTGTAAATCCTGATCAATTGCGACAAGATTTTGAGTTGAACTACTTTGGCGTGGTCAATATGTGCCAAGCGTTTCTACCTCTCCTAAAAGCGGCACCTAAGGCTAAGGTTATCAACATTTCCAGCATGATGGGGTCCATAACAAGTGCCTTAGACCCAGAAACTAACGTCTATCGCGCAGTGGCCGTGGGTTATCAATCCGCAAAAGCAGCCGTCAACATGTACACCGTTCAACTCGCAAAGGAAATGACCCGGGACAACTTGCCAATCACTGTCAACGCCATCGATCCTGGCATGGTCGCAACTGAATTTGGCGGTGCTACACCTGAACAGGCTCAGGCAATGGGTGCTAGACCCATTCCTGAGGGCGTCGCGCGCACTATTGAACTAGCAACCGACCCTGATGATACCAGCAACGCAACGTTTACTAATACAGACGGCGTCGTCGCTTGGTAAATGCAAACAAAGACCGAGGCACCAACCTAGCTGGCTGATGCCTCGGTCTTTGTCTGGTTAATATTGTTATCGACTGCCCGAATTTTACGCAATACCATCTGTTTTTCCTCTTGCAGCGCGACCATCTGCTGGTCAAGATTATCCGCTAAGCGGTATAACTGCTGCTTAAATACTTCTTGCTCCGCAACAGTTGGCGTATCCCCTATCTGCAAGCTCTGGCGAATTTCTTTGATTGGCATATTCATTCGACGTAAAATACAAATAATTTTCACCCGTTCGATGTCGTGATCACTATACTGACGAATACCGTTTTTATCCCGAGCAACGGTTAAAAGGCCAATTTTTTCGTAGTACCGGAGCGCGTTTGCGGTAACCCCCGCAGACTGCGCTACCTGACGAATGTTTTCCAAAAAAACACCTCGTTTCACTTTTGATTTTTGACAGTAAATTAATACGCACCAATTAAAAGGTTTTGCTGTAAAGAGTCAAAACCCAACAAGCTTTCCAAAAAAAGATAAAAATCAGACGTTTGATCGTGACCATTCACTGCGGCTTCCTGTCTCGTCACAGACCAAATGTTGTGTACCCCATTTTTTCATCGCGAAGATGAGCGGCATTAGTTCGGTACCCTGTTTTGTCAACGCATATGTGGAAATGACTTGATTATCATGGCGTTGTTTATCGTTTTTCACTAACCCGTTGGCAATCAATACGTCCAATTGCTGTTTCAACACTTTTTTGCTGGCAGCCATGGTACTGTGCAACGCTTCGAACCGGTACGGCTCATCCGCCAGCGTCATCATGATCGTTGGTACCCATTTTTTCCCAATTAAACTTGTTGTTGCTTCCACCGGACAAGTGAACAAACCACCGTCCGCCATGTATGTCGTTGTCATCTGATCCCTCCTGGTTACCAAAAAGTACCTAATTGCGCACTGAATTTACCACCACTATACTATAGAAAACGCGATTGACAAACTGAAAGGATGGCGGTTAAGATGCGGCACTTTACAAACATCATTATCGGCTTTGGCAAGGCGGGCAAAACCCTTGCCGGAACACTGGCACAACACGGACAGGACGTTTTAGTCATTGAAAAGGATGCCATGATGTATGGCGGCACCTGCATTAACGTGGCGTGCCTGCCCACGAAAAACATGATCATCAGTGCACACAGTGGTCACGGCTACGAGGCAGCATTCGAAACAAAAAACAAATTGACGACAATGTTGCGGAATAAAAATTATCACAATGTAGCCGACCAGGCAACCGCAACTGTGTTAAATGCGGACGCTGAATTTCTGGACGACCACACACTGCAGGTGACAGACGATTCCGGCACCGAAACCCTGACTGCTGACCGGATCTTTATCAACACCGGGTCAACGCCGATCCTTCCAGCGATTGACGGTCTCGCTGATAGTCAGCACGTGTTCACGTCAAAAACGCTCTTGAATCAATCGAAACAAACCCAGCAGTTAGCAATTCTCGGCAGCGGTCCAATCGGACTAGAGTTCGCGTCCATGTACGCGCAATTTGGCAGTCAAGTCACTGTCATTGGTCAAACCACTGCGATATTAGAACGATTTGAGCCAGAAATCGCGACAGCCGCCAAAAATGATTTAGAGACTGACGGGGTCAACTTCGTTCTCGCGAGCCAACTGACGAAGGTGACCGATACAGCAACCGGCTTGTCGCTCACTGTTGAGACACCGGCTGGCACGCAAACACTGGCTGCTGATGCGCTGCTCGTTGCAACCGGTCGCCGGGCCAACACTGACGACCTGCATTTGGAACGTACAAGTATTAACACTGATGACCGCGGCGCCATTGCAGTTAACGATGTGTTGGAAACCAGTGTTCCGAACGTTTACGCCCTCGGCGACGTTGCCGGCAGTCCGCAGTTCACCTACATCTCACTTGATGACTGGCGCATCATGGCCAATCAACTGTTTGGTGATCAGACTCGCACCCGCGCTAACCGTCCCGTCTACGCCAACACCATCTTCTTGAATCCAGCTGTCAGCAGCGTCGGGCAGACTGAAGCGCAATTAAAAGCAGCCGAACAGCCCTACCAGGTATTGAAAATGGCAACAGCTGGTGTACCCAAAGCCCAGGTTATTGGCAATCCCCGCGGGAATTACAAGGCACTGATCGACCCAGAGACCCATCAGATCCTTGGTGCCGCAATTTACGCGGAAGAAGCGTTTGAAACCATTAACGTGATTACGGTGGCGATGCAAAACCATCTGCCAGCAGAAGTGCTGCGCGACCAAATTTACACGCACCCAACGATGACCGAAGCACTAAATGACCTTTTCGCTCAAATTTAATCGTGACCCACAAAAAGCTTGGTCGAAATTGACCAAGCTTTTTTAGTAATCATTTATTAGAACGGTCATTCAATATAGCTAATCGATGCCGATACCACCAAGCTGGCACACCGATTGGATAAGCGGTCAAAGTCTCAGTGATGATGCGCGTCCGCTTGGCAAAAGACACTGGTTTTAATTTGATGTTCAGCATTGCTTGTCTCAAAGCACCGTCCAAAAAATCAGCGGGAACACCCACCATATGACCATTGATGGCCACCCTCAACGGTGCGTTAGCCGCCGACAACGCCCGCCATTCGTAACTGTATGTTTGACGCAAACTGTATGATAAATTTTTTGCGGTATCAAGATAAGCATTCACGGCATCTGAATCGATGTCGCCAAGCGTCGCAAACCGTTTCAACACATCCCGGTTTTGATAGTTGGCGACCGTCAGCGGTACCTTAATGTGGGTCACATTGAGCTGCTGATCTTTCAGTCGATCACAGAGCCAGAGAAAGCCTAGAGTATCATCAGCTGAATCACTCCACCAAACACGCACTGCTTCCCCGGCATCCGTTGACTTGCGCAACCGGGCAAGCTGCTGGTGAGCAGCGGCAACCAGTTGCGCCGCCGTACTATTTGAATCATGCTTGGCCTTCAGCTGCCAAAACGGATCTAGCGCGTTGTTTAACCGGTGCAGACTACCAATTTGTAAGTCAAACTGCAACGCGATAACCGGCGTTTTGAGGTGTTGGTGCAAGGTGTCAGCAAAGGCTTCGTTGAATGTGATATCAATCATAGTTTCCTCCGTAATTTTAGCCATATGGGCCAACCTTAATACCTAATAGCTACGGCATCACATCCAAATATGGTTGAAATAAATCGTCTTTTTTTAGCCTTGTCGTTTCACACCATTGTGCAAGTTCATAATGTGCTAAACTAATACTAATCAAACACGCACACAAGGAGGTGCCCCATGGCCACATTAACCAACGATGAACGAAAAAAGCAAAAACGCGAGACCATCATTACCAGCGGTCGCCGCGTCTTTCAGCAAAAAGGCTTTTTGGATGTGACCATGAAGGACATCATTGAAGCGGCCAACATCAGCCGTGGCGGCATCTACCTGTACTTTCATTCCGTCGATGAGGTCTTCGTCGCCGTCCTCAACAAACGAAACAGCCACTCCTTGGAAGAAGTGAAACAGGATATCGTTTCAAAAAACGACTTTGACCTTGTCCTTCAAGATTACTTTGACGGTCAGCGTGACCGGTTGCTCAGCGGCTTAAACGACAGCCTGTTACGCGCAGTTTACGAGTATTATTTCACCCACAAACGCCCTGAAGACCAGGCCTTCCAAGCTGAACAGTTTGCCATGATCAAACAAACCATCACCACCATTTTAGAGTTTGGCATCGCACAAAACGTGCTGCGTGACAGCAATCTAAACGACATCGCAGAGCACATCATGTTTCTTATTGAAGGCCTCAGCGTGTTGGCACTGACCAGCGGCGTCACACCGCAACAGGTCGATGACCAATTCGATTTAATTGAGGCGATGCTCCCACGCACAGCGAGTGAAACAAGGCGGTAAGGGGCGAATTGTAGCCCTTTGCCTTGTAAAACTTGTTTCGACACTGCTGCCTAGAAAGCGTGGGGTTGTGTTTATTTCCTTTCCTTAACCATTCAAAAAAATAAGCGCCCCTAGCAGAAGATCCTACTCGGATTTCTAGCTAGGGGCGCTTATATTTTAAAATGACCGTTTGCCGCAAGGATACGCTAATTACCAGAATCTGCTGGCCAGATAATTTTCTTACTTAGCGTGAGCGGCTTTTGACACACCTTTTTGTTTTCAAAAATGACTACGGCCGAGCATACTCGTTGCCACGACTCGCTTGCGTATCCCCGGCAGCAATTGCCTTGGATCTGCTCATGTACTGATAGTTCTGCGGATTTGTGACTTTCGTGTAGTACTTATTGCTGTCTGAAACGTAGACCATGCCGTTACCCGCAACCGTCCACTGACCCTGTTTCGTTCCCCCAGCAGTACTATGCTGAGTGTTGCTAGTGGTTGTTGAAGACCTAGTGGCTGATGAAGAATAGGCTGCTCGCGAGGATGTTTCATAAGTCTTCGCATTGCTTGTACCGCTGTTATAGTTGATCTTAATGCCCTCGACTGAATTGATCACAACGATTTCGCTGTTCAGCACGCCATCGGATGATTTAATATCCACCACCGACCCGCGGGGAATATCTTCGCTGCCTTCATACAGCGGCGTGGTTTCATAATCGATGGTATGCGAGGTGTTCGGGTGGTCTTCCCAGTAACCCTCGGCCATTTCTTCGGCGTAACGCATCCCACCATCCTGGTCGGCACCCACATTCTGTGGTCGTGTCCCGGTCGTGAAGTTGTAGGCCGACGTGTACGATTTCCACCCCAGCAAACTATCCGCGATGGAGTGGCTGCGATTGTACAGATACCCATGATAAGTACGACCAGTCAAACTAAACGAGATGGCCACGATTGGGTTTGAAGCTGGCCATGCCGGCGGTTCAAGCGGATCACCCTGCCGTGAACCCTGTGACGATTTGTATTCAGAGTAGGTCAGGACAGCTTTGGCTGTGGCCGAGCGTCCCAGACTGTCACCCGCAAAGTGGTAACTGCCCGCATGCATGCCGCTAAACCCAGTGATGCGTGCGTGGCCGTTGCTCCAGTAATAGTTTTGATTGGGACCAGCCGACTCGTTATCGGTATAACTGACAAGCCGCTTTAAAATTGCTGCGTCACTAGATTGCGATTGTCTTTTCGCCGTACTGCTCGAAGATTGGCTCGATGCAGCCTGCGATGAACTTGACGCGTTTGACTTGTGATGACTGTGTTTAACGACCGATGACGATTGGCTTTGGTTATCTTCGGAAGTCTTAGTGCTGGCATCGCTGCCGCAACCTGTTAAACCACCGCCAACCAAGAGAAAAGCACCAAGCACCGTCAGCGTTTTGACAAGTGACCGGTGATGCTGTTTGGTAATCAAATGATCCGCCTCCAATAATCTAAAATAGACTCCCCATTTAGTCTGACAGAATTTCACAAATGGAAACTTACTAGGCTAAAAATTCGTGTTCGTATTGCAAATAATCTGAACTAAACCAATTTGTAAAACATCTGTCAGAATGCGAAGTTTTATACATCTAATTTTATTCTAGAATAAGCCGTATCACAATCTCTTTTCACCTATAAATTGATAATTCAACTAAATTAAGGTAAGGATCGCGCAGATAAATTGAGGTAATGGGACCCATTGCACCGCTCCGAGCAACTGGACCTTTATAGTCGATTCGCTGAGCCTTCAAGGTGGTTTCAACGTCATCAAAGGACGTCACAATGAAACACAAATCAGCCGATCCAGGCGTTGGATACTGGGCTTTCGGGTCAATTTCATGTCCCAACAAATGCAGGTTGATTTTCTCCTGACCAAACCGTAACGCGACCCGGCCGCCTTCAAAATGCTGGACGCCCATGCCGAGTACTTCTTGGTAAAAGCTGCAGGTTTGCTGAATATTGTGAACAGTCAATACTAAATGGTCAATGTGATCCACTTCAATCATGCTGTTTTCCTCCTCATCGAACATCACTGAATAGCCTTACTGTACCACTTTTTGCTAAGCAACAAATTTGAATTAGAGGCCACTCTAAGTGCTATGCTGATCATGAAAGGATTGATAATATGCCCTCTGAATTAGAAAAACTTAAAAATGGCGATTGGTATTATTTTTTGGACGACGAGGTTGCCGCTCGCAAGGCCCGTTCTGCTCAGCTGTGTCAGGAATTTAACGCGCTGCCCGCAACGGATCCGGCTGCGCAGACCGCAAAAATTCGTGACTTATTTGGTGCGGCTGGCAAACGCTTATCCGTGCAAGCCCCTTTTCACTGTGACTACGGCAAGAACATTCACGTAGGTGATGACTTTCTCAGTAATTACAATCTGACAATCCTGGATATTGCACCTGTAACTATGGGTAACCACGTCATGATCGGGCCAAACGTCGGTCTGTACACAGTCAACCACCCAATGACTGCCCAAGGTCGGCGAGACTACATGGCACAGGCGTTGCCCATTACCATTGGCAACGATGTGTGGCTTGGTGGAAACGTTGTCGTCTTACCAGGCGTAACTATCGGTAATAACGTGGTGGTCGCTGCCGGCGCCGTTGTCACTAAGGATGTTCGGAATAATACACTGGTGGCCGGCGTACCTGCTAAGCCGATCAGGTCGCTGTCGGCGCAGTGATGTTTCATGTGAAACATTGTGTCCTCAGAAAATGTGCGCCTTGTGTAACGGCACGGACAAAATCAAAGGTTTATTAATTTCAACTCACACAGATTGTGACTTTAAACGTCACCAAAAGTTCGCCTTTCGTTGATAAACAACCGAAATTTATTTTTAGTTAGTTGTTAATGCGACCTATTCTTACTACGAGTAAGTACTAGCTCATACTAGTTTCTTATCTGACTCATAATTTCACAATATTTTTCTTGACAATAATACGTAACTTGATTAATATTTGAGACACATTAAAAACGAATGATAAAACGATGTCGAGGGAAAGAGTACGGTTAACGAGTATCTTCAAAGCGACCAGTGTTGGTGCAAGGCTGGATTGAAAGGTGACCGGAAGATGAGTCCTGAGTCCTGACTGCAGTGCAAGCTGCTGCCACGCGTGGGTGCGTTAACCACCCAGCACATGATTGTGTGCTTTAAGGCAGTCTTTATTGACTGCGAATTTGGGTGGTACCACGGCTAAAACCGTCCCTGCAAGAAATTGCGGGGACGGTTTTTTGTTTTATCAAGAACAGAAAGGTGATTAGATAAATGAGTCAATATACTTGGGAGTTTCAACAGCTAAATACGGTAAATTATGGTTTGGTTAATGCGTCACACGATGTCACAGTGATATTAAATCTCGGCTGTCCCGATAGCCGCGCCTGGTACCTCGAAAATGAAAAAGCGCTCTTCACCAAAGTCGACAACGGTGAAATCCGACTTCATCTCAAGTTCTGGAACAAGCCTCTCGATAACCTAGTCAATGGCGGCATTGCTGATCAATATATCGATTACCGACACCCCGCTCAGGTTCGCAAGTTGATCCATGCTATTTTTACAAATCAGGACCAGCTCAATCAGCTCACTGAAGCACAGGTTGCCCCGTATTTAAAAGCCGTCTATCACCTCACTGAACAAAATAACTTGGCAACCAACTTGACCGCTAATGAGATTGCTGCAGCTGGTATTACGGGATTGCCTTCAATCATCGTGGATGCCGAATTAAAACCAGAAGAATCGTTTGAATTAACAGCACTTTAACCACCCATTTTCCAGAAAGGAGGACGCGCCATGTGTCGGTACTGGCGCCATTAATCTTGAAATCAGCAAGGTTAAACAATATTTAGCGCTGAATAAAGCTGGTATTCAAACCCCACGCACGGTTGCGGTGTTGGGCAAAGAACACCTCGTTGAGGCCGCAAAAAAATTGAACATTTATCCGCTGATCACAAAACATAACCGCGCTGGCAAGGGTGCCGGCGTGCACTTGTTCAACGATGCCGAAGCGCTTGACACATACGTCAATAGCGATAGTTTTGAAGAACCAGTCGACGGTATCACCCTGCTACAGGAATACATTCGCCCCATTGACGGGCGCATCCGTCGTTCCGAATTTATCGGCCGCAAGTTTTTATACACGGTATCCATCGACTCCAGTCAGGGCTTTGAACTTTGCCCAGCAGATGAATGCCAACTGCCGAACGTTTCTGATTCTAAATTCAAGATCATCGACCCGCTGGACGCCCAACAGCAAGCTGACTACGAACGCTTTTTAAATGATGCGCAGCTGGACGTGGCGGCGGTTGAATGGGTGGAGGATGCACAGCACCGAAAATTCGTTTATGACGTGAACACTAACACCAACTACAATGAACAGGCTGAAGCGGAGGCCCAAGTATTTGCTCATGAACACTTGGCCGCGTATTTGGACCAGGTATTAAAGGCTCACTATGTCTTAGCTGAAATTTAAACGCTAATTAAAAAGGGACTGACGTATAGTCAGTCCCTTTTTTGTCGAACGCGGTAAACTTTAAGTTCTCAACGATGTCAGACCGTCTTTGGTTTTTCAGTCACCGTTGTCTTCTCCGAGTGGTCCTGTTTTTCAGCACCCTCAGATACGCCCGCCTTCGCGTGATGTGATAAGAACCAGGCCGGAATAATTGCCACAGCGGTAAACGCAACGGACCAAATAAACGCCATGTGATAAGCGCTGCTCATGTGAGCCACAGTTGGTAGAACACCCGTCATCTGTTTTGAAATGACAGTGGCTAGGACAGCGGTCCCCAGCGCGCTGCCGACGTTTTGAATCATCCGGGTAGCGGTAGTTGCCTGAGAAATCATATTGCTTGGCAGGCCCACAAAGGAATCCGACATGACCGGAATCGTCAAACCGCCCTGCCCAATGCCGCGGAAGAACAGCATTGCCATGACCAAATACTTACTGGTCGACGCACCGAACCAAACGAATGGCAAGGTGCTGGCAATTGTAATGGCTACTGAAATGATAACGATCCAACGAGCACCAAACTGATCGGTGAGTTTCCCCACTTGTGTCCGAGTCAGCAACATACCGACCCCTTGTGCAATCAGGTAGATACCGGACCACACAACGCTGAGACCGCGAATGTTTTGCAAGTACAGCGGCAATAGAAACAGTGCCCCATTAACGGTGATGCCGGACATTAACAGAATCACAACTGAGCCGGAAAAGTGTGCTGATTTAAAGAGTGACAAACTCACGAGTGCGTTTGCCGGCCGCTTCCAAGCGTAAATGACGTAGGTGATCAACAGTAGTACTGCTGCCACCATTGGCCAGATAACACTGGCATGGGTGATGTTGGTATGTTCGCTGAAATTGATAATAGCGACGATCAACAGGCTAAACATCGCTCCAAGGTCGACAAAGCTGAACCAGTCAAACCGTTTCGTTTTTTGGGTCGCCGGAAAGGTCGGCATCATGACCCAGATCAAGATCAGCGCTGCAATTACGATTGGAATGTTGATGTAGAAGATCCAGTGCCAGTTAAGCTGGTCGATGATGAAGCCGCCAATCGTTGGCCCCAAAATTGGTGCAAAGACAACGGGAAGGCCAACCATCGCCATGGTGCTGCCAAGATTCTTGCCGCCAGTTGCCCGAACCAGCAACGTGGATAAGAGCGGAATAATCAGACCGGCACCCGCGCCCTGGATAATACGGCCAACCAGCAGTACCGTCACACTGCCGGCTACTCCGGAAACAATTGAACCTGCTAAGAAAACACTCAGTCCAGCAATGTACAGCGTCTTGCCGCTAAACCTATCTGCCGCCCACCCGGTAAATAACACCATGATACCCAATGCCAGCACATAGGCCGTCGTAACCCACTGAATCGTGTTCACCGAACTGTGTAACGCGTTCATGATGGTGTTAATACCGACGTTTGTTACTGTACTATCCAACATTGGCGCAATGGCACCCAAGACTAAAATGGTTGCGATACTTGCAAAACTGCGTTCCTTTTTTTCTGTCATGTTTTTCCCTCGAATCTGTGTTAAGATACTGTAGTACCTTTAATATGATATTTATGGTACCACGGTACCTTAAAAATGCAAGGGGTTTATTTAAAATGGCAGAAAAAAAGAGCACCCGCCGCCGTGGAAAAGCACTGGAAGATGCTGTTCTTTCAACGGTTTGGGCACAATTAAATAAAGTTGGTTATGAAAAATTAACAATTTCAGATATTGCAACATTAGCCGGCACCAATAAAAATACGCTGTATCGTCACTGGCCTACCAAGGCAGTGATGGTCATCAGCGCGTTTAGCAAGTACGGCCCGGAGATCGAGTTTGAACAGCCTGACACCGGTAACCTCCGCGATGATCTGTTTGGGTTGTTCGCCTACTTCCAAAACGCACTTAAAACGCTCACGACAGGAATGCTTGAAGGCGTTTTGCTCGACCGGTTGCACGACATCACGTTAGATCGGGTCACCGCCTCGCTTGGGGAAAGATCTGAAGATAACCGGTTTGCCAAAATCATGCTGACCATTCTCAATCACGCTGCTGATCGCGGTGAGGTCGACATGGCTAACATCAATTCATCATTGATTGGTCTGCCGCTCGTCTTGCTGGCTTCGGAGATTTTGACGAAGGGTGGCTTATCCGATGACGCCGTCGACCAATTGGTTACCCAGATTTTATTGCCAGTTTATCTGAATAGTACGCACCAACACTAAAAACCGTTAAACTCAGGAAAATGAGTTTAACGGTTTTTTAGATTTTTTTGGCCATGTCTGCCAGCAGCCAATGCCAGAAAACGCAGTCCTTTCACACTATTTATTAACGCCCTAATCGTTGGCTTTCAACCAACCGTCCAACACTGAAATAAATTCATCATGCTGATCCAGCAGTGCCAAGTGACGACTGTTCGCAAACAAATGCCACTTTGCCCCCGGAATGTGGTCGTAAACGGACTTGGCAATAAGTGGTGTGCACAGATCATCCGTCCCGTTAGTTACCAGCACTGGCACGTGAATCTTGTGCAGGTCACCGGTTACGTCGTAGTCGCTGATGGTCCCGTTTTCGGTAAACTCGTTGGGTCCTTCAGCAATCAAGCTGGCCCGTTTGCCGTTAGTTTCACGGCGCAGCGGTTCCGGTGAATTTTCATCCGGGTCATCCCAGCAATAGCGTTCCATGTAGCGGTCGTTGGCAGCCAAGTACTTCGGCCCCGAGAAGTTGCCGGTTCGTTCAGCTTCAGCGATGGCTTCGCGGTCCTCGTAGCTCAAATAAGAAATCAGCCGGTGCTGTTCTTGCGTCCACAGCTTGATGGAAGCTGGCGAGCCATCGATCATCACACTTTTAACGCCGGTCTGATCGTACTGAGTGAGGTACAGCATTTCCAGCATCCCACCCCAGGATTGACCCAGCATATGTAGTTCATCCAGGTGCAGATACTTGCGCAGCGCAATCAGTTCTTCGGCCCAGGTCTCCTTAACGTAAACGGATTCGTCTTCGGGCAGCGACGACTTGCCGCAACCAACTTGGTCGTACATAATTAGCTGCCGGTCGCCAGTTTCAGCGTAGTCGTCCAGTAGTTCAAAATAGTTATGCGATGAGCCGGGACCGCCGTGAATCAGCAGTAATGGTGCCTTGCCGTTAGCTTCGCCGACAATGCGGTAGTAGGTCTTGAACCCGCGAAATGGCATGTAGCCTTCTTCAATTTTCATGCAATCGATCCCCTTTGATCAAAATGTGGTTTCATGTTCGATTGTACGCTTTCAACCCCGCCAAGCCAAGCACAGGTGAAACGAGATCCCTATTTCTGGCCACCGGGGCTCATTTTGGATACAGCGCGGGCTTTGGCGACTTGGGCAACCACCACACTCATAAAGATGATTGCTGCACCAACAGCCTCCCGACCAGTCAAAACCTCACCAAGCACCAAAAAGGCAAACAATGCAGCAAATAACGGCTCCAATGAAAAGATCAAACTGATCGTCTCCGGATCTAAGACCCGTTGTGCCAGAGGCTGCACCATGAACCCAAACGCACTGCAAATCAGTCCCAGGGCGAGAATTGCGCCCCACTGCTTGACCGTAGTTGGGAACGTCACCGGTTCAAACAAGAAGCCTGTTCCCATCCCAAGTCCACCAGCCACGCCCAGTTGCAGAATGCTGACCTTGAGTGTGACCTGACGTTTTTTAGCCCAGTGATCCGACAACAGGATGTACACCGCATAGAGCGCTGCGGTGCCAAGGCAGAAAAGTGCACCGCGGTTGAGGACCATGGGACCGCTAGCTGTCAGCAAATAGAGGCCCACAATCACCGTAACAGTCGTGACCACAGTCAGCCGACCGGGCCATCGCCGGTGCAGGATCGCGTCAAAAATTGCCACAAATATCGCGGTGGTACTCGTTAGAAATCCGGCAGTCGAGGCACTGGTCGTTTTCAATCCCACGACCACAGACGTAAAGAGCAGGAACAATAGCAGCCCTAACACAAAACTGATGCCACAATCTCGTTTAGTTGTTTTCATTAAGGCCTTTGGAAACACGATCGCCATGGCGATAAAGGCAATCATGAAGCACAGCCCCACCACCATCAGCGGGTGCACACCAGTCAACGCAATCTTCATCCACATGTACGATGCGCCCCAGCCCGCCGTGACGATGAGCATTAACAAAAACGCTTTGGTTCGCGTCATATTTGATTCCCCCCTTACGCTTCAATACCAACTATTATATAATCAGAACAAGCATAAGGATAATGAATGTTTTTAATTCAACTATTAGGGATCGTGATACATATGAATCGGTTATTAGCGTTAGAAAAAATCGTGGAACTCGGCAGCTTCACCAAGGCCGCTAAATCACTCGGCTACACCCAGTCAGCTATTAGTCAAATGATCACCAGTTTAGAGAGCGAACAAGGATTTCAACTGGTCACCCGTTCCCGCAATGGTACCCAGCTCACAGCTGAAGGCGCACAGCTCTACCCGTTGATTGAGCAAACGCTTCGTCAGTACCAAGCCATGCAGGCCAAGGCTGACTCCATTCGCGGGCTGGACGGCGGGGTCATTCGTATCGGGACCATTTCCAGTGTCACCCGGCATTGGTTACCGAAACTCATCGTCGAATTCGAACAGCAGTACCCTAACGTACAATTTATTTTTCATCAGGGTGACTACACGTCCATTCCAACCATGATCAGAAATGGTGAAGTGGATTTTGGCATTGTCACACCGCCAGCGGTTCCCGATTTGCAGACCGTTGTGGTCCGACCAGAGCGAATGCTGGCGGTACTGAACCCCAATCATCCGTACGCCAACGCGGATGTGGTGCCGCTGACTGCATTGGCCGCCGACCCCTATATCATGGTGGAACAGGGCGATTACAGCGAACCGCTTAACGCCTTTCATTCAGTAGGTGTCACGCCCAATTTAAAGTTTAAGATTCATGACGATTACGCCATCATGACCATGATTGAAGCCGGTTTGGGCTTCAGTATCATGTCGGACCTCATTTTGTCGCGAATGCCGTTTGCAATCAACTCATTGCCAACCGAACCGGCGATCACCATGACGTTAGCGTTAGGTTACAAAGATAAGGATTCATTACCAATTGCCAGTCAGCGGTTCATTGACTTACTTTTGGCGCGTCGGGACACATTAGCCTAATACAGATTGTTTCATGTGAAACACCGTGCACAAAAACGCAAGACTAAACGCTCTAGTAGCGTTGTCTTGCGTTTTTCTGCGTGTATATTATCAAAAATGAGTGTTTAACACCACGGCTGCGACATGCTACCGCGTTATCCCCACATCGCCATCAGTTGAAGACAGGTCATAAATCTGGTTACCCGTTGTTGAACCATAACTGTTTCGAGAAAAACCAAAGATCGTACTGTCGCCATCGGATACGTGAGTCTGAATCGAGACGCCTTTATCCGGCGATACCACGCCCATGATATCCCCATCCGTCGTTGTCGCTTTAAAGGTCTGATGGATCTTTTGCTGGTTAAAATTAATATCGCCATCACTGCTGGATGCACTGACGTTGCGCCAGTCGTTTTGATGGAACGTAATGTCCCCATCCTGCGATTGTACGGTACTGTCCTGCGCGTTAAATCGGCTATTTGCAATCGTGACATCATCGTATGCCGACAGGGTCAGCCCCTTGGCCGCCACATTGTTGAGTGTCACATCACCATCGCCACCAGATGACGAACTTTGAATGGTCAGCATATCGGCCAGACTCATATTCGACAGATTAATATCATTATCACCATTATTGACAATTGTTTTAACCGAAACGTCCTTAACGATAACAGTTGAATCACCCGCTGTGGTAACTGTGTTTAATTTCATGTTTTTAGGAATCATAATGGTCACATTCGAATGAGAATAATCATCATACTCGAAAGAAAAACCGTGAAGTTGAAAACCAGAATGTTGCTTAGCGGTCACGTTCAATTTTCCATCCGACACTGACGTCGTCACTGGACGGCTTTTTGAAGTTTTAATTTTTACTTCTGGTGTGTCACCCCGTTCAATCATAATTGGGCCAGTAGTCGCTGCATTAATATCAATATCAGTCACCTTTTTGAAGGAGACCGTTTTGGTCACGGTGTGATTGATCTTAAACCCATTATCCCAATAAATCGACTTCAGTCCGTTGCGACCCAAACCAATAGAAAACAGGATCACGCCAATCACCGCAATGATTGCCCCAACAATTGCTGTCTTTTTCATTTGTGAGCCCGCCTTTCCTCGGCCTTATTCTTCCGCGCCAGTTTACTGTATAACCAGCGGCTGAACGCCAGTGCCCCGCGGATAATGCCCCGAATGATCCAAACTATCAGCGGAATTAAGAGCACGAATAATCCGATGATTGTCAAACCGCCGCCAATGTACGTAAGTCCGGTACCCATTGAAGCCCCCAGCACCCCGAATCCGACAAAAAACGCCGTTAATCCGCCAATAAAAACCGCAATAATTGTGACCACGATAGCGAACAGCACCGCCGCTAATGTAATGAGCACTGCGGCCATGACCGCGAACGCCACTAGTGCCATGGGAATCGTGACCGGCGTCGATAAAATGGCCAAGCCAATCAGCCATATCGTGCGGACCTGTGTCTTTGATTGCTGCGTTTTTGATCGGGTACTTCCAGTGTCCGGATCATCCAAGATTCGAATGGAGTAATCCGCTAACACCTTGCGTGCCAGTTGTTTTGGCGTTCCCAATTCAGTTACGATATCATCATAGTTCGTGAACCCGCCGTCCTGTAAGTATTCCGAATAAAAGTTCATCACTTCGTCACGCTCGCCATCACTGAGCTGATTCAAATAACTCTCGAACACCTTCAAGTACTTATCCATTTTTCGTTTCATCCCCTAACATTGATTCGATCCCGTTTTTAAACGTCTGCCATTCCCCTCGAATGGTCGCCAGATGCAGTCTGCCGTTCGTCGTAATCTCGTAATAACGCCGGTTACGCCCCTGGTAAGGCTCGTCATAGGTGGACAGCCACCCATTTTTCTTGAGTCGCCGCAACACCGGGTACATGGTCGATTCAGACACCTTAATGGATGCCTGAACCCGCTGTGTCAGCGCGTAACCGTAAAAGTTCTGTTCCGATAAGATGGCCAACACACAGCCATCCAGCAATTCTGAGCTGACTTGAATTGCCACGTTATCACCTCCTGTAATATTATATGTCGTATAATATGATTTCAAATACATCTTACCCGATGCGCACGGGTGCTGTCAAGAATATGATTTTTATTTTTAGTTTGTCAAAAAGGCACTGCTTATCCGTAGTTATGCCATAATGGTCAAGGAACAAGTTTACGTGACATTAGTCGCGCTAGGGGGCGTGTTTATGCACATTAATCTTTCAAATGCAGCAACTCAGCAGGTCAAACCAGCAAAAATCGGCTTTTCCTGGACGGTGTTTTTCTTCGGTTGCCTACCGCCATTATTTCGTGGCGACTGGAAATGGTTCTTCATCTTACTGATTGTCGAAGCCGTTTTCGGCCTGCCCACTTTCGGCTTTGGTGCCGGCATTATTGGTATTATTTTTTCATTCTTTTATAACAAGATTTACATTAATGATCTGCTGGATCATGGGTATCAGGCGGCGGACGATTACTCGCGTGAAGCGTTGCGCAGTCATGGGTTTATTCGTTAGATTCACCAAACAAAAAACGTCAGCGAATTGGTGTTCGCTGACGTTTTTTGGTGCTATATCGATTGTTAATCTACATTTGAAGAGTGTAATAATTTTGTTAATGTTGCATAAATTTTCTTCATTCTAAACTGACCATTACGAATATAAATTTAATAATTAGCACCCTTTTAAAACCAATTATCACCATGATATGTCTTTAAGATTTTAAAAGATTTTGGAGAAGTCCAATTAACTCCATATCCATAATGTCGTGACCCATCATACTTCCCATGCGTTCCACCCGACAAATACCAATTAAACCCATCATGGCCTGAATACCAAGTACGTACAACGGCTCCTTTTTGCAATACAAATGGTTTTGCAATTTCATTTTGATAAGCGTACTTTCCCATGTGCATCTTAAAAGCTGCGGTCGGTTTTCTAACACGAACTTTATATTCATATCTATAACGAAAAACCCAACTGCCATCAACACCATACTTAGACGCTTTTGCTTTAACTGAACCAAATGTACCAAATAAACCAATAATGCTGATCAACAATAACAGCTTAACAGTAAATCTACCTCTCAAATCCATAAGAACATCCCCTTGCATTTGATAAGTAAATCATACTATTAATGCTTTTTATTGTACATTATTCATTCTAATCATCTGATAATCATAAGAAAAGCCTAATGAATAAGGTTTTCCCAGCAGGTTTTACTAATTTTCTACGTCATCTCTGCCAATTCATCCGCCGTGTACCGATAATCCACATGCGCAGTCGCCGGAACATCATCCCACTGAACGGGATACCCGGCACCATGCGCGCAGAAAACAGAGCCCGGGGTATTATCCAAATCGCTAACCGGATCGTAGTCCTGAGCAGCGATAACCGCATCAGCATTATGACAGGGACGGTACCCATCGATTACACACTCTAGCTGTCCCTGTCCATGTGTATAGGCGTTAACTTCCTGAGCGTAATTTTGCATCTCAGACACTGGTGCGATCCCCGTTAAGGTCGTCATCCCAGAATTATTATTTGTTCCTTCAGAGGTCGTTTCCGGGTCATCCAAAGTGCCGGTCATTCTAGTAATGTCAGTCATGGCACGGCCAATCTGATCCTGTCCGACCTCCAAACGGAATCGGTACCACGGTTCCAATAACTGATCACCGCCAGAGTCGCGCAGCATCATTAGCCCCTGCCGCAACGCTCGCCACGTCGCTTCCCGGAAGTCACCGCCAACCGTATGCACGGTGCTGGACCGACCAGTTACTAACGTGATGTGCATATCGGTAATTGGCGCGCCGGTCAAAACGCCGAGATGTTCCTTGGCAGCTAAACTGGTCAGAATTTGGTGCTGGATATTCTTCCCCAACACTTCCAGCGGACAGTCGGCATCGAAGATCAACCCGCTGCCCTGAGGTGCTGGTCGCAGTAGCAAATGAACCTCGGAATAGTGCCGCAACGGTTCAAAATGACCGACACCTTCCACCGCTTTCGTAATCGTTTCCCGATACAAAATACTGCCCTCACCGAAGCCCACATCCAGGTTAAACCGGTCGTGGAGAATCTGTTCCAAAATTTCCAACTGCACTTCACCCATGATCTGAACGCGGATCTCCTGCAGGTGCTCCGACCAGGAAACGTGAAGCTGCGGGTCTTCGTCTTCAAGTTCGCGAAAGACTTTTAAGCAGGTCTGGATGTCGTAACCCTTGGGGTCCACCGAATAGTTCAAAACGGGTTGCATCATCGGTGTCTCAGCTGCCGTTGCTTCACCTAACCCCATACCAGGATGCGTATCCGTCAAATTAGGAATCGCGCACACCTGCCCCGCAGTGACCGCTTGGACACTCGTAAATTTCGTGCCGTTATAGATTCGCAGTTGATTGGCCTTCTGTTCGCCGAAAAGTGTGTCCTTCACATGCAAACTACCGCCAGTGACTCGCAGCCACGTCAAGCGAACGTCCTTTTCATCGTGGGAAATCTTAAACACCTGAGCGCCAAAATTTGTCTCAAACTGGGGTTCAGTCGTCCATTGGGCCAACCCCGCCAGCAAACTATCAACGCCGTCAACCTTCAGCGCTGCACCAAAGAAACACGGGAAGACTTCCCGCCGTTGGATCATTTGGCGAACTGTGTCATCGGTTAAATTGCCAGCGTTCAAATAGGTTTCAAGCACCGTGTCGTTTTGCATCGCAACATCTTCATAGACATCGGCAGGCAACGCAGCGTCGTCACCAGTATCAAACGCGATACATCCCGCGGATAACTCGGCCTGCAACTGCGCTAACACCTGATCGCGTTCGGTTCCCGTCACATCCATCTTATTCACAAAAATAAACGTCGGCACGTGATACCGCGCCAGTAACCGCCACAATGTCCGGGTATAGCCCTGCACACCATCCGTGGCCGAAACCACCAAAACGGCGTAATCCAGTACGCTCAACACCTGTTCCGTCTGTGAAGCAAAGTCCACGTGACCCGGGGTATCCAGCAGGTCGACCTGCAGATCGTTGTACTGGAAACGCGCTTCATGTGAAAAAATCGTGATTCCGCGTTGTTTTTCAAGGTCGTCCGAATCCAGAAAAGCATCACCGTTATCGACCCGGCCGAGCTTTCGTAATTCACCTGAACGGTAAAGCAGCGCCTCTGACAGCGTGGTCTTACCGGCATCGACGTGGGCGATAATGCCCGCTACGATATGCTTCATAATTGGTTCCTTCTTTTCGTTTTAGTATTAGCTTCAGTTTAAAGAAACAGGCGCCCACAATCAACTTAGATTGTGAGCACCTGCTATTTCGGCTATTGTTTTACTTTTACCTTCAGACCTTGACGCAACCGGTACCGCCGCCAAACCCAACGGCCGCCGTACACACCGAACACTAGCCAGCTAAGTGCCGCCAGTCAGAGCAAGCCGCTGACCCAGATTGGGGTCTGATACTTCAGGATCAGCGTATTGATTCCCTTGTGGCTCCAAACAACGGGTGCGCTGATATGTGTCCGGCCATATTGCGACCGTTTCAGCGTCTTGCCGTTCAGCGTCAACGATGAATCATAGTACGTCACCACGGGAATCACGTACTGCAACTGTGTTGTCGCGCGCCACTGAACCTCGAGACGGCCACCGCTGAGCACTGTGAACTTGTAAAATTGGTGGCCCCAGAGAATCTGTTGTTCATAGAGGTTGCCAGGACTGTTCGTCCCCTTTTTAGACGTGTGTTTTACCGGTAAATAATCACCGCTATGCTTTTCCGCCAACTGTAATAAAATTCCCGGATGTTGACTGCTCAATGCCTCGCGCAGCTGTTCCGGCGAGCGTTTGATCAGTAATGTCCCACCCAAATGCCGGAGCACGCGATGGTGCTGAACCTGTTCACTGGTTCGCGCAATTTGGCGCACATTGGTCCCGATGAGTAACCCGGTCACCAATACCGCACCGATCATAACCAACTGTTTCAGCCGTACCGGTCGGATCGGCTGTGAAAACGTCAGCGCCAACCCGCAGAGCAGCAACGGGTAAGCCAAGACAGTCAGCCGAACTGGAAATTGGAGCATCGATGAGAGCACCGGTACCAACCGGTGCACCAGCCGCCACGGGAACAGCGACGTGGTCGTCCAGAGCACGATGAAGCCCAAACCGCTGATAAACCAATTTAGTTTGGACAGGTGTTTGCGTTTCACCACCAGAAGACCTAACTGACCGGCAAACAGTAGGATCAGCAGCCGGCTCACGGTGCGCCGCTTATCCTTGAGCCAAGTCATTTTGAGGGTGTTGTGCGCCAACGATGAGGCGTGGGGCAACGCTAGCGAATTGTGGCTATACAGGGATAACATTGCTCCCCAGACATTCGCGGACAACAGCAAAGTAATGCCCACCGCAATGGCCGTATTCCGAATCATTTTCGCCCGCGAGTCGGCGTAGTAAAGGCCAACCGCCCAGAATGGTATCAGAATGAAGAAGGCCATCAGCGTGCTCAGCACATGGATCTGACAGAGCACCGCCATCAGAAGGGCAAGCTTTATCGGTTGCATCGGCCGGTCGTGTCGTTTCACCATAACCACACCGCACGCAATCACGTAAGGCAGAATAGCTGCGCCCATTCCGCTCATGTTCTGATCCAGACCCCAGCGCGGCAACCAGCCGACGTTGACGAAGATCAGCGCAGCAATCAGGCTAGGATTCCGTCGCGCACCAGCCGTTTGAGCCAAACGAAACATGCCCCAGCCGCCGATCACATACACCGCAAACGTCGAAACTAACTGAAACCGATACCAACTTCGACAAATAACCAACAATAACCCCGCAATGTAAGCGAAGTATGGCCCATAAACGGCGTTGATCACCCGACCGCTCTGCTGAAAACCGTAATTCATTTGAAAATAGCTAAAGTTCAGATTACTAATTTGCTTTGCGGTTTCGTAAAAGCGGTTAAAGTGGAAAATACCATCAGTTCCGACAATCGTACTGCCAGTAATGAGCTGTGGCACAAGCGCTAGAAACGCCATTAAGACAATAATTGAAATGGGAAACCAGCGCTGGTGCCACCAACGTTTAAATACAGTCATGAAATCCCCTTTCATATAATTTCAATTTAGAATAATGATAGTTTACAGCTATTATAAGTCGATTTAACGCGTTTATTATGGTTCTTAAACAACACTTAGGTAAATCCACCTGAACAGTTCAGACCTGTTTTTGACTCAAGGTCCGTTCTGCCGCAATGCCCTTATTTGACTAGCTTATTTCCGCTTAGTTATCTTGGGAACGCGCTAGGAGATGTATCCCACTGCGCCATCAGTCATCATAGGAACCAATTCAAGCCAAAATTAGCAATAATCAATACCTGAAATTAAAATGGTAACTCCGAGGATTTTTTACCCCATACTAACTGTCCAATAATCGGTTGTTCCGGGTCAAATAAACGAACCCCTTATTCAATCCATTCGGGATCTCAATAAGGGGTTCATTACTGTTTTGGGGAGCAGAACTGTTTTTGTTCCGCTTTCTCAATCACTATTTAAACGCTTTTGTAAACTCATGGACTTTTTCTAACTGTTCATCAGAAAGCTTATCGTGCTTCGGCACCAACCCATGCAAATGCAGTGACTCTGAAGCAATGGTCACGCCCTGTTCTGTTAACAGTTTAGAAACGGCCTTCTCCGAGCTCATCACACCGCCTGAGGTACCAAACAGCACCACGCGTTTGACCTGCTTAGGGTCCACTTTTGCGGCGTATGCTTTCATATGCTTATCGATGCTGGTCATATAAATGGCAGCGCCTAAATACAGCGTATCAACTTCGTCCGGCAACGGTTCTGTGATGTCCTTTGCTTCCAAATTCAGATCGGCTCCGATTGCTTCTGCTAAGACCTTCGTGTTACCTGTTCTTGAAAAATATCTGATTGCGTCCATTATGCTTACCTCCAACGACTTAATGATGACTAGCGTTATCGCCTATGAAAACAACAACTAGTTTGTGTATCCGTTTTCACTATAGCACAATTTGGAAATTGAATTGCCGTCGAATGTTTATAAAAATGATACCAAACAAAAACCGGCAACTTGTGGTTATAGTTGCTGGTTTTTGTTGCGACAATTTAGGTTTAGTTTGATTTTGGTACTTTTGCTTCAGAGTTGCTAACGCTCCTCCTAACCGGCTTGTTCCGCAATCTACAGAATCTCACAAAACTCAATCGTTTCCCGATTTGGGCCTAACGTATTAAAGTACCGAATCCCGTGCTCCCAGAAGGTCGGGATCGATTGAATCTCTTTGCCCACCAAAGTCAGGCCCTGTTGCTTTGCGGCTGCAAAAGCCTTGTCCACATCCGTTGTGTTAAGCGAAATATGATTGATAGCGCCGGCTTTTTTTGTCACCGGATCACCCTCCCAGGTTTCAATCGTTAAATTACCGAATCTCATAAAGGCACACCGGTTGTCACCGTTTGGAAAAAGACCCGCTAATTCGAAACCGAGGTCTTTATAAAACTTAATTGTGCCATCTAAATCGTCCGTTGGAATACCAACGTGTTGGATACCCGTAATATAGTCGCTCACTGCCATAATCGTTTTTCCTCCAATGCTTACTTGTGGTCACCAAGGTCAACAGCCTGGTGTTTTAAATGTGGGAAGATCGTTTTATCAGCGATTCCCGTAATGCCGCCTTGGAACAGCAGCGCAAAAATCGTTCCGAGACCAAAGTTTGTAAACTGTCTCGTGATCAGAAAGGCCACGATGGCGAGCAGTGTCGGTGGAATATAAGACAACCACATGGCGATGTTGGCGTTACCCTTGCAATACTTAAATCGCAAGACCTGCATCAAATCATCCGCCGGGTGCAAGACCAGGTTGACTCGCTGATAGATAGAAATAGCGGTGGCAATCAGTGCCACCCCGAAGAAGTTCAGGACGATGTAGAAAACGACCATGCCCATAGAATTGGCCGCTGGAAAGCCCGCAAAAAGTGACGGGTAATCACCCATGAAGAAGTTTTCAAAAATCTGAATCAGGGCTGAAAATGGCACCATAAAAATTAAGTTACCCAGTGCTCGGCGCCACTCCCACTTACCAATTAAAATGGCGTTGAGAACCGTGGTCAGCATCCCAATAATCAAGAAGGTCCAAAACAGATTCCAATGAACGGCCGTCCCGAAGTTGGCTTCGGCTGCGGTCCAGTACGCGGAACCTAAAAACGACGGGTGAATTTTCGAACTGGTCACGAGTGTCAGCACGTTACCAGCGGAATTGATCACCAGCGACAAAACGAAGAAGGTAATGGCTTTGCCCATGGAAATGGTCCGGCCGGTGTTTGGTTGGGTCACGGTTGTCTCACCTTCCTGTACTTCAACTGTCTTCATAATTAGTCACCTACTTTAACGACTGCCTTGCTGACATCCTTAATCCGCCCATCCACGAAGTCTTCAACGGTCTCAAAAGTGAGCTCGTGGTCGATCAATGTTTCAACATCTAATTTACCGCTGGTGAGCAATGCGATGGCATCCTCAAACGCGTGCGGGTTGATGAAGGACCCTTGGATGGTTAATTGTTTCTGGAAAACTTCGTACGTGTTCATGGAGAAGGTCTGGTCAGGTGCGCCAACTCCATACATCAGTACCTGGGCACCCTTGCGCGTAGATTCAACCGCAAGCTCTTGGGTAACGGGCGCACCAACGGCTTCGATCACGACATCGTAGTCGGCGGGAATCTTGTCCACACCGGACTTGTACGTGTTCACAACGCCGAATTTATCTTTATTAAGCGCCATCCGCTTGTCACTTAACCCGGCTAAATCGACCTGGTGCACGCCGTAAGCCTGTAAGATTTGAACGAACAGCTGTCCCATAAAACCATCGCCAATAACGAGTGCTTTTTGGTACGGCGTCAATTTAAGTAATTTGATCCCGTGAATGGCACACGAAATGGGTTCTGTTGTTGCTGCTGCCTTAAATGACACATTATCAGGAATCTGATAAACGACTGAGGCTGGCGCGGTAAATTGGTCTTCGAAACCGCCGTTCCGGGTAACGCCTACTGCGGAGAGGTTGTCACAGAGCTCTGGGCGACCAGTCCGGCAGTAATCACATTGACCACAGTAGATGTTAGGGTCAACGGTGACCCGGTCACCTGGTTTAACGTTCTTGACCTCAGCGCCGATAGCCGCCACAACGCCTGAGTTTTCGTGACCCAAAACAATGGGTGGAACGGCGTCGGCAGAACCTGGCAGACCTTTGTAAAGTGCGTGGTCGGTGCCGCAGATGCCAGCGTATTTGGTGTTGATCAAGACCTCATTTGGTTTGATTTCTGGTGTTGGCAGGTCTTGAATCTCTAATTTTTCGGTGCCTGTAAGTACTAATCCCTTCATTGTGTAAACTCTCCTTCAGTAAATAAATTAATATTGGCGGTACGTTGATACAATTGCGAACCAAGTTGCGTTTCACCCTCAATTTAGCGAGAAGCCACCACGTCCTAAACGGTTGGCTACTCCGTAGTAACGCAGGTTGCCTACGCAACCACGGCCGTTGTGGGTCGTGCTGACTTCCATGCTGTAACTCGCGAACCAAGTTAGTGAAACTGTTCGCTATCACGATTTCATGGTAGCAAGGTTAAGCGCTTTCAGGAAGGGCTGATGACTGAGTTTCTAACGGGAATCATGAGTTTTCATGCAACATATTGTTGTCAGATGAATTTTCATTTTGTAGTGATAAAAATCTTTTTAAAGGCATTTTAAGACAATTTTTCCAATCGTTAAAAACGAATATTATTGTTATATATATTCAATAATGCTAATATACAAACGATTACATTTCCGACCATTATTTTTATATTGAAAACGTGTTCAAAATTGTGAAAACACGTGAGAAAACGTACAATTTCAGTCGTAATTTCTTCACAAGTATTTCAACATCATTTTTTGCCTACAATTACGTCTAGGGCATCATCCCCCGTCCCTTTTTCAATAATAGCCAAACACAGCACGACTTTTGACACTAGAAATGCCGAAATTTATGGCATAATAAACCTAACGACATTTCATATTTGGGGGAGTCATTGATGCAAACAAAGCGGCAACAATCCGCAGACCATTCGGGGGCAATCTGGTGTCTGTGGTTCATTCTTCAACTTATCAATTTGTTTTGGGCAGTGGTCTATGCGAACGCTTCGGCCGGTAACCTAGACTGGCGTTATGGTCTGATCAGTCCTTGGTGGCCTTTCCAATTTCTGCTGAATTACCTCTTCTTTCGGACGATCAACTACTGGCTCTGCAGGCTGCTCGGCTACCACGCTTCAAGTGCCAGCTTACTAACAGTTTTAGGTCACCAGCGGGGCAACGCCCAATCATCTAGTTTACGCTGGCCACAATTCATCCGGACAGCAGCAGATTACAACCGGCTATATCAAACTCGGGCTGGCGGGCTGCAATTTCTGTTTCAATTGAGCCTCATTATCCTATTACCGACGTATACTTACTGGGGATTTCGATTGAGTTTATTTCTGCCAGGATTGGCCAACACGTCTAAATTAGTTGTACAACTCGTGCTTGTTGCTGTTGTCGGTTATTTTCTGACACAGGGATACTACCGGGTTTTTCAACGCGTTTTTAACCTTCAAACAATTTTAATCGAGCACGGACAACCGATTTTTGCTCACCAGCTAATTAATCTTACCCAGCAGTCGCCAAACCGCGGCAACGCACAGCCTGGCGGCAATAAGTTCTATGAAACTGGCCGGGTCGTTGTTCAGTCACCGAATGAAAAAGAATAGCGGAGGTTCTCAATTGACTAAAAATAATATGCCAACTGACCATTCCCACTCGGTTTCCTTTCTATGGTCAGTGTTACAAGTATTGAATTTCTTCTGGTCGCTTGGGATGGCTGAGGCCTTTGCAGGTAACGGCAGTCTGACTGGTGGGGCAATCGATCCGCGCTGGCCAGTCGTTTTTTTGCTCAACTACCTCTTCTTTCGCACAATTAATTATGGCATCTGCCATCTATTGGGCTACCATGCTGAGCCTAAGGTTGACGAAATAAAGGTCTACAATCGTGAGGATTTAACGACGCGATCGCTATTTTTGCCGACAATTGTGCGGAGTACCACAGCATACCGACGCAAATATCAGGCCCGTGCTAGAATCATGCAACTCATTTTTGAAACTGGCTTCATTCTGCTTATTCCGTTCCTGACAGGAGCAGTCATTTGGGTCACCAACTGGATTCCCGGAGGTGATAATACGATTAGGCTGATATTCCAATTTATTCTGGTTTTGAGTGCCGGTTACTGTGGGGCCAAGGGTTACTATTGGTTATTTCCCAGAGTATTCAGTCTCAACACGTTGTTCATCGAACACGGACAACCGATTTTCGCACATAAACGAGTGGGTATCGATGTCCCAAGCCAGGATTCAAAACCCGCCAAAAGCAGCTATTATAGTACCGATTCAATTGTCAAAAAACACCGCAAGTAACCATTTTTAAGGAGGTCTCACAGGTGGCAACGCTTGAATTTCAAGATCAAAAATTGTATCAATTACGCCAGATTGGGTTAGCAGTCACTGCGGTGGGCGGTTTCATCGACGCTTACACCTTCATGCAGCGCGGCGGCGTGCTGGCCGCGGGGCAGACTGGAAACATTATTTTTCTTAGCGTTGACCTGACTCAGCACGATCTGCCAGGCGCCTTAGTCAAAATCACAGCGTTACTCTTTTTCGCACTTGGTGTCGCTTTGGTAACCCTGTTCAAACACCACCACTTCACCCATTACTGGCGAATCCTGATTCTTATTCTGGAAATGTTCGTCTGTGTGATCATCGGCTTCTTACCGCACAGCATGTCCAACCTGCTTGTTGTCCCGCCGCTGTCACTAGTCATGGCCATGCAGACGACTGCTTATAGTGAAATTGATAAGCAGGGGTACAACAACGTTTTTTCTACGGGAAATCTTAAAAAAGCGACCATCGCGCTTACCGAATTTGCTAACAGTCACGATCGTCATCAGGGCCGCGTTGCACTGATGTACTTTGCAATTGTTGGCAGCTTTGCGGGGGGCGCAATCGTTTCGGCGTTTTTGCAAGAATGGCTGGGAATCCGCACAATTTGGGTCATTGCCGGGGCGTTACTGCTGATTATTGGTTACTACGCGCATTTACTGCATCATAAGTACGGTATTTAAAGCAATGAATTAAAAGCCTCCACTGCGATTATTTCGTAGTTGGGGCTTTTGTTGTTCCTGCTGATAGTAATATTGGATGCCCCATTTATTAAAATTTCAAAATATATAAATTCTGCACACCCGAAAGAATGTTCAAAATGAGACTTTGTCGCACACAAACACCGGAATAACCGCCTTTATGCCGGACATCTATACCAATTCTTTACAAAACTCACAGCTTCTTTACATAAACTAGACAATATCTTTACATCACTTTAGTATGCTGATTGAGGTAGCAAAAACGCCGCCAAAAATTTTATTGGAGTTGAAGCCGTCTATGAAGTCTAGAGTCCTAGCAAGCCTACTATTATGTTCCGCAACCCTACTCTCCACAACCGTTCCAGCAGTCGCTGCCGTCACAACGGCAACGCCGACCCCTACGAACCAGATTCCAAACCGGCAACTATTGCCCAATCCGTTTTCAAATATTTCATTTGAGAGCGGAAAGCCCATTGATACAACTGGTCAATTCAAAACGATGACACCATCCGGAGCGCCAAAAATCATGAGTGATGATTCCATTGATGGAAAAGTTGTTTCCTTTGATGGTCGCTCCGCCTATCAATTACCGGTTGCAAATGCCCAATATGATAAGCTTAAAAACGGCATGTCGATCGAGGCCTTTTTCAAATACGATAGCAAGGGGTCAACCACGGGTGAGCACGATATCTTCTCCAATCAACAAAGCGGCGGTCTGGGTCTCGGCCTGGAAGGCAACAAATTGACCTTTTATGCGCACGTTGGCGGTGGGTACAAGCAACCCAATACACCACTCAAGACTGATAAGTGGCTACATGCCGTTGGCGTCATTGATAAGCAGGCTGGCAAGGTAAAACTCTATGTAAACGGCAAACTAGTTGATGAAAAAACCGCAACTGGCGATTTAAAATTAGCTCAGGGGAGCAACATCAACCACTTTGTCCTTGGTGGCGACAGTACAAACGGCGGGGTTGAATCCTTAATGACCGGTCTCGTTAAGTCTGCCCGCTTGTATGATCACGTGTTATCCGCAGATGAGGTCAAAAATTTAAACACCAGCGCACAAACTGCCGTTCATCATGACAAGCAGGTCGCCCAAGCTTTTGAATCGCGGTTGGTCGGCGCGGGCGACATCGTTGGTGGCCACACTTACAGTCTCAATGTGCATACGCGCCAAATGGGTAAGGGGGACATCGACCAATTGGGTTATGATGTCACCTATGATCCTGGCCGATTCTCCTTTGTGAGTGCTGACCAGACCCTCGGTGGCAAACAAACAACTGTGACCGAAACCGCACCAGGTCATTTGCACATTGATTCTTCAGCGTCATTTTCAGAAGCGGGTTTTCGTGATTTCGCCAAGACCAGACTTGCTCGCATCAAATTACGGGCAAAGACCGTTAAAGCCGGTACTTCTGAAAAAGCCATCATTAAATTTGGCAACGCCACTGCTTCCATGGCAGGCGCACCAGTAACCGGATTAAAGATGCAACAAGATGGGCAGCAGGCTGTTCAGATCCATGGTATGGCCACGCTAGACTATAACGGTGATGGTATCATCGGCGCCGGTGACATTGCCTTGGCCCCGGCTGATAAAAAAGCTGAAGTCGCTCACAAGGCGGTCATTCGGCCTTACAAACACGTCATAGTTTTAACAACTGACGGCGGTGGTAATCCATGGGATCCTAAAGGCATGTACTATACCACTGGCAGGGATCCGAAATGGACAACAGATCCGAACGTCTTGGCTAAACGAAAAAACACTTACACCATGACATTGTTCAATAAGCAGTTCGCCATGAGCACCAGCGCCCACTCTGTTCTGCCTGCGATTTCCGCCCAAAACTACCTCTCCATGCTCCATGGACTGCCATGGAACACAATGGATAAAGACTATCAGGCCACAAACACCACAGCGGGAGAAAACTACTTTGCCGACTTTGATAAGACTGTCGCTAAATATCCATCGGTTTTCAAAGTCTTACAACAAGCAAACCCAACACAAAGTGCTGCGGCATTTGCTGAATGGACACCGATTCTGAACGGTATCACCGAGCCTGATGCAGTGGTAAACACCCAACCATCTGCCAGTCTAAAATCTTTTGATGATGTCGCCGACTACATCGGAACAGACGACTTCAAAAATACCGCTCTCACCTACATGCAAAGTGACTACATGGATCATACTGGGCACTCAAAGGGCTGGTACAACGACAACTACTGGAATGAGTACGCTAAGTACGACGAACTCTTCAAAACAGTTATGGAAAAATTGGAAAAAACCGGTCACATTCATGACACATTAGTGATTGCAAATGCCGATCACGGTGGCAAAGGCACCACCCACGGCCAGGACGCAACAGAACCGAACACCAATATTTTCATGGCCTTCGGTGGCGAAACGGTCGACAATGGCCGGCATTTAGAGGGCGGCAGCAACGCTGATGTGAGTTCATTAATTCTAAACGCCCTTCACGTAGCCCAGCCGAGCTCAATGACTGGTAAAGTGTTTGATTCATCGGCTTTCTTAGACCAAACTGACCTCGTTAAAAAGAACCGTAATGTGGAAACCATCAAGGTGACGAGTACGCCACACTACGCTAACGTTCACCTAACGGCTAAGGACCAGGAATTAAAAACAGCGGACATGCGAATCGATCTAGCTGGCCGAACAGTGGATAAAATTACAACCCCTGCAGGCACTAAAATCATTCGACAAACTATTGAAAACAACGTTCTTTCGCTCACTTTGGGGTTTGATCAGCAACCCGCCAAGGATGACGTTGCCACAATTAAATTCAACCCAGGTGCTGACCAAACGTCAGCCGTTAAGATTAAAGAAGCCATGGTCGGAACCGCCGCTGGTAAAGAGGTCTTAGTGGATCTTTTGAATGATCAATCAACAACCGACCCACAACAACCAGAAACGCCAGATAACATCAACAACAGTCTTCGTGGTCTGGAAATTTACGCGACCAAAACAATTGGTTTTTATAAGCAAGCGGCAAGTCGCCATCCTCAACTCTATCGTTGGTACGAAAGAAAATCACAAACGAATTGGCCAAAATTCACCATTATAAAGCAAGTGAAAACGCGCCATGGTGTCTGGTATCAAGTTTGTGACAATAACCGTGGCCGAACCCATAACAAAATTGGGTATCTTAAAGCCAATTCACACGCCTTAACGACTGCGTACTACACGACCACGCCACGGCGCATCATAGTCATCGCTAAACAAGGTGTGAGAAGTTATCGGGACACAAGTATGCATCACCACGGTAAACACATCCGCCGCTATGCAATTTTACGCGTCAAGCGTCTCATCAAAACAAACAACCAAGTGCTCCTTCAACTCAACAATGGCCAATACATCACGGCTGACAAACACATGACCAAAGCATTGCGTTAGTTTCGTTCTAATAAAAGACCAAGTCACTCTCCTCTAGGAGTGACTTGGTTTTTTATTAGAACGAAAGTAAAACCTTGCCCTGTGGATGGCCTTCTTTTACATAGCGTAAGGCATCATTAATCTCATCAAGTGTAAATGTTTTTGAATCAACCGCGGGCACAATGTTATTGTTCTCAATAACCGAACTAACTTCTCGCAGCTGTTCAGCGGAGGCCCGTACAAACATGAACCCATATGTTACACCAGCTTGGCGTGCCTGCCAATCAAACTTGGCCCCCGCCAATCCAAATAAAAGCTGTTTCCATTTTGGTAGCCCATAGTCGACAGCAAACTGCTTATTTGGTCCCGCCTTTAAACTCAGCAACTGCCCACCAGGTTTAATAATTGAAAATTCATGTGCCAATTCAGTTGCACCAAGTGTATCAATTACATAATCAACTTGGGATAACGTTTCCCAATAATTCTCCGTCTGGTAATCTAAATATTGATCAGCACCACTGGCTAATGCGTGCGCTTTCGCCCGGGCATTACCAGAGACAATGACCGTCAACCCCATTGCTTTGGCCAACGGAATAGCAAGTTGACCAAAGCTACCAGACCCGCCCGGAATAAAGAGCGTCTCACCCGCTTTTGCGTGAAGTTCTTCATGCAGTGCCTGATACGCAGTTAAACCAGTTAAGGCAGAGGCCGCCGCGGTCTTAAAATTTAAATTGGTTGGGAGTTGTGAAATGGCAGCCGAAGAAACCGCGACATATTCTGCGAAGGCACCAATTTTAATCACCGGCAACCGTGTATAAATCGCGTCACCCACCACAAAATTGGTCACTTTACTGCCAATGGCTTCAATAATACCTGCCAGTTCATTGCCAAGTGTCAACGGCATCGCATAGTTCTGAATCAACTTGACGCTGCCATCAATATTCATTAAATCAAGCGGGTTGACCGCCGCCTCTTTCACGCGAACTAACACCTCATTAGGCTGAATTTGCGGTTTTGCCGTTTCGGCAACAGCGACATTGAGTTGTTTGGAATAGCCAGTAATTTGAGCTGCTTTCATCGATTTTTCTCCTTTATTGAACAATCATTCTAATATGGTTAAAAAATAAATCCCATTATTCGGGATCTTCTCAATTCTGATTAACTTCTAATAGCTGCCAAGGTCATAGCAATAATCTGATCAAGCTCTTGGTCACTCGTGCTAACTTTGGTCATCACGCGAATCCCAGTAAATGCGTTGTTTAAATAACTCGCTAAAGCATCCGGATCCAAATTGGCCGAAAGTTCACCGTGAAGCTGCGCCTGACCGAGTAGTGTCGAAAACTTCCGTTGGTTACGTGTGAACATCCGTTGTAAGATGGCGCCCACCTCAGGATCAATCACAGCAAGCTCCGTTGCAGAATTGACCATCAAACAACCTTTGGGTGAAGTCCGATTTTGAAACGCCGCCGAATGAAAAATTGCTCGTAGTTTGCCAAGAAGCGTTGTCTCTGAATCGCTGGCTTTCTGGAATAGATCATTTGCAAACTGGTCATACCGCGCAAGTGCCTTTAAAAATAAAGTGTGCTTGTCGCCAAACGTATCGTAAATACTTTTTCGGTTAATTCCCATATTGTCTACCAGGTCCTGCATGGACGTTTTTTCGTACCCCTGTGTCCAAAACAACCGCATTGCCTTGTCTAAAACAGCATCAATTTCAAAAGCCTTAGTCCTTGCCATGCGCATCAATCCTCACTTTATAATTGAATGTTCATTCTAATATACACACTATTTGATAAAATTGCAATAACTAATTTTGGCAAACAAAAAAAGGACTGACTCTAGTCCTTTTTTAAGGTATATAACCCGTAACTTTAAACTGGTTTCTTTTCCATCAAACTTAACAGATTGTTACGGTCAGGATAACCAGTGTTATCGCCCTCACTTTGAACTGCCAGTGCCCCAATAGTGGTTGCACGTCTCAAACAATCTTCAAGTGATAAATGATCCAATAATCCAGAAATAATACCTGTTGCAAAACCGTCGCCAGCCCCCACGGTATCAACAACTTTGTCTACTTGCAGTGCTGGCACAGATACCGTCCGCTGTTTATCGTCAAAAGCAACAGCACCAATTGTTCCATTCTTTAGAATGACCAACTTCGTGTATGAACCTGCTAAATAATAATTGGCGATGCTTTGAGGATTAGAATAACCGGTTAGTTTTTGACCTTCTTTTAATCCTGGGAAAACAACATCAGCAAGTGATGCCACTTCATTTATTGTGGCAATCATTGTTTTCTCCGATTGCCACAACTGTTTTCGAATATTTGGATCAAAAGTAACAATTGCCCCCATATGATGTGCCTTACTAATTAACGATAATGCCGCGCGATAGGCATTTTCGCTAAGGGCCAATGAGATACCAGTAATATGCAGTACCTTTAAACCAGTCAGATCAATCGAATCAATGTCACTTTCAGTGATTTGATTAACTGAGCTTCCCGCTCTAAAGTACGCAATTTGCGGATCGCCATGACTCACACGCGTTTTAAAATAAAAGCCGGTATATGAGTGCTCTTTTTGAAAAAGATAGGATGTATCCACATGATTTGTTGCTAATTCGTGTTTAATAAAGTTTCCGGTAAAATCTTTGCCAATTGATGAGACATAAGAACTATTGAATCCCATTCTAGCCACACCGATGGCGACATTTAATTCTGCACCTGCGGAAAATCTTCTAAATTTAGTGACCTCCTCTAGCGGCTTATCCATTTCTTCAGACGAATAAACTGCTAAAGGTTCACCAAACGTTAAAAATTCAGGCATTTGAAAACCTCCTTTCTAAAGGAAGTTTCTTAATTGGAAACTATATTTCTCTTTTGGATATATTTAATATAAAATACCAAATAAAAAAAAGCAAGTGCTTTTTTACACTTGCTTACTAATTTTCGCCTTAGCATCTAAAACTAAATCAATTATTTTTTGCTGCTGGTCTGGTGTCATGCGATACGCAGGCACACTGACACTAAATGCGCCATACACATGTTTATCTTTCTCAATTGCAGCACCGATACACATAACTTCGTTTTCATTCTCACGATCATCAATAGCATATCCGCATTTTCTCGCGTCATTAATTTCCTTCAACAATCTGGCCTTATTCGTAATTGTATTTTCAGCCCTCGGTAAAAAATCCACACTGTCCGCATATTTTTCAATTTCATCCTTGGTCTTTGTTGCTAAAGTTGCTTTCCCCATTGATGAACAATACATCGGTAAGTCACCACCCACTCGCGATTTCAGTGCAACTGACCGATTACCTTCAATTTTTTCAAGAAAAACAATTTCATTATGTTCCTCAATGCCAAGGTGAACAGTTTCACCTGTAATATCTCGAATTTTAGTTAAGTAAGGTTTTGCGATTTTAGTGATATCAAGTCCACTTAACGCTTTTTCTGAATAACCAATCATCGCTGTCCCAATATAGTACGTTTTGTTAACTTCATCACGATAAACGAAATTTAAAAATTCTAACGTTGTCAATATTTTCAATACTGTTGGTTTTGAAATATCAACACCTTCAGTGATTTCCGTTAGCGTCGGAGCTTGAGCCGATAACATGATAAAATCCAAAATTTTTTTTGCGTGAATTAACACTGTCCCGTAAAGCTTTCTTTGCTCACTCATTCATAATCCTCCTTGAAAAGGCTTGCATTAAAAAATAGTTAATTATATAATTTCATCATGGTTTCTTAATAAGAACTGCTGTTTCTCTTTTGGAAATTATCTATAAGGTGATTATAACATGAAACGGCTAAATATTTTACAAAGATGTTTAAATTCAGGTGTCGTTGCAGTTGTCCGTGGCAATTCAACGGAAGAATCCTATAATACCGCCATTGCATGTATCGAAGGCGGTGTGACTTCAATTGAACTTGCTTTTACGGCACCGCATGCTGATCAAACAATTAGCAAACTGGCTGATAAGTATAGCAAGAATACCGCAGTAGTAATTGGTGCTGGAACAGTTTTAGACGCGCCAACGGCAAGACTCGCCATTTTATCAGGTGCTGAATTTATCGTAAGCTCCTCATTCAATAACGAAGTTGCGGAAATTTGTAACCTCTATCAAATTCCATATATGCCAGGTTGCCAGACACCTAAAGAAATTCAAACAGCATTAACTGCTGGTGTGGATATCATCAAAGTCTTTCCAGCAAAGATTGTTGGAATGGGATTCTTTGACGCAATTAAAAAAGGCCCGCTTCCTCATACCAATTTGATGCCAACTGGTGGTGTCAATTTGGACAACATGGCGGAGTGGTTTAATCACGGTGCAGTTTTAGTCGGTGCTGGCGGCAACTTAACCTCTCCGGCTGCAACTGGAAACTTTGCTGAAGTTACAAAATTAGCCGTCCAATATCATGCTGAGTGGGAAACGATTAAGAAGACTATCACTCAATAAGACATCTTTATTTTACCAAAGGAGAATAACAAAATGACAGAATTTAATGAAAACTCATTTCGCTTAGACGGAAAAATTGCATTGGTAACAGGCGCAAGTTACGGAATTGGCTTCGCTATCGCAAGTGCCTACGCAAAATACGGTGCAAAAATCATCTTTAACGATATCAACCAAAAATTGGTGGATAAAGGCATGGTCGCATATAAAGAAGCCGGAATTGATGCAACAGGATATGTAGCAGACGTTACAAAAGAATCAGACGTCGCTGAGCTTATCACTACAGTTGAAAAAGATTTTGGAACAATTGATATCCTCGTTAACAACGCTGGAATTATTAAACGAATTCCAATGATTGAAATGTCTGCTGAAGAATGGCGCCAAGTAATTGATATTGATTTAACGGGACCATTCATTGTTTCAAAGGCCGTTATTCCTGGCATGATTAAAAAAGGCCATGGTAAAATCGTCAACATTTGTTCAATGATGAGTGAACTTGGTCGCGAAACTGTTAGTGCTTACGCTGCTGCTAAAGGCGGTTTGAAAATGTTAACCCGTAATATTTGTTCAGAATACGGTGAAGCAAACATTCAATGTAATGCAATTGGACCAGGCTACATTGCTACGCCACAAACAGCGCCTTTGCGTGAAAAACAAGCCGACGGATCACGTCACCCATTTGATCAATTTATTATCGCTAAAACACCTGCTGCAAGATGGGGAGAAACAAGTGATTTACAAGGTCCAGCTGTTTTCTTAGCTTCAGACGCTTCTGACTTTGTTAACGGACATGTTTTGTACGTTGATGGCGGTATCTTGGCATACATTGGCAAGCAACCCAAGTAGTCAAATAAATTCACTACGGAGGAATTTAACATGGCAGTAATTAATTACATTATGTCTCTAGGCGCAAGTGTAATGATGCCGATTATCTTTTTGATATTCGGGATTGCTTTAGGCCTTGGTATTGGAAAATCGCTTAAATCCGGTTTATCTGTTGGTGTTGGTTTTGTTGGTCTGAGTGTGATGACACAACTGTTAGCCGACAATTTGGGTCCGGCCGTTAATTCAATGGTCAAAATCTATCACTTACACCTGCACACACTCGATATCGGCTGGCCCGCAGCCTCAACCGTCGCCTTCGGTACAGAAGTCGGCGCAATCATCATCCCACTCGGTTTGCTGATTAACATCATCATGCTCGTTACCAAAACAACCAAAACATTAAACATTGACCTTTGGAACTACTGGCACTTCGCCTTCGTTGGATCAATTGTATCCATTGCCACCAAGAGCTTCTGGTGGGGTGCTTTCGCCGCGATTGTGACCTTCATCGTAACACTTGTGGGTGCCGATCGATCACAAAAGAAAGTTGAAAAATTCTATGGTAAAGATCTCGAGGGTATTTCGATTCCTCAGGCATTCTGTGTAACCTTCATTCCATTTGCTTGGGCAATTAACTGGATCATCGAACGCATTCCAGGTCTGAATAAAGTTGATTTAGATGCTGAAAAGTTACAAAAGAAATTTGGCATTTTAGGCGATCCGATTTTTCTCGGTGTCATCATTGGAATTCTTTTAGGTGCTTTAGCGCATTACCCAGTTGCCAAGACATTGCAACTAAGTATTATCCTCAGTGCAGTAATGGTCTTAATTCCACGAATAACAAGTCTGTTTATCGAAGGATTAAAACCAATCTCTAACAGATCACAGGAATTGATTAGCAAAAAATTCAAGGGTCGGACTTTCAATATTGGAATGACACCTGCACTTGTTATTGGTCACCCTGTTACCCTTGTTTGTTCCCTATTGTTAGTGCCTACAATCTTATTCTTATCAGTCATTATTCCAGGAAACGCATTCCTGCCATTAGCTAGTCTTTCTGGATTGATTTATATTTTCCCACTCGTATTACCTTACACTAACGGAAATGTATTACGGACTTTCATTGTCGGTCTTGTAACAATGATTGTTGGTGTACTGTCAGCAACAACATTAGCCGGAATTTTCACTGCCGCTGTCAAAACCGTTCAAGCATCACTTATCCCCGCCGGTACCAGCTCAGTCGCAAGTATTGACTTTGCTGCTAGTCCATTAGCATGGTTGGTTTACGAAGGTACTGTTCATGCAAGCATCGTTGGCCCTGCAGTTATTGTAATTGTTGTACTTGCACTTATGCTCTTTAACAGAAAGAAAATTGTTCAAGAAGAAAAGCAAACTGAGAACAATATTGAAACAGTAAATTCAGATGCAACGAGTGTTTCTACGCATTAGTTCAAAAAGGAAAGGAAATCGACAATCGATTTCCTTTTTTATATTCATTTTTTGACACATGTACATTATGATACACTGTTACTAGACTTATCAATCACTCAGTTACCGTTCCCAGATTTATTCAACGATTGACCAAGCATTTGTGCGCATGACACGCTTTTTTGGTCATCGTTCCAAACCGAGTGTCAGGAAGATGAACACTGCAATGAAGTCAACTTTGTCTTCATCGTGATTCTCTAATTTCTGTCACTCTCTATAGATGAGATCCTGGGGAGGATATTGCAATGCAACGATTTACAAAATGGGTCATTCTGCTGATTGCCACAGTGACACTGGCAGTTGGCGGTGTGCAACCGGTTCAACCAACGACAGCGCAGGCAGCTACCTACGTTTACGTGACCCGAACTGGTAAGCACTATTTTTATCACCGTCATAATCGTGGCCTTAACCGGGCTAAGAAAGTGTATCGCGTTACCTTATCAACGGCTCGGCATCGCGGGTTAACGTTAGCAGCAACAGACTACAAGACGACCATGCACAAGCCAAAACGGGTCACCTATAAGAAACCAGCAAAACGCAGGATTGTGCGCAAGGTCAAGGTTAAAACGGCTAAGGTTGCCCAGGCTTCTACTAGCAACCTAACCAAATTAACCTATCACGGCCATCAAGTGGTGATCATTAACCATAACAATCCAAAGTTCAAGGCGTCAACTTTGTCGAGACGCGCATGGCAGAAATACGGTAATCTGGACCGCCTAAACCGGGTCACCGCTGCCAACGCCGTTTTGAACAAAAAACTGATGCCAACCGCCGCCCGTGAAGGCCTCTATGTCACGCCAACCGGTTGGCATAACAAGCGTACCAGCCACGGTTACCTCTACAATCGATGCCATTTAATTGGGTATCAATTGACTGGCCAAAACAACAATTTCCGCAACCTCATGACTGGGACACGTTCGCTGAATGACCCCGGCATGACAAAATACGAAAATGAAGTGGCCGCCTATCTCAAAGGGAACAGCAGCCATTACGTCCGCTATGAGGTCAAACCCATTTTCAAGGGTAATGACTTGTTAGCAAATGGCGTTCAAATGGAAGGCCAATCCATCGGCAGTAACGCAGTCCACTTTAACGTTTATATTTTCAACATCGAATCAGGCTATCATTTGAATTACAAAACAGGAACCAGCCGCGTCGCTGGCTGATTCATTTTCACGGGACAGTAACTGAATCCTGATTGATCAAGTCATCTTACTATCCAAATACTTAAAACCCACTCGCCGTTTGATGCAACTGGCAGGTGGGTTTTTACCTTGCTATGTTTCACGTGGAACAATCACATTAATACAGCCGACACCCCTTGGTTGACTCGCTGATGGTTCTCATGCTATGCTTTTAGGAAATTAAAACAAAAAACTGCCACCGGGCAGCCGCATCGAACACCATTCCGTTAGGTCATTGAAGGAATGGTGTCCGGTGCTTTTTTGTTCAAGGAGGAAATGATTATGGCATGGCTTTATTTAGTAATTGCAGGCGTTTTCGAAGTGGTTTGGGCAACGTTGATGAAACTCAGTGAGGGCTTTTCTCACCCCGTGTATTCTGGATTAACGGTTCTGGGTATGATTGCCAGTTTTGCGTTTCTGGCCAAAGCGACCCACCAACTGCCACTAAGTATCGCTTATCCCGTTTGGACAGGGATCGGCGCGGTGGGAACAGTCATTATTGGGGTGGTTTTGTTCGGCGACAAACTTAGTCCGTTAACTTGGTTTTTCGTTGGTGTCTTATTCATTGGCATCATTGGCATCAAACTCACTGCGAATTAAAAAGATGTGTCAAAGGTAAATTTTGTTTCCAACACACCGCATTCAATCGAATCATGTTTCATGTGAAACCCTGACTACCCGTTTATTGCGCCAACTAATGGTACAAACAGTTCACCAGTCACATGACCCTTTTCATTTTTACCAGTCTCTGCCACAGCACTTGGTAAGCCCTCATGGCAGTAGCCGCTCAACCGACCAATAATATCGCTAAAGGTGCTCATTGCGGAGCGCAACCGCATCCTCAACTGCGTGTGGCACTACCAAGTCAGGTCCCGGGCGGAAATTCAATTAACCGGCTCTTTTCATCATCAGTCAGCACATGGACAGCATCAACACCCAGATAATACATCATCTTATGGTAATAGAATTCGTTGCTTGCATACTGCAGATTGCTAGCAGCCCCCGCATCCGTTCAATTTGAGTCCTGTCATCGTTCATTTGCTTTCCTAAGATTCGCTTCTCTCTCAAAATGGCACTGAAAGCACGGCTACTCCAAACTTAATTGGATGTTGATACCATAAACGGTACAGGTGTCACGAGTCTCAATCTTGTATGGTGTCATTCAAATACTTCCTTTCGCGGCTGCATGCTGCCGCCAGTGTCACATCGAACAATCACACTTTATGACCTATTTTCAGTGTGGTTATGCCCATCGATACAGCGCTGTTATTTTTTGTGCTCTCAATAAAATTTCATAAAAAAGTCAAAGCGTCTTCACGACCTGCACCCGATTATTAGCGTATAATTTCCGTAAGGCAACTTATAACTACCAAGAAAGGATGATTTTATGGCTGACCATATTTTCGACGATCATTCGGCAACGATTGCTTCAACCACGCTTTTAAAGGCGTTAAACGACGCTGCCAGTACTAAGGATTTTGACCCTGATTTGAAGAAACAATTTGCGATTGCTTTATCGGCTGTGTTTAACGATGAAACGGTAAAGCGCTCCCTCGCCCGCATTGCGGTACAGGAGATTGATTACCTTCGTGATACAGATCCAGAGAAGCATTTACCGGAACATCATACGCGTGAATCAATTACAAAACTTGATTAGCGCCCTGCGCCACAGGGAGTCTATCATTATGTGCGATTTTTACGCCATAAAAGGCATTAAAGCGCACCAGTAATCATTACAGGACCGAGCGGAAAACCCATTTCCACTGTGTTAAAAAACTAGTTTGCAATCACGGTATCAATAGCATTGTCACTCTAGCGCGTCCTAGTAATCTGGCATAAACGCGCAGCCTGCGGTCACATCTGACCACATAAGCGTCCCAGCTAACAATTCCAAACGGATTGTTGGCTGGGACGCTTATTTTTTTCTGGGTCAAACTCCCTTCTGTCCTACATTCTTTCATTTAGGCTAATATTTGGGTGCAATGAAACCCTCTAAACAACTGATTGGAAATGCGTCCCACACTCTCTACCTGATACCTTTGACCCGACGCACCCCAAATTTCCGCAGCTCTTCAATCAAGAATATCGGAATCGGGATCACACACAGGAACCCCCAATCCCGCAATTGTAACGGTGCGGTGTTGAACAAGCTTTGAACACCTGGCGTGTAGACTAGAAAGGCTAACAGAATGACTTCAAAAACGATCCCAGCCCAGACCCGGTGGTTACTGAACAGTCCAAATTTGAACACTGAAGTGACCTGTGTCCGGCAGTTTAGTGCAGCTGCAATCTGGCAGAAGACGATGGCGGCAAGGGTCATCGTTGTGGCTCGGGCGTACAAACCGCCGCTGGCAGCCAGTGCCTGATTCGGCCAGCCCGCTTCCATGTTGACGAAAAAGTACGCCAAGGTCGAAACGATCGAGGCAATCAGCCCATACCAGGCAAACGCCGTCCAGACGACCCGTTTATTCAATAAGTGCGCGTTTCGCGGACGTGGCGGTTGCTGCATAATACCCGGTTCTGCCTTTTCAGCACCTAGTCCAAGCGCTGGCAACATGTCAGTCCCAAGGTCAACCGTCAGAATCTGCATGACAGTCAGCGGCAGTGGAATCAACCCGCGGCTGAATAGGAACAGGACCGATGGAATAGCTTCCGGCACGTTGGAGTTGAAGATGTAGAGCAGGAACTTCTGCAAGTTGCTGTAGACTGTCCGTCCCTCTTCGATTGCAGCCACGATGGAGGCAAAGTTGTCATCCGTCAAAATCATATCAGCAGCGTCCTTAGCGACATCTGTCCCGGTAACACCCATGGCAACACCAATGTCCGCCTTTTTCAAAGCTGGCGCATCGTTAACACCGTCACCAGTTGAGGCCACGATCTCCCCCATCTTTTGACAGGTTGAAACGATTTTATACTTCTGTTCCGGCGCCACTCGTGCAAAGATGATTTCACCGGCCAAAGCCGTTTTCAGCTCATCCTCACCCATGGCTTCCAGTTCTATGCCGGTCACGACCCGGGCCTTATCGCTGGTCAGGCCGATCTTAACAGCGATCGATTTAGCAGTTAATGCGCTGTCTCCAGTGACCATAATGATTTTGATCTGCGCATCGTGACACTTTTGAACGGCATCGTAGATTTCAGGCCGTGGCGGGTCAGCCATGACGGTCAGGCCGATAAAGCTCAGGTCCGTTTCGGCGTTATCGATCGTCAAACCGGCCACCTGCTTGTTAACATCTGCTTCAGCGGGAATCTCACGGTAGGCAATAGCCAGGGAACGCAAGCCTTGAGCGGCGTATGTTTCGTTCGCTTTATTGATGGCATCCAAATCCGCCTGGGTGATTGGCCGCGCTTCGCCGTTCACCTGAATGGTCGTACACTGCGGCAGCATATCGCTTAGCGACCCCTTCACACAAATCGACAGCGTGTTGGCATCGTTCTGGTGAATTGTACTCATCCGTTTCCGGACTGAGTCAAACGGCAGTTCCTTGAGGCGCGGTGTTTTCGCGGCAACGGTCTCAACGTCAAAGCCCGCCTTTTCTGCCATGATGACTAAGGCCGCCTCGGTTGGCGTCCCAAGTAACTTTGGCTGGTGGGTGTCGGGGTCCGTCTGCACTTTCGTATCATTATTGAGGCCCGCAACGAGCATCAATCGTTTCAAATCGGGGTCGTCTTCATAGTTGACAGCCTGGTCATTTAACAACACATGCCCATTATTCACATAGCCGTGCCCAGATACCGTATAAACCTGATGCCGCAGCCACACGTGGTTGACCGTCATTTGATTCTGCGTCAGCGTCCCAGTCTTATCCGAGCAAATGACCGTCGTTTCGCCCAGTGTTTCAACACTGTCCAACTCCTTGACCAACGCGTGTTTCTTCGCCATCCGCTGAACGCCCTGTGCCAACGACAGTGTCACGGTTGGCAGCAGGCCTTCTGGAATGAACGCCACGATCATCCCCAGTGCGAAGATAAACGATTTCGCCACTGGATAACGCACGAAGAAAATGGCGGCGATAAAAAACGCGACCCCGATGCCGATTGCAATAATCGATATCTGTTTCGTCAGGCGGTTAAGCTCTTGTTCCAACGGGCTCGAATGTTTGGCCTGTTGCTGCGTCAGTGCGGCAATCTGGCCAAACTCCGTCTGCATCCCAGTCGCCAGTGTCACGGCAGTCCCAGTACCGGCGCCAACCGTCGTTCCCGCGTAGATCAAGTTACTCTCGGCAAACTCGCCTTCGTCAGGGTTATAAGTTGCCGTTTTCGACTCCGGCACCGACTCACCAGTCAACGCGGACTGGTCAACCTGCATCGATGTTGCCGATAGTAATCGGGCATCAACGGGCACCGCGTTACCGGCCTGCAGCTCGAACACATCACCGACAACCAGGTCAGTCGCATTGACTTGGACGACCTTGCCATCCCGGTATACTTGGGTGTAGGTCGGCAACATCGCCATTAGCGAATTGGTCGCCTTCTGCGCTTGGTGTTCCTGCCAAAAACTAAAGCAGCCGTTAATGATGTTGACTAGCCAAATGGCAATGCCCAGTTCAACCGTCCCGGACAACATGGCAATCAGGCCGCTGACCCAGAGCAAAATCGCCATCAGGCTAATGAAGTTGCTCAAAAATGCCTTGAGTTGCGACTGTTGCTGGCCATGGGTGATGGTGTTGGCACCATTCTTGTCCAACCGTGCTTTTGCTTCCTGTTGCGTCAGCCCGGTTTTGGTCGTCTTAAGTGCACTAAAGAGTGTTTCAACGTCTTCCTGGGCGTCTTTTTTTCGTGTTTCCTGTTTTGCTGTCATGCTTGTCACTCCTCTCAGAGTTTGGTTGCCTCACGAATAGCTGTTCACTATCAGTGAGACACTTAATAACGACCCTGACTAATTGAGGTCGTTACAGTTTCGCATCCTTAATAAGTAAGCGTTGCCTGCCGACCAGCAAACAACGTCACATACTCAAATTCAGAATACATCTAAACATTGTGTTGTCAAGCGCTTTCAAAACGAAATATTGCCGTGTGAAACATTCCCCAGCGGTGGTCTGGGCTGTCAAAACAAGTGCCCACCGCTGGTAGCATTTTCGTCCCCCCTCACCTATAATTAGGAGTAACCGTGAAACAAGGGAGTTGGTTACCAATTTTAATTTTAGGTGTGCTGCTATCATTCATTATTCTTATTTTCTGTGTCATACATAACATCGCGCTGGGTTACGCGCTCGCCCTCTGCTGGGTGATCTTCATGGCCATTGGCAAACGTGAATATGGCCTCAAAACGTTATTGCGATTTTCGTGGGAAGGCGCCAAAACCTCGTTCGGCGTACTCAAGACGCTGATTCTCATCGGTGCTGTCATTGGTATCTGGATGGCCAGCGGCACAATTGCCACCATCGTTTACGACGCGTTTAGGATCACGAACCCGCAAACGTTTATCCTGATTGCCTTCGTGGTCTGTGCCGGGGTGTCGTTTATCATTGGTACCTCGTTTGGTACGATCAGCATTGTGGGATTGCCGCTGATGCTGATTGCCAAGAGTGGCGACATCAACCTCAACATCGTTGCCGGTGCCATCATGGCAGGCGTGTACTTCGGTGACCGGTGTTCGCCGCTGTCATCAAGTGCCAGTCTGGTGGCGACCATCACCGCTACCAGGTTGTTCCGCAATATTCGCAACATGTTTGCGTCCTCGTGGCTTGCACTGTTGCTGACACTGGCCGGCTACTGGGGCCTGTCGCTGCTCAATCCGCTGAATCACATCAATACCAGTTTTATGACCCAATTGAAACACAATTTCACCATTAATTGGCTGATGCTCATCCCGGTCATTATTGTGCTGGTCCTGTCCGTTTTGCGCCAGCCGATCAGCCGATCGATTCCTCTCAGTATCTTGGCGGCAGCGATTCTGGGCGTTACCGAACAGCATCAGCAAATTAGCACGTTGCTGGCCACGCTGGTGGTCGGCTATCACCCGGCAACGGCACACGCGTTAGTGCAGGGTGGCGGTGTGGTGTCCATGATCAGTCCGCTGACCGTGGTGCCGATATCCTGCGCGATCGCGGGAATTCTCAACCACCTCGCAAGTTTTACCAACCTGCAGCAGTCGCTGGCCAACCGCCAAACAAAACTGCCCTTTGGAATGACCGTCCTGATCAGTTTTATCACCAGTGCGATTGGCTGCAACCAATCGATTGCCATCATTATGACTAATACGCTGATGCGGCCGGCGTACGGCAAACACAATGGTCAGTTAGCCGTGGATCTCGAAAACTCCAGTATTCTCACCGCCCCGCTGATTCCGTGGAACATTGCTGCGTTTGTGCCTACCGCGGTTATTGGTGCCAGTTTCGTAGGCTATATCCCGTTTGCACTCTATCTGTATCTGGTACCGCTCGTGTACGGGTTGCAGCAGCTGATTTTTAAAAAGGGCGTTAATTATCACTAATATCTCATGTGAACCTGCTTGACAATTCAGCCATAGTTCGCTAATTTGAAAGGTGTAAATCGGAGCAGTCCAACATGGGCTGGATAAGAATTCAATCGGACGGCAAAATAACGCCAGACAAGATTACGTGACTTGTGATCTCGTCTGGCGTTTTACTGTCGTGCCATTTAGTTCTACTTGCCCTATTTGGACCCTACTTTGAAAGGAACGATATTATTTTGGAATCAAAACACACTTTCCTCACAAAAAACTTCATCCTGCTGTTCATCGGTAACGCTATGGTGTTTATGGCGTACAACATGCAGGTTCCAGTACTGCCGTTATACGGGCAAAAGATCGGTCTCGATGCCGGGCAGATTGGCCTTTTCGTTGGCGTGCTCATGTTTGCAGGGTTGCTGGTCAGATTCTTTACCGGACAGCTGTTGGCCTACTTCTCAAAGAAAACCCTGTTGCTGGTCGGTGCTGGCCTCTACCTATTAACCGCCATCGCGTACCCATTTTTCACTATTTTCGGCATTCTGATCCTATTGCGTGTTGTCAACGGGCTGGGGCACGGGCTCGCTACCACCTACTTTGCAACGGCAGCCGCGGACGAATTGCCGCTCAACCGAATGGGCGAAGGCATGGGGTATTTCGGCGTCAGCAGTATGCTGACCGCTTCCTTAGCCCCGCTGATTGCGATTCCGCTAGCCGAGTATCTGTCGTTTAACGCGTTTTTCTTAGCCTGCGTCATCGTGCTGAGCATCGCGATGGTCAGCCTGCTGTTTCTCACGCCACACCAGCAGACGCATCCGGTTCGGAAATCACAACCGTTGTTTGCCGGCTTTGACCGCACATTTGTCCCGCAATTTACGATGATCTTCTTTCTCGGTTTGGTCATGGGTGGCGTCAGTGCTTATACCACCCTGTTTGCGAAGGTGCTGCACGTCAGCGGTGTTGCTTGGTTTTTCTTTGCAGCCGCTATTGTTGGTGTCTTGATGCGGCCGATGATCGGTAATCTGTTTGACCAGCGGGGCGCATTCTTCGTGGTCATTCCAAGTATCGTGGCGCTCATCATCAGCCTGTGGTTGCTGGTCACCATGCACAGCACTTGGCAACTCGTGTTGGCCGGCGTGTTCTACGGTGCGGGTGACGGGACCATTTTCCCAACACTGCAAGCGTGGACGCTGAAGGATGCCGGTAATGAAAAACGCGAGTCGATCACCGGCGTGCTGCTGAACTGCTACGACCTGGGGATGGGTCTGGGAGCCTATCTATTGGGATTAATCGTCGATGCCAGTTCGTACCGCACCATGTTTGTCAGTCTGCTGTGGTGCACAGTGCTGTACCTTGGATTTAGTGTGCTATTCAAAAAAAGGCGCCGCCTGTAAGGGTGTGCGCCTTTTTTGTACCTACTTAGAGGCATGAACGACCTCGGTACTCAAAGCATTGGCAAACGATATTTGCTGGTCTGAGCGGCCAAGGTTGAGACTCAGCATGCTCAGCACCACGAAACTCATGAGCAGGAAGACCGGAATCACCCCGCTGAGTTCAAAGCGTTGTTCCAACCAAAGAATGCCCGCAAACACAATTAACATGACAATGTAGGCCCAAACGTGCAGGTGCAGCATCACTGCCGCCCCTAATCCAACTACCAATAAAATAACTGCGAGACCGTAGAACAGCCCCTTCTCTGCTTTCAATAATCCTGACATCCTGTTCGCTCCCATTACTTCTCTGAATTAGTTCTTATTCATCTAGTGAATTGGCCTTACAGTCTAACCTATCAAGAAATAATGTATATGTAAAGAGTATATATGCATATTCAGTAATTTTTATTGTATAAAGTGTATCATTTATGCGTAAAACGGTTTAATTTATGTAAAACGGGTCGCAGGACGGCTAATTATCAGACCATAAAAAGACCCCAACTAAAAGCCCAAATGGGCGTGTCGTTGGGGTCTTTTTATATGGCCGTGAGTTGCACGTTTTGGGTCAGATATAACCCAGAAGCACTAAAACAATAAGTTTAGGCCAGTCTATCAGTAATCGGACCGGTTAAACCCAGCCTCATTTGATTTATATCCTTGTTTTAAGGGACAACGCTGGCCAATAGGTGTTTCATATGAAACATTGTCTAAGCATTCCAAAAGTCTAAAACGTCATTTTTAACCGTTAATGCCTGATCCCAGCCGGTTTGACCGCTTGCGGGTGCTCGGTCAGCGTCATAGATGCCTTTACCGACAACTGCTTTAGTATGGTCATCCGGAACAAAAAGGAAGGTCCTGGATGTTTTCGACAATTCAGCCACTTCTTCTTGAGTGCTTGGCATTTGCCCGTACCCCTTTGGTAACGGTGCAATGACCAGCACCTTGCGATAGTCCTTTGCCAGCATTGGATTGGCAGAGGACACCATCCCACCATCGATCCAGTCAATACCGTTAAAGGAGATGCTGGGCCAGACACCGGGGACGGCACCACTGGCGCAGGTTGCTTCAACGAGAGAAACCCCGCTGTCCTTCGTTAGGACGTGGGTCTGACCTGTATCACGATCGACAGAGACAGCGCCGTAATGGTCGGGAAAATCCAGCGTTTCCAGTCGTGATTCAGCCACGGCCTTGCGTTCAGCCAATGTAATTTGCGGCTGCCTGGTTTTTTAAATATTACCCATCGCCCGTTCGATTGCTTCGGCATCCGTCCCGCCTTCGATAAACGCGTCGCGCCACGACAGGATGATCTCCTTCGACGCGACACCCGTTTTCTCATCCGTGTTGACCACGCGCTGATGATCATAGTACCGCTGCATATCATAACCACTCGCAAGCGCGGCACCGACAAACGACCCAGCGGAGGTGCCAAGAATCATGTCCGCTTGCCACAAATAGATTCCCATGGCCTTTAAACTCGCAATAATACCACTTTCCCACGCGATGCCCGTGACGCCGCCGCCACCCAGAACGACCGCTACCTCTTTTCTTGCCATGTGAACCCTCCTAGTTAAAAGTTGGCCAGTATCGACACATGTGACCAACTTTACTCTTTGTACCGATTGTACCGCTTATTGTTGTAACCAACCTTAAAATCAGTGGTTAATTTTTGCACAGTCGGCGCCCACCAGCTAAAGAAAATGTTTCATATGAAACACCGAATTCCCAGGATTGGTTGCCGCGTATTTTGAAGCGCAGCCTGATAAAAGCTTCTGCGAAAGAAAGTGCTAAGGCGTCCTTATCGCGTTCTGATTAGACTTCCTGTTCGGCAGGCCGAACGATGACCTCTGAAATTGCGACGTGTTTGGGTTGGTCGATGGCGTATAACACTGCGTTAGCAATGTCTTCAGGATTCAACGCCAGCGCTTGGCTGTCATCCGCGCTCATCAAGGCACTGATTCCCTTAGTGATCTCGGGATTGCCGATGGTATTCACCAGTTCAGTCCGGACAGCCCCAGGCGATACAATTGTCGACCGAATACCGTGGCCCTTTTCTTCTTGCCGTAACCCTTCCATGATGGCCCGAACAGCGTATTTCGTGCCATTGTACACAGCCGAAGCGGGGTAGACCACGTGGCCGGCAACTGAATCAGTGCTGATGATCAACCCATCATGTTGTTTTTGCATCACTGGCAACACTTCGCCGATGCCATTGAGAACACCCATGATATTCACATTGAGCATCATCTGCCACTTATCATATTCCCGGTCGCTGAGATTGCCCTGGGGCATTGTCCCGGCATTGTTATACAAAACATCCACCCGACCAAATTGATCAACGGCTAACTGAATCAGATCGTGCACCTGATTTCGGTCAGTAACGTCCGTCACGTGGTAACTGGCGTTGGTGCCAATTTCCTCAGCAAGTGCCTTTAAACGGTCTTCACGCCGCGCCCCTAAAACAACTTTGGCACCCTTGCTTGCTAATAGTTTAGCGGTAGCGGCGCCGATGCCACTTGAGGCACCCGCAATAACAACAACTTTATTTTAATACTCATTTCAAAACATCCTTTCAAATATGGTCAACAACCTTGGCGGGCACACCCACCACAACAGCGTGAGCAGGAACATCCCGCGTCACGACAGCACCAGCACCAACCACGGCGTTTTCGCCAATGGTCACACCAGGCAGAACTGTCACATTTGCGCCAACCCACGCATTACGTTTCACATGAATCGGACTAATGTTTAATTCACGCCGATGTTTCGGATCTATTTGGTGATTAACGGTAATCAGTGATGTCCCCGGACCAATCAGTGCCGAATCTTCAATCGTAATGCCACCGAGATCAACCATAGTCACGTTAGCATTGATAAATACCCCGGTCCCAATTTGAATATGATGGCCAAAATCACTGTAAAACGGTAACCGGATCTCGGTGTCTGCACTGACCGGCTGACCAATGATTTCACTAATCAGCTGACGGCTCTCGCACGGTTTATGCGGCATTGTATTCAAGTGCTGCAGCAATCGTTGATTCTGATCGATCACCGGCTGCAAGTCACGTAGCTGCTGCATATCCACTCGTGTCATTTCCTGCATGTTTGTCACCTGCTTTCTCATTGGTAAGAAGTATACGGGCGAGTCTCTATTATGTAAAATACTTATGTTACATGGTATAGTATGCTTAAAAACTATGGAGATGATTAACTTGGAAATTCGTGTCTTACGGTATTTCGTGGCAGTTGCCGAAGTCAAAACGATTTCGGGGGCCGCTAAACGACTCCATCTGTCCCAGCCCACCTTGTCGCGACAAATCAGCGACTTAGAAACTGAAACGGGAAGCCGGCTCTTCATCCGCGGGTCACGTGAGATCACGTTAACGGATAAGGGCCGCTACCTGCTCAAACGAGCTAACGCGATTATTGCGCTGGTCGACAAAACCGAGCAAAATCTTCAGACTGATCAAACTGTCATTTCCGGTTCACTGGACATCGGTGCCGGTGAAAGCCGCGGTATGCAACGTATAATGGATCTAGTTGCCCAGTTACAACAGGATTATCCTGCCGTGACGGTCCATCTGCATAGCGGAGACGCTGCCGCCATTGAGGCCCAGTTAGCGGACGGTCGTTTGGACTTTGGGGTCATTATGGGGCGTCGCCAACTCAAACAATATGGGGCGTTAAAACTGCCTGAAGTTGACAGGTGGGGCATTATCATGCCGAAAGCAGCACCACTTGCACAACAAAAATTCATTGCGCCTAACGACCTAGTGGGACTGCCGCTGATGGTCTCTGAACAAGCGTTGCAACGCGATTTTTTTCAAGATTGGTGGCGTAACGTCGCCAACCAAATCACGATTACCGGTACCTATAATCTCATTTTCAACGCAACCCTGATGGTGACCAATGGCGGCAGTTACGTGCTAGGGTTTGCTAATCTGGTAAATACCGACACGGAGTCACCACTGACTTTTCGCCCCCTGAAACCAGAATTAGCTGAGCCAATTACTGTAGTTTGGTCGAAAGAACAACCGTTGTCGCCTGTGGCACAAGTGTTTTTGAAACGGTTGGAAGCTAATTTAGGGTAATTAAAAACCACGGTGCGTGTTGTACGCACCGTGGTTTTTGTGATGTTTCATATGAAACACTGAATTCTAATACTTATACCTTGCGTGCATCATTTTTCTTAACTTGATCCATGTATCGCTGGGCCTTGTTGACTTCCTCTGCCGTGAATGAGTACTGCTTCATCGCCCCCAATTTTTTATAAACTGGTCCTCGAAAGGCCATCCAATAGTTGAAGATGATCCAGACGATTGCCAACACCAAATCCGACCAGTGATACAGCCGTGTCATTGGTGCACGGACGATGTAGTTGATGATGATCGGTGTCAGGCCAAAGACCGCAGTAAAGAACCCGGGGTTGTACAGTAATTTTAAGGACAGCGGAAAGTAAATTAAATGCATCGCGAGTTCTGCGAAGGCAAAAATCACCGCTGCCAACGACAGCCAGTGCCACTGCGGCAAGAAGAGCGGTACTAGGCAAACTAGTACGGCAAACCATTCATTTCCCCACAGTGTTGATAGTTGGTTCAAATCCCATTTTGTTGCATCACGTTCATCTATATGCAGTTCAACGTTGATGCCGAGCCACGGAAAACCGCCTGGGAAGCCCATTTCTTCAAAAAAGTGCAGGTGGATGATCAATAAGCTTGCCAAAATAGTTGTCTGCAGTAAATTCCACTGCCCAATAGCGAGAACGACACCCACAATACCGGCAACGAAAACAGCGAGTTCATACCAGTGACGAATAATCGACTTCATCATGTTAGTGCCCTCCTTTTTTCTTCTTACTCAGGCTGGCAAATGCCGTCACTTGGTGGAATCGGCGAACTTGCCAAGAGCTGATGATGTAGGGTGTATGTTTGTTTTTGAGGCTCTGTACGGGTGCAACGATCGTAATGCCAATGCAGGCAACAAGCGTTAAAACACCAAAGACCCAGTCCCACCCTGAAAGTAGATGACGCGTGCTGACGAGTGCAATGTAACGCCATCCGATTGGCAGGAACAGAAATAATGTCGTGACCAGTCCCGGGTTATACCACACTTTCAACTTGAGATTCATTTCAACTAAGTGCCCTAAAATCTGAAACAAACTAAACATCATTACACCTAAGCCAAACCAGTAAATATGCGGTAAGAAGATACTGGTGCCATAGATGATCCAAGCGCTGGTATTGACCAAACAAATCGAGAGACTATTTCCCGGATAACGATCCGTTAGTTCCCGTTCATCATAAACGACCCGGTTAATAATGAGCGGGGCGCCGCCGGGAAACTGATACTCTTCAACCTGATGCGCCAATAGCGCCATTAAGTTAAAAACCAACAGCCACTGAATTTCCGAGAAAGCCGGCCGGCGAACAGCGAGGACGATCCCAAGACAGACCAGAGCCGCTGCGCCGAAACGATACCAGTAATTAATCACTAATTTCATTTGTGTCACACTCCCTTGCTTTATTCGCCGATTTTTAACGGGTATTGCGGGTCAAATCGTGCGTTGATTGGCGACGAAATCCAGACCACCACTCGCTGATGTGTCACCCCACCCTTGCATTTCGTTGAACTTTTCTGTCACACTTGTAACACTTAACAGATTTCATTATACTGAGGCTGTCATCAAACACCAGTCATATCAAGCTAAGTGCCACAAAGGAGGTCAAATTGTGACAGATAAACCCATCAAGCGCGTTCAGCAGGTCGACCAAAGCGTGGCCTGGTTGACTGAAGCACTGTTACAGCTTATGCAGCAAAGACCATATAAGAACATCAGCATTAGTGCCATCGCCAACCGGTCTGGATTATCGCGACGCACATTTTACCGACACTTCGACACGATCGATGCCCTTCTCGACCACGCCATTGAAGCGCAGGTCAATGAGATGATCACAACGATTAGCAATGCACGTCCACACCGTTTTCGCGAAGTCGTTCTTATTTTCTTTACGGCCTGCGTGCCGCAACGTGAGTTTCTGCTCAACTTACAATCAAACAACTTAATGCCACACCTGCTCACCCAGCTGACAACTGGCGTCCAAAAGAGTTTGCTAGCCGTGCTGTTACCAAAAAACGACACATACACTTTCGCCTTTGCAGCCGGTGGCATCTGGAACCTGTTAAACCAGTGGCTGATGGATAATGCTGCCACCACGCCTGAAGAAATGGGCGATGTTGCGGAACGCATTGCGATCCACCTCGGCGATATCGTTTAGTTTCATGTGGCGCGAACTGACAAATGATTGGCGCGTTTGAACATTCAACCAAACCCGGATTCTGGCTATACTAATGTCATTCAATCAAACAACAAGCCATTAGGAGGCCATTCACATGACAGTTATTTTAATTACAGGCGCCAGCAGCGGTATCGGGTATCAAGCAGCAGCACAACTTGCAGAACAAGGCCACACGGTTTACGGTGCAGCCCGCCGTGTTGATAAGATCCAGGCACTCGCAAATGAGGGCGTTAAGCCATTGAAACTTGACGTCACCGACGAAGCATCAGTGCAGACAGCCGTTTCACAAATCATTGCAGAACAGGGTCGCATCGACGTTTTAATCAACAATGCCGGCTACGGGTCATACGGCGCGGTCGAAGACGTGACCATTGAAGAAGCTCAAAAGCAGCTCGACGTCAATCTATTAGGCGTGGCGCGGTTAACGCAGGCCGTCCTGCCTTACATGCGCAAACAACACAGCGGCCGCATTATCAACACATCATCAATGGGCGGTCGAATCACCACTTATTTCGGCGCTTGGTACCACGCCACAAAATACGCGCTGGAAGCCTTCAGTGACGCCCTGCGGATGGAAGTCAGCAACTTCGGTATCGACGTCAGCATCATCGAACCTGGTGGCATCAAAACGGACTGGGGCTTCATCGCAGCGGACCACCTCGCTGCATCAGCCAAGGGCGGTGCCTACGAACAATACGCTGAGAAAACGGCTGCCGGCATGCGCAAGCAATACGGTTCAAATCTGATGTCCAACCCAAAGATCATCGCCAACACAATGAGTAAGGCAGTGAACGCCCGTCGCCCAAGAACCCGGTACCTAATCGGAATGGGCGCAAAACCACTGGTCTTCCTGCACACGGTGTTGCCAACCAGAGTGTTTGATTGGATGATGATGCGGGCATCCTAGTGAGTGTGGCGTAAGGCGTTTAAGGGACGGAACACATTTCGACTATCTAAAAGAGACCCAGGTCGCAAGAACATCTCAAAAACAAAAGAAAGAAATCTAAATTCCAAAATCAGCACCAAAAGCATCGCCCACTGCAACCTTGCCTTACAAACATGTCTCCGCAATATAAAAACCCCAAGCCCAAGCACTCGCCACCAACAATCCCAAAATAAAGACTAAAATATACCCAAACCAACACCGACCTAAGAAAGGAGTCCCCATCCATGAAAGTAGCCGTTCCAAAACAATTCCAATCCTTCCTGCAATCCAGCAGCATTGACTTCCCTGCCATTCTCCAACAAGCGGGTATCGCCAACCAACTCTGGCGTGAGGAACTGGACGTGTCCGACCAGCAGTATTACCAGCTCTTGTCAGCCTTGTCGGATGCACTGACGGATGAGCAGCTCGTTGCGCTTAGCGACGTGAACCGTATTAACGCCTTCATGCCGCCGTTCTTTGCGGCACTGTGTGCACCGGACGGACTGGCTGCCCTGAAACGACTGGCCACCTACAAAAAACTGGCGGGGCCAATCAAGTTCAATGTTCAAGAATTGGGCAACCAAGTGCAGATCGAAATTTCCTTCGTTTATCCGCAACAGGAACTACCACGGTTCTCGATTCTTAACGAACAATTACTCATTCTCAGCGTCTTGCGAACCGGCAGCGGCAAACGGATAACCCCAACGTTGCTCACGGGTCCCTATGCCTATGGTCGGCTAGTCGAGAACCAGTTCGGTCTGCATGGCGATCAAGTGACACACGGCAATCAACTCGCATTCAATGCCGCCGATTTAAGTGCGCCATTTCAAACGCAAAATAACGTGATGTGGCAGTATTTGGAACCGGAATTCAACCGACAGTTAGGCGAGATGAACAGCCAGCAGCAGTTCACCAACGAAGTAAAAAAGACACTGTTCAAAGCCATTCCCAGCGGCCAGTTCACCACTCAGGATGTGGCACAGACACTCGGCGTCAGTCAGCGAACACTGCAACGTAATCTAAGCGCGGAAAATACCACCTTCAAGCAACAGGTACAGACCGTACAAAAATTACTGGCCATTAATTATCTGCACGATGCAACGCTAACCACGACCGACATCGCTTACTTGGTCGGATACGTGGAACCCAGCTCGTTTTCACGAGCGTTTAAAAAATGGACCGGAACAACGTTGCAAATTTACCGTAAACAACTCACGACAACAAAAAAACCGGTTTAGGCCAATTAGCCTAATACCGGCTTTTTGATGATTACAAATAACTATCACTAACAGCGGCTGTAATTTTGCAATTCTACATTGACACGCTCCCGTTAATCCGCCAAACTAGATAGATAACGACTATTACATAAAGGAGGCCAGTCACCATGATCTGGCTATTCATTATTTTGCCGGCGTTGCTCGCTGGCCTAGTGCAGGGATTGACGGGATTTGGCGCGGTCATTATCATGATGATCTTTTTCCCGTCGGTCCTGCCCATGCAACAGGCTGCGGGAATCGGCGGCGTTATTATGCTGGCAAGTGTTCTGGTTCAAACCATCCGTTACCGCCATTATTTCGACCTTAAGCGAGTAATCGGCCCGTTTATCATCTACGCCGCGGTGGCAACCTGGTCAGTCCATTTAGGCAGCGTGCTTGATACCCACGTTTTACGGCTGATGCTGGGTGGCTTGCTGGTGGCGCTTTGCCTGTACTTCACCCTGTCGAAAAGTGCTGGTGAACACAAATACCCGCTGCTGATTGGTATCTGTTTTATGATCATTTCCGGTTTCTTCAACGGCCTGTTTGGCATTGGCGGTCCGCTGATGGCACTCTACTTTCTGTCACTATCAAAAACAATGCCGGAATATATCGCCAATATCCAGGGCTTTTTCCTCATCGATGCGTTCTACATCGCAGGCGTTCGAGTGGCAAACGGTATTCTGGGCGTTACCGATATCCCGTATATCCTCGCTGGAATGGTTGCAGCCACCTTTGGAACGATGATTGCAAATCGGTTGTCAATGCGGTGGAATTTAACCACGATAAAACCGCTGATTTACGGATTCATTGGGTTAAGCGGTCTGTATTACCTGTTGTTTTAACAAAATGTTTCATGTGAAACCTTAATTTCCCGCAACTAAAAACGACCAGCCGTCTCGGCTAGTCGTTTTTGTTTACCCCTTTTTTAATTGGTCACCGAACTGATTCATTGCTGCCTCGACCTGATCTTTTTGGTCTGGCTTAACAAGTGCCAGCAGGTCATCTTTCATGTCAAGATATGCCTGATAGTCAAAGGTCCCAGCTTGCTGGGCTTTGAAGCTCTCCTGAAGTAACGCATGTGCCTTACCCTGATTAGCATCATCCACCGCGGCGTCAATGAAAGCTAGAAATTTTGCTTGTCCGTTTTGCATCATGATCACGCTCCTTATTTGCTGATACGATTTCTCATAGTATATCAAAGATCATAGTGTTTTCACAGACAATGTGTATTCTTAATTACTAATCAAACTTGATGAGGTCTGCATCATAATAGACTTTGTCCTGATGAGCATATAGAACCGGTAAGATATCTTGCATCCGTCCGGTTTCTTGAATGTTGTGAGCAATCCACTGCATACCAGCCTCTTTTGAATATAGTTTGGGCACAATCGTCTTATTGAAAATCTCATTCCCAGTTTCAGTTCCAACAGCCGTTTCTGCGTAGAACGTACAGCCATCATCTGCTGGTGCATAAACGTGCTTCACATGACCGGTTGCTTTACCATTTTTCATTACATTAAATGTGAAGGTATGTGTGTTGAGTTCTATCGTTTCCATTTCATAGTAAATCACATCATTCACTTCGTTAGTCAACTCGTGAATCTTTGATTTTCCACCCTCGAGGAAGCCAAGGTTACGCTGCCCATTTACGTCTGTTAGCGGTGTAACAGCGACATGATCTCGGTGATGCCAAAGGTGGTAAATTGACACAGCTGGACCAGAAAAATCAATCCCATTCCACGTGGTCACACATCCTAAATGCTCGAAGAACCACTGAATCATTTCCGGTGTAACGCCCTTCACATCATCATGTTGAACCTTCGCTGTCATAACACCTCGGTCACTTACAACAAAATCGGCCCATTTAGCTGAACTGTATCGCTTAAATTCTAATTTCCCAGCATTTTCTAATGCATTGCGAGCAATCAAATGTTGTGCCCTTAACCGATCCCAGTCTTGAACGTAAGTCTCTTTTAAATGCGTGTCTTTGTTTGACATTGTTATATCCTCCTATTATTGACAGTTGTTGTCGTCACCTGATATGATACACATGTTACTTATGGTTCATTTGTTCCATAAACTATTTTTACCATATGCTTGGTTGCCGCACAATAGTTCTGAGACTTGTATGACAAAAGGAGGACTTATGTTTCACATTAAAGACGACATTCGTGCACAACGGTCAGCACAGCTGCTTTATAATGGTCTGATGACGCTTTTAGACACGAAACATTTCAATCAAATAACAGTATCTGACCTTTCCCGGGAATCTACTGTTGGCCGGACAATCTTCTACCGACATTTCGATGACACCATCGATATTTTAACCTGGCAGTGCACTAAACACATGCGGGATGCACTCACCAATTATGTCGCTGCTTTTAAACCAAACGACGAAACTAGCAGTTTACTGCGATATGTATTGACGAGTATCTTATCCCCCAAAAACGTAAAGGCGTGGGAAACGCTACTTGAAATTGAACGACTTGACATCATCTATAACGTATTTATTCAAAATGCCCATATCGTGCTTGAATGTTACGAGCAAATCGGGTTGTACCATCCGAATGATGACTACACCTACTTTGTATCAACTCGTGTTGGTTTTTTAACAGGCATATTAAATGGCTGGCTGCATAGTGGCAAACAACAAACCGTTGACGAAATATTGGCCATTGTTTTGCGTCAACACCAAGAAGTTATTGCAAGCGAGCTTCTCTTTTAGCCAATTAATACTTATATTTCGAATAAATTGTGTACCATTAAATTGATTGTTGCCATTTTTCTTGCTAAATTGAATGTATAGTTATTCTAATGACAACTATAGACGAGCAAATAAACACGTTTTGACTAAGAAAGGATCCAACCAAACATGGCTAAATTACTAGACGGCACCACCTTAACTGACGAACAACAACAATTTTTCAATGATTCAATGGTCTTTTTATCAACATCTGACACAACCGGCCACCCCCAACTGGGTCCTAAGGGGTCACTTCACGTGCTGGACGCCAATCACCTGATCTACTTTGAGTACACATTTGACCACGCCTACGCAAACGTAAAGGCGAACGACCACGTGGCCGCCGCAGCTTGGGATGTGAAGAATCACTTAGCTTTTCGGGTGAACGGTACCGCGCACTTACATGAAGATGACGACTTCGCGAAGAAGGCACTAGAAGGCAGCAAACTCGACCACGCTGCCGTGGTTGTGATTGACGTAGAACAAATATTTGCGCTGGCTTAAACGTTGATGTTTCATGTGAAACCTTGATTTACCAGTACAAGAAAAAACACCCACCGAAGATGATAGCCTCGGTGGGTGTTTTGCGTCCAAAAATTACTTCTCAGACTTCTTTGCTTCGTTCATTGCTTTCATGATTGAAGGGTTCTTTGAGTGGCAATCCTTGATCATGTTTAAATCTTCTTCGCTTAATTCAACAGTGTATTTAGCCATGTGGTTTCCCTCTCTTCTTAAAAAAATTCACAATTTAACTATAACATTTCATGCCTCGGGTGCAAGCCCCTATCTTTTAGCACTTTTTTTCGAAACATCCATAAAAATGGACGCATCGTCCAATTCTTTCCAGCACGCCCGGTTCAGACTCGCTATGATGAACTTATCAAAAAGAAAAGAGGTTTTATACATGACAAACTTCAAACTAGATATCGAAATCAACAATGAGACTTACACTGAAACACAATTGAATCGTTACAAGTACGAGCGCGCGCTCCACTTTCTGCATGAGGTCATCGACCTTGGTTTCACGCCAAAAACATCTGATGGCCAATCGGTAACCCCAATCGAGCTTAATTGGATGACACCAGCCGACGTTCTGGCATTAGCAGTCGCTACCCACACCGCAATGGGTTCAGCAGGAACGCTAGACCTTTTTAAGGACATTTTGATAGATTCAGACAATCGTTGGCATGCGTTCAACCAACGGCCAATTGAAGAACAGGGCGTCTGGATCGGCACCACACACCTCACCGCCCACGGCATTGACCCAGCAAGTTTTGGAATGGCCATGGGTGGCCTTCAAAATGGTGATATTCCGTTTCAAATCATGCCCGAACATTACTACTTTGCCGGTGATATTACCAAGGAGCCGCAAACTATCATGGAAACCTTTGGCATGCTGGGCGAACCCACATTGACGTACGGTACCGGCGGCAAAGAAATTCCAAGCTATGTCCATGTTGACCGGTTAGCTGACCACCCCAGTATTTTAGCAGGCGAAACATTTTTGAAGCACGATGATTTCAACATTCATGTCGGCGCTATCCACCAAATTCAACCGCTACCAGACGGACTGGATATCGTTTCATCCTATTTCTGCCCGAAAGATGCGCCTAAGGCCATTGCGGATGGCCACACTATCCACTTTGCATTAGAACTTGGCGGGGCCTTGCAAATCGCTGCACAGCAACAATCCTAAGCATACCCGATGAAACCATTATCAACGATCAATAGCATTAAAATGACTGTCTTAACACGACTCGTTTGTCGCGCATAAACTTGTGACAAACGGCTCTTAATCTATATAAGCGACCCCTCTGAATGCCAGTTTGGATTTTCAGAGGGGTCGTTTATATTCTGGTGCACAAAAGGCTGACGCCAATTTTTGACGACTAAAACCGCACATGCATTTTGTGCACTGCGTCTTGATCGCTGAAACGGACGCCGAGAGACAGCCCGCGCAACACGCTACTTGGTCGTCAATGTCACAATCATTTTCATATACTGGTTCAAAAATTGCGCCAGCTGAGCCGTGGACAACTCATCGTCGTGCTGAGACCACCACTTCAACAGTGACCATCTCGCACCGTCTACCGCTTGCTGAATCAGCTGTTGCTCCAATGGCGGTTGTTGCGGGGCGTTTTTGAAATATTCCGTTAATTTTTCATCGAAGAACTGGTTCATTTTACGTTCAAAATAAGGATCGCCATTAGGACCCAAAAGACGCTTAAAAGTCGGCATTTGTGCCGTGATCGATGTCAGTTTGTTGAGCAATTCATCAGTGGGATGACTGGCATCATACACCGTTTGTGGAGCGTATTTTGTCACCGCCAGCGATTCCAGAAACTGGTCTTCAATGTCCTCTAAAACATCCAACACCGAATCATAGTAGAGGTAAAAACTGCCGTGACTGACGCCGGCTTCAGCAATCAGCGTCTTAACCTTGATTTGGTCAAAACGTTGTGATGCTAATAGCTTCAAATAGGCCGTCCGCAATCGCGCATCGATCGGTATTTTCGTTGGTTTGCGTTTGGTCATTTCGTCAGCCTCGCTTCCAAGTCATTTCATACGCAACTTGTTTGACGTCTTCTGCCATGCGGGTTGCGGAGATCACAAATCGTTCACGTTCATAAAACCTGACTGCCCCAGCGTTAGCTTCAAAGACACTCAGCGTCAGTTTGGCATATCGCTGTTTCAGGTGCATGAGCAGGCGATGGCCAATGTGCTGATTGCGCATTTCGTCAGCCACAAACACCCCTGCGATGTAACCGTTCTGCACCCCTACGAAACCAACAATGCGGCCAGTGTCAGTCATGGCAACGGTCAGTTCTGCTTGCGGCAACGCTGCCCGTACTTCTGCTTCATGCGAGCGCCAATACTGACTGGGAACAAAACTATGTGCTTGCAGATTGCTGGTCAACCAGATGTCCATAAGCGTGTCTAGTTGGTGTTCGGTAACTTTGCTGAGGGTTTGGATCATTCGAAGCGCTCCTTTGCTGATAGGTTGCCCCTATTCTACCGCGTTTTAGTGATTGTAACCATTACCAGCTATCTGCTTCAAAACAAGCTTGATCCTTATACCGTTCATGACTGAAACCAACTAGAATGATTACCCGGGAAGAATCTCCTTATTTCCCAGGAAATACCGAAGACAGTCGCAATCGCTCAAATGACAGTCAGGCAAGCGGGCTTTTTAACCAGACCTTGCGTATACTGAATAGCGTAGGAGGGACGCTCATGGATTTCAAACGTCAAATCAAAACGATTCGCACGCAACACCAGCTCACCCAGGCAGAACTGGCTGCCAAACTACACGTGTCCCGGCAAACGATTTCCAGCTGGGAAACTGGCCGAAACCTGCCCGACCTGGAAACCGTTGTGATGATAGCCCAGGTTTTTCATGTCACGCTAGATGCTTTAATTTTAGGAGATCAAACGATGCAAACAAAATTGTTTAAAGATGGTAATCAGACCCACCGCGCCCGCTTAAATTTAGCGGCTGCCATCGTCTTCTTACTTGGTGTGGGTAGTTTCCTGTTTGAAGCGTTTCTCGCACCAACCTGGATCGGCGCCAACGGCATCTTACACGAGCCGTTTTTCTTCCTGTTGCCCGTGGGTTACCTGCTGATTTTTGCGGCCTTCATTATTCTTTGCATTAGCTTAGTTCATCGCTTGCTGCACAAGTGATTGACTTGTGTCCGCGATACCTGTTTGTATGCATCATAGTCACACAAAAACGGCTTCGATTTTAGAAAATCGAAGCCGTTATTTGTTTAAGCAAATAATTTAAGGACGTGACTAATACTCCGCTCAATTTCATCTGTTGAGGGTAATTTTCCAACTTTTAAGACGTAATTCATCATGCCAATTGATAGTGAATCGAGAATTGCCTGTTCAAATTCACTAGGATGCTGATTCAATATTTGGCTCACAGCCCACGACATGTGGTCGCGGAGACTTTGGTTAAAATCAAAACGGTCTAAATGAATGGCCCGCAATACTAAAATTTGATTGCGATAGGTCGCAACCAATTGGCGAATATCTGGTAACAGTGTGTTAAATGCCGAGATAAACGAGACGTTTTTCTTGGCTAACGCAACGCGCTCTTTCAACATAGTCTCATAGGCGTTAGTCACCTGCTGACTCATTTTTTCAGCCAAATCATACTTATCGGTATAGTGTTTGTAGAACGTCTGACGGTTGATCATCGCCTCACTGGCAATCTTGCTGACCGTCACGCTATCAAATCCTCGTGCCAGTACCAGTTTCACAAAAGCATCCTGAATGGCTCGATCGGTTCGTCTTACTCTTAAATCAGTCATCGAACCCCTCCAATCACCATTATTATAACAACTGAGTGGTTAAACGACAAGTGTTCGATTATTGTCATCTTAAGTGCCGTTTGTCAGCATTTTGTTCATTGTTTTGTCCGCTGCCTCCACCTAAACTAATACCTATTAAATCGTATCAGTAGGAGGAGAAATCATGTTCGCAATTATCAAGCAAAAAACGTTCTGGTTGTATTTATGCGCCGTTATTTTAGTATTGACGCTATTTTCCGTTGCGCAATTCGGTGCTAGAAACACCATCAAGGTCCATAATTTGCCGGTTGCGGTTCTAGATGAGTCCAACGGCAAAGCTAGTCAGCAGATCAAGAACAATCTAACGTACCAGCCGAAAGACAAAAACACCAAGATCAAATGGATCGTCGTTCATAGCCGAAAGCAGCTGCGTCAAGGCTATAACGACAAGAAATACTACGGCGCCGTCATCATCAAAAAGAACTTCTCAGCCAATATCACTGCCTATACAAAACGTCTGCAGGCACTCATTGGGCAGCAGAAACTCGCAGCGCTTATCAAGAAAACCCCAGCCGCGGCCAAAACAACCAAGGTTAAGACGCAGGAAAAGGCTTTCGCTGCCGCCCTTCAGCAACCGGCACAGCAGGCCGGGATATCGTTTCAAATTAACCAGGGGATGAACACTTCTGCAGCAACCTTGCTGACCACCGCATTCACAAAAATGGGGGCTCAACTCAATACCAAACTCGGCGCGAAATTAACCGGTGCCGTTCAAAAATCTGGTATTGCCCTCTCCAGCGCAAATTGGAAATCCCTCAGTAATCCGGTAAAGACCACCACTACAACTGTGAACAAAATTCCCAATAAGAGTGTCAGCGGGATGGCGCCATTTCTCATGACCGTCTTCGCTTGGCTTGGCGCCCTGATTTCCAGTTTGCTGCTGTGGCGGGAACACAAAAAAACGGACCAAAACAAGAATCTGGGCAAGAATCGTTTGTCTCTTGCCAGCATTAACAGTGAAGTACTGACTGGTTTGATTGCCAGCGCCGTTATCACTGGCACGATTTACGTGCTTGCCCACGGTTGCTACGGCGTTCCCGTCCCCGATGCCGGCCAATTCATGCTGATTGTCTTCTTTAGCACCTATATTTTCTACCTGCTTCAAACGGGCGTGCTCGACCTCTTCGGTTTTGCGGGGTGGCCGTTGCTCATCCTCGTTTGGATACTGTCAACCGGCGTGCTGTCCTACGCGCCTGAAATGCTTAGCAGCTTCTTTAGAAACTGGGTCTACAGCTGGACACCAATTCGCTTTGCTTTGGATATGATCACTAATACGCTGTACATGCCGAACGCAACAACGACTGGTACAGACCTGACTGTTTTGGGGTCGGTTGGTATTGTTGCGTTGATCGTCATGTATGTGTCACCGTTCTTGGGAAAGCGGGAAAAGCGGTAACTCAGATTCGTCCCGAGGCTGGGAGCAAAAATCCGACTTGCGTTATCATTGGCATTTTTGCCCGTCTTGATTCCTAACATAAATATACGACAAACGGCTTTTTCACGGCCATATAAGCGCTCCTAGCTGACAATCTCGAACGGATTTTCAGCTAGGAGCGTTTATGTGCAGGCGCAAAACGGCCTTTTTTGTCCCACTCAGTTTCTCAACAACTATTTTAAGACTATTTCATTGACAATAACTGAACGTTCAGTTATATTAACGTCATGCGAAAAAAAGATATGGACAAAGTCGCAGCCGTCAAACAGGCCGTGTACGATATCACCATCAACGAAGGGTATCAGAATCTAAGCATGTCTAAAATTGCCAAGAAAGCGGGTGTGTCTCAAGCCACCATTTATCTCACTTATGAAAGTAAGGAAGATATGCTGACCTCGATATATGTTGAAGCCAAGGACATCCTTGATAGCCAAACGAAGGTCGATCTCGATCCTGCGACTGACATTGAAACCAAACTCAAACAACTGTTTACGAACTATGTTAAAACCCTGCTCGCGCACCCTGAACAGGCATTATACATGGATGCTGTGAATAATACCCCGGAACTTATCGAGCGAAATGTTTATCAGGAAATGATGCACCGCAACGATGATATTCAAGCGTTGGTTACTGCCGGCCAAAAAGCCGGCACCTTAGCCAAAGTACCATTTCCGCTGCTCGTAGCCTTCACCTTTGATTCAATCAATTCATGGATGAAAGTGGCCTACAGCCACCACGTTGAACCGGACGAGGACCAAATTACCACGGCAGTTGCCCTCTGTTGGAAAGTCATGAAAGCCTAATGAGTTAGGCTTTTCGTTTTTACCGTTTTATAACTGAACGTTCACTATTTAAAGGAGAAAAAATAAATGAAAACTGCTATTGTTACTGGTGCATCCGCTGGAATTGGTAAAGCAACAGCCAAACGCTTACATCAACAAGGTTACGAGGTGTTTGCCGGGGCTCGCCGTGTTGAAAAAATGCAGGATTTAGCCGCTATTGGTGTGCACGTGCACGCCCTTGACGTCACTGATCAGAACTCTAACCAAGTCTTTGTTACTGACGTCTTAGCACAGAGCAGCACCATCGATGTCATCGTGAATTCTGCGGGTTACAGCGCACAGGGGGCGCTTGAAGACGTGTCACCCGAGGAAGCAAAACGACAATTCGACGTGAATGTCTTCGGGCTGATGAATTTAACGCAGCTTGTTCTGCCGACAATGCGGCACCAACGCGCTGGCAAAGTAATCAATATTTCCTCAATCGGCGGTCAGATCTACTCCCCGCTTGGCGGTTGGTACTACGCCTCCAAACACGCGTTGGAAGCTTTGAGCGATACCTTGCGCATGGAAGTGAAACGCTTTGGTATTGATGTCATCATCGTTGAGCCAAGTGGCACAAAAACAGAATGGGGCGGCATCGCCACGCAGAAATTATTGGATCAGACCCCAACGGACTCCGCATACCGCGATATTGTTGACCGTTATGTCAAAAATTCCGGCTTTTCGAACTTTTCGACCACGCCGGACACCATTGCTGACCTCATTTTAAAAGCAATCACTGCTAGAAAACCAAGAACACGTTATTTGCCTGATTTCACGGCGAAATTGCTGGTGTTTGCCGCTCGAAAACTGCCTTATAAGGCATTGGACCGGATGATGTTTCGGTCGTTGAAACAGATTATGGCACCGAATAATAACTGAAACTTGAAAGTATGAAGACAGACTGATCCCTTGGTATCACAGGGCATATTTT